>JAPOYV010000005.1 GCA_026706385.1 Gammaproteobacteria bacterium
AGACGCAGTACGACTGGGGCAACGAGATCGGCGTCAACAGGGCCAACTGCACGGAGTGCGGCAGCCCATGGGACCATTCCCGGACGGCCCCGGGCTCGCGTGCATCGCTGTTTTTGACCTGCACGGCAGCAGGCAGCAGGAACAGGGGAGCGGGAACATGAGGCGGGCGTGAGACGAATTGTGCGTTGGCTCATGTCCATGGCTGTCGTCGGCACTTGCGCGACGCTGGCTGACGACGGTGGCAGTTCGGCAACGACTTCGCCCGGCGAAGACTCCGAGGCCCCCCGGTTCGGGTCCGTTGGGGGTTCCGGAGATGCTCGCCTTCAATGGTCAGGCGACCCCGGTCCGCAGGCATCGGCTGAAATCCGACTGCGTCGCGGCTTCGTCCAACACCCGATCATCCAATACGGATACGGTGTCACACTCGACATGGCATACGTCGATGCGGATGGTGACGTGGATGTTGTCACCGGATCGCGGGAAGTAGCGTGGCACGACAATGACGGTTCCGGCGTGTTCACGCGCCGCGTGATTGAACCGGAGACCTTTCCCGACTACGTCGGCGCGGCCGACGTTGACAGCGACGGCGATCCGGACCTCCTCGTAGCTGGAAGGCTTGATCTTCATTGGTTCGAGAACGACGGCTTCGGCATGTTTCGCCGCCACCGGATCGTTGCGGGGAGAGGAGTCCGCTGGGCGGCTGCCGCCGACGTAGACGGCGATGGGCAAACCGATGTGCTCTGGTCACTGTGGGACACTGTTGGCAGCAGGGCCTTGAGGTGGTCCCGCAACCACGGTGACGGCTCCTGGGGCCTACGCAACACGACGCCTATCAGCGACTTGCGGTCGATACGATCCGTGCACACCGCCGACCTCGATGGCGACGACGACATTGATGTAGTCGTGGCCGCGGGCGAGACATTGGCATGGTACGAGAACGACGGGACTGGCTCGTTCACCGAGCACTCGCTTGCAGCCGGCGAGACGGCCAGGTCGGCCTATCCGGTCGATCTAGACGGCGACAGCCACATGGATTTGGTCTTCGCCCTGGGAACGACATTCGGCTGGTACCGGAACGATGGTACGGGTTCGTTCACTCAGCGTCGCGTCATTGCCCTGTCCGTAGATGAGCCACCGACAACCGCGTATGCATTCGACCTCGATGGCGATGGCGACGCGGATCCGGTCTGGGCGGATGCCGATCGAATCAACTGGCACTCGAACGACGGAAGCGGCGCCTTTTCCACGCGGATGACGATCGCCGAGTCGATCGGCTCGATACCTCAACTGCGCGCGGCCGATCTTGACGAGGACGGCATGTTGGACCTGCTTGCCGTCCATTCGCTGGACAAGTATGGAAACTCAAAGGCTTCCTGGTTCAAGAGCGCGACTTCCCCGATCCGAGCCCCACTAGGTGTCGAGGCGGTGCGCCTTGAGGACGGCATCGGCGTCCAGTGGACTCCCTTGTCGACGGTTGCGGCGGGTGGCGCAGCAGTCACGCGTTACGTGGCCACGGCCAAGCCACGCTCCGGAAGCGGCGAGGCGGCCGAATGCGAAACAGACGGGAACGGGAGCCACTGCGTCGTCCCTGCCGTGACGGACGCAGCTTATTCGGTCACCGTTCGGGCAGAAAACGCAATCGGCACGGGACCCGCGTCCCGACCAGTCGTAGTACCGGCCGCCAAGACGCTTGATGCCGTGACGGGCGACACGCCATGGCGCCTCGGCGACTTCAACGGCGATGGACGCGACGACGTGGTGATCCGCCACGACGATGGACGGTGGGCCATCCAGTCGCTCGACGGCTCCCTCGACGGTTCCATCGCCGTGACGAGGAACCCCGACTGGCGGCTTGTGGCGATTGGCGACTTGAACGGCGACGGCAAGGACGACCTCCTGCTTCGCCACACGCAGGGGCACTGGTCGTACTACCCGATGGACGGCGACCGCGTCATCGACGCCGGACGCGGCTGGGCGCGACTGACGGGGGACACCCGCTGGACCTTCGCGGGAATGGGCGACCTGAACGGCGACGGCAGGGACGACGTGCTGCTGCGGCACGTCGACGGCCAGTGGCGGTACGAACCGATGAACGGCCGCAACCCGATGGAGTCCGGTCGCGGCTGGGCGGGGTTGAACCGGAGCCTCGGGTGGCAGCTTGCGGGCATGGGCGATTTCAACGGCGATGGCCGCGACGCCGTGTTGATGCGGCACACCAACGGCCTGTGGCACTACTACGCGATGCAGGGCCGGCGGGTCGTGACCCGCCAAAGCGGTCCCGTGGCATTGACCTCCGATCTTGCCTGGCGGCTTGCCGGCATCGGCGACTTCGACGGCGACGGCAGGGACGACGTTCTGCTCCGTCATGTCGACGGCGCCTGGCGCCTCTACGCCATGGATGGCCGGGAGCCCCGCCGCGCGGCGCCGACCGGGCTGGAAGGGGACCAGGCGTGGCGGGCGGCGGGCATCGGCGACCTCGACGGGGACGGCACGGACGACGTGCTGCTGCGGGACGAAGACGGTCGTTGGCGCGTCAGGGCGATGCGGAGCGGGCGGGCGGTTCCCGTCAGGCGCGGCGTCGCGAACCTGCCGGCCGACGTCGCCTGGTCGTTGCCCGGCCGCACCGCGCGCTACCCGCACCGCGCCACGCTCGCCGGCACGCTTACGGGAGCCGACGTCACCGTCAGCGCATTGTCGGAGACCCCGGTCGTCGTCCACCGCACCCGAACCGACGGACGCGGACGCTTCGGGGTGCCCGCGACCGCGCTGCGCGACCCGGATCTGCTCTACGGCGTCGTCGTCTCCGGCGGCTACGACGAGGGCGGCGCGACGGGCGGCACGCTTCGCGCGCTCGCCACCCGCGACCAGTTGGTGCGAGGACTGAACGTCGGCGTGCTGTCGGACATCGGGTGGCGGTACACCCGGCTCAAGCGCGGGCGGTTCGGCGCGGCGGACGACTTGACGCGGCTCTCGGACGTCGCACGCGCCCTGTTGGAACGCGACGTGAGCGGGGACCGCGTGATCGACCACGCGGATCTCGCCGCGTTCGATCCGGCGACCGACGCCGGTGCCCTGGCTTTCGACTACGGGCACCTCGCCGACCGCGGTCGTTTCGAGGACGGCCTTTCGGTGCTGGACACCTACCGCGCCGCGGATCCCGAGGCCGAGGACCCCGTCGACGCGAAGCTCGACGCGGTGCTCGGCACCCGCCTCAACCGCCACTACGCCGAGGACTCGCGCGGGCGTTCCGTGACCGTCACGCTCGTTCCGTTCGGCGACGGCTCGGTCCGGTCGGCGGACGGGCGCATTGTCGCCGATCCGTTCCCGCCCAACCGGCTCGAACGCGTCTACCCCAAGGACGGCGGCGATCTGGTCTTCCAGGCGACGCCGGGCCAGGGCTCCCGCGTGCTGTCGTGGGTGGGCTGCGACGAAACGTCGCCCGACCTGACGTCGTGCACCGTCTCGCTCGACCGCGACCGCGTCGTGGAGGTCTCCTTCGGCCACGAGCAAGCGAGCATCGTCGACAGTTTCGCGGATCTCACCGGTGCGGCGGAGACGCGCGACGAGGGCGACGGCCGGCTTACCCTCGTGATCGCCGACCGCGACGACGAACTGCTCGCCACGGTGCAGAACCTCAAGGATGGCGACTACATCGTCGGCGACGGAATAGGCCCCAGGATGGTCGAATCGCAACGTGCGGGCTCGGGGTTTGTTGCGGCGCGCAAGACCGGCTACCGCCAGTACGAGATCGCCACGTCCGCGGCGACCCTCGAGGACATCATCGAGGAAGGCACCGTCTACTTCAACCGCACGGTGACGGAGGGCGACCTCACGAACCCTGCCGCGACCAGCCTCGGACCGGCGTCGCTGCCGCGTCCGTTGCCCGCCGACCCGCCCCCCGCCGGCACGACGGCGCAGCCCTTCTCGAGTTCGCATCCCGGCGTCTCGCTGATCCCGTCGGGCGACCCGACGAACACGCGCCTGGTCATCGAACTGGGATCGGGCGCCGTCACCGGCGGCGTCCCGGACTGCGAGATCGAACCCATCGGACAGCTCGCGGGGTCGTGCGCCGTGACGGTGAGAGACGGGGCCGGGAACCCGATCGCCAGGGTCCGCGGCCGGATCGAGCTGGAGATCAGCATCGAGTTCGGGGCGTCGTGGGGCCTGCCCCCGAAGGGCCTCGAGTCCGTCAAGGTGGTGCCGGAGATCCGGGCCACCCAGGACCTCGACGTCGAAATGCTCGTTGCCGGCGTGCAGGCCACCAGGGAGTTCCACCTGGCCATCGTCCGTCCGGCGCACATCACCTTCGTGGTCGGCGTCGTGCCGGTCTACCTGGCGCCTGTCATCGAGATCACGGCGGGCGTCGACGCCAAGGTGGGCGTCACGGTCAGGACCGGCATCGAGGCGACGCAGACCCTGCGCGCGGGCTTCGTGTACCAGAGGGGCCAGGACGTCTCCTTCAGCAGGCACTTCAACCCCGCCTGGAAGTTCGAGGCGCCGGAAATCCGCGACCCCGAGGTCGGCCTCGGCGGCTCCATCAGGCCGTTCCTCGAGTTCACCGGGTCCGTCTTCCTCTACGGCGTTGTCGGACCCGGCGTGACCGTCAAGCCCTCGATCGTGGTCTCCGGAGGCGTGTCCACCGCCGTGGGCTCGAGCTGCCTCGAGAAGGACGCCGGTGCGCGGCTCGCATTGGAGGCGTACCTGGCCCTGGAGACGGAGCCCAACGTGGACAAGCTGCTCGGCAGGCTCGTGAAGGAGAACGTCGCCTTGGACAACGTTCGGCTGTCGCTCTACAAGAGGGAATGGCCGCTGTGGGACTGGGAGAAGACGACGTGCGCCGGCAGGCCGCGCATCGTCCTGGAAGGCACCGACGTCGCCGAGACCGTGCGGCGGGCATCGGAGGACGACTCGAAATGGGGAGTCGTCTACCGCATCCGGAACAAGGGGCAGGGCGATCTGCGCTGGGACGTCGTCGAAGAAGACGAACACGGCCTCCTGGACGTGCGCAAGCCCGGTTGGTCGGGTCGCCTGCTGGCACCGGAGGAATCGCACGACCTCGCCGTCCACGTCGACGCGCGGAGCGTCCCGACGGGCTCGAAGCGCATCGCGACCTTCAGAGTCGTCGACGCGCAGCGGCGGGATGCGCCGGACGTGGAAACCGGCGCCGCAGCGAGGAGCATCTCCGTGCAGGTGCTTCCACCGCATCTCGAGGCGCCCACGAACCTGGCGGCCCGGCTGGCGGCGGACGGCACGGAAGTCCGGTTGGAGTGGAACCACGGTGCGTGCCTGGTGCACCAGCTAGTTCCCGGAACCGACACGTACGTCGAGGGGTTCCGCGTGCTCCGCAGCGCACGCGACAGGGACCTGGACGACCCGGCCGCATGGGTCGACATCGGCTACGTTCCCGCGGCCTCCGCTTGCGAGGCCGTGTTCCCGGTTTGCGAGTCGTACCGGGTCGGCGGCGCATGCGGCGGGGTCCGGTGGCAGAAGGGAGAGACCTACCACCTGCGTGTGGCCGCGGTGGACGGGCATTCGGTGGCGCCGTCGATCGGCTACGAGACGCTGACCGTCGACTGGAACCAGGTGCCGACTTTCCGCGGCGCAACGTTCGCGGCGACGGTCGAGTTCGACAAGGAGTTCAGCTTCGTCCTGCCGCGGGCGTACGGCGGCGACGGCGACCTCGCGTACAAGCTCCAGAGAGACCCCTACGACACGTTCGATGATGACGTGGAATTCGATTCGAGAACCCGCAGACTGTACGGATCGCTCCCCTGGTGCTGCCCAGGGAGTAGAGTTACGTATGTGCCCGCATATACTGCGGAGGACCGGGACGGCGACACCGCGTCGATGAGGCTGAGTATCCGCGTCGTCGAAGCCGCCGAGGACCTGAGCTTCACCGGATCCGTCTCCAACCAGACCTACGAAGTCAACGAGACAATCACACCGCTCAACCTTCCGGCCGCGACCGGGGGCCGCGGCAAGCTCGCGTACACGCTCGAGCCGAAAGTGCCCGGGCTGGATTTCGACGATGCCAACCGGCGGCTGAGCGGCAGGCCGACCACGGTTGGCACGTACGCGATGACCTACCGGGTCACGGACGAGGATGGCGAGGCCGACGAGCGACGCTTCACCATCACGGTGAGACGGCAGCCGCCACCCGACAGCCGACCGCTACTCCCCGCAATCGACGACATGACCTTCACGCTGGCCGAACGCGTCAGCGTGACGCTTCCGGAAGCCAGCGGAGGCGACGACCCGAAGAAGTACACCTTGAGTCCACGGCCCACGGGCTTGTCCTTCAATGGCGCTACGCGCGAGCTGTTCGGCACACCGAGCGAAGCGCGGACGTGGCGATCAGTGCGCTACGAGGTCGAGGACCGGGACGGGGACAGTCACTACAGGGAGTTCGCAATCACGGTCGAGCCGGACGAGGACCCGCCCCGGACGGATGGCTGGATCACAGGCGAGTGGGACTTGGCGAATACCTACACCGGTTGCGCCACCGCCGGCGAAACCGACGTCTCCATCGACTATGCCGACGAGATCTACCACGTCAGCTACCGCGGCAGGTTCATCCGCGACATCAGAGTTGACGACGACACCGGCGAAGTGACCTGCGGGCTGTCCGACGAGATCGAACACGCGAGCGACGAGTCGGGCTACCCCGAACCTTCGCGCATCAGCCAGGACGACTTCCTGCGCTGGTTGCATTGCGATGAAGAGCGCGAGCAATGGCCCCGGTGCGCGGACTTCTACGTGACCGATTTCTCGCCCGACAAGATCACCGTCCACCTCGACGACCCCGGGCGCGATTCGCATCGCCTTACGTACACATACACGCCCAAGCGCGGCACGGGCGGGGATCGCGGAACGAATCGAGGACGGCGCGGCATTCCTCTGTTTCGCTAACGCGCTAACGCGTCTTCAGCCTCACCGGACGCCGCCCCTTCGAGGTGCGCCGCTTGGCGGCCATGGGGCGCTCGTTCTGTCAATGGGCAGTCTCTGCGCTTGGTTGTGTGCGTCAAGTTGTGCAAATTCGGCGGCGCTGGCGTACGGTTGATCATGCGGCTTTCCGGAGTTCCTCCTTCCTCAGTTCCTTGAGGAAGTC
>JAPOYV010000034.1 GCA_026706385.1 Gammaproteobacteria bacterium
CGATCATCACCGAATGGTGCGCCGGACATCCGCTTCACCCTCACTTCGCGTTGGAATCGGCTCTGTGCTTCACCCTCACCTCGCGTTGGACAGTACGGCCCGTACCCAAGCCGTTGCCGTACGTTGTACGATCAGGGCTTCGCCCAAGGCCAGCGGACCGCGCCGCGAGCCGCTTAGATTGGCGGGCCGCCGATGACCGATACACCCATGGACATGCCCCAGGACAAGAGCTCCTCGACATCGGGGAAGCTCCCGGTCCCGCCTGATCACGGCGAGGCACTCGCCCGACTTCGCGACGAAAATGCTCGATTGCGCGCCGAGTTGGCGCAATTGCGGGCGTTCCAGGGCGCACCGTCCCGCGACAGTGGATGGGAGACGGCAATGGACCACGGCATCGGCTACGCCGACGGACACTCGCCCACCAGCGCGCTGTCCGCGGGCCGGCTGCTACGGCAACTGACCGGGTTGACGAAGGAGCGCCTGAAGGCGGGAGCGATCCGCGACAGCAGCGACTTCGAGTACCTGCCGAGGCCCAGCGCTGACGAGGCGAAGCTCGAGGCCGACTTCGTGCGCTGGGGCTACTGCCTCGTCGAGGACGCCATGTCGCCGAGCCAGATCCGCGACCAGGTGGATCGGATGACCGAGCAGGCTGCCGCGGAGCGGGACCTCGGTGTGGCCATCATGACCAGCCGCAGCGACGCCGCGCAGCTCGTCAACAACCTCGTCCTCAAAGGCGCCGTGTTCCGCGATGCGGTGGAGTTCAAGGCTTCGGCCGCCCAGCGGGGCCCGCTGGTGGATCGCCTGCTGACCAAGATCATGGGTGAGGGTTTCGGACTCGGATGTGCACACGGGTCCATCGTGCACACAGGCGGTGGCCTGCAGGATCTGCACGTCGACCAAGGCGGCATGCCGCTGCCGTATCCGCCGTTCCCTTTCGGTTCGCTCATCATCTGGTGCTATACCGAGTTCAACCTAGCCAACGGTGGCACCTACGTCGTGCCGGGCTCGCACCGCACTGCCGAAGGCCGCACGAGTTTCCACGACGGCGCCGACCTTCTCGCGTTGGTCGACGGCGAGCCGGGTTTGGTGGCCATCTGCGCACCGCCCGGGACTTGCATCCTCACCGACACCCGAGTACTGCACGGCGGCGGCCGACGCACCGCGCCCGGCACCCGCTACGCCATGCGCTGCCACTACAACCGTCACTACATCCGCGCCTTGCACGAGCAGTCGACCGCCAATCTGCACGTTCCCGACGACGTCTACGAACTGCTGTCCCCGCGCCTCAAGCAGATGATGGGCATTACCGTCAACAACCACGAGCCGGTTGGCGAACTTTCCCTCGCGAGCGCCCCATAGCCCCTCGCGCTCCCGGCCGGGGGCTCTCCGCCGCGCAGGGCTGATTCGAACAACCAAGGAAAACGCATGACCCGGCAACTTCCCGCACTCAGCCTAGCGGCCGTCCCCGGCCGCCGCCGCGCAACGCTCGACCTCGCCCGCGAGATCGAGACGCGCGGCTTTCCGGGTATCTATTGCCCGAGCCTGGGCGACGGGCTGTCGCTCTGTGCGGCACTCGCCATGGTCACCGAACGCGTCCGCTTCGGCACCAGCATCCAACCCATCTACACGCGTCACGTGCAGGACTTCGCACAGGCGGCGAGCTTCATCCACGAGGCCTCGGACGGGCGTTTCGACTTCGGCATCGGCGTCAGTCACGGCCCGGCGATGGACCGCCTAGGGGTCGCGACCGGCAAGCCGCTTAGCGACATCCGCCGCTTCGTCGCCGATCTCCAGGCCGTGCCACGCGCCGGCGAACTGCCCCGGCTGGTGCTGGCGACCCTGCGCACGAGGATGATCCGCCTGGCGGCTGAGATCGCCGGCGGGATGGTCTTCGCCAATGGTGCGCGCTCGCACATGGGAGCCTCGCTCCGCGTCCTCGACCCGGCAAGCCTTTCGGACGACGGTTTCTTCATCGGCAACATGATCCCGACGGTCGTCTGCGATGACGTCGAAGCGGCCAAGGCGCGCAATCGGCGCACTTTGACCAGCTACGCGATGCTGCCCAACTACCGGGCGTACTGGAAGGAAGCCGGCTACGAGGAGGAGATGGCGGCCGTGGAGGCAGCGATGGATGCCAAGGCGTTCGACCGGATCCCGGCTTGCCTCTCCGACCGTTGGCTCGCCGACACGACCTTGTTCGGCCCGCCGTCCGCCGTGCGCGAAGGCATCGAGGCCTGGTACGACGCCGGCATCAAGACCCCCATCATCGTGCCGTCATCTGCCAGCGGCGGACAGTTCGACGCCTTTGCCGAGTTCTTCGCGATCTGGGACTGACCGGTCATGGCAAAACGCATCTGGATCATCCGCCACGGCAAGTCCTCACGCCCATTCGGCGTCATCGACCACAAGCGCCCGTTGGCCAAGCGCGCTAACAGCGATGCGGTAGGGATTCGCGGGCATCTCGGCGACGAACCGGCCCTGTACGTCTCGAGCACCGCCTTGCGTGCGATGGAGACGGCCCGCATGCTGGCCGGCAAACGCGAGATCCAGCCGAGCGAGCAACTCTACGAGGCCACCACGGACGAGTTCCTGGCCGTCGTTGAAGAGTTCCTGTCCACATCGAACCACGTCGCGTTCGTCGCCCACAATCCGGCTGTCACGGCCCTGGTCAACCACCTTGCCGGACACGACCTCACGGACAACGTTCCGACCCTGGGAGTGGCCTGCTTCGAGCGCAGGAAGTCGCGCTGGCGGCTATTGAACTACGTCACGCCCAAGGAGCTTCGTTAGCCGCGCCACGTAGAAGCCGTCGAACGTCGCGTCCGGATGGATGCGCACCGTACCGTCAATGTGGCAGACGCGCGCAACGGTGAGCTCCGGCCACGCCAGCGAAACAACCTGCGCCGCCGGCTCCCGCTTGATCAGGTACTCCACGATCCCCTCGTTCTCCTTGCGTCCGAACGAGCAGGTGCAGTAGACGAGCGTGCCGCCTGGCTTCAGGCAGGCGAAGGCGGCTCGGATGAGTCCGCGCTGCTTGCGCGTCGTCTCGCGGACCTTGCGCGGCGACCAATGGGAGAACGTACCCGGTGTGTCAGCCCGGAAACGGGCTTCCGACGAACACGGCGCATCGAGCAGAACGCGATCGAACATCGCGGGCATGCGCCTTCCCAAGTTGCGCCCGTCGTCCAGCCGGCAATGGACGTTGGTGGCGCCGCACCGCTCGAGGTTGGCGCGCATCCGGTGGTAGCGGCTCTTGATGGGGTCGACCGCGGTGATGGTGCCCGTGTTTCGCATTCTCGCCGCCGTGATCAACGTCTTGCCGCCCGGCGCAGCGGCCAGATCGAGTACGGCCTCGCCCGGCTGCGGATCGAGTGCCACCACGGCGAGCACGCTGGACGGATTGACGACGTAGATGCGTCCCGTGGTGGCCGCGGGGTGGCGCACTACGGCCTCCCGGGCATCGGCGACCGAGTACACGTCGTCAAGACCGGGCACTTGGTCGCCGATGGCGGGAACCTCGCCTTCGCGCAGGGGATTGACCCAGAAGCTCGTCCGTTTGTCGGCTTGCATGGTGGCAAGAACTGCCCGCGCACCGTCGTCCCCGTACTCCGATGTCAAACGGGCGACGAATGCGGTTGGCAGGTCCATCGGCGCCACACTACCGGAAACCCGCTCGATCAGGGCGGCGTTGTGCGGCGCTGCGAATCGCGCTTAACTTGGCAGCCAGACTCGTTGAGCCGGGAGCGGCAATGACCTTCTTGATCCTCGTGGCGGTGGTTGTCATCGCCTACTTTGCATGGCGCATCGTCGATCAGCTTCCGGACGTCGTCTACCGGCTGAGCGAAATCCAACAGGACGTCGCGGAGATGCGCCGCCGGCTCGCGGACGACCGCGCGGTCGAAGACGACCAGGCCGACGACGACGGATCGAAGGACGACGATGACTAAAGGGTTCGCCGGGCAGCGGCGCAGGCCGGATTGAGCGCGGTCGACCCCGTTGCGCTCCTGAAGGCGGATCGGATCCGCGCGCGAGCCAACGAAGATCCGATGGCCAACCTGTGCGTTCTAGCGACGGTTGGCGCCGATTCACCGGAGGTACGGACTCTCGTACTACGCGACGTCGACGACCGCCTCGGCCTGTTCTTCAACGGCCTGAGCCCCAAGGCTCGCGAGGTCAGCCAGTCCGACTTGGTGGCCGTCGTGGTGTACTTGCCGAGCCTGTCGCTGCAGTACCGGCTGCGCACGCGGCTGACAGCCATACCCGCAGACATCGTGCACGCGAACTGGCAGTACCGCCCGGACGTGCCCAAGAAGATGGACTGGCTCTACGAACGGCACCCGCAGAGCAGCGCAATCGCCAGCAGGCAGCGGCTGATCGAGGAGCTGCCCACAGCAACACCCGACCGCGCGCCGGCGTCCGCAATCGGCTACTTCCTGGCGCCGGTGGCCGTTGAACGGCTGGACCTTGGACAGGACAACGGCGTGCACGACCGCCGACGGTATACGCTTCGAGGCGACGGCTGGCGCGAGCAAATCCTGGTTCCGTGACCTCTAGACCTACCGCAAGCAGGAGACGCCACATGGCCGAAGACACTTTGCTGCAGGCCGCGACGGCCGCCCATGACGGCAACCTCGAACGACTGCGCGAGATCCTGGCCGCCTCACCCGCGGTGCTGACCGCCCGCGACGAAAGCGGGCGAACCCTGCTCGACTTGGCCTGTCGCGCCGCGACCGGTGGCATCGCCATTCCGCTCGTGTCGGGGACGGCGGAGCAGCACGCCGCGGTCGACATGGTGCTGGCCGCCGGAGCCGACCCATCGGCGGCCGACGAGGATGGTTGGACGCCCCTGCACACGGCCGGCATGGCCGGTCACGTCGACCTGGCGCGGCGCCTGGTCGACGCTGGGGGGTCGGTCCGCGCCGATGCGTACGACAAGGAAGGCGGCTCGCCGCTGTCGTACGCATTGTTCTACGCCAAGGCGTACATGGGCGAGGCGCTCGAGCCCGTCTACCCGGACAACCTCCGTGCCGCTGCGGCACTCGGCCGCGACCTCGGGCGCTTCGTCGTCGGCGATGACCTGACCGACGCCGCGTACACCGGTCTCGGTTTCTATGCACCGGTGTTCTTCCCCGACTGGCAACGCACCCGCAGTCGGCAGGAAGTCCTCGACGAGGCGCTCAGTTGGGCGTCGCGCAACGACCAATGCAGCACCATGGCCAGCCTCGTAGACCTCGGCGCAGACGTGAACGCGAACGCGTTTCGCGGCACGGCCCTGCTTTGGGCCTGCTACGCCGACAAGGTGGACGCTGCCCGGTGGCTGCTCGACCACGGCGCGGACCCCGACCTGCGCCACGACTGGGGCGGCGAGGGCCACGGCGTCGCTGCGGTCGCCATGCACCTGGCCGCGCAGCACAACTGCGTCGGTTGCGTACGGTTGTTGCTAGACCGGGGCGCCGATCCCGACATCGTGGACGGCGCGCACGGCGGGACGCCGGCCGGATGGGCCGAGTTCGGTGGTGCCGAAGATACGCTGAAGATCCTCCGCGAAAGCGCCGACCGCCAGCGCTAGGTCGCCGCGGCGACATCCTCGTCGGCCGGTACGATGCCGACGAGGGTTTTGAAGCACATCTGCTTGGCAAGCGTGACGAAGGCGGCAATGTACGGCGTGTCCCGCTGCTCGGTGCGCACCGCAGCGTAGAGGTTCGGCCAAATGCCTTCCTCGCCGAGCGAGCACGAGGCCACCGCGCCCCGAGTCGTGTACTCGTAGAGCGCCCAGTTCGGTAGGCAGCAGACGCCACGGCCGCTGGCCACGAGTTGCACCATTACGGGTGTCAGTTCCGCGGTACGGGTGCGTTCCGGCTCGATCCCGTGGGGATCAAGGAAGCGCGTGAACACGTCGAGGCGGGACCGGGAGACCGGATAGGTGATGAGCGTCTCCGATTCGAGGTCCGCCGGCGCGATCCAGTCGCGGGAGGCGAGCGGGTGCGTTTTCGCAAGCGCGAGCCGGGCCTCGTAGCTGAACAGGGGCAGGTACGCCAACTCCGTTCCCGCCATCGGATCTGCCGTGACGACGAGGTCAAGGTCGCCGCGAATCAGCGCTGGCAAGGCCTCGAAGCTGAATCCGCTCGCGATGTCGAGCTCGACGTCCGGCCAGTCCTCCCGATACGCATCGATCGCGGGCAGCAGCCACTCGAAGCAACTGTGGCACTCGATGGCCATGGACAGTCGTCCCCGGTCGCCTCCAGCCAACCGCACCAGCGCCGCCGACGCCGCGCGCAGCCGGGGCAGAACTTCGTCCGCCAGTTCGACGAGCAGTCGACCGGCCGAGGTGAACCGCACGGGTTTCGTCTTGCGGATGAAGAGCGGGCAACCGACCCGGTCCTCCAGATCCTTCATCTGGTGCGACAGCGCGGACTGCGTCAACGCCACACGCTCCGCCGCTTCCACCAAGCTGCCCGTATCGCGCAACGCCGCCAACGTGCGCAAGTGCCGCAATTCCACGCCATGCATGAGCCACTCTCAAGCGATTCGGAGGAACTTGATTGTAGCTAATATTGGGGCGGTCAAGACACCGCCTACTTACTCGGAAGCCTTCGCGTCGTCTCGGTCGGCGAGCTGCAACCGCCACCCACGGAAGAACCGACTCGTGCCTACGGCGAGCCTGCAGTCGGGCGCCATCAACTCGGCGGACTGGCAGGTCGCCAGCAGTGGCTCCAACGCGTCGACCTCGCGCTCGTCGATTGTCAGGCCGTACTTTCGGCGGACGTCGACGATCCGGTTGGCGAACCAGCAACGGTTTCGGGCGGGCAACCAGGCGGACGCATCCTTGGCGCCCTTCTGGTGCCGATTCACCTCGGGGCTGGCCAAGGTCAGGTTGGCCAGGTCCGCCGCGAACCGCCGACGCGTCGGGACATCGGCGGCGCACAGGCCGCTGTCGTGCGCCTCCGACCGCGCGACGATGTGTTCGATGTCGGTTTCCCGGGGATCGTCGAAACAGCGCCCCGTATACGGGGAGAAGATGTCGCCCAAGCGCGAAACGATCCGCGCTTCGAGTGATTGCGCGTAGCGGTAGTCGTTGCTGTCGTACACGCTACACCGGTTCTCCGGAGCGACCACGAGACCGCGCCAAGTGTCCTCTGCCACGCTGGCCACGGTGCCACCCACGGCAGCGCAGACGACCGCCCAACGGATCCCTAGCTAGCCGACGGTGTCGGACACGTCGTGCCTCCACCCCGTAAGTTCGTACAGCCATGGTAATCACAATCGGCTGTCTGTGTACGAGCTTGCTATGCTGGCGCCGATGGACACGCTCACGTCGGCCGAGCGCAGTGCCTTGATGTCGCGCATCCGCGGGAAGGACACGAAGCCTGAGCTGGCCGTACGCCGCGCCTTGCACGCGATGGGCTATCGCTACCGCACCCATGGCAGTCGCCTGCCGGGGCGGCCTGACCTGGTGTTCTCGAAGCGGCGCACGGCCGTTTTCGTCCACGGCTGTTTCTGGCACCGGCACGGTTGCGCCAAGACGTCGATGCCGAAGACGCGAACCGACTATTGGGCTGCCAAGTTCGCCGCAAACGTCGAGCGCGATCAGCGCAACGCCGAGCGCCTGGCCGAGGCTGGCTGGCGGGTGTTCGTGGCTTGGGAATGCGAGATCGGTCAGGGCGACCTGATGCACCGCCTCGTCGACTTCCTCGGTCCCCCGAGGTTGGACCGCTGACCGGTTCTCCGTAGGGCGCCGTCGCGCGGCGGGATCACGGCCGCATCGGAAAGGAGGTGGGGCCGGTCAGGTCATCGAGCTGCGGCTGGATCCAGTCGACCCAACGGCACAGCATCGGTCGCGTCTCGCGCGGGTCGATCAGTTCATGGACCGCGAAGGACTCAGCGCGCGGATACGGCGAACGCGCGCTGCGCAGACGCTCTTCGAGCTCTGCGCGCTTCGCGTCCGGATCGTCGGCCGCCGCAATCTCGCGGTGGAAGGCGACGGCGACGCCGCCTTCCAAGGGCAGCGCGCCGCTTTCGACCGACGGCCACGCCAGCACGTAGTTGTTCGGCGCATAGTGCGCGGCCGTCGCCACGCCGAAGCCCTTGTGCACCTGGATCGCCGCCCACGGCACGCTGGCTTGGGCGGCCGCGCAGACGGCCGCCATGCCGTAGCGAATCGTCGCGCTGCGCTCCGCTTCCGGCCCGATCATGAACCCCGGTTGATCGATGAAATTGACGACGGGCAAGTGGAACGTGTCGCACATCTCCACGAAGCGGCGGTACTTCTGCCCGGCCTCGGCGGTCATCGCGCCGGCGTAGACGCGATTGTCGTTGGCCAGCACCCCGACTGGCTGTCCGTCCAGACGCGCGAGTCCCGCGATCTGGCTGGGCCCGTAGTCGCGGCCGATCTCGAAGAACGACCCCTGGTCCATGACCATGGTCAGGATCTCTCGCATGTCGAAGGGTGCATTCGAGTCCCGCGGCACGGCGTTGAGCAGTTCCTCCTCCATGCGCTCCGGGTCGTCTTCAGAACGGATCCGGGGCGTGCGCTGATGCACGCTGCTCGGCAGGTAGCTCAGGAACCGGCGGACCTGGTCGAACATGTCGTATTCGTCCTCGGCGATGTTGTCCACGATGCCGGTCTTGGCGTGGATGGCCGAGCCGCCCAGTTCGTCCTTGGTCAGCCGGACGCCGAGAGCCCGTTCCACCAGGGCAGGGCCACCGATCATGATCTGGGCCGTGTGCCGGGTCATCACCGAGAAGTGGGCGGCCACCAAGCGCCCGGCGGGAAAGCCCGCGACCGCGCCCGCGGCCATCGAGACCACGGGTACCGCGCCCATCGCGTCTGCAATGATCCGGAACCGCGGGGTCGCGAAGACGGGCTCGCCGACGGTGCCGCCCCGGCGACCGCCGCCGCCCTTGACGCTGCCGCCGCCGCCTTCCAGCGACCGCACGAGCGGCACCTTGTACTGCACGGCCAGATGCTCGGCGTAGACGCTCTTGCGCAGCCCTGCCGCGTTCGGCGAGCCGCCCTTCAGGGTGAAGTCCTCGCCGCCGACTACGACCCTGCGACCGTCGATCCGGCCGAAACCGACCACGTAGTTGGCGGGCACGTAGCCAAGCAGGTGGTCGTCGTCATCGTAGTCCGGGATCGCCGTGGCGAGCCCCTGTTCCTGGAACGAGCCGTCGTCGAGCAGGACGTCGATTCGTTCGCGGATCGTCAGCCGCCCGCGCGCATGCTGCTTGGCGATGCCTTCCTTGCCGCCTTGCTGCTTCGCGAGGTGGCGGCGGCGGTGGATTTCGCGGACTTCCTCTTCCCAACTCATGGCCGAAGCGCCTCAATCTCCCGACGGCGCCGAATGCTCACACTTGGGTGACGCTTTGTCACGCGATGGGAGTGACTCGCCGTGGCCCTCGGCGACCGCTACGTGTCCAGTACCGCGACGACCTGGTCTTCCTGGACGGCGTCTTCCACGGCAACCAGCACTTCCGCGACCGTACCGGCCGTCGGCGCCTCGAGCGGAATCTCCATCTTCATGGATTCGAGGATCAGCAGGACGTCGCCTTCCTCGACGCGCGCGCCGGCCTCGACTTCGACTTTCCAGACGTTGCCGGTGACTTCGCTCTCGACTTCCAGTCGGGCCATGGATTCTCCGCGCGGTATGTGGCAAGCGGCGCTTTATAGGCGTTTTGCTGGTGCTTTACAACTCGCGGGCGCTGTCTTTGCACCGCCGATTGGCCGACAATCGACGCCACCCTTACCGAGCGGTCTCAAGCGACTCCATGACACGCAACGCCTTCTACGCGCAGTCCGGCGGCGTCACCGCGGTGATCAACGCCACAGCCTGCGGCGTCATCGAGACCGCCCGCCGCAACCGCGATCGAATCGGCACCGTGTTCGCCGGTCGAAACGGCATCCTCGGCGCCCTGAACGAGGACCTGATCGATACGGGCCAGGAGACCGCGGAGGCGATCGCGGGGTTACGTTCGACCCCCGGCGGCGCCTTCGGCTCTTGCCGCTACAAGCTGAAATCGCTTGAGGACAGCGCCAAGGAATACCAGCGCCTGATCGACGTCTTCGAGGCCCACGACATCGGCTACTTCTTCTACAACGGCGGCGGCGACTCCCAGGACACGGCACACAAGGTCTCCGAGCTCGGCGAACGGCTCGGCTATCCCATCACCTGCATCGGCATCCCAAAGACCGTCGACAACGATCTCCCGCTCACCGACACCTGCCCGGGTTTCGGTTCCGTCGCGAAGTACGTCGCGACGTCCGTGCGCGAGGCCGCGCTGGACGTGGCGTCGATGTGCGAGACCTCGACCAAGGTGTTCATCCTTGAGGTCATGGGCCGGCATGCCGGTTGGATCGCCGCCGCTGCGGGGCTCGCGAAACGCCACGGCGACGACGCGCCGCACATCATCCTGTTTCCCGAGGTGCCGTTTGACGACGATGGCGTGCTTGACCGAACGCGCGACGTCGTCGAGCGGGCGGGCTTTTGCGTTATCGTGGTTTCGGAGGGCGCGCGCTACGCCGACGGCCGGTTTCTCGCCGACGCGGGGACCACCGATGCGTTCGGCCACGCGCAACTCGGCGGCGTCGCGCCCGTGCTCGCCCAGATGGTGCGCGACCGACTCGGCTACAAGTTCCACTGGGCCGTTGCCGACTATCTCCAGCGCGCCGCCCGGCACATCGCTTCGGCGACCGACGTGGAGCAGGCGTACGCCGTCGGCCGGCATGCCGTCGAACTTGCGCTCAGCGGCAGGAATGCGGTGATGGCGACCATCGTGCGGACTGCGGACCAACCCTATCGCTGGCAACTCGGCGAAGCGCCGCTCGAGCAGGTCGCCAACGTCGAACGCACGATGCCGGCAAGCTACATCGGTGCGGACGGTTTCAGCATCACAGACGCTGCCCGGCGCTACCTGGAGCCGCTGATCGCCGGCGAAGACCCGCCGGCCTACTCCGGCGGACTGCCCGACTACACGGTGCTGCGCAACGCCGCGGCGGACAAGAAACTGGCCCCGTTCGAGGCCTGACGCTCACCCGAGCAGATTCTGACCGCCGTCGTCGAGCTTTTCGGGTCGCTGCCAATACGCGTACTGCGGCGTGAACTCGTCGATCCCCGCCAGCCCCAGCAGCCCCCACAGGGCGCAGTAGATGTCGCCGGGTCCGAACGAGCAGGCGTTCAGCCGGTGGATTGCATCGCCCTGCAACTCATAGACCACCGCCCCGGGGTAGTTCTCCGCCGCGCCGTACACCCCCTGTTCGCGGATGTACTCGCCGCCGCCATGGGAGGCGAGTCGGAACCGCCAACCGCGGGAATTGGCGAACGTGCGTTGCACATCCGGCGCGTCCTTGGACACCAGCACGACGGAGAGCGCGGCTTCCAAGTGCGGCAGCAGACCGTTGAATCCGTCCGCCCAGAGCGTGCAGTAGCGGCAACCCTGCCCCATGTTGTGGATGACGAGCAGCTTGTCCCGATCGGCGAACAGGTCGCGCAACGTCGTTTCGCCGGCCTCGGTGCGCAACGCGTAGTTCGGTACGGCGCTCGACACGCTCCCTTTGCGCAATTCGTTGAGCTCGGCAGATGCCTCCGCGATGCGCCGCTCCAGTTCCTCGATACGACTTGGCACGGTCTGCGTTCCTAGCTGCCGAGGGCTGCCAGCAGCAGCAAGGCCACGATATTGATGATCTTGATCATCGGGTTCACGGCCGGCCCCGCGGTGTCCTTGTACGGATCGCCCACGGTGTCCCCAGTGACCGCGGCCATATGGGCTTCCGAGCCCTTGCCGCCGTGATTGCCGTCCTCGATGTACTTCTTGGCGTTGTCCCAGGCGCCACCGCCCGCCGTCATGGAGATGGCGACGAAAAGGCCCGTGACGATCGTTCCCAGAAGCATCGCGCCGACGGTCACCAAGGCCGCCTTCTGGCCGACGGAAAGCGCCACGAGGAAGTACACGACGATGGGCGCCAGCACCGGCAGGAGCGAAGGCGCGATCATCTCGCGAATAGCCGCCCGGGTAAGCAGGTCGACGGCCCGGCTGTATTCGGGCCGCGTCGTGCCTTCCATGATGCCCGGTATCTCTCGGAACTGCCGACGCACCTCTTCCACAACCGAACCGCCGGCGCGGCCCACGGCCTGCATGCCGAGCGCGCCGAAGAGGTACGGCAGCATCCCGCCGACCAGGAGACCGATCACGACGTAGGGGTCGGAGAGCTGGAAGCTGACATCCAGTTCCGGGAAGAAGTGCTCCATGTCATGCACGTAGGCCGCGAACAGCACCAGCGCGGCCAATCCGGCGGAGCCGATGGCATAGCCCTTGGTCACGGCCTTGGTGGTATTGCCCACGGCGTCGAGGGCGTCTGTGGTCTTGCGGACGTCCTCGTCGAGATCGGCCATTTCCGCAATCCCACCCGCGTTGTCGGTGACCGGCCCGTAGGCGTCGAGAGCAACCACGACGCCCGCCAGGGCCAGCATCGTGGTGGCCGCCAACGCAATGCCGTAGAGGCCAGCCAAGGCGAATGAGGCGACGATCCCCAGCGCAACGATGATCGCAGGCGCTGCGGTCGCTTCCATGGACACGGCCAATCCCTGGATCACGTTGGTCGCGTGGCCGGTCTCGGACGCACGGGCCACGGAGCGCACCGGGCGGTAGTTCGTGCCGGTGTAGAACTCGGTGACCCAGACGATGAGGGCGGTGACCGCCAGGCCCACCACGGCGCAGAGGAAGTAGCTCAAGCCGGCCGCGCCGAATTGCCAATAGGTCACCGCGTAGATGAGGATCGCCGAGAGCACGGCGGTGGCGATGAACCCCTTGTAGAGAGCGCCCATGATGCTCATGCTGGCGCCCAAACGCACGAAGAACACGCCGATGACCGAGGCCACGATGCACACTGCGCCAATCAGCAACGGCAGTTCCATGTGGCCGGTGGTGGTGCCGAACTCGAACGCGCTGATGGTCGCCAGCAGCATCGTGGCGACCAGGGTCACCGCGTAGGTTTCGAACAGGTCCGCGGCCATGCCGGCGCAGTCGCCGACGTTGTCGCCGACGTTGTCCGCGATCACCGCGGCATTGCGCGGATCGTCCTCGGGAATGCCCGCCTCGATCTTGCCGACGAGGTCCGCGCCGACGTCCGCGCCCTTGGTGAAGATCCCCCCGCCGAGCCGCGCGAAAATGGATATCAGCGAGCCGCCGAAGGAGAGCGCGACCAAGGCTTCGATGAGGACGCGCTGCTCGACGCCGACCGCTCCGAGCATCGCGTAGTAGCCGGCAACCCCGAGCAGGCCGAGGCCGACGACCAGCATCCCGGTGATCGCGCCGGACCGGAACGCGATGTCGAGCGCCGGCCGCAATCCCGTCGTCGCAGCCTGCGTGGTGCGCACATTCGCGCGCACCGACACGTGCATGCCGATGTAGCCGGCCGCACCGGACAGCACGGCGCCGATGACGAAGCCGAGCGCGACCCAAACCCCGAGCGTGATCAGCAGTACGATGGCCACCACAGCGCCAACGATCGCGACCGTGGTGTACTGGCGGTTGAGGTAGGCGGCCGCACCCTCCTGGATGGCGCCGGCGATTTCGCGCATGCGCTCGCTGCCGGCATCGGCGGCCAGCACCGACCGACCCGCGACGATGCCGTAGATGAGTGCCAGCACGCCGCACCCGAGCGTTAACGGTAGAACGTAGTCCATGGAAGCTTGATGACCCGTGTTGGTTTTGGAGTGTTGCGGCTCGTCCGCCACGCTGCCGCAACCTTCGCCACGACAGGTTCATAAAGCCGCGGGACTCTACATGAGACGGTCACGAGCGACAAGCTCAAGGGCCGCGCGCGAACCCTCCCGCAGCGTGGCGGCCAAAGGCCCGACGGCACCCCTAATCGGCCCTCAGGATCGTCCAGATCTCCTTGGGCGCCAGCTTCTTGCCGTAGATCAGCAAGGATCCGCGGAAGACGCGCCCGGCAAGCCAGACGATCGCCAAGGCGGACGATGCGCACAGCACGATGCTCACGAGCACCTGCCAGGCCGCCATGTCGGCGACCAGCATCCGCGTCGGCAGCATGATCGGCGCCGTGAACGGGAAGTAGGAACCGAACGCGACCAGCGCGCTGTTGGGGGCGAGACCCACCGTCTGCACCATCAGGATCGCGGCGATCATCGGCGTCATGGCGATGGTGACCGCGACCTGCGCCTCCTGCGGTGACTCGTACATCGCACCCAAGGCACCGAAGAGGCTCGCGTTGATGAGATAGCCGAGAGGCAACATCACGAGCACGACGACCACGACATCGAAACGGATCGCCGGCAAGGCGACCGGTCCGCCGGCTTGCTCGGCCGGGGCCGCAAGTCCGATTTCCACCAAGTCCTCGGCGGGGAGAACGCCGGCGACCAGGACGCCGAAGGCCATGAGCATGGCAAGCCAGACCGCGAGCTGGGTGGCCGCCATCCCGCCAACGGCCACGATCTTGCCGAGCAGCAGTTCGAACGGGCGCACCGAGGAGACGAGGATCTCCGCCATGCGGCTGGTCTTCTCTTCCATGGTCGTCTGCATCACGAGCGCCCCGTAGATCCACATCACCATGAGCATGACGACGCCGACGCCGAGACCCACCGCCACGGACCCGGCCGCCGAGCCCTCCTCTTCGGCTCCGGATTCCGTGACGGCGACGGTGGTCAACTTCAACCGCGCGTTGACGGTTTCCATGACCTCGGCCGGCAACTCGTACTCGGCAAGGCGCACGTCGCGCACCACGTCGAGCAGGAACGCGCGCAACGCCTGTTCCGCCGTGATCGACTGCTTGTCCTTGACGTAGACCGAGACATCGGGGGGGCCGCCGGGCTCGGCGAGTTCGCGCGGAAGAACCAGCAGCACGTCCACGTCGCCGTCGACGACCGCCTGCTTCGCAGCGTCGATCGAATTGGGCGCCGATCGTAGACGGTAGGTCTCGTTCTCGCGGGCCTCGAGCACAGGCAGGATCTCGCCGCTCTCGTCCAGAACGGCAACGCGACGCTCCCGCGCCGACTCCGATTCGACCGAGAAGTAGATGGCCGCGATCGCCGCACCCATGACCCCGGCGAGCGCGATCGGTGCCAGCAGCGTGGTCAGGACGAACGCCTTCGTCCGCACCCGGCGCAGGTACTCGCTCGTGAAGACGGTCAGCAACACCTCAGCGCCCCTCGTCGGTGGCGTCGCCGACCACGCGGATGAAGATCTCCCGCAGCGTCGGATAGGTCGCCGAGTACTGATGCAGGGTATCGCTCTCGGCACGCGCCGCATCCAGCAACCGGCTGGCCGAGTAGCCGTCCTGGATCCGCAACTCCGCACGCCCGTCCGCGTTGCGCAGGACGTCCACGTGGCCCGCATCGGCCAGCCGGTCCAGGAAGCCGCCGTCGCCTTCGAACTCGAGGGACACGGTGTCGCGGCCGAAGCGGCGCTTGACACTATCGAGTTCGCCGTCGAGGACGATGCGGCCATTGGCGATCAGGCAGATCTCGTCGCACAGGCCTTCGACCTGCTCCATGCGGTGCGAGGCGAAAATGACGATCGCACCGTCCGCCTTGCGTTGCCGGATCACCTGTTCCATGAGCGCCGAGTTGATCGGGTCCAGTCCACTGAACGGTTCGTCGAGAATCAGCAGCCGCGGCGAATGCACCAGCGCCAGGGCGAACTGCACCTTCTGCTGCATCCCGCGCGACAGTTCGCGAGGACGCCGGTCGTGCCAATCGCCGGCATCCAGGGCGTCGAGCCACTGCTTGGCACTGCGCCGCGCGGCGTCGCGACCCAAGCCTTTCAGCCGGCCGAGGTAGACCAACTGGTCGATGACCTTGACGTTCTTGTAGAGGCCGCGTTCCTCCGGCATGTAGCCGATGGCCGCCTGGGTCGCGCGCCCCACGGTCCGGCCATCCAGACGCACCGCGCCCGAGTCGGGCTTGGTAATGTCGTTCACCATGCGCAGGATCGAGGTCTTGCCCGCGCCGTTCGGCCCCAGCAAGCCCATGATCCGGCCGGGCCGCGCGTTGAACGACGCACGGTCCACAGCCAGCTTTCCGTCGTAGCGCTTGGTGACCTGTTCGACTTCCAACATCGGCGGGGCAATCTAGCGGCTCGGCGAACGGTGTCAACCGCCCCGTTCGCGGGGCGGCCCGCGGCGCAAGCGAGGCGACTTCACCTGCATGCGCTTGGCGTATGATTGCCGATCGTCTGGACGGGTTCTTGAGGCGAGCGGCTCACGATGCGCAAGGACAAGCAGAAGGTACTCGACGAGGTCTGGGACGACGACCGCGTCAAGGGGTTCCTCACCAAATCCGCGCCGGTCCAGTCGGGCCGGCCGCTGCCCGGCGATGCCGACTTCTACGTCCTGCGGCACGCCTACCAGAGCATGCGGCCGGGTGACTTCGAGCGCTTCCTGGATTTCTATACGGCCCAGGGGCGCGATGTCCAGGCGCGCGACGGTCGGGGCCGTACCCTGGCCGACGCCATCGCGCGCCACGCCAACGCCACGCCGTTCATCGAGCTTCTGAATGCCCACTGATCCGCAACGGCACAGGCTGATCGTGCTCGGCTCCGGACCCGCCGGCTACACGGCCGCGCTGTATGCGACCCGCGCCAACCTCAGCCCGTGCTTGATCACCGGCGTCGAAGTCGGCGGTCAGCTCACCACCACCACCGACGTCGACAACTGGCCGGGGGACCACGATGGTCTGCAGGGTCCGGAACTGATGCTGCGCATGCAAGCGCACGTCGAGAAGTTCGGCGCCGTGGTCGTCAACGACCACATCGCAGGCGTCGACCTCGGCGGCCATCCCTTGCGGCTTTCCGGCGATCAGGCGGAGTACGAATGCGATGCGCTGATCATCGCCACCGGCGCGTCCGCGAAGTACCTCGGGCTGCCGTCCGAGGAAGCCTACAAGGGGCGCGGCGTAAGCGCCTGCGCCACCTGCGACGGCTTCTTCTTCCGCGGCCAGGACGTCGCCGTCATCGGCGGCGGGAATACGGCGGTCGAGGAAGCGCTCTACCTCTCCAATATCGCAAGCAAGGTCTATCTGGTGCACCGGCGCGATGCGCTGCGTGCCGAGAAGATCCTCCAGGACCGGCTCTTCGCCAGGGCGGGCGAAGGCAAGGTCGAACTGGTCTGGGACCACACCTTGAACAGTGTCCTGGGCGACGATGCGGGCGTCACAGGTGCGTTGCTGGACAGCGTCAAGAACGGCTCGACGCGCGAACTCGAGCTGAGCGGCGTCTTCATCGCCATCGGCCACGTGCCGAACACGGCCATCTTTGACGGCCAACTCCAGATGCGCGACGGCTACATCCGGGTGGAAAGCGGCATCGACGGCAACGCGACCGCAACCAGCGTTCCCGGCGTCTTCGCGGCCGGCGACGTCGCCGACCACGTCTATCGGCAGGCGGTCACCTCGGCTGGCTTTGGTTGCATGGCGGCCCTAGACGCCGAGAAGTACCTCGACGCTTTGAGCTGACTGGGCCGCAAACGGAATGCCGTTTCCGGATCCGAACGGCGCGCCCGCCGACGGCCTGGTCGCCGTAGGCGGGGACCTCGGGCCCGAGCGCTTGATGGAAGCCTACGCGCACGGCATTTTTCCCTGGTTCAACGATGATCGCCAGCCCGTGCTCTGGTGGTCGCCCGACCCGCGGGCGGTGGTCGAGCCCAAAGCGCTGCACGTGTCGCGCCGGCTTGCCCGACGACTGCGTCGGCGGGAGTTCGACGTTACCCTCGACGCGGCTTTCGAAGACGTGGTCGCGGGCTGCGCCGCCCCGCGTCGGCAGCAGGCAGAGACCTGGATCACCCCGCGAATGCGCTCCGCCTACGGTCGATTGCACGAGGCCGGCTTCGCGCACTCCGTGGACGTCTGGCGCGACGATGAACTGGTCGGCGGCCTCTACGGCATCTCCATCGGCCGCATGTTCTTCGGCGAGTCCATGTTCAGCGCCGCCACCGACGCATCCAAGGTGGCCCTGGCAACGCTGGCGCAAGTGCTCCACCGGTGGCGCTTCACGCTCATCGACTGCCAGATCATGAACGACCACCTGTGCTCGCTCGGGGTGACCGCGATGCCGCGGCGCCGGTTCCTGCACTTGGTTGCGGCCAACAACGCGCACCCGACGCGACGCGGGCCTTGGACGCTCGATGACACGGCTGCGACGCCGCCGGACGCATGGGCGAAGACAACCGGCATCGGGTAGCGACCAGCGCCCTTGAAGTGGTTAAATTGCACGCCCGCAAAGGCTGGCTAGGCGCTTAAGCGCGGCCGCCGCACGGTTTTTGGGACCGAATGGCAAAGGAAGAACAAATCGAGATGGAGGGGGTCGTGGTGGACACGCTCCCCAACACCATGTTTCGCGTAGAACTCGACAATGGACATAAAGTCACGGCCCACATCTCCGGGAAGATGCGCAAGAACTACATCCGCATCCTCACCGGCGATCGCGTCAAAGTCGAACTGACGCCGTACGACCTAACCAAGGGTCGGATCACCTTCCGCGAACGCTAACGGGCTGCGCCCTAAGCAAGACGCAAAGAGCGCAAGAGACCAGCCTGCCTGCGAGAGTCAACTGCGGTCACGCAAGCCAGCGGCGCTCCGCGTGACCTCGGTCGTCAGGCCTTGGCGTGGCGGGGCTCGATCTCCAACTCGAGGTCGCCGTCCTCTTCGGTGACGTGCACCACACCGCCGTCGGCGAGGTCCCCGAACAGGATGTCCTCCGCTAGCTGGCGTTTGATCCGTTCCTGGATCAGACGCTGCATCGGCCGTGCCCCCATCTTCTCGTCGTAACCTTCCCGCGCGAGCCACTCGCGAGCGGCCTCGTCCACGTCGAGTTCGACCTTCTTGGCATCCAACTGCGCCTGCAACTCGGTCAGGAACTTGTCGACTACGGTCTTGATCACGGCCAGCGGCAAGGACTTGAACTGTACGATCGCGTCCAGGCGGTTGCGGAACTCGGGCGTGAACATCCGCTTCAGCACTTCCACGGCGTCCGAGGAATGGTCCTGCTCGGTGAAGCCGATGGATGCGCGCGCGGCTTCCTGGGCCCCAGCGTTCGTGGTCATGATCAGCACCACGTTGCGGAAATCCGCCTTGCGCCCGTTGTTGTCGGTCAAGGTGCCGTGGTCCATAACCTGCAGCAACAGGTTGAACACCTCCGGGTGCGCCTTCTCCACCTCGTCGAGCAAGACCACGCTGTGCGGATGCTTGACCACGGCTTCGGTGAGGAGGCCACCCTGGTCGAAGCCGACATAGCCAGGCGGTGCGCCGATCAGCCGCGAAACCGTATGCCGTTCCATGTACTCCGACATGTCGAAGCGCAGCAGTTCGACCCCCATGATGTTCGCCAATTGGCGACACACCTCGGTCTTGCCGACGCCGGTCGGACCGGCGAACAGGAAAGAGCCGATGGGCTTGCCCTCGACCTTGAGGCCCGCCCGGGACAGCTTGATCGCCGATGCGAGCGTATCGATCGCATCGTCCTGACCGAACACGGTCATCTTGAGCTTGACGTCGAGGTCGCGCAGGGCTTCCTTGTCCGACGTCGTCACCTGGTTCGACGGCACGCGCGCGATCTTCGCCACGACCTGTTCCACGTCGACCGCGCCGATCGACTTCTTGCGACGGCTCGGCGACACCAGCAGTTGTGCGGCACCCGCTTCGTCGATCACGTCGATCGCCTTGTCCGGCATGAAGCGGTCGGTGATGTAGCGGTCCGACAACTCGGCGGCGGCGCGCAGCGCGCGATCCGTGTAGCGCAGCCGGTAGTGGCTCTCGTAGCGCGATTTCAGGCCCTTGAGGATCAGGTAGGTGTCATGGACGTCCGGCTCGACGATGTCGATCTTCTGGAACCGCCGCGACAGCGCGCGGTCCTTGTCGAAGATGCCGCGGTACTCGTGATAGGTCGTCGAGCCCATGCAGCGGATATCGCCCGAAGCCAACAATGGCTTCAGAAGGTTGGAGGCGTCCATGACGCCGCCGGACGCCGCACCGGCACCGATGATGGTGTGAATCTCGTCGATGAAGAGGATCGACCCCTCTTCCTTCTGCAGTTCCTTGAGGAGCAGCTTGAAGCGCTTCTCGAAATCCCCGCGGTACTTCGTTCCCGCGAGCAGCGCGCCAAGGTCGAGGGCCAGGACGCGGCTCTCGCCGACGACTTCGGGCACCTCGCCGTCAACGATGCGCTTGGCGAGGCCCTCCGCGATGGCGGTCTTGCCGACACCGGACTCGCCAACCAGCAGCGGGTTGTTCTTGCGCCGCCGGCAAAGCACCTGGATCACGCGTTCCACCTCGTGGTCGCGACCGACGAGCGGATCGATCTTGCCCGACTTGGCAAGCGCGTTGAGATCGCTAGCAAACGACTCCAGCGCGGACTGCTCGGCACCCTCGCCTTCCTGGCGTTCGGCTTCGTCCGGCGCGCCGCCCGCGCCCTCGGGCGCGGTCTTCGAGATCCCGTGGGAGACGTAGTTGATCACGTCCAGGCGGGCGATCGACTGTTCCTTGAGGCAGGCCACCGCATGGCTTTCCTGCTCGCCGAACAAGGCCACCAGCACGTCGGCGCCTGTCACCGCCTTCTTGCCCTTGGACTGGACGTGGAAGACGGCGCGATGGACGACCCGCGTGAAGCCGAGTGTCGGCTCCGTCTCCCGCCGCTGGTCGCCGGCCGGAATCAGCGGCGTATGTGAATCGATGAACTCCTTGAGCTTGTCGCGCAGCCCGTCCATGTCGGCGCCGACGTTCTTGAGCACATCCTGCGCTTCGGCGTCGTCCAGCAACGCCAGCAACAGATGTTCGGGGGTGACGAACTCGTGGCGCTTCTTGTTGGCCTGTTTGAAGGCCTCGTTCATGGCGGATTTCAGTTGGTCACTAAACACGTCTGCTCCTGATCAAGGGGCTTACCGGGGCTTATGCCTCGTCAATCGGTCATCTCGACCGTGGACCGAAGGGGAAACTGGTTCTCCTGCGCGTAGGCGTTGACCTGCTCCGACTTGGTCTCGGCGATGTCGCGTGGGAAGATGCCGACGACCGCGCTTCCGGTCGTATGGACAGCGTACATCACCTGCCAAGCCTTCTCCTGGTCCATGTGGAAGAACATCATCAACACGTCGACGACGAATTCCATGGGCGTGTAGTCATCGTTGAGCATGATGACCTTGTACATGGGGGGCCGTTTGAGCTTGGGCTCGGCCGGGCGTTCCTTGACAGCCGTTCCCGTGTCCCAGACTTCGACATCGTCGCCCCCGTCGTCGCCAGCCGCCGTCGCTAGCCATGCCGCGAAAGAGCGTGGACGGGGCGTCCGTGCGACGTCGAAACCGTGATGTTCCATGGTTGTGCTCGAACGCGAAAGTACGGATTGATCAACTGTCGGTGTGACCAATCATAGCCAGTTCCAAAACGCGTTGTCACGCGCGGCGGAGCCACGAAGGCGAAGCACCGGCGAGCTTCAGGCGCTTGACAGAAGCGGGTCCGAAGGTGGACATTCCGCCGCTCAAATTAATCAACACTGTGCGAAGGTGTCCGTGCCTAAGGAGCGCGGTGATAGCTTAGTGAAGCGCAGTGGCACGCTGAGGGGGACAGCATGGCCACGGGCACCGTGAAGTGGTTCAATAACGCCAAGGGATACGGTTTCGTCGTTCCGGAAACCGGCGGCGACGACATCTTCGTGCACTATTCGTCCATCCAGATGGACGGCTATCGGACGTTGCGCGCCGGGCAGCCGATCACCTTCGATGTCAAGGAAGGACCCAAGGGGCTGCACGCCGTGAACATCCGTCTGCAGGGGTCCCCGCCAGACGGTGCCCCCGACTGACCTTGCCGGGCGGCGCCGCGGTAAGCGGCTACATCTTGGCGATCATCGCGTCGCCGAACTCCGAGCACTTGAGCAAGGTGGCGCCCGTCATCAGACGTTCGAAGTCGTAGGTCACGGTCTTCTCGGAGATGGCGCCCTCCATGCCTTGCACGATGAGGTCGGCAGCCTCTCGCCAGCCCATGTGGCGCAGCATCATCTCTGCCGACAGGATCAGCGAACCCGGGTTCACCTTGTCCTGGCCGGCATATTTCGGCGCCGTCCCGTGGGTGGCCTCGAACAGCGCCACGGTGTCGCCTATGTTCGCTCCGGGCGCGATGCCGATGCCGCCGACCTGCGCCGCCAGCGCGTCCGAGAGGTAGTCGCCGTTCAAGTTCATGGTCGCGATGACGTCGTACTCGTCCGGCCGCGTCAGGATCTGCTGCAGCATCGCGTCGGCGATCATGTCCTTGATGACGATTTGCTTGCCGGTTCGGGGGTTCTCGAGTTCATGCCACGGGCCACCGTCTAAGGGGGTGGCGCCGAACTCGTCGGCGGCGAGTTCGTAGCCCCAATCCTTGAATGCGCCTTCGGTGAACTTCATGATGTTGCCCTTGTGCACGAAGGTGACCGAGTCGCGATCCTCGGCGATCGCATACTGCAGCGCCTTGCGCACGAGGCGCTGGGTGCCCTGCACCGAGACAGGCTTCACGCCAATGCCGCAGTTCGTGGGGAAGCGAATCTTCGCGACCCCCATGTCGTCGCGCAGGAAGGCGATGACCTTGTCCGCATCCGCGGAACCCGCCTCCCATTCGACGCCGGCGTAGATGTCCTCGGTGTTCTCCCGGAAGATCACCATGTCGGTCTTTTCCGGCGCCTTCACCGGACTCGGGACGCCATTCAGCCAGCGCACCGGGCGCTGGCAGACGTAGAGGTCGAGGTGCTGGCGTAGGGCGACGTTCAGTGACCGGATCCCGCCGCCGACCGGCGTCGTCATCGGTCCCTTGATGCCGACCACGAACTCGCGCATGGCCGTGAGCGTCTCTTCGGGCAGCCACTCGTCCGCGCCGTAGACCGCCAGCGACTTCTCGCCCGAGTAGACCTCCATCCACACGATCTGGCGGACCTCGCCGTAGGCCTTGGCGATCGCCGCGTCAACGACCTTGCGCATCACCGGCGTGATGTCGACGCCGATGCCGTCCCCTTCGATGAAGGGGATGATCGGCTGATCGGGCACATTCAGCGTGCCGTTTTCGGCGACCGTGATCTTCTCGCCGGTAGACGGCACGTCAATGTGTTCGTAGCCCATGCGCTTACGCCCTCGACCTCGCTGGTGAAAAGCGCGGCATTGTACAACACGCGATCCGACCGCCCATGCGCAGGCCCCGCGGGCAACGGGTCACCACCCGCTCCGGCGCTCCCGGTCGTTGTCCGTCGCGGTGATCCAGGCGTCGCCGCCGTCGCGGCGCTCCTTCTTCCAAATGACAGCGTCGGTCTTCAGATAGTCCATGAGGAATTCGCAGGCCGCGAACGCGTCCGGGCGGTGGCTCGACGCCACCATGACGAGCACGATCTGGTCGCCGGGCGCGAGATCGCCCACCCGATGAATCACCGTCACGTCCAGCAGGCGCCATCGGCTTGCCGCCTCGGCGCAAATCCCCTCGATGCTGCGCTCCGTCATCCCCGGGTAGTGCTCGAGGTACAGGCCCCGCACGGCGTCGTGGTCCGCCCGGTCCCGCACCAATCCTCCGAAGGCCACCACCGCGCCCGCGCGCTCGCCGCAACGCGCCCGGCAGACCGCCCACTCCGCAGCGAGGTCGAAGTCCTCGCGCTGGATGCGCACGGTGGTTTGCATTTCAGCCATCAACCACCGGTCACCGGCGGCAGGAAGGCGACTTCGTCGCCACTAGAGAGTGCGGCGTCTCCGCGGACGATGCGCTGATTGACCGCCACCTGGACGCCAGCAGCGCAGATCGCCTCCCACTGCGTCGGATTGAGGCGGCAGCGCAACTGGTCGCGAACACAGGCCAAGGTCGAGCCCGGCAACTGCAGGTCGATCGTCTCGTGGTCGACCACCTCCCGCAGCGACGCGAAGAAGCGCACGGTGACATTCACGGCCCGCCTCCGGGCTGACTCGCCGGGCCTCTCGTCCAAGTCCCGGACTTGCCCCCGGACTTGGCGACGAGGCCCACGTTCTCAACGACCATGCCTCGGTCCAACGCCTTGCACATGTCGTAGACGGTCAGCGCGGCGACGGCCGCCGCGGTCAACGCCTCCATCTCGACGCCCGTGGGTCCGGCCACCTTGCAAACCGCCTCGATGGCCAATCCGTCGTCGCCGTCAGCCCGGAACTCGACGCCGACCTTGGTCAATGCGAGGGGATGACACAGCGGGATCAGCTCGCTGGTTCGCTTGGCGGCTTGGATGCCGGCCACGCGAGCGACGGCTAGCACGTCGCCCTTGGCGACGCCGTCGGAGAAAATGGCCGCGAGCGTGCCCTTCGCCATGCGCACGACAGCCCGGGCGCGCGCTTCTCGCGCCGTTGCTGCCTTGCCGGAGACGTCGACCATCGACGCCTCGCCGCGGGCGTTGAGATGGGTCAGCCGCGTCATACGCCGAGCATAGCACGCTATAATTCGATGTCGGTTCTCCAAGCGACTGATCCGGTGGCAGATTCCGTGATGGTGGGCATGTCCGGCGGCGTCGATTCCGCGGTGAGCGCGCTCATCCTCTTGGAGCGCGGCTACGACGTCGCCGGGTTGTTCATGAAGAACTGGGACGAGGACGACGGGACCGAGTACTGCACCGCCGAGGCCGATCATGCGGACGCCGCCGACGTCTGCGAACGCCTCGGGATCCCGTTGCATGCCGCCAACTTCTCCGCCGAGTACTGGGACAATGTCTTCGAGGCATTCCTGGCCGACTACCGGGCCGCCAGGACGCCGAATCCGGACGTCCTGTGCAACCGGGAGATCAAGTTCAAGCAGTTCGCCGACTACGCGGCCCTGCTCGGCTACGAACGCATTGCCACCGGCCACTACGCCCGGCGGACACCGCCGGGCGAACCCTTCCGACTCTACAAGGGGAGCGACCCGGGCAAGGACCAAACCTACTTCCTGCAGGCGGTTCCGAGAACCGACCTCGAGGGTTGCCTGTTCCCGATCGGCGAGATGACCAAATCCGCAGTCCGCGCCCGGGCGCTGCATGCCGGTCTTCGCGTCCACGACAAGAAGGACAGCACCGGCATCTGCTTCATCGGCGAACGCCGTTTCGAGGACTTCCTGTCCCGCTACGTTGCCGACCAACCGGGCGCGATCGTCGATCCGGCCGGTACGGTGCTGGGCGAACACCGCGGCCTCGCCTTCTATACGCTCGGCCAGCGTCAGGGTTTGCGCGTGGGCGGACTCAAGGGCCGGCCGGAGAAGCCGTGGTACGTGGTCGGCAAGGACCCAGCCGCCAATCGCCTCGTCGTCTCGCAGTGTGCGAGCGACCTTGAGACCCTCAACCTCCGCGCATCGCAGTTGAACTGGATCGGAGCGCCACGCGAAGGGCGCTTCATGGCCAAGACGCGCTATCGGCAACCGGACCAGGCCTGCGTGATGATGCTCGACGGCGATTGCGCCGAGGTCGTCTTCGATTGCCCACAGCGCGCAGTGACACCCGGCCAGCACGTGGCCTTCTACGACGGCGACGAGTGCCTTGGCGGCGGACGCATCGAGGCGGCTTGGTAGATTCCATGGCAACGGTGCAAGACGACCTGTCCCCGCTGACCGCGATCTCGCCGATCGACGGACGGTATCGATCGCGCGCATCGGCGTTGGCGCCGATCGTCTCCGAGTACGGGCTGATGCGCTATCGCGTACGCGTCGAGGTGGCTTGGTTCATCCACCTGGCCGCGTGCCCGGGGGTCGCCGGGCTACCGACTCTGAATCCCCGTCAGCGCTTGGCGGTCGACGCCATCGCCGCCGAGTTCGACGTCGCCGATGCCGCGGCCATCCGCGACCTGGAGGCGGAGACCAATCACGACGTGAAAGCGGTCGAGTACTTCGTCAAGGGTCGGTTGGCACGCATCGACGGCCTGCAACGCCATCTCGAGTACGTGCACTTCGGATGCACCTCCGAGGACATCAACAACCTCGCCTACGCCCTGATGCTGCGCGACGCCCGCGACACGGTGCTCGTGCCGGCCATGGCCGGTCTGGGCGACACGCTGCGCCGACTCGCCAGGACGTTGGCCGAGGTGCCCATGTTGTCGCGAACCCACGGCCAGCCGGCCTCCCCCACCACCGTCGGCAAGGAGCTGGCCAACTTCGTCGCGCGCTTCGACCGCCAACTCGCGCAGGTTCGCAACACCGCCATTCTCGGCAAGATGAACGGCGCGGTCGGCAACTACAACGCCCACGCTGTCGCGTATCCGGATGTGGACTGGCCTGCCGAGAGCCGCAAGTTCCTAGAGGACTTGGGGCTCGCGATGAACCCGTACACAACCCAGATCGAGCCGCACGACTACGTGGCCGAGCTGTTCCACGCCGTGTCGCGTTTCAACCAGGTGCTGCTCGATTTCGACCGCGACATCTGGGGCTACGTCGCGCTCGGCTACTTCCGGCAGCGCAAGGTCGAGGGCGAAACCGGTAGTTCGACCATGCCGCACAAGGTCAACCCTATCGATTTCGAGAACTCGGAAGGCAACGTTGGGCTCGCCAACGCGCTCCTGGGCCACCTTGCCGACAAGCTACCGGTGTCGCGTTGGCAGCGCGACCTGTCCGACTCGACGGCGCTGCGCAACGTCGGCACGGCCCTGGGCCACTGCCTGGTCGCCTATTCCAGCGCATCGCGGGGCTTGGGCAAGTTGGCCGTCGATCACGACAAACTGGACAGTGACCTCGACGACGCCTGGGAGGTCTTGGCCGAGGCGGTGCAGACCCTGATGCGCGCCAACGGGAGCCCCGAACCCTACGAACAGTTGAAGCGGCTCACGCGGGGGGAGCGGCTTGACGAAGCGGTCTACCGTAGCCTGCTCGACCAACTCGACCTCGACGACGCGTCCCGCGAACGCTTGGCGCGCCTGCGGCCCCGAGACTACCTCGGCCATGCCGCCGCATTGGCCAGGGAGGTGGCTTCGGTCCCGGCAGGTCCGCGGGTCTACGAGGTCGCCTGGCAGACCCACGGCGCCGCGCTCAAGGCCTTGCGCCGCACGGTGTTCGTCGAGGAACAGGGCGTCCCGGAAGCCGAGGAGTGGGACGGCCAGGACGACGCAAGCCGGCATTTCATCGCCGAGGACGGCACCGGCGCGGCCGTTGGCACGGCCCGCCTGATGCCGTCCGGGCAGATCGGGCGAATGGCCGTATTGAAGCCGCTGCGCGGCATGGGCATCGGAGCCCGGCTGCTGGCCGCTGCCGTCGATGCCGCCCGCCAAGACGGGTACGAGCGCATCTTCCTCCACGCGCAAACCCAAGCCGCAGGCTTCTACGAACGCGCGGGTTTCCGGCCCGCCGGTGAGACGTTCATGGAAGCCGGAATCGAGCATCGCCCCATGGAGCTCGGCCCGGACAGCTAGGCGTTTTCGCAAGCGGTTGGAACGCCGTTTTCGACGCCTTCGCCAGCAGGCAAAAAACGCATTGCGCCCCCTCCCGACTATCTATATGGTTGCGCACTTTTTTTGCCACGGAGAACCGAAAGATGGCCTTGCACTACGTGCCAAGAAAGCCACGCGCGGAACAGATCAGGGAACTCGAAGAGGAATGGGAATCCAACCCGCGCTGGTCGAGCGTCAAACGCGGCTACACGGCCGCGGATGTCGTCAACCTCCGCGGCACGATTCCGCACCGCAGCATGCTCGCCGCCCACGGCGCCGACAAGCTCTGGGACCTACTGCAGGGTGACGACTTCGTGAACTGCCTGGGCGCCGTCACCGGTGGACAGGCCGTGCAGCAGGTCAAGGCAGGCATCAAGGCCATCTACCTCTCCGGCTGGCAGGTCGCCGCGGACAACAACACCTCCGAGACCATGTATCCGGACCAGTCGCTCTACGCGGTCAACTCCGTTCCGAGCGTCGTCAACCGGATCAACAACGCGTTCCGGCGTGCCGACGAGATCCAGTGGGCCACCGGCGTCGACGACGGCATCGATTTCTACGCGCCGATCGTCGCGGATGCCGAAGCCGGCTTTGGCGGACTGCTCAACGCCTTCGAACTGATGAAGGCGATGATCGGCGCGGGCGCCGCCGGTGTGCACTTCGAAGACCAATTGGCATCAGTGAAGAAGTGCGGCCACATGGGCGGGAAGGTCCTCGTGCCGACGGTCGAAGCCGTGCAGAAGCTCATCGCCGCACGGTTGGCCGCGGACGTCTGCGACGTGCCGACCGTGCTGATGGCGCGCACCGACGCCAACGCCGCCGATATGGTCACCAGCGACATCGACGAATGGGACAAGCCGTTCCTCACCGGCGAGCGCACGCCCGAAGGCTTCTACCGGACGCGCAACGGTCTGCCGCAGGCAATTTCCCGCGGCCTCGCCTACGCGCCCTACGCGGACCTCATCTGGTGCGAGACGGCCGTGCCCGACCTCGACGAGGCGCAAGCGTTCGCCGATGCGATCCATGCGCACTACCCCGACCAGATGCTGGCCTACAACTGCTCGCCTTCGTTCAACTGGAAGGCGAACCTGGACGACGCGACGATCGCCAAGTTCCAGCGTGAGCTGGCGGCCATGGGCTACAAGTTCCAGTTCATCACCTTGGCCGGCATCCACAGCATGTGGTTCAACATGTACGACTTGAGCCGCGACTACGTGAATCGGCAGATGTCGGCCTACGTGGATCTCCAGGAGAAGGAGTTCGCCGCAACCAACGCGGGCTACTCGTTCGTCAGCCACCAGCAGGAGGTCGGTACCGGCTACTTCGACCGGGTGGCGGAAGTGATCCAGGGCGGCCAGTCGTCGGTCACGGCGCTGACCGGCTCCACCGAGGAAGCGCAGTTCGCAAGCTAGAACCGCGTCCGCAGTTCGCAAGCTAGACCGCGTCGGCAGTTCGCGAATCGATGTGTTGGGCGGCGGCTTCCGGCGCCGCCCTTCACCGGCCTTGGCGTTTGAAGATGCCGACCACCGCGCCGGCGACCGCGCTGGTGATGATCGCGCCCATGGCACCAGAGAACGCGGAACCGGCCGGCGTCGTGTTCTCGACGGCCGCCATCTGGGCGGCCACCTGGTCATCAGGCAGGCCTGCGACCGTCAGCGTTTCCCGCATGGCCGCTGCGTATTCGGCGTAGTACTCGGGGAACACCCAGGTGGTCATCGTCCACGAACCCGCGAAGATCAGGACCGCCCCGATCGCGCCGACGATGAGCGCGTTGACGACTTGCCCCATCCAGGTCGCATCCGCAGCCGTTTGCCTGAGCGCCAGAAAGACGCAGACGACATTGACGACCACGGCCGCCGCAACGAATACGGTGGGCATGATCGGATTGGTGTGCAGACCGGCGATCGGCACGACGTAGCCCAATGCGGCGACCACGATGCCGAGGATCAGTCCAAACCTGACGGGTGGATTCATCTTTCAACCTGCGGATGTACTACTGCGTAGAAGACTATGGCGGTGCGAAGGAGCCGCTGCAAGCCATCCGTCAGATCGCGAGCAGAGCCATGAAATCGTCCACGGGCGTACCCTCGAAGCGCTCCCTGTCCAAGCACAGGTCGCAAATGGCGCGCGCCCGCGCGGCCGGAAATCGCGTCGCGAGGTTGCGCTCGAACTTCTCGATCAGCCGCGGGATGCCCTCGCCGCGGCGGCGGCGGTGGCCGATCGGATATTCCACGGCGACTTTGTCGGTGCTCGTGCCGTCGGTGAAGAACACCTGCACGGCGTTGGCGATGCTGCGCTTTTCGGGTTCGTGGTATTCGCGGCTGTAGCGCTCATCCTCCTCGACCTGCATGCGCTCGCGAAGCTGATCGATGCGCGGATTCCGCGCCGCCGCGTCCTCGTAGTCGTCCGCCGTCAGGTCGCCGTTCAAGAGGCCGACGGCGACCATGTACTGCAGGCAGTGGTCGCGGTCGGCCGGGTTGTTGAGATCCCCGGTCTTGCTGATGATGCGGATGGCGGACTCGTGAGTCGTCAGCACGATCCGCTCGATGTCGTCGAGCCGCCCGGATACGGCCGGGTGCAGTTCCACCGCCGCCTCGACCGCCGTCTGCGCGTGGAACTCGGCCGGGAACGAGATCTTGAACAGTACGTTCTCCATGACGTACGACCCGTAGGGACGCTGGAACGCGAAGCGATTGCCCTTGAAGGCAACGTCGTAGAACCCCCAGGTCGGCGCGGATAGCGCGCTCGGATAGCCGATCTCGCCCTTGAGGACCAACAGCGCCAGGCGCACGGCGCGGCTCGTGGCATCGCCAGCGGCCCACGATTTGCGCGGACCCGCATTGGGGGCATGGCGGTACGTGCGCAACGCCGAACCGTCGATGAACGCGTGCGAAAGCGCATCGACGACCTGGTCGCGGCTGCCGCCGAGGAGCCTGGTCACGACGGCCGTTGACGCCACGCGCACCAGCAGGACATGGTCGAGGCCCACGCGGTTGAAGCTGTTCTCGAGGGCGAGGCCGCCCTGGATCTCATGCGCCTGGATCATGCCCTTGAGTACGTCTCGCATGACATAGGGCTCGCGGTTCGACCCCACGGCCCGGCGGCTCACGTAGTCGGAGACAGCCAGGATGCCACCAAGGTTGTCCGAAGGATGACCCCATTCCGCCGCCAGCCACGTGTCGTTGAAGTCCAGCCAGCGGATGATGCAGCCGATGTCCCAGGCCGCCTTCACGGGATCGAGTTCTAGCTGCGTTCCCGGGACGCGTGCCCCGCCCGGCAAGACAGCACCCGGTACGATCGGCCCCAGGTGTTTTGCGCATTCGGGGAAGCGCAGCGCCAGGAAGCCGCAGCCGAGCGTGTCCATCAGGCAGTAGCGGGCCGTATCGTAGGCTTCCTCGCTGTCGATCGCGCCGTTCGCGACGTAGTCCGCGATGGCCACGAGTTCGTCGTCCGGCGGCGGCCGGACATTGACGTCTACATTTGCGCTCACCGCCTTAACGGTCCGCCAGCGCGACGAACGGCCGCGGCTCCTCGCCAACGTAGTCCGCACTCGGGCGAATGATGCGGTTGTTGACGCGCTGCTCCATGACGTGCGCGGTCCAGCCGGACACCCGGGAGCAGACGAAAATCGGCGTGAAGAGCTTCGTCGGGATGCCCATGAAGTGGTAGGCGGACGCATGGAAGAAGTCGGCGTTGGCGAACAGCTCCTTCTCGTCCCACATGACCGCCTCGACGGCACAGGAAACGGGGTAGAGGAGCTCGTCGCCGACCTCGCCCGCCAGTCGTTCGGCCCAGCCCTTGATGATCGTGTTGCGCGGGTCGGAGGTCCTGTAGATGGCATGCCCGAAGCCCATGATGACTTCCTTGCGCTCAAGCATCCCGCGAACGGCCTCGGCGGCCGCCTCGGTGGAATCGAACTGCTCGATGAGGGCCATCGCCGCTTCATTGGCGCCGCCGTGCAACGGGCCACGCAGCGAGCCGATCGCGCCCGTCACGCAGGAGTGCATATCCGACAAGGTGGACGCACAGACGCGGGCCGTGAACGTGGACGCGTTGAACTCGTGCTCCGCGTAGAGGATCAGCGAGGTGTCCATGACCCGCCGGAAGAGATCGCTTGGCGACTGACCCTTGAGCGTCGCCAGGAAGTGTCCGGCGATCGAGTCTTCGCCCGTGTCCGTATCGACACGCACGCCGTCGTGGCTGAAGCGGTACCAGTAGTTGATGATCGACGGCAGCGCACCCAGCAGCCGATCAGCCACCGCCTGCTGATTGTCGAAATCGCCCTCCGGTTCCAGGTTGCCGAGCATGGAGCAGCCGGTGCGCATGACATCCATGGGATGGGCGCTCGCCGGGATGCGTTCCAGCACCTCGCGCAACGGCGCGGGCAAGGCGCGCAGTCCCTTGAGCCTGGACGTGTAGGCGGCCAGCTCGTCAGCGTTCGGCAGCTCGCCATGGAAAATCAGGTAGGCCACCTCCTCGAACGAAGCGCCGGCGGCAAGGTCCGAGATGTCGTAGCCTCGGTAGGTCAGCCCGGTGCCGGTCTTGCCGACGGTGCACAGCGCTGTTTGGCCGGCACTTTGGCCGCGCAGTCCCGCGCCTCCCAGTTTCTTGTCAACCACAGTCTCCTCCTCACTTCCCCATCGATTCGCTTAAGCGTCGCGCGCGCCAGCGTCCTCTGCGTTGGCCGCGAACAGGCGGTCAAGCTTCTCCTCGTAGTCGCGATAGCGCAGAAAGTCGTAGAGTTCGTCGCGCGTCTGCATCGTGTCGACCACCCGGGCTTGCGTTCCATCGCCACGGATCGCGCGATAGACGTTCAGGGCCGCCAAGCTCATGGCCCGGAAGGCCGACAACGGATAAAGAGCCATCCTAACACCCACGCTCCTGAGCTCGTCGACGGTGTAAAGCGGCGTCCGCCCGAACTCCGTCAAGTTGGCGAGCACCGGGACATCGACCGCTGCCGTGACCCGGGCGTACATGGCGAGTTCGGTCATGGCTTCCGCGAAGATCGCATCGGCGCCCGCTTCCTCGAAGCGCGCGGCACGTTCGATCACCGCATCGAGTCCTTCGACGGCCAATGCGTCCGTGCGTGCCATGACCACGAATGCGCCATCGGTCTTGGCATCGGTCGCCGCCTTGATGCGGTCGCACATCTCTTCGGTCGGGACGATCGCCTTGTTGGGCCGGTGGCCGCAGCGTTTCGCGGCCACCTGGTCCTCTATGTGCACGGCGGCCGCACCGGCGCGGGTCATCTCCCGGACGGTGCGGGCGATGTTGAGCGCGCCTCCCCAACCGGTATCTATGTCCACAAGGAGAGGCAAGTCCGTCGTCGCCGTGATGCGCCGAACGTCCTCGAGGACTTCGTTCAGCGAGGTCATGCCGAGGTCCGGGAGCCCGTAGGAGCCGTAGGCCACGCCGCCACCGCTCAGGTACAGGGCACGGTAGCCGACGCTAGCGGCCATCAAGGCCGCGTAGGCGTTGATGGCGCCGACGATCTGCAACGGGTCTTCTTCGGTCCAAGCTTCTCGAAATCGTCCGCCCGGTGTCATGCGCATCTCCTATCAGCCATCGACCACGCCGCCTCCTAGGACAACGCCGTCTGCAACTCGGCGTAGCCGGTCACCGACGTGATCTCCGGGTGCGCGGCCAGCACCCCGGCCGGTGCATTGAAGAATACGCCGAGGTCGGCTTCCTCGAGCATGCCGAGGTCGTTGAACGAGTCGCCCGCAGCCAGCACGCGATAGTTCATGCCGTGGAAGGCGCGGACCGCCTGGCGCTTGGGATCGGCCTGCCGCAGCCGGTAGTCCACGATGCGCTGGTCCTCCACGACCAAGCGATGGCACAGCAGCACCGGGTACCCCAGTTTCGCCATCAGCGGCATCGCGAAGTCGTAGAAGGTGTCCGACAGAACCACGACCTGGAAGCGCTCCCGTGCCCACGCCATGAAGTCCACGGCCCCCGGCAACGGCTCGAGATCCGCGATCACCCCCTGGATGGTTGGCAGACGGAGGTCGTGGCGCGCCAGCACCGTCAAGCGCATGCGCATCAACTCGTCGTAGACCGGGATGTCGCGGGTAGTCTTGTTCAGCGCGTCGATGCCGGTGTCTCGTGCCACCGCCCGCCAGATCTCCGGGACCAGGACGCCTTCCAGATCGAGACACAGGATGTCCAAATACCGCGCTCCGGGCGACAAAAAGTCGGCTAGTGTACTTCGCATGGTGAGCGCCGTCACAGCGAGCCCCACGTGGGCGAGCACGCTCCGCTTAGGACGCCGCCGGATGGCCAACATTACGTTATGACCACACGGTATTTATTGGCTGGTCATGCGCATTGGTATGGTTCGCGCCCGGAAGGCCTGAAACGGGCACATCGAGCCCCATGGCGGAGATTCTTTCCCAAGGCATAGCCGACGCGTCGACACCGGGCGAGGAGCACGCTCTCGCCGTGCTCGAGGACGCCTTCGCGCGCTTCGACCGGATCGCCATCTCGTTCAGCGGTGCCGAGGACGTTGTCCTGATCGACTTGGCAGCGCGCCTCGTCAAGCGCGTTCCGGTCTTCTGCCTGGACACTGGCCGTCTACACGCCGAGACCTATCGGTTCCTGGAGACGGTGCGCGAGCACTACCCCGTGACGCTGGAAGTCCTCTCGCCGGATGCCGACGACTTGTCGCGCCTTGTACGCGAGAAGGGCCTGTTCAGCTTCCTTCGCGATGGCCACGGCGAATGCTGCGCGATCCGCAAGATCGAACCGTTGCGGCGCCGACTCGCCGGGCTCGACGCCTGGATCACCGGCCAGCGCGCCGACCAAAACGTGACGCGCGCCGATCTGCCCGTGGAACAGGACGACCTCGCATTCTCCACGGCGGACCACGCCATCGTGAAGTTCAACCCGTTGAGCACGTGGACCGGTACCGATGTCTGGGACTACATCCGGCGGCGCGATGTCCCCTACAACCCGCTCCACGACCAAGGCTTCCGCTCGATCGGCTGCGAGCCCTGCACACGCCCGGTCGGTCCGCACCAGCACGAGCGCGAAGGGCGCTGGTGGTGGGAGAACCCCGCCGACAAGGAATGCGGCCTGCACGCGCAGAACGTCGCCCCGATCCGAATCGTCAACGGCTAGCGAAAACGCCGTCTGCCCGTGCGCATCACCTTCGTGAAGAAGATCCTCGCCAATGGCGAGCCCTGCGCCAAATGCGCCGACGTTCAGGAGCGCCTTGAGTCAAGCGGCGAGATCGACTCCATCCACCGCGTTGTGATCGCCGACGAACGCGACCCGCAATCCGAGGGCATGCGACTCGCCGAACGCCACGGCGTCCAAGTCGCACCATTCTTCATCGTCGAGCACGGTGGCCGCACGACGGTCCACACCGTCTACCTGCGTTTCTCTCGGGAGGTATTGGGCGGCAGACCGAAGCGCGTCGAGGAAGCCCAAGAGGTGCTGCGCGCCAATCCGGACCTGGACTTCCTGTAGCCGGATTCTGCTGCGCGTATCCGCGGGGGCTAGGCGCGGCTCATCCTCTCGCCGATAGCCCGCCGTCAACCGGCAGGCAGACGCCCGTGATGTAGCGCGCGTCGTCGGATGCGAGGAACAACGCCGCGTTGGCGACATCCCAGCCCGTGCCCTGCTCGCCCAAGAGCGGCACTTGGCGCGCCCGTCCGGCGCGGATCTCCTCACGCGACCGGTTCTGCTCGCGGGCACGCCGCTCAATGGCCATGGGCGTGTCCATCAAGCCCGGCATGATGGCGTTGACGCGGATGCCGTACGGTGCATTGTGGATTGCCAGGGACTTGGTCAGCGAGTTCATGCCGGCCTTCGAGACCCCGTAGGTCATGTTCATGTGGGCACCGTGTGCCGCCATGGATGAGATGCCGATGATCACGCCCGACCGCTGCGCCCGCATGGTCGGCAGCACGTGCTTGCACGTCAGGTAGTAGCCGGTGAGGTTGAGCGTCATGATCCCGGCCCAGTTCTCAAGCGCCAGTTCCGCCGCCTCGCCGTCGCCCTCGCTCTTGCCGACGTTGTAGTGCAGCACGTCGATGCGCCCGAAGCGCTCGACCGCCTGGTCGCTGATCGACCCGCAGCCGGACTCCACCGTCACGTCCGCCACCAGCGTCTCCGCCGCGAAGCCCTCGTCGGCAACCATCCGCTGCGTCTCCTCGACGCGCTCGGCCATGCGGTCCACCAACAGCAACCGCGCGCCCGCGCGAGCGTAGGTGATCGCGGCCGCGCGGCCGTTGCCGATGGTCTCTCCCGGCGTCTGCCCGGCGCCGACCACGACACATACGCGTTTCTCAAGCTTCATCGTCGTCTCCGCGACGGAACGGATGGGCCGTACGCAAGAAGCTACCGTTCCGGCAATTCCATGCCCTCGAAAAGCGCCGCCCGCTGAACGACATTCGGTTCCGCCAGGGCCTGACGAATGACCTCGGGGGTCAGGTGCGGTGCGAACAGGCCCACGAAATCGAGCATGAACTGGCGCATGAACGTGCCCTTGCGGCAACCGATGTACGTCGTGCTGGGTCGGAACAGGTTGCTCGCGTCGATGGCCACCAAGTCGCCGTCCATTTCCTGGTCGTAGGCCATCCGGGCGATCACGCCGATGCCGAAGCCCAGCCGGACGTACGTCTTGATGACGTCGGTGTCGACCGCTGAGAGCGCGATGTTGAACGTGCTCTCGTCCTCGTCGATGTCATCGCGCGCGAGCGGAAGCCGCTCGCGGAAACCCGCATCGTAGGTCACGATGGGATGTGCCTCGAGATCCTCGAAACGCAGCGTGTCACGATCCGCCAAGGCGTGGTCGCGGGGAACGACGACGCAGCGGTTCCACTGGTAGCACGGCATCATCACCAGGTCCCCGTAGCGGTCCATCACCTCGGGCGCGATGGCGAAATCCACGACGCCGGAGGACGCCAACTCGCCGATCTGCTCGGTGTTGCCTTGGCGCATGTTCAAGCTGACTTCCGGGTAGCGCTCGCGCAGCGCCGGCAGGATGTCCGGGAGCGCGTAGCGCGCCTGCGTATGCGTCGTCGCGATGGACAGCGTACCGCGGGTCTCGTTGCGATATTCCTCGGCAACGACTTTGATACTGTCCACCTCGCGCAGGATGTGCCCGACCTTGTCGAGGATGATCCTCCCTGCGGCGGTCACGCGCGTCAGATGCTTGCCGCTTCGCGCGAAGATCTCGACGCCTAGCTCGTCCTCGAGAAGACGAATCTGCCGACTGATGCCGGGCTGCGACGTGTACAGGTCGGTTGCCGCCGCGGTCACGTTGAGGTCGTGGTGCGCGACCTCCCAGATGTAGCGAAGCTGATGCAGTTTCATGGCTAGCGTTCTTGAGCAGTGCCCATCCTGACAGTTGAACAGAGTTTCACAAACCGCTTGGCCGACACCCTAGTCGGCCTCGTTGCGCACGCCGTGCGGTACGTGGCCGGTGGCCACGTGTGCGCCGGCCGCGCGACAGTTCCCCGCCTGGTCGTCGAAGAACACGTCCGCCTCGTAGGCACGCAGGAACTCCCCCTTGTCCAGGCCTCCGAGGAACAGGCTCTCGTCAAGGCGAATGTCCCAAGCACGCAACGTCTTGATGACGCGTTTGTGGGCCGGTGCGCCACGCGCCGTGACCAGCGCAGTGCGGATCGGGCAGTCACGGCCGTCGAACTCCTGCTGCAGTCGGTGCAGCCCTTCAAGGAAGGGCTTGAAGGGCCCGCCGCCGAGGGGCTCATCGGCCGCCGCGGCTTCCGCGGATGCGAAGGCCTCAAGCCCTTCGTCGCGGAAGATGCGATCCGCCGAGTCCGAGAACAGCACGGCGTCGCCATCGAAGGCAATTTTCAGCGTGCTGCGGCGGGCGTCCGGGCGCGTCTCGTTGGCTCGTCCACGCGCGAGCAACGTTGCCGCGGCCATCCCGCTGTCCAAGGCGTGCTGCACGTCGCCCGCTTCCGTGGACAGGAACAGGTCGCAACCGAATGCCCGGGCGTAGCGGTATGGGCTTGCCCCGGAAGAAAAAGCCGCGCGCACGATGTCGAGTTCATGGGCATGGATGGAGTTGAACACGCGCAGGCCGGTATCCGCGGAGTTGCGCGACAACAGGATCACGTCGACACGCCGCCGCCCCAGCTCTTCGTTGAGGCCTAAGAGTTTGGTCACGAAAGTGAATCCCTCCCCCGGGGCCAAGGTCTCGTCCTCGTGCACGATCTGATAGCGCCGGTACGCTTCCAGCCCGCGGTCCCGATAGACGGCGTCGGACTCGTCGAGGTCGAACAAGGCCCGCGACGATACGGCAACCGTCAGGTAGGTCTCTGCGTCAGGCATCGAGATCCGGAATGAGTTGGCTCTCGAGGCGTGAGATCGTGTCCTTGAGCTTCAGCTTGCGCTTTTTCATGCGGCGAACCTTCATTCGGTCCGGATGGCCGGTCTGTTCGAGGTACTCGATGACCTCGTCGAGGTCGCGATGCTCGATGCGCAATTCCGCGAGCCACCGAGTGATGTCCTCGCTTCCCTTGTCGTCGTCTGTCGCCAAGCGGCGTTCTCCAGTCGGCCCAAAGAATCGCCTCACGTTGCCATGGGCCCTTCCATGGAGAATTCGCGTCAGCGAATTCTCGGGGCGACCGCGAAGCGGTCGCGCTGTTGCCGGCTCCGGTCGGCCCAAAGAATCGCCTCACGTTGCCATGGGCCCTTCCATGGAGAATTCGCGTCAGCGGATTCTCGACCGACCGCTTGCGGTCGGCGGCGACCGCGTAGCGGTCGCGTTGTTGCCGGTGGCGATGGCCATGACGCATCATAGGCGGGTAGCCGTCATAAGCAACCTTGTGGCCGATCCCCCCGCATTGCGCTCGGATGTGAAGAGCTTCCTCGCCGAGGCCCGCCGCTCCACGCCGCCAACCGTCGGTCTCCGCAAGAACCAGCGCATCCTGTTCGCCCTCGACGCTACCGCAAGCCGGGAGCCCACGTGGGATCTGGCGACACATCTGCACGCCGAGTTGTTTCAGGCTGCCGCCGAGACCATGCCGGCAGCCACGGTGCAATTGGCCTACTACCGCGGATTCCAGGAATTCCATGTCTCACCTTGGTTCGCCGCGGCCCCGCAACTGCTGCGCGAGATGACCGGCGTCCGCTGTCACGGGGGTTTGACCCAGATCGCGCGCGTCTTGCGCCACGCCCTCAACGAGGCTAGGACCGAGCCCATCAAGGCGGCGGTGTTCATCGGCGACGCGTGCGAGGAACCACATGCGGCATTGGTTGCCGAAGCTGGCAAGCTGGCGCTGTTCAATCTACCGTTCTTCATCTTCCACGAGGGATACGACCGCCAGGCCGGCGAGACCTTCCGGGCCATCGCGCGGATCACGGGTGGTGCCTATGCACCGTTCGCCCCCGGCAGCGCCAGCGAGTTGCGCGACTTGTTCGGTGCGGTCGCGCGATATGCCACCGAGGGTCGCCGTGGTCTGGCCGAACTCGGCAACGCGGCCGCGCGCGGACTGTTGGCGCAATTGCCGCCGTGATGCTCCTGCTCGCCGCCATCGTCGGCGTGGCGGCTTTCGTTTTCCTTTGGCGCGCGTTCGGCGCCGCGAAGCGCTCGCAGCGGCTCAAGCAACTCGCCGCCGGCGCGGCGGTCGTGCTGGTCACCGTGCTCCTGCTACTCACGGCCACCGGTCGGCTGCATTGGCTGGCAGCCTTGGCGGCCGGAGCATTGCCGTTTCTTCGCGGACTGGCCGGCCTGATCGCCGGGCCGCTGATCAGCAACTTCCTGCGCAACAAGCTGTTCGCCCGCGGCAACGCGCCGCCCGGGGCGGATCCCGGCCCGGCGCCCAAGGACTCCACCGTCGCAACCGATGAACTGCGCATGACGCTCGATCACGAAACCGGCGCCATGGACGGCGAACTCCTGGCTGGCGGAGCCTCCGGTCGACGGCTTTCGGAACTTGACCTGCCGGCCTTGCAGACGGTCTTCGGCGAACTCTCGGGCGAAGACTCGCGCCAACTGCTCGGTGCGTACCTCGACCGGCGGTTTCCGGGATGGTCCGACGACGTGTCTGACCACCGCGGCCCCACGTCCGCCGACACCTCCGGCGAGATGGACGCCAACCAGGCGCTAGCGGTCCTTGGCCTCGACGCGGGAGCGTCCAAGAGCGACATCATCGAGGCGCATCGGCGGCTGATGCAGAAGCTGCATCCGGATCGCGGCGGCACGGACTACCTGGCCGCGACGCTCAATCGCGCGAAGAAGGTGCTGATCAACGGGGAATGAGCGCCCCAGGGCCTGACCCGCGCTTCGCTGCGCTGTGCGCTTACTCCGTCTCCGGCCCAAGACCACGCAGCCCCGCTTGCGGGTCAAGCTGCCTTGCCGGGCGACGCCTCCATCAGTCGCCGCGCTTCCCGCTCCAACGCGACGAGCTGCCTGACCCAGTCGTCCATGCGCATGAACTCGTCGTCATCGATGCCGAAAACGCGGGCCACTTCCTTCAGCAAGCACTCTTCCTCGATTTCGAAAGCACCGTCCACGTACGACAGGCGCAGCAGGTTCAGAATGGCGATCGTCTGAGCCCGCCGGGTGTCGAAGATCGCGCCGATGCCATCCAGTTCCAGGTAGTCGGAGTCGACGTCGGGCTTGAGGGCCATTTCGCGCTTGAAATCCACCAGCATGTCCTCCTCGTTGGGGTCGAGCAGACCATCGGAGACGACGACGTTGTGCGCGAGGCCCAGTAGCGCGTCGCGTTGAGTCTCCGTTAGCGACTTAAGCCACACGGCAGGCGCATCCGACTACGGGAGCAGGGAATCCACGAGACTCGCGACCATGATCAAGACCGCTAGCCAACCGACGCCGATGAACAGCTTGGCGATCAAGCCCTGTTCGAAAAAGTCCTCGATGAGGTACCACATATTGCCTGTCTACCCGGCACAAATTGACGTGGGCGGCGAGCGTAACACACCCGCCCGTCGAGGAAGCGCCGGCAGAGCTGGCCGGGCCTGAAACCATGGCCGTGTCGGCCAACCGTGCAAGGCCGTGTGATATGCTCCCGGCCATGCAGTAGACGTACTTGGGTAACAATATCCTGACCGCGGGAGCAAGGTGATACCCGTAGTGCGGTGAATGACCGACAACACGGAGGAATCCTATGCGTCATAGACTCACATTGAGCGCACTGGCCGCCACGCTGGCTGTGTTCGCGACCGCTACCGCCGGTGCCCAGGAGGACGATGCTCCCCAGGTTGCCCAGGCCACCGGCGAAGTCGAGGAAGTGATCGTCGTCGGCTCCCGGCGCCGCGACAGGTCCGCAGCCGACTCGCCCGTGCCGGTGGACGTCGTCCAGGGGGACGACTTCCTTGCGCACGGCAATTCGAACCTGGACGACTTGATCGCGAGCCTGGTGCCGTCCTACAACGTCAGCCAGGAGCCGATCAGCGACGCTGCCACCTTTATACGCCCGGCCACGTTGCGCGGCATGGCACCGGACGCGACACTGGTGCTCGTCAACGGCAAGCGGCGCCATCGCGCGGCCGTCATCGCCTTGTTGGGTTCGGGAATTTCCGGTGGTTCGCAAGGCCCGGACGTGTCGGCCATTCCCGCGATCGCCCTCGACCGCCTCGAGGTATTGCGCGACGGGGCATCGGCGCAGTACGGATCCGACGCCATCGCCGGAATCATGAATTTCGTGCTCAAGGAAGATCGCGACGGCGCATCGATCGACGCCAAGTGGGGTACCCACTACGAGGGCGACGGCGACGCCGTGACGGTCTCGGGGAATGTGGGCCTGCCGGTTTCGGACTACGGTTTCGCCAACTTGAGCTTCGAATGGAAGGAGTCCGACCCCACGAGTCGCAGCCGGCAGCGTGCCGACGCCCAAGGACTGATCAACGCCGGAAATACCTACGTTCGTGAGCCCGCCGCGCAGATCTGGGGCGCACCGGAGTACTCCGACGACTTCAAACTGTTCGGCAACTTCGGCGTCGACCTCGGCGGCGGTGCGGAGGCCTACGCATTCGGCAACTGGGCCGAGCGGCAAGTCGAGGGCGGCTTCTACTTTCGGAACCCGCACACCCGGGGCGGCGTCTTTCGCGGCCCGGTCGTCGACGGTGTCTCCACCGTGAAGGTCGCCGACCTCGATCCGTCGGACAACATGCCCGGCGAGGTCAACAGTTGCCCGGTGATCCGGATCGAAGGCAACAGCCCGAACTCTTCCGACCTCAACGCCGTGGCCAGGGATCCGGGCTGCTATTCGCTGATCGAGAGGTTCCCCGGCGGCTTCACGCCCCAGTTCGGCGCCTTCATCCACGACTTGAGCATCGCTGGCGGCGTGCGCGGCGAGCACGACTCCGGGTGGTACTACGACATGAGCGTGACCACCGGGCGCAGCAATGCCCAGTTCTACATCTACAACACCATCAATCCGCAGCTCCTGGGGACGCGCAACGACATCGACGTGTACTACAACGCCGGGGCGTACACCGAAACCGATCGCGTCGTGAACTTCGACCTTTCGAAGCCGGTCGACATGGGCCTCTACGGCCCCGTGAACGTGGCGCTCGGGCTGGAGTACAGGGACGAGACGTTCAAGATCGAGAACGGCGAGCCGAACTCGTTCTACATCGACACGGAATACAACCTCGCCGCCCAGGGTTTCGGGATCGGCTCCAACGGATTCCCCGGCTTCCAGCCGGGCGACGCGGGCGAGAACAGCGTGCGCGCCATGGCCGGCTACATCGACCTCGAGTCCAACGTCAGCGATCGCCTCCTGATCGGCGCCGCGCTGCGTTTCGAGCGCTACGACGAATTCGGCAACACCCTGGACGGCAAGTTCGCGGCTCGCGTGCAGGTCACGGACGATTTCGCATTGCGCGGGGCCGTCAGCACGGGTTTCCGGGTGCCGACCGCGGGACAGGCCAACCTGCGCAACGTCACGACGGAGTTCAATATGGGCTTCCTGGCGGACATCGCGACCTTGCCCCCGACGAACCCCGTCGCCGTGCAGAAGGGCGCGCTGCCGCTCACCCCGGAGGAATCCGTAAACGTCACCTTGGGCGCGGTGTTCACGGTGGGTGCCCTCGACGTCACGATCGACTACTACAACATCGAGATCGAAGACCGAATCGCGTTCACCAGCCGGTTCAACCTCACCGAGAGCGACATCGCAAGCCTGCTCGCCGCAGGTGTGACCGACGCCACCAGCTTCACCTCGGTGCGCTACTTGTCGAACCAGCAGACCGTCCAGACCTCGGGGATCGACGTCGTCGCCACCTGGCCATTCGACCTGGCAGGCGGTGCGTCGAGCATCACGTTCGTCGGCAACTGGTCCGATGTCGAACTCACCAAGTACAGCTCCCAGTACACCAGTGAGAACCGACGCCTGCAGATTGAACAGGGCCGTCCGGACTCGCGCTACATCATCACGTGGACGCACCTCGCCGGCGACTGGCGCCTGATGGCCCGGACACGCTACTACGGCGAGTACTACGACGCCCCGACCAACGACGGCAGCGTCTCGTTCTACCCCGAACGGGACTGGGTATTCGACGCCGAAGTGTCCGTGCAGGCCACGCCATCGCTGATGCTGCTCTACGGTGTCCAGAACGCCACCAACAACTACCCGTCGGAAAACCCGCACGGTGAAGTCGCAGGCCTCATCTACCCCGAGACCTCGCCGTTCGGCTTCAACGGCGGATTCCACTACCTGCGGGCCCGTTGGGACATGTAGACGGCCATCCACGGGGCAGGCACTTAAGGGAGCGCAGCGACCGGCAGTGTCTGTCCCATGGTCGGTGCGTGTCGACCAGCCGGGCTCCCGGGCGGCATCACGATCCCAAGCTGCGCTCCAGGGTCGCACTCGTTGCGGCATTGCTGTTCGGCCCCGCGGACAGCTTTGCCAACGCGCCCTTGGATGGCAGCACCGAGATCGACTATCGGCACGCCTACGCCTTCCTGGCCGAGCCTAAGTACCCGCCGGACTTCGAGCATTTCGACTACGTCAATCCCGACGCCCCCAAGGGCGGCACGCTGCGCCGCCATGGGACCGGAAGCTGGGACTCGTTCAACCCGGCCGCCCTGCGTGCAGCCCAGGTCGTCGCCGGCTTAAGCACCTCCGCGCCGCACGCGAACTTCCTCTACGACGCGTTGCTGGCCGAAGCCGCCGACGAGCCATCCGCCTGGTACGGCCGTCTTGCCGAAGGGATCGCCGTGGCTCCGGACGGCGCCTGGATCGCGTTCAAGCTCCGCGCCGGGGCACGCTGGCATGACGGCATGCCGGTCACCATCGAGGACGTCGCCTACACGTACCAGACCTACCGGGACGATGCGACATCGACCATCAGCGCGCCGCTCAAGCCCATCACCGATATCGAGGTCTTGAGCCCCCGGGAGATTCTCTTCCGCATCGCGCCCGAGGCCCACGATGACGCGCTACTGCCGATCCGCGTCGGCCAAGTCCCGATCCTGCCTGCGCATTACTGGGAGACCCGCGACATCACCAAGACGACCGTCGAGCCGCCGCTCGGTTCCGGCCCTTACCGAATCGAGGATTTCCGCGTTGGCCGCTGGATCCGCTGGGAGCGCGTGCCCGACTACTGGGGCCAGGACCTGCCCGTCATGCGTGGCCGGTTCAACTTCGACGTCATGAAGTTCGACTACTTCAGCGACGATCGCGTCAAGACGGAGGCCGTGAAGGGCGACGTGATCGACTTCCACGTCGAAAACGTGCCGTCGTACTGGGAGAACGACTACGACTTCCCGCCGTTTCGCGCCGGCGTTTTCAAGCGGGAGTGGCTGCCGGTGAAGCAGCCCTGGGGTCTTTGGTGGCCAGTCTTCTGGAACCTGGACCAGCCACGCTTTCAGGACATTCGCGTGCGCGAGGCGCTCTGGCTGCTCTACGACTTCGAGTGGCTGAACCGCAGGAACTACAACTTCTTCGGCCTCGCCACGAGCTTTTTCCACGGCTCCGAACTGGCCGCCAGCGGATTGCCGGGGATTCGTGAGCTCGAGTACCTCGAACCGGTGCGCGATCTGGTGCCACCGCGCGTCTTCACCGAGCCCTACCGGCCACCGCCCAACGGCGGCAACGGTTGGCATCGCGAGAACCTGGTTCGCGCTGCCGCCTTGTTGAAGGAGGCGGGATGGGTTGTCCGCGACGACCGGCTCGTCCATGTTGAGACGGGCGAGCCGTTCCACGTGCGGTTCATCGCCGTGTCGCCCGCTTTGGGCAATTCGTTCATTCCGTTCACGCGGAACCTCGAAAGGCTTGGCATCACGTCGTCGATCAAGGCGCCCGAGATCTCGAACTGGCTCTACCGGTCGCGCTCCGGCGACTACGACGCCGGCGCGCTTTGGTTCCGCCCGAGCTATACGCCGACTCTCTTGATCTTCCAGAGCTTCGCCAGCGTCATGGCCGATCAGGACTACAGCTCCAACTGGCCGAATATGCGCGACCCCGCGGTCGACCACCTGATCCAAGCCATGGCGGCGGCCACGACCTACGACGACTACGTCGCCGCAATCCGTGCCCTCGACCGGGTTCTGTTGTGGAACTTCTACTACATCCCCGGCATGACCAAGACGCAGATCGGTGCCGTGTTCTGGGACCGCTTCGGCCGGCCCGAGGTCGATCCGTTGAAGCGCGAGGTGTTCTGGGATACCTGGTGGTACGACGAGCAACGGGCTAGCGCAGTCGCACGCTTCCGAGGTCAGGCGGACTGATGGCGCGATACCTGCTGCGCCGGGTGCTGCTCATCGTTCCGACCCTGTTCGGGATCATGGTGATCAACTTCGTCATCGTGCAGTTCGCGCCGGGTGGTCCGGTCGAGCAGGCGATCGTTGCGGCTTCCGGGCTCGGTGGCATGTCGACCACGGCATCGGTGTCCTCGGCCAGCATGGGACCGGCGGTGCAAACCGGCTACACGGGCAACGAGGGCCTCGACCCGGAGTTCGTGGCGCGGCTCGAGAAGGAGTTCGGCTTCGACAAGCCGGCACCCGAGCGGTTCGCAAGGATGATCTGGAACTACGTTCGGCTCGACTTCGGTCACAGCTACTTCCAGGACCGACCGGTGATGGCGCTGGTGGTCGAAGCGTTGCCGGTATCGGTTTCCCTTGGACTGTGGACGCTGCTCATGATCTACAGCATCTCCATCCCGCTCGGCGTCGCCAAGGCCGTGCGAGATGGCGAGCGATTCGACGTCTGGACCAGCGCCGTCGTGTTCACGGCCTACGCGATCCCGGGGTTCCTGTTTGCCGTGCTGTTGATCGTGTTCTTCGCCGGGGGCTCGTACGTCGACTGGTTCCCGATGCGGGGCCTCGTGTCCGAGAACTTCGCGGACCTGTCCTTCTTCGGCAAGATCAAGGACTACTTCTGGCACCTGGCACTGCCACTGACGGCGATGACGATCGGCGGCTTCGCCACGCTCACCATGCTGACCAAGAACAGCTTCCTCGAGGAGATCAACAAGCAGTTCGTGCTCACGGCCCGGGCCAAGGGCCTGACCGAGCCTCGGGTGCTCTTCGGCCACGTATTCCGCAACGCCATGCTGATCGTGATCGCCGGATTCCCCGCAGCGTTCGTGAGCCTGCTGTTCACCGCTGCGTTGCTGATCGAGGTGATCTTCTCACTGGACGGCATCGGCCGGCTTGGCTACGAAGCCGTCGTCAAGCGCGATTATCCGATCTTCTTCGGCACTCTGTTCTGCTTCACCCTCATTGGGCTTTCCATGCAACTGGTGGGCGACATCGTCTATACATTCGTCGATCCGCGGATCGACTTCGAGGCCCGGTAGTTGACGTGCGTCTGAGCCCCGTCAACCGGCGCCGGATCGAGCTCTTTCGAGCGAACCGCCGCGGCTACTACTCGTTCTGGGTTTTCAGCGCCCTGTTCGTCTTGTCGCTGGGCGCCGAATTCATCGCCAACGACAAGCCGATCATGTTCTCGTATGCGGGCGAACTCCATTTCCCGGTGATGTTCTCCTACCCGGAAACGGAACTCGGCGGCGTGCTGGAGACGGAAGCGGAGTATCGCGACCCGTACGTGCTGGCACTCATCGAGGCCGACGGCTGGGCGCTCTGGCCACCCTTGCGCTTCGCCCACGACACCATCGACTACACCTACACGGTCACGCCTTCACCCCCGGACGCCAAGCACATCCTCGGCACGGACGGACTGGGTACGGACGTCTTCGCGAAGCTCCTCTACGCCTTCCGGCTGTCCGTGCTGTTCGGCATCGGCATGACCGTCATCACCGCCGCGATCGGCGTCAGTGTGGGAGCCGTGCAGGGCTACTTCGGCGGGCTCATCGACCTCATCGGTCAGCGCCTCGTGGAGATCCAGACCGGCCTGCCGATCCTGTTCGTGCTCATCATCCTGGCGAGTATCGTCGAGCCGAACGTCTACTGGCTGCTGATCATCCTCGCCCTGTTCAGTTGGATGGCCCTAGTGGGCGTCGTTCGCGCCGAGTTCCTGCGCGCCCGCAACTTCGAGTTCGTGCGCGCAGCGCAAGGGCTCGGGGTCTCCGATCTCAAGATCCTGCGCAGGCACGTGCTGCCTAACGCCATGGTCGCCACGCTCACGTACCTGCCGTTCATCCTGAACGGGTCCATCACGTCACTGACGGCGCTCGACTTCCTCGGCTTCGGGTTGCCGCTCGACGCGCCGTCGTTCGGCCGCCTGCTGTCGTCGGCGAAAGCCAATCTGCATGCGCCGTGGCTCGGCATCTCGGTGTTCGTGACGCTCGCCTTGCTGCTGACGCTGCTGATCTTCGTCGGCGAGGCCGTGCGCGACGCCCTCGACCCGCGGCGTGCACTGGCCAAGGCAGACGGCGAAGACGGCGCGGGCAGCGACCTGGTCAACCTGCAAACCGCGTGACAGGCGCGGGCTTGCCGGGGGCAACTAACGGGCGCGCCCCGCTGGTTCACCTCGACGACAGCGTCGACGACGCCGTCCGGCGTGGCACGGTCATCACGCCTACGCGGCGCCTGGGGCGGGAACTGATCTACGCCGTCCACTGCGACCGGGGTCGAGAGAGTGGCGCATGGCCGACGCCGGACGTCCTCGCGATCGATGCGTTTCTCGAGCGCTGCTACCGGGAATGCCAGGACAATGCGGTACCGGGGACGGACGCATTGCTGCTGCCGGAGCGAATCCTGCCCTTCGCCCTCGCGCGCGCCGTGCCCGATCCCGCATGGCTACGCCACATCGATACGTTCGCCGACGCTTGGCGGATCGCCAATCTGTATGGTGTTAGGAGCGCGGATCCCCGCCTCGGCGACACCGAGAACGGGCGCGCCTATGGGCGCTGGGCGGGAGCCTTCGAAAACCTGCTCACCGCCGAAGGGTGGATCACCAACGCCCAGCTTCCCGATCGCCTGATACGCCTCATCGACGGGCCGTCGGGTTGGCGACCAGCCATCGCGGCTGCGCTCGGCTTCGACGAGGCGGCCACCGCCGTCCGGCGCTTTCTTGCCGCGTCGAAAACACCAAGCCTCGCCCTGAACCCCGGAGCCCCGGCACGTTCGCTGAAGCTAGTCGCCACGACAAGCCACAGCCCAGACGATCGTCGGACCGGCGAGGCCGACGGGGAGGAACTCGCACTCGCCGCACAATGGGCGCGCGAACGACTCGCCGAAGACCCCGGTGCCCGGATTGGCGTCGTGGTCGCCGGCCTAGGGCCCGCATTCACCGCCATCCAGCGACGCTTCCATGCCGCGTGGCCCGATATCGGGAGCCCCGAGGCCTACGTCAACGTGAGCGGCGGCCTTGCGCTCGGTCAGGAGCCGGTCTGCCGCGATGCCCTGGACGTCCTGGCGTTCACCGCCGACGGCCTCGACCACATAGGCCTGAAAGCGCTCGCGGCGTCGCCCTATCTCCACCTGCCGCTGCCCAGTCGTTTGCCGCGCCGGGCACGCCTCGAAGACCTCGAGTACTTCCCGGCCCTGCGCCGGGTGCACACGACGGTCGAGACCGCGAAGAAAACCCTGGGCTGGGGCGTGGGCGTGCGCCGAGTCCTCGAAGCCCTCGGGTGGCCGGCAGCGGAGCTCGCACGTCGCGAGACCCTGGCGTGCCGAGAGTTCGAAGACTGCCTTCGCGATTTCGACCTCGGCGTCGAAGTCGGGGCGGTCTCGAACTGGGCGACAGCCGTGGCTGCGCTGCGACGCCTCGCCAACACCAAGTTATTTGCACCGCAAGCGACCGGTCATGCGCCGATCCAGGTGCTGGGCCGCACCGAGTCCATCGGCCTCACCTTCGACCACCTCTGGCTTGCCGGTATGCATCAAGACGGCTGGCCGTCCGTGCCGGAGCCCAATCCCTGGCTGCCGCTCGGCGTGCAACGCGCAGCGGGCGTCCCGGGCCTTTCGTTGGACCACGAAGGCGTGCGAGCCGATCGCATGACCACGCATTGGCGTCGCGCCGCGCGCCATGTGGTCGCGAGCCTCACAGCAGGGTCGGACAAGAGGGGTGAACAACTCCCGTCCAGACTGGTTCGGGATTTCGAGCCCGTGGCGGTCGCCGACATCGTGCGCCAACCCGGCCTTGCCGCCCACGGCCATCCCTGGGCAAAGGCACGCGGAGTCGAGCTGGTCGACTACCTCGACGCCGCCGCGCCGCGTCTGCGCCACGTCGGCGAGACGCAACCCGGCGGTGCCGCCGTGCTCCAGGACCAGTCCCTGTGCCCGTTTCGAGCATGGGCGCGCCACCGCGTTGGCTTGCGCGAAGGCACTGTGCGCGATCGCTTCCCAACGGAGGGCGAACGAGGCGCGCTGGTGCACCGCGTGCTTGCCGAACTGTGCCGTCGCCATCCCGCACGCGAGGATCTCACCGCAGTCGGTGAAGGCGAGATCGCTGCCGTGGTCGAAATGACGCTGCCCAGCGGTCACTGGCCCGCCACCTACCGCCAGCGGGAGTGCGCAAGACTGACCGTCCTCGCCCTCGAATGGCTCGCCGCGGAAACCCGGCGTGCGCAGTTCGTCGTGACGTCCGTGGAAGAGGCCGCAGAGGTCGACATCGGCGGCTTAAAGCTCAACCTGCGCATCGATCGCCTGGACCAGGTGCTCGCCGACCCGCAGGACGGTGGGCAAACCACGGGGGGCAACCTGTTGATCGACTTCAAGACAGGGCCCGTGAGCATCAACCACTGGCGAGGGCCGCGACCCGAAGATCCGCAGCTCCCCTTGTACGCGGTGGCCACCAAGATCCCCGTCCATGGCGTGGCATTCGCACGCGTGCGGCCGCAGGAGTGCCGGTTGAGCGGCGTCGCGGACCGTACAGCCGTGCCCGGGCGGTTCGTCTCGGTCGAAGACTTCG
>JAPOYV010000058.1 GCA_026706385.1 Gammaproteobacteria bacterium
CAAATCCCGTGAGCCCAGATGACGCGAACGCGTCCGGGCCGCCCGAGAGTCGGCCTCGACGCTACTTCCTGATCGCGGCCACGTCCGCGACGGCGGCGGTGGGTGCGTTCGGGGCGGCGGTGCCGTTCGTGAAAGCCTGGGTGCCGAGTGCCAAGGCGCGCGCCGCCGGTGCGCCCGTGACCATCGACGTGTCCCGACTCAAGGCCGGGGAGATGCTCGGCCCGATTCCCGCCTGGCGCGGACAGCCGGTGTTCGTGGTCGGACGCAGCGCGGCCGACGTGCGCGAGCTCGAGCGCGAGCAGAACCAGACCGACCTGGCCGACCCGGACTCCGATAACACCGAGCGCCAGCCCGCCTATGCGCGCAACCCTTGGCGATCGCGGAAGCCGGAGGTCGGCGTATACCTCGGGATCTGTACGCACCTCGGCTGCTCGCCGAAATACCATGGCGAAATCAAGCCGGAGCCGTTCGATCCGGATTGGCAAGGCGGCTTCTACTGCCCCTGTCACGGCTCGCGTTTCGACCTCGCCGGACGCGTGGTCAAAGGCGTGCCGGCACCGGACAACCTGGACGTGCCGCCTCATTCCTACTTGTCGGACACCGAGATCATCGTCGGCGTGGACGAAAACACCGCTTGAGTCGTAGCCGCCGAACAAGCTAAGTCGAGCACATGAAAGGAGAGGGTGTTAGTGGCTGAATCGCCTCCGGTGCGCGCCTTGCCGCGCCTGCTGATCTGGCTGAACGCGCGACTGCCGTTGACGGAAACGGCGGAGTATCACGCCACCAAGTACTACGCGCCGAAGAACTTCAACTTCTGGTACTACTTCGGGATTCTCGCGACCGTGGTGCTCGGCATCCAGTTGCTCACCGGCATCTGGCTGACGATGTCGTACGTGCCGAGCGGCGAAGGCGCGTTCGCCTCGGTGGAATACATCATGCGGGACGTCGAGTACGGCGACATCATCCGCTACCTGCACTCGACCGGCGCCTCGGCGTTTTTCGTCGTGGTCTACCTGCACATGTTTCGCGGGCTTGCCTATGGCTCCTACCGCGCGCCACGGGAACTGCTGTGGCTCATCGGCATGGCGATCTACCTCGTGCTGATGGCGGAGGGCTTCTTCGGCTATCTGCTGCCGTGGGGCAACATGTCCTTCTGGGGTGCCCAAGTCATCGTTTCGCTGGTTGGCGCGATCCCGTTCGTCGGGCCGGACCTCATGGAGTGGGTGCGCGGCGACTACCTGATGTCCGAGATCACGCTGAACCGGTTCTTCGCGCTGCACGTGGTCGCGCTGCCGCTGGCCCTCGTCGGCCTCGTATTCCTGCACATCGTGGCACTGCACCATGTCGGGTCGAACAACCCCGACGGCATCGAGATCAAGACCAACAAGGACGACAGCGGTATTCCGAAGGACGGCATCCCGTTCCATCCCTACTACACCGTGCACGACTTCCAGGCCACGGTCGCGTTCCTATTCGTCTTCTGCGCCGTGGTGTTCTTCGCGCCCGAGATGTTCGGCTATTTCCTCGAGAAGCCGAATTTCGAACGGGCCGACCCGTTGAAGACGCCCGAACTGATCGCGCCCGTGTGGTACTTCACGCCGTTCTACTCGATGCTGCGCGCGTCGACGTTCCCGTTGTTCGGGCTCACCGCCAAGTTCTGGGGCCTGGTCGTCATGGGTGCCGCGATCCTGATCCCGATGATGCTGCCGTGGCTGGACCGCAGCCCCGTGAAGTCCATGCGCTACAAGGGCTGGATCTCGAAGGTCATGCTGGCGCTGTTCGTGGTGAGCTTCTTCGTGCTCGGCTATCTCGGCACCATTCACGCGACCCCGCTGACCACCGCCATCGCGCAGGTGGGCACGATCATCTATTTCGCCTATTTCCTCCTCATGCCCTGGTATACGCGCGTCGAGAAGACGAAGCCTCCGCCGGAGCGTGTGACATGATCGCCCCAAAGCCGTGTTGGTCGTTGCATGCGAGCGCCCCATTGCCGTGTCCGGTACCTCGCGTTCGCTCGGCTCCGCCTCCGGCCCAAGGCCACGCCGACCTCCCATGCAACAACCACCGACGGTCGCTACGCTCCCTTTGGTGTTTGTTGCATGGAAGGGCTCGGGCGTTGCGCTCGGCCCTGGTCTGGTTCGGGTGTCTGGCCTTAGGCCTCTCGGCGGTCGCGGCGGAATCGACGGTCGAACTCGAACCGATGACGCCGAATCTGGAGGACAAGCCGTCCTTGCAGCGCGGCATGGCCTTGTTCATGAACTACTGCATCGGCTGCCATTCGCTCAAGTTCCAGCGCTATGAACGCACTGCGGACGACCTCGCCATTCCGCACAAGGTGGCACTGGAGAACCTCGTGTTCACCGATCAGCAGATCGGCGGCCTGATGGAGACGGCCATGTCCCCGGAGACCGCGAAGAACTGGTTCGGTGCGGCGCCCCCCGATCTCACCATGGTCGACCGCGTGCGGGGTACCGCGTGGGTGTACAACATGCTGAAGACCTTCTATGTCGACGAGGCGCGGCCTTTCGGCGTCAACAATCGTGTCTACCCGAACATCGGCATGCCGCATGTGTTGATGGACCTGCAAGGAACGCCGATCGAGGAGTGCCGCGGGTACACGCCGATCGACATACTCGACGGCGAGGAGACGGTGGTCGCGCTCCGCGAAGGCACGGTTGATCGCGAACAGAACTGCAACTTCATCGAGGTCGAACCGGGCACGGGTTCGATGAGCGAGGAGGAGTACGACCAGGCCGCATACGACATCGCCAACTTCCTGCATTACGTCGGCGACCCGGGGCGCGCCGAGCGCCATCGGCTCGGCTACTGGGTCTTGGGTTTCCTGGCTTTGCTCTTCGTCTTCGCGACGATGCTCAACCGCGAGTATTGGAAGGATGTGCATTGACCGCATGACCGCCCCGGAGGCGTCGCGGCGCGTCGCTGGTGGCGTGCCGAGGGTATCAAGTTGGACCTGAATCCCGTCCGGCGGACGTCGATGACCCTGTACTCGGACCCGCGCGACCACCACAGCCATGCCGTGCGCATGGTGTTAGCGGAGAAGGGCGTAACGGTCGACATCCAGGACGTCAACCCGAGTCGCCTGCCGCGCCAACTCGGCGAGGTCAACCCGTACAACACCGTGCCGACATTGGTGGACCGGGAACTGGTGCTCTACCAAAGCGCGGTAATCATCGAGTACCTCGACGAGCGCTTTCCGCACCCGCCCTTGCTGCCGGTCTATCCGGTCGCGCGCGCCCAGAGCCGCCTGCTCATGTATCGCATCGACAAGGACTGGAGCGCGAATCTCACGTTGTTGATGCGCGGCAAGGGCGGCCAGCGTGTTCTGGCGCGTGCCCACCAGACGCTGCGCGAGAGCATCGTGGCCGCGGCGCCCGTGTTCACGGAAAAGCCGTTCTTCTTCAATGAGGAGTTCAGCTTGGTGGACTGTTGCGTGGCGCCGATCCTGTGGCGGCTGAACCACGTGGGGATCGAACTGCCCGAACGGCAAACACGCGGGATCACGCGCTACATGCAGAAGATGTTCACGCGTCAGTCCTTCCGCGACAGCCTGACGGAGCTTGAGCTCGAAATGCGCGAATGACCTCCGTGAGGCCGTACCTGGTACGGGCGCTGCTGGATTGGATCGCCGACAACGGCCAAACGCCCTATCTGGTGGTCGATTGCGGCATCGCGGGCGTGCAAGCGCCTGCGGAACGCGCGGAGAGCGGCAAGCTGGTACTGAACGTCTCCGCCGGCGCGACACGCAACCTGGTCATCGGCGACGATTGGTTGGACGTCGACTGCCGCTTCGGCGGCGAGCCGGTGCACGTCCGGGCGCCGGTTGGCGCGGTGGTCGCCGTCTACTCGCGCGAGAGCGGCATGGGAATGGCCTTCGAGGCCGAGGACCCGGTGGACGGCCCGCCGCCGGAACCGCCGCGACCGCGCCCGGGCGGTCCGAAGCTGACCGTCGTCAAATAGGCGATTCGCCGGGAGAACGCGGAGCGTTCTCCATCGCGCCCGAAGGGCGCGCCTAGTCCAGGTAGTCGAAAACCTTGACGACGCGGATGACGCCGAATACGTCGCGGGCGACTTCCGCTGCAGCGTCCCCTTGGCTGCGCGGCACGACGCCGATCAGGTAGATCACGCCGCGCTCGGCCACCACCTTGATGCGTGTGACCTTGACCTCCTCGCTGGCTGTGAGGCCGGAGCGTACCTTGGTGGCAAGCCAACTGTCGTTCGCGCGGGCGACGAGATTGCTTGCACCACCCACCTGGATGTCGTTGTGAACGGCCCGGATCTTGCGGATGTTGGCCACGGCGCGCTCGGCGGCGTCGCGGAGCGCCGCGGTCTCGACTTCGCCGGTCAAGAGTACGACGCCGTGGTAGCTGACGACGTTGATATGGCTCTCGGCTAGACGGTCGTCGGCCGAGCGAATGTGCCGCCTGGCGAGGAGTTCGACCGCTTCGTCGTCGATGGCCGTGCCGAGGGTTCGCTTGGTGGGGTCGGCCCCGGTGAAGCTCACGCAGCCGGCGATTGCGGCCAGGCCAAGGACTACAGCGAGCTTAAGCGCATTCCGTCGCATCGAAGGCGTTCCGAATCCATTCGAGGTCCAGCCCCAAGTTTCCCTTTGTTGCTGCAACCACGTCAAACCGCACAGCCCGAAACCGGTGTTCAGGGTGGTCGCGCCGGAACAGTTCCGAGGTCCGCGCGATGCGGCGTTGCTTGGCATGGTCCACCGACTCCACGGCGGAAACCCACGAGCCGGGACCCCGGTAGCGCACCTCGACACACACGAGATCATCGCCGTCGAGCATGACGAGGTCGACCTCGCCGGTCGTGCGGGCATAGTTCCGCATGACCGTCGCCAAGCCGCGGCGCCTGAGAAAGCGCTCGGCGCGTCGCTCGGCCCGCCGGCCACGGGTGATATGCGATGGCATCCGGAAGTGCGGCACGGTCTACTCCCGCCCCGTGATCCGTGGTACCAGCCGGCCTCCCTGGACGGTCGCCCAGGCGAGGTCGCGGTTGATGCGTCCATTGGGGGCGAGTCGCAGCGTGCCGGTGCTGCCCGGGATGGGCGCATCCCTTGAGATCAGCCGCTGCCACTGGTTGGCCAGGCGGAAACCGTCGACGCCGAATGCGAACCAGGGGGCGGACGAGCCGCGGCTGGCGGGCAACGGCGCGGCGGCGGCCCGCAAGCCGTCGGGGTGGAGCCGCCAGGGAATCCCGCAGACGTGCACACCGTCGATCGGTCGCAGAGCGGCACCAACTGCGGCGGACGGGGCATAGATGGGCAAGGCTCCGGCGAAGTGGAACTCGAGCGCCCGTTTCAGGAACAGCAACTGCTGCTCGCCGACCAAGGCGACCACGGCGTCCACGTCGTCGCGCCGCCTGGGTGTGAACTGCAGGTCGTCGATCGTCAGCATGGACGCGATCTCCGCGTAGCGTTGGGTGCTCCGCGTGACGGCTAGGGCGTCGCCGACGACCGGCGTGACGTCGCCGGAGCCGAGCCGCCCGGTGGCGACCACCTCGACTCCGCGCCTTTCCGCCAAGAGGCGTGCCTTGGCCCTGGCCGACCAGGACGCGCTGGTGTCGAACAGCACGATCCGTTCCATGCCGTCCCCGGTGAGCGCGGCGGCGATTGCCGAGGCGTCATCCTCCGGTGCGAGCGCGAACTGGGGTATCTGTGCGGCTAGTGCACGCGGCGCCTCGTCCAAGTGGTTCAGCGCGAGCACGGGCACACTCGGAGGTACGGCGGCGACCTCGGCCACGGCGAACTTCTGCAACGGGCCGATGACGAGGTCCGCCCCTTCCGAAACGGCCAGCCGGTAGGCATCGGTTGGCGCCATGCTGCTGGTGTCGTAAAGGCGTACGCTGGTCGCTGGGTTGCCACCACCGGCGACTTGGGTCGCCGCCTCGGCGTGCAGGAGCGCGGCCGAGAAGCCGTCCCGCACCGCTTGGCCTACGCCGCCGAGCGGCCCGCTCAGCGGAATCAAGAGGGCAAGGGCTCGCGGCTTGCCGGTGACTGGCGGCGCACCGGGTGGCGCGAATCTTGCCGCTGGATGGCCCGGGTGGGACTTCTTCCAGTCCTCCCAGACGTGGAACTGGAGGACATCCGTCAACGCCGCGTTGAAGTCACGCGCGAGTACCGCGAACGCACGGCCGACGTCGGTCGGGGCGCCGCGCGCGAGGTCATCCGTTTCGAGAATCGTCAGCCGGGATACCTGCCGCCACGCTGCTGCGGTGGCCATCCGCACGTCTTGGTCCTCGGCGGCGTCGTGCGCGGCGACCTCGATCCAGGCCAGCGCCGCTGCTCGCGGATTGTCCGCACGACGTGTCAGCAGCCGGGCACGGAACCTCGCGACGACCAGCGTCTCCTGCGGAGCGAAGGGTCGGAGCTGGGCCAGCAGGGCGGCGGCGCGCACATCGTCCGGGGGATGGCCAGGTCGTTCGCTCAGCTCGAGTTCGAGGGCGATTTCGCCGAAGCGGAACTGTTCCGTTTTGCCGAGGTCAGCAACCAACGGTTCGAGCAAGGCAGCGATGTCCGATGCTTCGACGAAGTCGCCCTGTCCGTAGGTGGCCGTCAACGCGGCGAGATAAAGTCTCGCTCTCTCTGCGCGTGTTGAGGCGGCTTCAGCACGTTCGAGGGCGGCCCGCGCGGGATCCTCGGCGGGCGGCGCCGCTTCGACGGTCGTTTCCGGCGAGGTGCTTTCGCACGCCGCAAGTGTCAAGATCATCGCGAGTATCGCGGTGCCGGCCGCACACCATGCGATGAATGCCGGCACGGCGGTGGACGAATCGGCGATGGGCGAGGCGCGCATGGCGGGACGGTTGTACATCGTGGCGACGCCGATCGGCAATCTTGCGGACGTGACCTGGCGCTCGGCTGACATCCTCAAGGCGGTCCCGATCGTTGCCTGCGAGGATACCAGACGCACGCGCGCTCTATTGGCGCATATCGGCGCGGAACCTGGCCGACTCGTGGCCATGCACGACCACAACGAGGACCGCGCGACCGAGCGATTGGTCGCTGAACTTGACCATGGCAGCGACGTCGCCCTGGTCTCGGACGCCGGCACGCCACTCATCTCCGACCCGGGATTCGAGCTTGTCCGCGCCGCCTGGCGGCGTGGGATCCCGGTCACTCCGGTACCCGGATGCAGTGCCATCACGGCGGCCCTCGCGGCGTCGCCGATTCCGATCAACCGGTTCCGCTTCGAGGGCTTCCTGCCAACCAGGGCGACGCCACGGCGGGACGTGCTCAAGCGTCTCCTTGCCGAGGACGCAGCCGTTGTCTTTTTCGAAGCGCCGCATCGGCTGCGCGATGTGCTCGACGACTTGGTCGAATGCGGTGCCGGCGATCGGTCCATGCTGATCTGCCGCGAACTTACCAAGCGTTTCGAGACGCTGTCTTTCGGCACCGTCGACGAAATCCTGGCGAACGGGACGGTCGTCGACCGCGGTGAGTTCACTTGCGTTCTGGCGCCAGCGCGAGCCCGCGCCGACCGCGACGCAGCACGCCCGGCGGTGGCCGCGGTGGTCGAGGCGCTGGCTGCGGAACTTCCGCCGGCGCAAGCCGCGCGGCTTGCATCGAGGATCACCGGGCGGCCCCGCGCGGAGCTCTACGATCTCGCCACGGCGTTTTCGCCGCCGGACTGATCTAATACGCGCGTTCCAGTGTGGCGCTGCTCGGTTGCTAGGTGTACGCTCCGAGGCGCGAGTCGGTCAGGCAACCGCGCGACGTTTGAGGCGTCGTGAGGAAAGTCCGGGCTCCACAGGACAGGGCGCCAGGTAATCCCTGGGGGGCGCGAGCCTACGGTTAGTGCAACAGAAAGCAAACCGCCGGTATCCGGCGCAGGGCGCGAGTCCGGCGGCGTGGACCGGTAAGGGTGAAAGGGTGCGGTAAGAGCGCACCGCGGGATCAGGCAACGGTTCCGGCTAGGCATCCCCGCCCGGAGCAAGGCCAAATAGGGGTCCAGTGGCGTTGTCCGCGCCGGATCCGGGTAGGCCGCAAGAGGCGATTCGGTGACGGTCGTCCCAGATGAATGGTTGCCCGCGACAGAACCCGGCTTATCGACCGACTCCGCCTGGTTTTCTTGTCATGTGATGGACGTGGCAGAGCAGTCGCAAAGGTTCGTGCTTCGGCTACCACCGGCATTGCACCGGCGTGTCACGGAAGCGGCCGCGGTGTATCGGCGCAGCATGAATGCCGAGATCGTCGCCCGCCTTGAGTATTCCCTAAGCGGAATCCCCGCGGACGCGGACGTCAGCGCCGTGGAGCCTGCCCTCTTTCCCTACCTCGAGACGACTTTCCGCGGGGAACTGTCGGACGAGGAGAATAGGCTCATCCGCTTGTTCCGCCGGTTGTCGGCGAGCCAGCGCGCTGCCTTGGTCGACCTGCTTGGCGGCTGACCCGCCGGCGGTTCGTTGTGGACGCCGGGCAAGCGAATTGCTAAAAAGCACGGTTTACCTGCCCGCACGGAAACACCCATGACCAGCATGCTGCCGAAGAGCGTCACCATCACCGACGACACCATGCGCGAGGGGCTTCAGATCGAAAGCCCGGATATCCCCGTCTCTGAAAAGCTCAGGCTCCTCGACGCGCTTGGCGAGACCGGGGCGAAGGTCATCTCGATCGGCTCCTTCGCGCACCCGAAGTGGACGCCGTCGATGGCATGCATCGACGAGATCGCGCAGCAGTTCGTCCCGAAGCCGGGAATCAAGTACACGGCGGCGGTGTTCAACAAGAAAGGCTTCGACCGCGCCGACTCCTACTACCCCAAGGTCGACGTGCGCGGGCGGCGCTTCGGTGCACACGTGGAAATGTGCGACTCGTTCGCGCGGCGCAACTACAACCGAACCCAGGCGCAGCAGATCGCCGCGATCGACGGCAGCGTCGCCGGCGCAAAGCATGCGGGCGCCGAGTCGGCTTCGGTTGCGCTCGGCAACCCGTTCGGCTCGAACTTCGAAGGTCCTTTCACGCTCCAGCAGCGCCTGGAACTGCTCGAGCTCATGTTCGGCAAGTGGCATGCGGCTGGCATCCCGGTGCGCAAGGTCTCGTTCCTCGACGCCATGGGCTGGAACATGCCCCACGAGGTCCGCGAGACGATCACGGCGATCCGCGACCGCTGGCCCGAGGTCGAGGTCTTCCACATGCACCTGCACAATACGCGGGGCGCGACGATCGCGAGTTTCTACGAGGCCTTGATGCTCGGCGCCACCGAATTCGACACGTCGATCGGTGGCATGGGCGGGTGCCCGTACTGCGGCAATGGGCGTGCGGCGGGCCACGTTCCGACCGAGGATTTCGTGCATCTCTGCCATGAACTCGGCATAGAGACCGGCTACGACCTCGACAAGCTCATCGAAGCGGCGGTGATCGCCGAGGAGGTTGTCGGACATGCACTGTACGGTCACGTTTCGAAGGCGGGACCGCGGCCGCACCAGGACCGGGATCTCTATCCGCTCAACATGCCGTTCGTGGAAACGCTGGACGAGGCTGCGCACTTCCGCAAAGGGCCCGCCGTCTACGAGGGCCAGATCTCGCCATGGCAGGAAGGCAGCGCACTGATCGGCGGCGCGAGGATCTGACGTGACCCTGCATCTCTACCACTGCACCCGGGCGCGTTCGATGCGCCCACTGTGGGCGCTCGAGGAGATGGGCCTCGACTACGAGCTGACCGTAATGCCGTTCCCGCCCCGGTACCTGTACAAGTCCTACCTCGAGGTGAATCCGCTCGGTACCGTGCCGGCCCTGGTCGACGGCGAGATCACCATGACGGAGTCCGCGGGCATCTGCCAATACCTGGTCGATACCTACGGACCCACCGATCTGGCGGTCGGTCGCGACGAGGCGGACTACGGGGCCTACCTGAATTGGCTGCACCGGTGCGACGCGACGTTGACCTTTCCGCAAACGCTGGTGCTGCGCTATACGCGTCTGGAACCGGAGGAAACCCGCAATCCGCAGGTGGCTGCGGATTACCGGAAATGGTTCGCGCACCGTTTCCGATCCGTGGAGCGAGCGCTGGAGAACCGCACGTACCTGTGCTCGGAACGCTTCACGATCGCCGACATCTGCGTGCTCTACTGCCTCGTGCTCGCCAGTTCCCTCGACATCGACGAGGTGTTCACGCCGAACGTCAAGCGCTGGTGGGATCTCGTGACCCAACGTCCGGCCTACAGGAAGACGTTCGAAATCTGAGCGCCCCGGACGTGGCAGGCCCGCTTGCTGGCGGGCCTCGCACGCCATCTGCTAGATTACGCGCTTCGCCTCGCTCAAGCCGAGGCGCGTTCGCCTTGGAGGGGGCCTCGATGCCGGTTTTGCAATCCAGACTCGACACGCGTGCGGAGCAGTACCAAAAGAACCGACAAGAGATGTTCGCGAAGCTCGAGTTGCTGGACGAACTCTACGAGCAGGCGGCGCAAGGCGGCGGGGAGGAGGCGATGGCGCGTCTCAAGTCGCGGGAGAAGATGCCCGTTCGCGAGCGCGTCGCGCACGTCCTCGACCCGGACTCGCCCTTCCTCGAGATCAGCCCGTTGGCTGCCTGGCATTCGCACTTCACCATCGGGTCCGGATTCACCGTCGGCGTCGGCGTCATCGAGGACGTCGAGTGCGTGATTCTCGGCCACGACCCCTCGGTCCAGGCCGGGGCGATGAACCACTTCAACTCCAAGAAGCTGATGCGCGGCTTGGAGATCGCGCGCGAGAACCGCTTGCCGTACGTGCAGTTCGTCGAGTCCGCCGGCGCGGACCTGCGTGGCGGCGGAGGGCGCCGCGGCGGCGAGCGCAAGCCGATGACGCCCGAGGAGGAACGCCTGGCGTTCGAACGCGGTGTGGCCGAGAGCCTGCGCGGCTCGACCGGTCACTTCGCCGAGTCGGGACGCCTGTTCTACGAGATCACCGAACTCTCCAAGATGCGCATCCCGACCATCTCGGTGGTTTTCGGCGTGTCCACGGCAGGTGGGGCGTATCAACCCGGCATGAGTGACTACAACATCTTCATCCGCGGACGTTCCCGCGTCTCCCTGGGCGGACCGCCGCTGGTCAAGATGGCCACCGGGGAGGATGCCGACGGCGAGGAACTGTCGGGCGCCGAGATGCACACGACGATTTCGGGCCTGGGAGACTATCTGGCCGAGAGCGAGCTCGACGGCATCCGCATGTGTCGGGAGGTCGTCCGCCATCTGAACTGGCGGAAACTGGGGCCGGGCCCGTCCATGCCCGCGGATCCGCCGGTCTACGACCCCGACGAACTGATCGGCCTCGTGGGCGAGGACCTGACGATCCCGTTCGACATGCGCGAAGCCATCGCACGCATCGCCGATGGCTCCCGATTCGAGGAGTTCAAGCCGCTCTACGGTCCCACGCTGGTCTGCGGTTGGGCGTCGATCCACGGCTACCCGATCGGCATCCTCGGCAACAACGGCGTGCTGATGAGCGAGTCGGCTGAAAAGGCCTCGCAGTTCATTCAGCTCTGCAACCAGATCGACGTGCCGCTACTGTTCCTGCACAACATCACGGGCTACATCGTCGGCACGGATTTCGAGCAGCGCGGCATCACCAAGAACGGCTCGAAGATGATCAACGCCGTCTCCAACTCCACGGTCCCGCACATCATCGTCATCTGCGGCGCGTCCTACGGCGCGGGCAACTTCGGCATGAGCGGCCGCGCATACGGCACGCGGTTCAGCTACACCTGGCCGACCGCGAAGATCGCCGTCATGGGGCCGAAGCAGCAGGCCGGCGTGATGACAATCGTGCAACGCGCGGCGGCGCAGCGGCGCGGGCTTGACTTCGACGAGGAAGCGAACGCGAAGCGCGTGGAACAGGTGGAGTACCAACTCGAGGAGCAGTCGAAAGGTCTCTTCGCGACCTCCCGGGTCGCCGACGACGGCATGATCGACCCGCGCGATACCCGGGACATCATCGGCATGTCGCTGTCCGCGTGCCACAACAACGAGGTCCTCGGGACGAAGGAATTCGGCACGTGGCGCATGTAGCGCCCGAGGCCGACGACGTGACACCCCTTTCTCTTGATCGCCAGGCCCCGCCATGCCCAATGACGTGATTCAGCCGATTCGCCGCCTGCTCATCGCCAACCGTGGCGAGATTGCGCGTCGGATCATCCGCACGGCCCACGACTCAGGGGTCGGCACCGTGGCCGTGTACGCCGACGGCGACGTTGGCGCGCCGTTTGTTACCGAGGCCGACACCGCGATCGCGTTGAACGGCCGTACGTCGGCTGACACCTACCTGAACGTGGACAAGGTCCTCGCGGCCTGCGAGCGCACGGGTGCCGATGCCGTGCATCCGGGCTATGGCTTCCTCTCCGAGAACACCGCGTTCGCGGACGCCGTGGACAAGGCCGGAATGCGCTGGGTGGGGCCATCCGCGGCGGCCATCGCCGCGATGGGGGACAAGCTGTCCGCCAAGCGCATCATCGAAGAAGCCACCGTGCCGACGCTGCCGGCGATCGAACTCAAGGCCGGCGAGGATCTCGGCGCTGCGGCGGAGCAGATCGGCTATCCGGTGCTCGTCAAGGCCTCGGCGGGCGGCGGCGGCCGGGGCATGCGCGTCGTCGAAAGCTCAGCGGAGCTCGAAGAGGCCGTCGCGGGCGCACGCCGCGAAGCCGGTGCCGCCTTCGGCGACGACACGCTCTTCCTCGAGCGTTGGGTCACGTCCGCGCGGCACGTCGAAATCCAGATCCTCGGCGACAACTTCGGCAACGTGGTGCATCTCTTCGAGCGCGAATGCTCGATTCAACGCCGTCACCAGAAGATCATCGAGGAGGCGCCATCGCCAGCGCTCGACGATGCCTTGCGGGCAAGAATGGGCGAAGCTGCGGTGGCCGCCGCGCGGCAGATCGGCTATTCGTCCGCGGGAACCGTGGAGTTCCTACTGGACGGCCAGGACTTCTGGTTTCTCGAGGTCAACACCCGGCTGCAGGTCGAGCATCCCGTGACCGAGGAAGTCGTGCGCCTGTCTCGAACGGCCATGGGGCGTCAGATGGTCGCCCGCCTTGACCTGGTCCGTGAGCAGCTTCGCATCGCCGAGGGGGAAGCCCTTGGCTATACGCAAGCGGACTTGGGTCTCGACGGCCACGCGATCGAGGCGCGGCTTTACGCCGAAGACCCGGACCGGGATTTCCTGCCGGCGCCTGGTACGGTCGTTGAATGGTCGCCGGCACCGGGTGCCCGTTTCGACTCGGGCGTGGAGTCGGGAAGCCAGGTGAGCCAGGAATTCGACCCGATGATCGCCAAGGTCATCGCCCACGCCCCCACGCGACGCGAGGCCGCCGCCAAGCTCGCGCGGGCACTCGAACAGACGCGCTTGCAGGGCTTGAGAAACAACCGCGACTTCCTCGTGGCGACGCTGCGTCATCCCGCGTTTATCGCCGGCGACACCACCACCGATTTCATCGAGCGCGCGAGCCCCGACCGCAAGCGCGAACTCGCCGGACAGGATCTCGCGGACGCCATCACCGCGGCGGCCATGTACGCACAGGCGAAGCGGCGGGCGCTCGCGAAGACGCTCAACGGGTTCCCCAGCGGCTGGCGCAATTCGCGGATGCCGCCCGAACGGACTACCTACCGGATCGGCGACGACGAAATCCCGGTGGAATACCGTTCGCTGCGCAACGGCTCGTTCGCGATGCGCGTTGGCGAAGACGAGCGGTCGGTCGTTGTCTGCGGCTCCGAGCGCGGGGAGGTCGACCTCGAGATCGACGGTCGCCGCGTGCAGATGTCCGTCTCGGCGCTGGGTGAGAACTGGCTGGTGCACGGGCCCGCGGGCGATGCGGAGATCGAGGAACTGCCACGCCTGCCGGTGCCCGGTGCCTTGGACATCAAGGGCGGGCTCACCGCCCCGATGCCGGGGAACGTGCTGGCGACCCATGTCGGTGTCGGCGATCGCGTGAGCGCGGGGCAGCTTCTTCTCGTGCTCGAGGCGATGAAGATGCAGCACAGGATCACGGCACCGTTCGACGGGTCGGTGACGGAACTGCACGTCGCCGAGGGCGACCAGGTGGACAACGGGGCACTGCTCGTGATGCTGGAGGAGCAGGACGTCGTTTAACTGATGCCGGGCACCGAAGCCCGCCGGCGTGCCATCGCGGCGCTTCTCGCCGGTAGCGCGGCGCTCACACTCTCAGCCTGCCTGGCTACGGGCGAACCGGTCGCCGGGTCGGTGCGGTACGCGACCGATCCCTGCGCATTCACGCCTTGGGCCAGCGCCGAGGCGCGAGGCACGGCCGGACTCGTCATCGGTGCGGACGTGCTCATGGACGCGGGGGTCGAGCAGGACCACGCGGTCCACGTCCGCTTCAACGGCAGCATCGGGGCGACCGGCGCGTTCGAGGCGATCCGGGCGGCCTATCCCGATGCGGGCGTCCTGGATTGCCGGGGCAACGCGGTTCTGTCCCCGGGTTTCGTCAACGCCCACGAGCACCCGGCGTATAGCTATGCGTTCCCGGACGCCAATCTGAACCCCGGTTATGCGCATCGCGACGAATGGCGCCTCGGTTTGGCGGGGAAGCCGCGACTCCCGTCGCCAATGCCGGTCTACTACACGCCGGGGGAGGACGCTGCGGCGGCACTGCTCATCGCCATGGAGTTGCGCCATCTGCTCGGCGGTGCGACGACGATCGCCGGATCCGGCGGGATTCCCGGCCTGATTCGCAACGTCGGTCTCCACGAGCGGGTCACGGACCTCGCGCTCTACGACGCCGAGGCGGATGTCTCGACCTTTCCGTTCTCGTACACCGTCGTCGAGGATCTGCAGAACGAGTGTGCAGGCGGTCCCGTGCACACTTTCCCGAACGTCGACGACGACCGCCTGACGTTCACGGCCTATGTCCCGCACGTTGGTGAAGGCCGCCGGACAAGCTGTGCGGCCCGAGCCGAGGTGTCGCGTTACCTGGAGCGCGTGCGTCGGCGCGACCGTCGCTATTCGCTGGTCCATGGCGTGGCTGCGGACATGGCCGACTACGAGGTGATGCGGGATCACGACGTCACCCTCGTGTGGTCGCCGCGATCGAACCTGGCGCTGTACGGCCAGACCGTGGACCTTCCCGCCGTGTTGGCTAGCGGCGTGCGGATCGCGTTGGCCACGGACTGGTCGCCGAGTGGTTCCTTCAACATGCGCGAGGAGGTCCGTTGCGCGCGCCAAGTGGCGTCGTCAGCTCGCATATCCGTCCCGGATCGCCTGCTCTGGGAGATGGCAACCGGTCACGGTGCTTACGCGCTTGGGCTGGAACACCGGTTTGGCGGCATCGAGCCTGGACGCCGGGCGGATCTGATCCTCGTCGAGCATGGCGGCGACGACCGCTACGGAGCCGTGCTGGAAGCGCGACCGGAGGATACGCTCGGGACGTGGATCGATGGCCGCCCGGTCCTGCTTACGGAGTCCATGGCAAGCGCCCTGGGCCTGGGCCGGTGCGAGCCGCTCGAGGGGATGAAGCTGACACTGTGCGGAGTGTTCGACCGTTTCGGACTGTCGTCGTCGGACTACCATCACCTGGCGCGCGCAGCGGTGCCATTGAACGACACCGCGCGACAGGCGCCGTGTGCACTGGACCTCCCCGCAGCCTCGGCCGGAGCCAAAGGCACGGAGCCGAATGCGCCATGACGCGCCACCTTGGGTCGAGCCGGTCGCGGCGACCTGGCGCGTTGCTCGGACGGGCTTGTCCGGTTTGCCCAGGAGCGGGCGTGGATCGGGTTCGACCCGGACACTTGATGCATTGGTGATAGAGTGCGCCGCTTTGCACGGCTGCTCGAAAAGCAGAAGCGAGGAACCCGCAATGGCCGAATTGGAAGCCACGATCTACGAAGTCAAGAACGGCGCCGCCTGGATCACGTTGAACAGGCCGCAGAACCGCAACGCGCTCTCGGCGGTGCTGGTGAGTGAACTCTATGACCACCTGCTCGCCGCCAACGAGGATCCGGCCGCGCGCTCCATCGTCATCACCGGTACCGACCCTGCGTTCTGCGCGGGGGCCGATCTCAAGAGCCCGCCGGGCGCGTCGGTCGAAGGGCGCCGATCCGTACCCTATCCGCAGGTCCTCACCACGATCATGGAAAGCCCGAAACCCGTGATCGCCGCGGTCAACGGGGCCGCGTTCGCGGGCGGCTTGGGCCTGGTCGGGGCATCCGACATCGTCGTGACGGCCGAGGAAGTGCAATTCAGCTTCAGCGAAGTCCGCATTGGCGTGATCCCGGCGGTGATCTCGGTGGTCTGCATCCCCAAGCTGGGGACGCACCACGCGATGCGCCTATTCGTCACGGGCAAGCGTTTCACGGGCAGCGAGGCGGTCGAGATGGGCTTCGCGCATCGGGCGGTACCACGCGCCGATCTCGAGACGGCGGTCGACGAGGAACTCGACATGATCAATCGCGGCGGGCCCAATGCAGTCGTGGAATGCAAACGGCTGGTCCGTCGAGTGCCGCAACTGACCATCGAGGAGGGATTTAGGGAAACCGCCGAATGGAGCGGGCGCATGTTCCGCAGCGATGAAGCCGCGGAGGGCATGGCCGCGTTCCGGGAGAAGCGCACCGCCGCTTGGATCGGGCAGTAGGCGCGTCGACTCGCAGGAACTCGACGCAGTTGTCAAATCGCAAGAGCGACGACGGGGACGACGGAAATCGCGAGGCGGGACAGGGGAATGGTCGTTGATGCGTCCTTGGTCTTCTCCGCTCGGGATCAAGCGACCTTGCTCGGGCCGCGGTTGACCAACGGCCGGTCCCGATAGTCGCCGGGATGACGTTGGGCGTTGGCGTTGTGTTCCTGCCACAGTGCGGTGAACCAGTCTGGAACCGGGTCATCGCCGCATTGCGCGGCAAGCGTGTTGAGATAGCCGATCTGCCCGTTCCCCAGCCGGTGATAGTGTCGCGGGGCGACGCCCGACGACTTCAGGCGGGCGATTTCGTCGGCGTACTCTCGGCGCCGGTCGGCCAAGCCGGGCAGCGGGAACCTGCCACCGAGGCACCGGGCGAACCAGCGCGCCTGGCGCTGGAAGAGCGGGAACGGCACGATGCGGAACGGCAGCCCGACAAAGGCGCAACGCGGCGTCTCGACCGGCACCAGTTGTCGATACAGCCCCTGCACCCAGTTTTCGTAGACGCGGGCGACCGTGGGCGCCAAGAACGGGAACCTATAGTGGTAGCCGGTACAGAAGATGAACGCATCGACGCCGGCGACGACCTCGCCGTTGGCCAGCACGACGTCCGCCTCGTCGAAGCGTACGACGGGCGGGCAGCGCCTGACGGGACCGCCCTGGCGATCCAGCGGGGGCGCCTCGGTGAACAGCCGCCCCGATAGGTAGACATCCTGCGCCACCGTGGCGATCTCGCGCGCCAGGTCGTGGCCCGATACGGAACTGCCGAGCAGCACGACGCGCGCCCCGGCGAAGGCATCGGGCCGCCGGTAGTTGTGGCTGTGCAACGCGGATCCGGAGAAGCCTCCGAACCCGGGGATAGTCGGTACGATGGGCTCGGTGAAGTGCCCGTTGCAGACGGCGACGGCATCGAAGGACTGCCCGTCGACCTGCCAAAGCGTCGCAGAGACGCGGGTGACGTCGCGCACCCGATGTCCGAGCCGAAGATGCTTCGAAACACCCATATCGGTCGCGAACCGCCGCAGGTAATCGAGCACCCGGCCATGATGGGGATAGCGCGGCCAGCAGTCGTCGCCGCCGCCCGCGCTGTCGAAGGTGTAGCCCTCGAAGGCCATGAGATCCCGCGGCAGATTGACGCGCAACGACGAATAGAGCGAACTGTGGATGCGTTCGCTCGGCTGCTGGCCAAGCGGATCGTCTTCGACGCGGGCGTCGTAGTTCCACAACCCGCCCACCGTCTGTGACTCCTCGAACACGGCGACGGTGTGCCCGGCGCGCAAGAGTTCGTGCGCGGTAACGAGGCCCGCAGCCCCCGCGCCTATGATGGCGACGTCCAAGAGCCTTCAGCCGGGGAGCGCGAGGGGCCGGTCGGTGTGGCCTTGGGCCGGAGGCGGTGCGCCGCAAGCGGCATGCGCTGGTGCCGAGCGTACGCGAGGTACCGGACCCGGTTTCGGGGCGCTCGCAAGAATGAGTACGTCAGATCTTCGCCGCGACCCCGCCGTCGATGTTGATGATCTCGCCGGAGATGAAGCGCGATTCGTCGCATGAGAGAAAGAGCACGAGGTTGGCGACGTCGCGTGGATACCCCGGTCCCTGCACGATCTGCGCGAAATCGAACATCTTCTTGAAAACGTGCCGACCGCCGTCGGGATCGTTGCTCGTGCCCCCGGTCGCGCCAGGCGTTAGGATCTGGCCAGGGCGCACGCAATTGACGCGAATGTTGTCGCGACCACCGACGCCCGCCATGTAGCGGGTCAAGGCGTCGACGCCGGCCTTGGCGGCGTAATAGGACGCCGACGTGGTGCCGAACTCGTCCTGCATCCGCGAACTGAAGCCGCGTTGAGCGGCGAGCGACGACATGTTGACGACGGCGCCGCCACCGGCTGCAACGAGGTGCGGCCAGACGGCTTGGCTGACGTAGAACGTGCCGGTCAGGTTGGTGTGTATGACACGCTGCCACTCCGCGTTGGGTTCATTGGGGAAACGACTCCCCGCGCCGCCACCGGCGTTATTGAACAGCACGTGGATCGCGCCGTAGGTTTCGGCGGCTTGGCCGACGGCGTGAGTCACCGAGTCGTGGTCGCCGACATCGCAGGCGATGAAGGTCGCTTCCCCGCCCGCATCGCGCAGTGCGCTCTCGACGCGGCGGCCTTGTTCCTCCCGCCGGGCCATGAGGATCACCTTGGCGCCCTCCTGCACGAAAAGCTCGGCGGTGCCCTCGCCGATACCGCTGTTGCCGCCGGTGATCACGGCCACCTTGCCAGCCAACCTGTCTGCCATTACTCGAATTCCCTAAGGTGCTTGCGTTGCGGCGCAGTCTACGCCAACGACCTCGCGGCGTTGTCAATCAATCTGGGCACGGGATCGGCCACGGTTTCCATGCGCGGATCGGACGAATCGCCCACTTTCCAGCGATGGTGGAGCTGCTGGATCACGGTGGCTGTCTTCCACAGCGCAAACGCCTCGTACCAGCCGATGACCGACAGGTCGAGTCCGCTGCGTTGCCCATAGCGAGCGACGATCTCGGCGCGGGACGGCAGGCCCATCCGCTCCATTCCTGGGTGGTTGAAGCGCTTCTCGGCAATGCTGTCCTTCGGATCCGGCCAATAGTTGAGCAGCGTACCGATGTCGACCAAGGGGTCGCCGAGCGTCGTCATGTCCCAGTCGAAGAAGCTTGTCACGCGGTCCGGGTCGGCGGCGTCGAACATGCAGTTGTCGAGCTTGAGATCGTTGTGCACGAGCGACACCCGCTGCGGCGCCGGCAGTGTGGCCTCGAGCCGGTTGTGCAGATCCGTCATGCCGCCGTCGTAGCGATCGTCCGCCACCAGATCCCACCGTTGCTTCCAGCCGCGCAGTTGCCGGGCTACGAAACCGTCCGGCCGACCAAGCCGGGTGAGGTCCGCGGCGGCCGGATCGAGGCCGTGGAACTCGGCGATGCGCTCGATCAACGCCATGCCGACGCGATGGCCCACGTGTTCATGGTCACGCATCGACACCGGGATGACGCCGCGGATCACTTCCCCGCGACGTCGCTCCATGACGAAGAAGTCGGCGCCGCCGATGGCCGGGTCGTCGCAGAACAGATAAGCGCGGGGGGCCGCGTCGAACAGCCGCCAGAGGCGGGACAGGACGCGGTACTCCCTCTTCATGTCGTGGGCGCCGGGCGCGAGAGTGCCGAATGGTGGCCGGCGTAGAACCAGTTCGGTCGTGCCGAAACGGATCAGGTAGGTGAGATTCGCTGAGCCGTTTGGAAACTGCAGGACCTCGAACGGACCCGTGGCATCGACGACCGGCGGCAGATGTTCGCGGCAGTACGCTTCGATCCGTGGCCACTCGAGGTTCTCGCCGTCGCGAACATCGGCGGTCTCCGGCAAGGCCTCGTCGGCGAATGGGTCTACGGATTCCTGTTCCTGCATCTCGGCTCCCTCCTTCGGTTCGTCGAGCATGACGCACCGCAACGTCCTTGTCATTGGTGTCGTCGGGTCGGCTAGCTGGGTTGTTCGACACTTCTCCACAGGCTGTTGACGTGGTTACTCTACTGTATATAGTTACAGGCATCGCGTATTGGAACTGTCGGTCGCGACGCCGGCCGACGTCCCCGTCACCGCCGGAGGGCGGACTAGCCTAAAAGGAAAGGAGAAACCATGGACGTCACGAACTCCGGGCATAGCCCCGAATCCCTGGCCAGCGGTGTGCTGGACAGTCACCGTGCGCTCGCCCGCGACCGCTATCGCTTCCTGATCCGGCTCCGCGAGTTCGACCTGCATCGCGCCTACAAGGGCGTGGGTCGGGGGCCGCGCGGATCGGTCGACACGCCGGCTTGGCTTCAATCGACCTGCGGGATCCCGCAGGACGAGGCACGCGAGCAACTCCGTGTGGCCTATACGCTGCTCAATCTGCCGAGGATCGACGCCGCGTTCGAGGTCGGCGATCTGTCTTACACCAAGGTCAAGGCCTTGGCGTCCGTCGCGACATATTCCCAGGAGGCCTCGCTGCTGGCACTGGCGCACGTCATGAGCGATGCGCAAGTCAAGGACTACTGCGTACGCTTGTGTCGCGGACGTCTCGGCCAAACCGGTGAGTCAACCGGCGAATCACATCGCAGCGCCTTGCGCCCGCAGATATACTCCGCGCCGATTTCAGCGGAGGACACCGGCGCCCATGCGAGCACATGACCAAATCGTCATCTATCACAACCCGGCTTGCAGCAAGTCCAGAGGCGCATTGGAGATCCTTCGCGAGCACGGCGTCGACTTCGAGGTTGTCGAGTACCTCAAGAACCCCTTGGACGAGGGTAAGATCCGTCGCGTCCTCGACCTGATCGACGAGGCGCCGGCCGAGCTCGTGCGCAAGGACCAGAACTTCAAGGATCTCGGCTTGGATGCAGACGACTTCACCGATGCCGAACAGGTGGCGCGGCTACTCGCGGAGAACCCCAAGCTCATGCAGCGGCCGGTGGTCGTCAAGGGCAAACGGGCCGTGATCGCCAGGCCATCCGAAAAGGTCGCAGAGTTGCTCTAGCGGCATACCCCACCTGCAGACTCCTGACATTGTGGACACGGCCCTAATCGAACGGCGCTGGTTGCGCTTCGCCCTGTTCACCTCGTGCTATTTCGCCCAAGGCGTCCCCTTGGGGCTCCTCTCCCGAGCCGTCCCGCCACGGCTGGCCGAACTCGGGTTCGGTGTGAGCGACGTTGCCCTGGTCGGCACCGTCGTGGCAATACCCTGGGCCATCAAGTTGGTGGGCGGACCGTTCATGGATCGGTTCAAGTTCCCCGCGATGGGGTTCCGCCGACCGTGGGTGCTTGCCGCGCAAGCCGGCCTGACGCTGTCGCTGGTGGGACTGGCCTTCGTTCCCCTCAGCGCGGACGCATCCCTCGTACCTTTGATGGCGGCGGGATTCCTCGTCAACGCATTTGCCGCGACGCAGGATGTCGCGGTCGATGGCATGGCGATCGACGTGCTGCAGATCGACGAGCGGGGACGCGCCAACGCGTTCATGGGATTCGGCCAGGCCGCTGGCATCGCGGCGTTCGGAGCGTTGTGCGGCTACCTGCTGTCGCACTGGGGCTTGGCGGCGGGCGCGATCGCATGTGCGGCCATGCTCGCCGGGGTCTTCGTGTTTGCCGCCCTCGTCCGGGAGCGCCCGGGAGAACGGCTGCTGCCGTGGACCGAAGGCCAGGCGACCGAGCGTGCGGAGACCGCCAAACGCGGATTCCGTTCGATCTTTGCAGACCTGATGCGTGTGCTGTTCCTGCCTATGAGCCTCCTGCTGGTTGCCGTCGAGTTCATCAATCGCGTGCGCGACGGGATGGAGGTCGCAGTGTTCCCGGTGTTCGCGGTTGAACAGCTCGGCTACACCACGACCGAGTACACGAGCTTCACCGGCATCGTCGGTATGGCCTCGGCCTTGGCGGGGGCGATGCTCGGCTTCGTGATCGACCGCCACGGCGCCAAGAGGTTCCTCCTCGTGGCCTTGGTCGGCAGCGCCGCGTGCCACCTGGTGGCTGGCTCGCTACCGTCCTTGTGGGAGAACCCCGATGCGGTCTTGGTGCTGGCCGGGTTGATCTACCTGTTCACGCAGTTGATCTTCGTGGCCACGATCGCGCTGTTCATGAACCTTTGCTGGCCGCGGATCGCCGCCACGCAGTTCGCGATCTACATGTCGTTGGCCAACTTGAGCAGGACGACGGGCTCCGGTGCGATGGCGGTGGTCGGCGACCATCTCACCTTTGCCCAGGACCTCCTGATCATGGGCGCGTTGCTCGCGATCTCCGCGGGACTCTTGCTGCTGTACAACCAATCGGCGCACACGGCGCGGCTCGCGGCGCTTGAGCACCCTACCGGGGACGCATCACCAACACGGCATCCGCGGCCGTCGGCGGCTTGACGCAGGTTGTTTCGCGGGCAGTTGCCCTGCCAACGACCGCGCCGGTCGCGGGCTCGTACCACGTCAACCCGGCGTCGCCGGCGAACCAGCGCGGGTCGAGACGCACGCGAACCGGCGCCTCGAAGTAGGCGACCGCGGTTCTGCTCGCCGGAGCGATGGCGGTGTGGACCCGGTCATGGGCGCCCAAGGCTACGTGGTGCGCATCCGGTTCCAGATCCTGCCACTCGACGGTCTCCAGGATGTTGCGCATGTGCGTGGCGATGGCCGCGGCGCCAGGGCGGCGAATGTCGTCGCGCCAGGTTTCGAGATTGAGCCAGATCGTCCAAGCGCCGTAGCCTTCTCCGAAGCCGCCGTTCAGACGCGCGGCCCAATAGTGGGCACGGAAGGCCGGGCTCGTGCCGACTCTATGGATGCGGAAAACGCCGCCGTTCTTGTCGTGCTCATACCATGTCTCGCACAGGAACGTAGGCTTCGCGGGGGTTCGGCCGTAGTCCGCCCTGATGCGCTCGAGCATGTTGGAAACGCTGCCGCGGTCCTGGACCGAGTTGAAGTCCAACTCCTCAAGGAGATGGGCGGCACTGCTGCGCCCTGAACGCGGGTGCATGGTGACCAACTGGGTGATGCCGGCGTCGCGCAATCCCCGGTGCAGGGCGCGGTACTTGGCCACGCTGACGCGGGCCTCATCGCCTCCGAGCACCCAGATCACGTTGGCCTTCCTGCGGTAGCGCGTGCCCAGCGTCTTGCCGATGGCGTAGTGCGCGTCTGCTGAGAACGAGCGGCTGAAATTGCTCGCCCAGAGGGGGATGAAGTACGCGGCCATGTCCTTGGCCGCAAGGTAGTCCAGCACCTGGTCGACGTGCCGCCAATAGGCATCGTTCGGTCTGTCGAAGCGGACTTCGCCGTTGTTTCGCGGCGCCCGGCCTTGTGCGTTGAAGAAAGGCACGTCGCCATTGGCGTTGACGCGGGCCTGGCCTTGCTCGCCTTCGAAGTCCCAGCGGGCGGCCCGGTCATCGAAAGACCAGGGGGTGGCGACGAGTTGCACCGCCGTGAAGCCTTGGTCGGCGCGGATGTCGATGTACTCCTTGGTGTCCGGCAAGTCCAGCGAGGCGAGTAGCTGCCACGGGGTGTCGGCCACGTAGTAGAACGGTGTCCCGTCCGCCCAGACCAGGTGGCGACCGTTGTCGCTGACCTCGAGCGGGCCGTTGAACGTCGTGCAGGCGGTCAACGAGGCCATGGCCGCCACGCACAGTACCGCACGGATTCGCCGCACGTCGCTGCTCACTGGAATGCGGGTAGGACTTCCTCCGCGAACAACTGCGCAGGCTCCAGCGTGTCCTTGCCGAAGAACTCCATGATGAACATCGTGCAGCCGAGGTCGATGTGCTTCTGGATCTGCTCGGCGCACCGCTCGGGCGTTCCCGTGATGGCGAGGGGGCCTTTCGGGTCGCCCATGTGACCGCCGAAGATCTTCTCGGCCCGATCCGCCATCGGACCGGCGCTCTCCGCATTTGGAGCCACCGTGACGAGACACTGCTGACTCGCCGTGATGCTCGCCGGATCGCGGTCGGCGGCATCGCAGTGGCGTTTGAGCACATCGAGCTTGTGCGCCAGGGCCGCCTGCTGGCCAGCGAGGTTGTTCCAGATGTCCGCCTCGCGGGCGACGATCTTCAGCGTCACTTGTTCGCCGGCCCCGCCGATGAGTATCGGCACGCGCCGTGGCGGCTTCGGTTGGCAGACCACGTTGTCCGCATGGACGTAGTCGCCGTCGTAGGACACTTCGGTCTCGTCGCCCCACATGCGCTTGAGCAGCGCGACCGTTTCGGCAAGCTGCTTGAGCCGCTCTCCAGTGCCGAGGAAGGGCATACCGAAGTCCGTGAATTCACGCGGCATCCAGCCGCCACCGAGGCCCGCGATCACGCGACCACCGGCGATGTTGTCGACCGTTGCGATGACCTTTCCAAGGTGCGCCGGGTTGCGCATGCCCACCGGCGTCACGAGAGTGCCGATTTCGACCCGCTCGGTGATGGCCGCGACCGCCGAGATCATCGACCAGGCTTCCAGGATCGGCAATTGCGGGGATTGCGGGCCGTATAGGTGGTCGCATACCCACAGCGAGTCGTAGCCCATCGCTTCGAATCCGCTCGCCGCCTGGGCGGCAGCGACCCAGGGCCGCTTGATCTGGGGCAAGGTGACGCCGAAGTGGGGTTTGCGGTCAGGGCTCATGGTTGTCTCCTTAGATTGTGCCGCAAGCGTATCATTGCCGCGGATCGTCCTTGCGGAGCTTGCTGGTGGCGCGCATCGAATTCGAAGTGATCGAGGGGTGGGAGAAGCTCCCCGAGGGCTGGAGCTTCGTCGAGGTGGCGGGCGTTGCCACGGACTCGAACGACCGGGTCTACGCGTTCAACCGCGGCGAGCACCCGGTGATCGTGTTCGACGCCGACGGCAACTTCCTCGACGCCTGGGGCGAGGGCGTCTTCACCAACGCCCACGGCATCTACATCGGCCCGGACGATCGCATCTACTTGGCCGACAATTTCGACCACACGGTACGGATATTCACGCCGGATGGCGAACTCAAGCAGACCCTAGGCGAGAAGGACCGGCCGGCGGATACGGGGTTCGTACCCGGTAAGACGCCGGTGCAGTTTGGCGGCGGGCCCTTTAATCGCGTCACCAATGTGGCCCTGTCGAGTACGGGCGAGTTGTACGTGGCCGACGGGTACGGCAACGCACGCGTGCACAAGTTCGGCAGCGACGGCGGGCACCAGTTCTCTTGGGGCGAACCGGGCAGGGGGCCGGGCGAGTTCCGGCTTCCGCATGCGATCGCCGTGGACCGCGACGACACGGTCTACGTCGCCGACCGCGAGAATTCCCGGATCCAGGTCTTCAAGCCCAACGGCGACTACCTCCGGGAATGGACGCACGTCAGCCGCCCTGACGACCTGTTCATCGACGGCGACGACGTCCTCTACGTCGCGGAACTCGGCGAGATCGCCGGTCGTGATCCCGATGTCGAGATCCTCCCGCACACGCCGCACGCTCGCGTCAGCCTGCTCGATCTCGACGGCGAGGTGATCCATCGTTTCGGCGGCGACGACCCGGTCCGGCCGGGCAATTTCTTCGCGCCGCACGGGATTTGGGCGGACTCCCGGGGCGATCTGTACGTCGCGGAGGTGATTGTCAGCGCGGGCGGCAACCGAGGCCTTGTGCCGCTCGATTGCCATTCGCTGCAGAAGTTCGCGCGGATCCGCGGCTAGGTGGGCTCATCGAGGGGGGCGGCCCTCGCGGGCGCCTTCTTGTGTCTCGCAGCCTGCATCGCGCCCGTGGCGCGTGCGGACGACCCGCCATCGCGACTGTCCGTCAAGGTGTACCGGGTGCTTGCCCACGACCCCGAGGCGTTCACGCAAGGCCTGCTTTGGTTCGACGGCAAGCTCTTCGAGAGCACCGGTCGCCGGGGGCGATCCGAGCTTCGCCAACTGGACCCCGCTTCCGGGCGCGTCGAACGGCGCGTACCGATCTCGCGGATGCACTTCGGGGAGGGGCTGGCGCTTGCCGGTGACCGGCTCGTCATGCTGACCTGGCATGCGGAGCGCGCCTACGTGTTCAGCGTGGGCGACTTCTCGCGCTTGGGCTTCAAGTCGTACCGGGGCGAGGGCTGGGGACTGTGCCACGACGGAACGCGGTTCGTCATGAGCGACGGTTCGAGCACACTTACCCTTCGCGAGACCGGCTCCTTTGCCGTTGCCGGTTCCATCGCGGTAACCGCCTCCGGCCGGCCCGTCGCGGGCCTCAACGAGTTGGAGTGCGCGGCAGGCGCGGTCTACGCGAACGTCTTCGGACAGGACTTCCTCGTGCGCATCGATCCGGTCACCGGGCAGGTGACCGCGTGGATCGACGCGTCGGGACTGCTCGATGCCGACGAAGCAGCCGACGCCGATGTCTTGAACGGCATCGCTTTCGACCCGGAAGCCGAGCGCTTCTACTTGACGGGGAAACTGTGGCCGCGGATGTTCGAGGTGACCTTCGAGTGAGCGCGTCGCCGGGCCGCGACGCGATGGAGGTCGAAGAAGCGCGGCTGCCGCGCGTACCGTCCACCTTGCAGAACCGCTACGACGAGGTCGTAGCTCACTGTGACGGTGCGCGCCTATGGGCGCACGCCGTGGAGGACGTGCAGGGCGGCCACCTCGACGACCGGCCGTTGTACTGGGCGCGCTTGAAGTTGCGGCGGCTGCTGCGTCGTGGCGGTGGACAGGGCGATCTCCCGGAACGCACGGCGCGGGGTTTCGACGGCGATTTCCAAGGTTCCGAGCCGCGCGTGCTCCTGACCGGTTTCGATCCGTTTCACCTGGATCGCAACATCGACCAGAGCAACCCGTCCGGCTTGGCGGCCCTCGCGCTCGACGGCAAGCTGGTCGGTGGCGCGCGGATCCGTACGGCAATCTTCCCGGTGAGCTTCGCGGCCTTCGACGTAGGGATCGTCGAGGAACTGCTGGCGCGGCACTTCAAGGCGGGGTTGGCGATGTTGCTGACCGTGAGCATGGGCCGTGACGCGTTCGACCTGGAGCGCTTCCCGGGCCTTCGGCGCTCGGCGCAGACGCCCGACAACGGCAACATCGCGAGCGGCGGATCGCCGACGGCACCGCAGGTCCCGGCGGGGCTCGAAGGTCCCGAGTTCTTGGAATTCACGCTGCCCGCACGAGCCATGGCCGCGACGCCGGGGCGCTGGCCGGTTCGCGACAACCGATGGGTAACGACCTTGGAGCGGGGATCCCTGACGCCGGGCTCGCTGGCGGAACTCAAGGACGACACCGCGGTTGCCGGGTCCGGTGGCGGCTACCTGTCCAACGAAGTCGCGTACCGGGCGCTCAGGCTACGCCAACGACTCGGCGCGACGTTCGCCGTTGGCCACTTGCACACGCCGCGCGTCGTAGGCTACGACGCGGACGCCGAGAGCGGGATGGTGGGGCAGATTCGGGATCTCGTCGCCGCCGCCATGGCTGCGAGATGACCGGCCGTCAAGCCGCGCCCGGCAGGCGCCGCAGGAAGTTGTCGTAGTCGACGCAGGCGAGCGCATTTCGAAGCGCCTCCCGCCGTGAAAGCGCGGCGATCCGTTCCGTGATGTCGCAGAGTCGTCCGACGCGGGCATTTCGTGACCTCAGCAGGTTGTCCGGAGAGTAGTCCGGGCGGTCGACGTAGATGATCCCGTCGGCCTCGGCGGCAACCAACCGGGCGCCGTGAACGTCCCGCTCCTGCAGGTCGGTCGAGCCGCGATGGGCTTGCCCCGCACCTTGGCGATGTCCGTCACCACCTCGACGAGCCGGGCGCGGGGCACCTCGTGGTGCGGGCCCACGGCATCGGCGTACATTGTGGGCGTGACCGGTCAGCGGCGAGCGCCCGAATGAAGGTCACTCCCAAGGCCGACTGCGGTCGGATGGTCCCGGACCGGGTTTCAGTAACCGGGCGGGGGTAGGAATCCGCCGATCTCGGCGCAGACTTGCTCCGCGAACGCGATCGTCCGGTGGTCGCGATACGGGGCGCTGACCGCCTGCAGACCGATGGGTAGCCCGTCCGTCGAGGGACCCGTGGGAAACACCGTGCTCGGCAAGTAGGCGTTCACGACCATGCCGGCCCACAGGAGTTGCTGGAAGTACGGCTGCGCGACCCCGTCGACGTCGATCGTGCGCTCGCCGAACGGTCGGTGGTCGTGCGGGAACGCGGGCGTCGCCATCTGCGGGCACACGAGGATGTCCCAGTCCTCGAAGAAGCGCGCCCACGCGCGGCGGAGTTTCTCGCGGCGGGTATTGGTGCGGATCCACTCCCGATGCCGCATCACGGCCGCGCGGGCAGCCACGGCGTCGCGGGAGACGTCGTCGGGAGCGAGGCCGTCAACGACTTTGAGCATCCTGGCTTCCGCCTCATCCGTCATGGCGCCGGTCATGACGGCGTTCAGAAGGGTCTGGTAGTTGCGGTCGGCTGCGACGAGGTCCAAGTCCGGGCGGGCATCTCGGGAGACGGTGGCCCCGGCCTTTTCCAGGACCTCGCCGATCAAAGCGACGCGCGCGGCAATCTCCTCGGCGACAGGAGCCAACGGATCGGTGGGCCAAAGCGCGACCCGCAGGTCCGCGAGGCGTTCGAAGTCGGCCGCCGGGAGTTCCAGCCGCCACGCGAGCGCCTCCCGCGGTGCCGGCCCGGCCATGATGTCCAGTGCGAGGTGCAGGTCGTCGGCGCCGCGCGCCAGCGGGCCGCACACCGCAAGGTCGGCGTCCGGTATGCCTTCCACCAGTTCGTGGCCGGACATGGGAATGACGGCATAGGTCGGCTTGTGCCCGTAGACGCCGCAGAAGTGGGCAGGATTGCGGATCGACCCGCCGATGTCCGATCCGGCCTCCAGGGCGGTGAAGCCGGCCGCCAGCGCCGCGGCGCTGCCGCCGGAAGAACCGCCCGGGGTTCTCTCGACGTTCCAGGGATTGCGGGTTGTCCCGTAGATCGGGTTGAAGCTTTGGAAGTCTGCTAGGTCCACCGGCACGTTGGTCTTGCCGAGGAAGTGCGCTCCGGCCGCACGGAAGCGTTGCACCGCCAGGCCGTCGGCGCGGGCGACGTTGTCGCGGAACAGCTCGTTGCCCCAGGTCGTATGGGTCCCGCCGATGGCATAGGACTCCTTGATGGTCATGGGGACGCCGTGCAGAGGTCCGAGCGAGGTCCCCCGCGCAAGCGCACCGTCGGCCTCCCGGGCACGCGTCAGCGCATCGTCGAACGTGCGCACGACCACGGCGTTGATGTCCCCGTCGAGCCGCTCGATCCGGTCGATGTAGAGTTCTGTCAGTTCGACGGAACTGACCTCTCGGTTGCGGATCTTCGCGGCCAGTTCCAGCGCGGTTTGGTGAGCGAGTTCGGTCATCGGTTGGTCCTCCTGCCTCGTTGCTCGGGCGACGGGTTTGCGCCGTTCAGGTACTGGTTCGCCAGGCGGCCCAGTTCTTGGAAGAACTCTGCGCGCACCTCGGCGATGATCTCGGCGACCGGTCGCACGGCATCGATGCGTCCGCAAACCTGTCCGCACAGGGCGATGCTGGCTTCCATGTCGCCACCGAAGTAGAGCTCGAGCGCCGTGCCGAATTCCTGCATGGCGTTGCGCTCGGTGTCGTATTCGAGGCCGCTGGTCTTGTCGGTCCGCAACGCCCGCAGGGCCGGGGACGCGTGGCGGTTCAGGAAGACGGTGTCGGTTTCCTTGGCCGCGACGATGGCATCCTTCCAGTTGGCGTGTACCGGCGACTCGAGCGCCGACACCATGCGCGTGCCCATCTGCACGCCCTCCGCCCCCAGGGCGAAGGCAGCCGCCATGGAGGCACCGTCGACGAAGCCCCCCGCGGCGATGATCGGTACGTCGACCTGCGAGCGCACCAGGGGCAGCAGCACCATGCTCGCCACGTCGCGGGGGTTCTTGAAGCCGCCGCCTTCACCGCCTTCAACCACCAACCCATCCACCCCGCAGGCAACCGCCTTCTGGGCGGCGGCGAGGCTCGGCACGACGTGGTACACGGTGAGGCCGGCCGCTTTCAGTTGGTCGGTGTAGCGCTCCGGATTACCGGCGGACGTGGTCACGAACTGGACGCCTTGGTCGATGACGAAGTCCACGATGTTGGGATCGCGCACGAACGCCTGGGCGATGTTGACGCCGAAGGGCTTGTCCGTGAGTTCGCGCATGCGCACGATCTCGGCACGGACGGCATCGAGTTCGCCCGACGAGGTCTCGATGATGCCGAGCGCCCCGGCGTCGGATACCGCCGAAGCCAGCTTGGAACGGGCGATCCAGCCCATCGGGGCTTGAACGATGGGAATCTCCACGCCGAGCGAGCGCGTCACCCGGTTGTCGAAACCTAAGGGTTCGCGCCGCGTGCTACGCGCTTGGCTCATGGCTGCGTCAGCCGACCAGTTTGGTGCCGGCATTGTGGCACGAAGGCGACCGCCAATTGTCAGGATGTGTCGATTTGTTACAGAAGACGCTTGACACGCCTTCGGCGTAGGCGTAAACCGTATCCCAAAGGCGAAAGCCGCTTCGGTGCTTGTCGCCCAAGCCGTCGGCGCGGCCCGGAAGGATCTGGGCAAAGAGTGTGTCGATGGGAGGAAAGGACCACTAGGGGAGAAACCTATGGATCGAGGCTTGAAACGAGCCATGCTATGGGCGTTGGCGTTCGCGCTGGCGCTTTTTGCCCTCAACCTCCGAGCTGCCGACGAGGACGAGGATGAGGAAGACGAGGAGGACGACGAGGAAGTCGAGGAGATGATCGTCACCGGATCCTATATCCGGCGTACGAACTTCGACCTGCCCTCGCCCAAGAACGTCATCGACAACATCGACATCGAGATGTCCGGCAACGCCGAACTCGGTGACGTGATCTTCGACCAGTCGTTCCAGCTTGGCGTCAATGCCAACGCGGCACCGTTCGAAGGCATCTGCTGCTCGGAGAGCGGGCAGGACGGCCTCTCGAACGACGAGTGGGGCGGGCAGGCCGACAACCAGCAGGGGAACCAGGGCACCGAGGTCTGGGCCAACCTGCGCGGTCTCGGCACCCGGGCCACCATGACCATGATGGATGGCCACCGGCTGCCGGCGGACACAACGCCGCGGGGCGAACGCGCCGGGGTAGACGTCAGCGGCATGTACCCAGCGATCGCCATCGGCCGGGTCGACACGATCCTCGACGGCGCATCGGCGTTGTATGGGGCTGAAGCGGTGAGCGGCGTCATCAACATGGTGCCGCGAAAGGACTTCGAGGGCCTCACGATCAGCCTCGATTGGGGCTCGCCACTGGAGAACGGCGCGCCGCAGACCGGTTTCAGCATGCTTGGCGGCGTGCAGGGCGACCGGGGTCGGGCGATCTTCGCTATCGAGCTGCGCGACACCGAGCGCATGCGGTTCACCGACCGGCCTCGCTACATCATCGATACCAAGAACCCGTGGGCGCGTCACACGACGGTCAGCAACGACTACTACACCTGGGGTCAATGGTCCCGGTTCTGGAAGGACGCGTACGACGCTGGCGGGAACCCCGCCAGCAGAATCGCCGTGCCGATCCGTTCGCCGCTCGGCGAACTCATGACGCCGGACGAACGATCAGCGCTTTCCGGCCTGGGCTACACGAGCCAGTCGAACTGGCGTTCGTGGTCCGACAACATCGGCCAGGTCTCTACCGGCGTTTCCCAGGATCCGACCTGCGCTTACGGTTTTGGCGCTGGTCACGACAACGAGGGACCGCCGCCGATCAGCCCGTACGGTCCGTTCTTCGACTGGGCTCACGGTTCCGACGCCCACGACAGCCAACGCAATGCTTGGCAGGCCGAGTTCGGCGACCATTGGGGTACCGACTTCCGCAACGTCTACGGCGAGACCTACACGTACAACGATGTCTCGAAGCACGGCAACTTCCTGAACGGGTACAACGACCCCAACGATCCGGCGTACCACTGCCGGATGGTCGACTCCGACTACCAGGACATCCAGGCCGAGAGCGAACGGCAGAAGGGCTTCGGCTACTTCGAGTACGAGTTCAACGACTACGTCACCGTGCGTGGCGAGTTTGTGTCGAGTTCCGTCGACTACAACACGCGCCTCTACGCGCCCGGCTTCAACGACTTCGATTCAAGCAGCGGTGGTCTGGCCAACGACCGCATGGGAATCGCCGTCGGCTCGAACCCGGGCAACCCGTTCCGGGCCTTCGCGGACGGTTCGACGATCAACGACTACTACGACGGCGTGAACGGTGTGTGGGACCCGACCGACAACAACACCTTCCTGCCGCCGGGCGACGACCAGTACTGGCCGGGCGTATCGCCGGACATTTGGCCGGGCGGGTCGAACACCTGGACGGCCAGGCCGACGCGCCAGCTCGACTTCAGGGACTTGAACGGCAACGGTCGCTACGACTACCTGGAAGAGCCCGGCGAGTTGCTGGTCTTCGCGCAGGACCTCGACGGCGACGGCATCCCCGACCGCGACTGGGACGGTGACGGCATCGCCGATGCCAATGTCCAGCGCGACCCGCGCGCCCGCGTGGTGCTGATGGGCATGGGCGACGCGGACGGCGATGGCCTTCCGGACCGGTTCGACCCAGACGCTGGCGGCATCCCGTTCTACGAGGACGTCCGCTTCCAGGAGCGACGCCTGTTCGCCTTCCCGAAACACCCGCGCAACAACAATCTCGACTGGGCGGAGAACGACGGCATCCTGCATTTCCTGCGGCGCACCAGCCGCCAGGACATCCGCCTTCGCCTAGGTACGGAGATCCGCATCCCGGAGACGGACTGGGTCATCGACGCCGATTGGATCTGGGCGCAGGGCGTACGGGAGACGAACCAGTTCCAGGAAATCACCTCCGAGATGGTGCAGGCCCTGCGCTGCAATGCCGGGCCGAACCAGAACTCCTGCTGGAACCCGTTCGGTTCGACCTACCTGATGATCGACGAGAACGGCCACCCCATCGGGGATCCCAGCAACAAATTCCCGGCGCCGAACGATCCGGGCTGGACGCCACCGGACCACGAGTTCGTGAACACCGAGGATGAGCATCGTCTCGCCGGCAACGTGATGGCGTACAACATCCAAGATCTCGGCATGACCATCGTCGATCTGGTGGGGGCCAATAGCAACCTGTTCGACCTCTGGTACAACGACCAGCCGGTCGGCTTGGCCATCGGCATGCACTGGCGTTTGGAGGAGGAGGAGTACCGTCCTCACGCGTTGGCGCAGGCAGCCGTAGGCGGCAACAAGTTCGCCCTACGCAAGAGCGAGCAGGAGTCGCAGGCAGTGTTTGCCGAGGTGTCTCTACCGCTTATCTCGCACGAGACCTGGGGTGATATGGAAGCTCAGGTCGCCGTGCGCTACAGCGAGATCACGGCGGCAGGCATCTACGGGCAGCCGGGGTCGTCCAAGTTCACGACGACGATTCCGAAACTGGCCGTCCGCTATGCTCCGACGGACTACTTGGCACTGCGCGGGAGTATCACGCAAGGGTTCGTGACGCCTGGCCTGTACGCCCTGTTCGGCGATGCGGGCATCGAGACGGTGGGGACCGTTCGCGACTACGTCTGCGACTATCTGCCCGATATCCAGGACTGCATCGATGCCGGCGCCAGCAAAGGCGGCGGCACGCCCAATGTTCGGACCCGTTCCGGCAGCAGTCCCGACTTGGATCCTGAGACGTCGGACCTCTACAACCTAGGCTTCTCGCTCAAGTTCCTAGACGGCGACCTCGTATTCGACGTCGACTACACCAGCGTCGAGTTCCGCGGCCAGATCGAACCGACCGGCCCCGGCGACCAGGTGGGCTTGAACGAAAACGGCTTCACGGCATACGTGCAGGCTGCCTGCCCGGGCACTCTTGTGGATTGGGACAACGACCAAAAGCACAACGATCCCGGCGCAGCCGACCGGGCGGCGCTGACCCAGCAGGAGTTCCGAGACTCCGAGTGGACGAACCCGCAGGATCTGGAATGCCGGCGCAACGCCGCGCTCAGTTGGCTGCAAAGCGGCGCCAACGCGGGCCAAGGCGAATTGAGCTTCGCTGGCGGCAGGCTCGACCGCGGCAAGGACGGCAGTCCGATCATCCTCGACTACGTTGAGGGTGCTTGGACCGCGCAAGGCCAACGCGTCGCGGAGACGATGATCTACGGCGTGCGCTACGCGTTCGAGTTGCCGGAAAACCGGTTCACGAACTGGATCGGCGACGACAAGGGTGCCTTCCTGTTCACGTTGAGCGCCACGCAGTTCCTGACGCAGGAGTTAACGAAGTTCAAGAGCTTCGGCTGCGACGACGCTGGTCGTAACCAGGGTGGCTTCTGCATTCGCGACAACGTGCTCGCCGGCATCACGGTGGACGGCGTGGGCAACCGCAACTCGCAGTACTTCTCGCCGCCCAACATGCACCTGATGGCCGACCTGCCGCCGACGCCGGAATGGCGTGCGCAGGCGAGCCTGCGGTGGTTCAGGGGCCCGCACACGGCCCAGTTGATGGTCCGCTGGCATGACATGGTGAAAAACATCAACGTTGCCTGGGACGCCATGAAGGAGCGCGAGCGACTCGACCCAAGGACGGTGATTGCGAGTTGGACCTGGGACTGCTGTGGCGAGCGGAGCTCCTATCCGCACCACGTACCGTATCGCGGCTACGAGGAAGTCACGATTCCGGGTACCGACATCGTGAAGCGGATTCCCAATGAGCGGCAGTCGCAACGCTGTGCATTCCAGCCCTGGCCGGTGTGCAAGATCGACTCGCGCCACTATTGGGACGTGAGCTACAGCTATCGCCGCCCGGACTTCATGGGCTTCAGCTCGGTGATGGTGAACGCGGCGGTCCGCAACATCTTCGACACCTATCCCGACCCGATTACCCAGTTCTCGGCCCACGAGCCGTACCTGGACAACATCATGGGTCGAACGGTGTTGATCAGGCTGAATCTGTCGCTCTAGGCGACCGGTTCCGCACTCAAACCCCGCGCCTTCGGCGCGGGGTTTTTTTTGCCCGGATTGCGGGCTTGGCGAAGTGCTACGCTTAGCCGCAAGCATCCGCCTGGGCAGGAGAATTGCAAGTGAGTTACGACCTCGTCATCCGCAACGGCACCGTCGTGGACGGCACGGGTACTGCCGCAAGGCCGGCCGACATCGCCGTCGACGGCGATCGCATCGTTGCCGTCGGCAAGGTCGACGGGAAGGCCACGCGCGAAATCGACGCCGCTGGCAAAACCGTCACGCCGGGCTTCGTGGACATCCACACGCACCTCGATGCGCAGATCGCCTGGGATCCCATCGCGTCGTCGTCGTGCTACCACGGCGTGACTTCGGTGGTCACCGGCAACTGCGGCGTGACCTTCGCCCCATGCAAGCCCGAGGACCGCGGGTACTTGGCGGAGATGATGGAGTCCGTCGAGGACATCCCGCAGGAGTCGATCAACGCCGGCCTGCCGTGGGACTGGGAGACCTTCGGCGAGTACCTCGCGTCCATCGACCGCATGGACAAGGGCGTCAACGTCGGCGGCATGGTGGGACATTGTGCAGTGCGAATACACGCCATGGGCAAGCGCAGCCTCGACGAGACCCCGGCCCGGGAGGACGACGTCCGCAGGATGTGCGCGCTGGTGGACGAGGCCATCGGTGCCGGCGCATTGGGGTTCTCGACGTCCCGGACCTTTCTGCACAAGGTTCCGGACGGTCGCTACGTGCCGGGCACGCACGCCGACCCCAGCGAATTGCTCGCGATCGGCCGTGTCCTGGGTCGGCGCGGCAAGGGCGTCTTCGAGGGTGCGCTGCGCATCGGCGAGCGTGACCGCGAGGAACACCTGCCAAAAACCCGCGCGGAAATCGCTTGGGTGGGCGAGCTCTCCCGCGAGAACAACGTCCGGGTAACCTTCGGAATCGCGCACAGCTACCGTCGGCCGGATCTGTACCGTCGCGTGATCGGCTTCGCGGAGGAAGAGAACGCCAAGGGCGCACAACTGCGGCCGCAGACCAGTGCGCGCGGTATCGGCGGGCTGTTCGGGCTCGACCACCGCACGCCGTTCGCGGCGTCGGCGGCATGGCGCGAACTGGCACGCCTGCCGTTTAACCAACGCGTCGCTGCCTTGGAAGACGCTTCGATGCGCGAGCGCCTTGCGAGTCTCGACCAAGCGCCCGCGCTCGACTTCAACCAGGCCTACGTCCTCACCGATGACGACCTCGACTACGTCCACGACCGCGAGCGGTCGCTGGCCGCGTATGCCGAGCGTACAGATCAATCGGAGGTCGAGGCATTCATCGAGTTGAACCGCAAGCACAGGGGCCGGGTCCAGCTCTGGCACCCGGGACTCAATCAGTCGATGGACGCCATCGAGGAGATGATCACCAACCCGACGGTTGCCATGGGGCTGGCCGACTCCGGAGCCCACGTCGGGCAGATCATGGACGCCAGTTCGCCGACATGGCTCTTGACCTATTGGGTCGGCAACCGCGGCGTCATGGCGTTCGAGGAAGCGATCCGCGGCTGGACGAGCGACACGGCGGCGATCTTCGGGATCCGCGACCGTGGCGTGCTGCGCGAGGGCGCCTACGCCGACATCAACGTGATCGACGTCGACAACCTCGGGCTCGACCTACCGGAGTACAAGCACGACTTCCCCGGTGGTGCCGGACGCTATGTCCAGCGTGGTCGCGGCTACGACCAGATGATCGTCAACGGCCAGGTTTTCATGGACCACGGCGAACACACTGGGGCCTTGGCGGGGATGACGCTCAAGAGTTGACGCCCGACGGGGCGTGATCCTGTGTCAGGATTGCGGGCCCAGCCGTTCGAGGGGCTCACCGGAGAGACTCGACGCTGACGCCCGTGGCGGCGCCGACATGTCCGCGGGATTGGCTGCAGGATTCGTTCGTCCCAAGTGCGGCGCGACCGCGTTGAACAAGCCGAGCGCGGCGATCAATGCGAGGATGAGAAAAACGTGCCGACCTTGGGTTTCGAACTTGCCGTTGAGCGCCCCCAGTTCGGTTCGCAAATCGCCCAGTTCGGCTCGCAGTTCTGCCCGCAGTTCGCCGATAGCGCGGTTCAAGTCGTCCTTCGTAACCAAGCCGGAGACGAGTTCGTCGTTGATGGCGAGCGCCATGGCCTCGGCCTGCACGCCGTCAACGCCGGCGTCCTTCAAGCGGTTGGCATAGCGCAGCGTGTCGATCACCGTCGCCTGCATGGTGGGTTCCCCGTCAGCACGAAAATACCACTATGGACGGTCGGAAGCCTCATGTATGTAGGAAATCAGCCCGATGTGCGCGCATGAGTTGCCCGTCGGCCTCCATGGCCACGCACAACGTCCGTTTGCGGACCGGGAGACCCGCGTACCCCGGGTACTCGGACTCTTGCTGAGTAACGTGTGTCTCGCCGTACCCGCCTGGGTCGCCGTGGCAGCGGATGCGACCTGTCATGGTGTGTGCGCCCTGGAGACCCACCAAGGGTGATCAACCAGCGCCGTGCCCAAGAAGAACCTTCGCCGCCCGTTCGCCGGACTCCATGGCACCCTCCATTCCGCGGCTGAAGCGCGCCAGATGCTCGCCGCAGAACGAGATGCGGCCGTGTGGTTCTGCCATGCCGGCGGCGAAACGGCCCACCTGTCCGGGACGGAAGTAGGCCCATCCGCCGCGGGCGAAGGGGCTGGCCCCCCAACTCTGCCGGCCTGCGAAGGTCAACTGCCCCCGCGCCGCGGGTCGCACGGCCTCGATTTGCGCGATCACAGCCGCGCCGGCCTCGGCACCGGATAGCGCGTCGAGGCGGACGGCGTTTCCGCCCATGGCCCAAGCGGTTAGGCCGGTGACCTCACCCGGGTTCTCGCCGCGCCGGGCCGCGGCCACCATGCCGGCAATGCCGTCGGTGAAGAGGCTGGGACTGCAACCGTCGGCGTCCCAGAAGTTGGACGCGCAGTCGAGATAGACCTGCGTCATCGCTTGCGAAGGCAGCGTTGCGACCGCCGCGGCCTGCGCACCGACGAGTGGCGGGTCGACGGCGATCGTGCGCAAGACGGGGAACGGCAGCGAGCAGACGACGTTGTCGGCGAGGTAGGTAGCACCGCTGGCGCAAGTCACGCTCGCGCGGCTCCCGGTGTCGGCGATGGCGACAACGACCGTGTCCAGACGGATTTCGTTACGCAAGCCGGCCGCCATCGCCTCCGGAATCCGCTGCACGCCGTCGCGCGCGGTGTATCCGACGACGCCGGCAGGGGTCTGGCTGCGCTGGGCAACCGAGAACGCCGCGCGGCTCAGCATCGTGAGCGCCGATACGTCCCGCGCATCGCGTCCGTAGCTGGTGTTGATGCCGTGCGCCAGTGCGATGGCCTTGTCGCCCAAACCCAGGCCGCCAAGCCAGTCGTGCATGGCGATGTCGTAGTCCTGCGCGCGGGCATCGCCCAGGTCGGGGGAGGGCAAAGGGTTGTGCCGCGCCGTGAGGACTCGCCCGTAGGTCCAGGGCATGTGGTGCCGGTCTCCGTCCGGAAATGCGTTGGCCGGATGGTCGGGCCACTCGGCCTGGCGGATGATCTCGCCGTTCAGCACCAGCTCCTGCTCACGGAAGAAGGCGAGCATCGGCGTGGCGTCGATGAGCGCGACGCCATACTGCTTCGCTGCATCGGTGACGGCGCGATAGCCGCCGCCGATCGTCGCGCCACCGGCCTCCTCGAGGCCGTCTCCGCGTCGGATGGAACGAATGCGCCCACCGACGTGGTCCTGCGCCTCGATGACGCGGACGTCGGCGCCCGCCTCTTCGAGTCGGAGCGCCGCGCTGAGCCCGGAAAAGCCGGCACCCACGACGACGACGTCGCAACGGTTGGTCTCGGGCACTGACTCAGTCTCGCCCGCAAAGTGCCGGGAGGCGAACACCGGGCCTGCCGGAGAGGCAGCACTCGGCGGCGCAGACATCTGGCTGCGGACCACGGGCACCGAGCGTTGGCCGTTCGGCGCGCCCAATGACGCGCTCGACGATGAGGTCGTGCACCATGCCGACGTAGTTGGGGTGGGTTCCAACCGTGGCGGCGCGCACCATGTTGAGCCCGATCTCGCGAGCATGGGCGCGTGCCTCGACATCGAGGTCGAGCACGACCTCCATGTGATCGCAGACGAAACCGATGGGCGCGACGACGACGTTCCGGTGTCCGGCGTTCCGGATCGCCGTCAGGGCGTCCTCGATCGTCGGCGAGAGCCAGGGCACGCCCGTTCGGGCGTTGTTGCTCTGGAAGGCGAGATCGAACTCCGAGATTTCGGCCGCATGGGCAACCAAGACGCAGGCATCCCGCAACTGTTTTTCGTAGTCCGCCTGGCGAGCCATCGCCACGGGCAGGCTGTGTGCCGTGAAAAGCACTGGCGGCGTGCCCTTGACACTGTCCACGGCGCATCGCACCTGCGCTGCCATCGCGGTAATGAAACCCGGGTGGTTGTAGCCCGAACGCAGCTTGTGCAGCCGCGGCGCGTCCTGCAGTCCATCCATGGCGCGGTACAGGTCCTCCCGGTATTGGCGACATCCGCTGTAGGAACTAAACAGACTGGTGATGTAGACGAGGGTGTTCCGGACGCCGTCGGCAACCATCTGGCGCGCCGTGTCCTTGAGGAAGGGATGCCAGTTGCGGTTACCCCAGTAGACGCGCAGATCAGGCCCGTGCGTCGCCAGTTCGCGTTCGAGCGCGGCAATGAACGCGCGCGTATGCGCGTTGATGGGGCTCACGCCGCCGAAACGCTGGTAGCGCGCGGCGATGCGCGCCTTTACCGGCGCTGGAACGGCGCGGCCCGCCATGACGTTGTCCAGAAACGGCATGACATCGGCCTCCGCCTCAGGGCCCCCGAACGAAACGACGAGGACAGCGTCGTACGCGGACGAGTTCATGTTGGCCCAACTGGGTTCTTTCTTGCGAGGGGCTCGCCCCTCGCGCTCCCCGGCTGAGGGCTCTGCCATGCCGTATGGCCGACGAAGAATGGCCCCAGCCGGTCCAAGTACTGGGAGGTCTGCTCGGTCGCACGCATTTCCTGGACCACGGCCGACAACGGGTGCAGGTCGCGGCCGAGCAGGCCGATGATGAAGTCGTTGTCCGCCTTGTCGAGGCCGTGGCATGCGAGGCGTACATCGGCGGCGAGCCCGGCCTCGCCGTAGCGGCGGCCGACCCCTCCGTGCTCGGCAAGGATCTGCCGCTGCCGCTCAGACGGCAGCCGGTAGAAGCCCTTGCTGCGCTGCAGCGGATACCACACCGCCCAGCGCAGGTCGGGATCGAGGATGCGACCGCGTGGCCGGCCGAACAGCGTCTCCTCGAGATCGCTCTCGTAGCCGATCGCATAGGTGCGGCCGAGCATGTCGAACTCCGCCTTGTGCGTCATCTGTTGGAACGGCGCACCGCGGAACACGGACCGCAGTGCCGACACGAAATCGGTGGGATCCTCGCTGAGCGCGACGATCCCGATGCCTTGCGGATCGTTGACATCGAGATACATGGCGCCTTCCACGCCGGCCGCGGTCAACGCGGCGGCCGCCGCGTCCGGATCCGCGTCGCCGAACGCGGTGAACTTCATGAACAGCCGACGGTTCAGGCTGATGGGCGCGCCGTCACGGCGGCCTCGTTCGCTCAGGTCCACTCACTTTCCCTCTTTCTTGCGAGGGGCAATGCCCCCGCCCGCCGCTCTGCGGCGGGGGCGCTCCCCGGCTGAGGGCTCTTCCTTGCGAGGGGCAGGCCCCTCGCGCTCCCCGGCTGAAGGCTCTCTCTTGCGAGGGGCAAGCCCCTCGCGCTCCCCGGCTGAAGGCTCCTCATGCACGGCATCGATCAAAGCCGCGACGCTATCGAGTGGCGTCGTGGGCAAGATCCCGTGCCCGAGGTTCACGATGTGGCCTCGCGGCACGGTGTCACGCAAGAGCGCGCGGGCGGCCGCCCGTGTCGGTGTCGGTCCGCCGAGAAGCACGGCCGGATCGATGTTGCCTTGAACGGCCAAATGGGGATGGCGCCGCTGGGTTTCAGCGAGGTCAACGCGCCAGTCCACGCTCAACACCTCGCATGGCAGGCTGGCGTATGCGTCCACGAGATGCGGGGCGTTCTGAAGGAAAAGGATTCTCGCGACGCCGGCTTGACCGACGGCTTCCAGCATGGATTGGAGATGCGGACGAATCAGTCTCTGCCAGTCCCTAAGCGACAGCAGGCCGGCCCAGGAATCGAAAACCTGTACGGCGTCCGCGCCGGCCCGCCCCTGGGCGATGAGATAGTCCGCCATGGCGGTTGAGAGTTTCTTAAGCAACGCTTCAAGCGCGTCCGGCTCGCTGGCGGCGAACGCGCGCAGCGTCGGGAAGTCCTTGACGCCACGACCCTCGACCAGGTAGGCGGCCAATGTCCAGGGCGCGCCGCAGAAGCCCAGCACGGCGACATCCGGCGCGACGGCAGCGCGTACGGCGGCGAGCGTTTCGAGCACCTCGGGCGCGCACGAGTCGCTGGGGTTGGGGAGCGACGCCACGTCACTGGCGTTTCGGATTGGATTGGCCACGACCGGCCCGGGCGCGAAGTCGAACTCGACGCCGAGCGCGGGCAGCGGGCTCATGATGTCGGCGAAGACCACCGCGCCGTCCAGCGCGAAGCGCTTGAGCGGCAGCAGCGTCACTTCGGTCGCCAGGTCCGGCGACTGTGCTAGGTCCTTGAACGAGCGCCCGCGGCGCAGGGCCTGGTACTCGGGCAGGTAGCGTCCGGCCTGACGCATGATCCACACGGGACGCCGCGGCACGGGCTCGCGTTGCGCTGCTTTCAGCAGCAGTGGGGTCTCCCGCATCAGACCGTTTCCTCGCGCGGCTGCTCGGCGTCGCTGCCTCGGGTGAACCGGTATCCGACGCCGCGGACGGTGTGGAAGAACGCCGGTTGCTCGGGGTCGCGCTCGAAGCGTCTGCGCAACCTCACGATGAAGTTGTCGATGGTCCGGGTCGAGGGGAACACCTCGAAGCCCCAGACCTTGTCCAGAATCTCCTCCCGACCGACGGTTTCGTCGGCGCGCTCTGACAGGCACTTGAGGATCATGGCCTCCTTGTGGGTCAACGTGTGCTCGGTGCCGTCCCAGGCGAGGGCTTGGTACGTGTGGAAGTTCACCTCGTTGCCCCCGAAGGCGAGGTTTCCACCCGTCGTCTGGTACCAGGCCGTGCGACGCAGGATCGCCGCGATCCTGAGCAGCAGTTCACGCAGGTGGAAGGGCTTGGCAAGATAGTCATCGCCCCCCGCTTCGAGCCCTCGGATGCGATCCTCCGGCGCGCCCCGGACGGTCAGGAAGAGCACCGGGGTCTGATTGCCGTTACGGCGCAGTTCCCGGCACAGCGTCAAACCATCCATGTTCGGCATGGAGACGTCGAGCACGATGAGGTCATGCGGCTCGGTCAGTGCCATGTGCAGACCCTCGCCACCGTCGTGGGCGGCCTGGGCAACGTAGCCTTCCGCTTCGAGGTTCTCCTGGATCCCGGTTGCGAGGTGCTGCTCGTCGTCGACGACGAGAATCCGCGCTCCGTTCACGTTCCCCCCGCCCGGGGCCAGACCACGGTGAACTCGGCCCCTTGCCCAAGGCCTTCGCTCGTTGCGCTCGCCGTAGCTCGGGACAGCTTCGTCAACCGGCGCACGAGGTACAGGCCGAGGCCGCTGCCAGGCGTGGCGCGGCGAGGATTTTGGGCTTGGCGGTAGAACTTGCCGAAGAGTTTCGTCGCATCGCCTGGCGGGAAGCCGACGCCGTCGTCGGCGATGTGCAGACTGATGGATCGATCGTCGTCGCTAGTGCGGGCGTGGATGCGCACGTGCTTACCGTCGCCGTCGAGGCACGCCTTGATGGCGTTGTCGAGCAGGTTGCGCAACACTGTTTCGATGGCGATGCGGTCGGCTTCGATGGTCAAATCGCGTGGGACGTCCTGGCTGATCGTGATGCCGTGGGCGCGCGCCAGTTCCTCGTAGTCGGCGACCGCGGCCTCGACAACCGCGCGGACGGCGATCGACTCGGGTTGCAGGTTCAGGCGGCCGTCTTCGAGCTGCGCCGTATTGAGCAGGTTGTCGACCATCCGCAGCAGCCGCTCCCCGTCTTCGAGCAGACGTTGCCCGAGGTGGCGGCTGTCCGGGTCGGGGGCGCGCAGCATGAGCGTCTCGGCGGATAGCCGCATGCTGGCCAGGGGGCTCTTGAACTCGTGGGAGACCGACGCTAAGAAATTCTGTTGCCGACGCCGCAAGTCGGCGTCAAAGCGGATCGCCCGGGTCAGGATTGCCATGCCCGCGAGTAGCACAAGCAGGAAGAAGCCACCCTCCCAAGCGTAACGATTGATGCGCGAGGCCGCGTCGTCCTCGAGGAGGGCCGTGGCCGTGTCGCGGATCGTGGCGATTCCGTTCTCGATCTTGAGGTGCGGGAAGGCATCCCCGAGCATGCGTCCGGTCTCCGCAGGCGCGGGCGCGTCCCCGAGAATCGCGGTCATCGCCGCCGCCTCGGCGCGATAGAGCTCTGCCAGGCGATCCCGCTCGCCCCCAGCCAGTCGGGCCTGGTCGGCGATCCACCAAGCCACCTGGGCGACGCAGACGACCAGCAGGGCGAGGAATCCGAGTTGCAGTGCCTTGGGCGGATCACGCCTGAGAATCATCGTTGCTCCCTCCGTGTGCCGCGGATCGTGTCGCAGTGGGACGCAACTCGGCTGCGAGCTTGCTGTCGAGGCCGTCCAGAAAAGCATCAAGCGCGCCGTCGGGACCGTTGAGCAGCAGGCTGCGGATGCCCACCGTCGGCAGATGCGCGAACCGCTTGGCCTGTCCTGTCGCCCAACTGCTGATGGCTTCGCGGTCTTCGACGTCGAGATGCCGCAGCGACTTCATTAGACGTTCGGCACCACTGCGTGCGGTCGCCTGGTAGTGGGCCTGAAGGTTGGCGAACAAGGATCCGTATAGGCGATCGGTCAGGCGCTCCCGCAACTGGGGGAGGGCCACATCGACCAGTTCGCGGGCGTCTGCTGCTTGCGCGAGGCGGGCTTCTCGGTTGCACTCTGCTTCCTGGACGATCTCGTCCATCCCGATCCGGCGCGCACCGGCCTTGGCGCAAGCGGCGGGGTCGATGTCCGGCGGTACCCCCATGTCGACGCACAGCGGCGGCCGATTCACGCCTTTCGTAGCGAGTCGGGCGAAAAACGGCTCGCCGATGATGGGAGTGCGCGCACCGGTCGCCGACAGGACTGCAGCGACTGCTGGCGGATCGGCCTGAAACCTCTCGAGGGATTGGCACGGAACCCCGAAACGTCTGGCAAGGGCGCGTGCCTTGGACAGCGTGCGATTGACCACGTGGAAGGGAACGCCGGCCTTGTCAAGAGAGAGTGCCGCGCGTTCGGTCATCGGCGAAACGCCCACCAGAGCGGTGGGCAGCGGCTGCTCGGCCAATGTCTGCGCGTGGCGCTTAAGGATATGGTCTGCCGCGAGTTCCGCGAGCGATATGGAGCCTTCCGCCAGGCGAGTGCGGTCGCGGACAGTTCCGGCAACGCGCAAGGCGTCCTCGAACAGCAATTCCAGACCAGGCCCGATCAAGCCGCCATCACGAGCGAGATCGCGGCTCGCACGGACCTGCCCAACGATCTCTGTCTCGCCAAGCGCGGCCGAGTCGAGACCGGCGGCGACCAGGAACAGATGCTCGCAGGCGCCTTCGCCCTGCCAGGCCTTGAGGATGCGCTCGGCTTCCCCCGGCTGTGCGGCCCGTCCGGTGAGCAACGCGTAGACGGCCGGCCGCAGATCCCGGTTACCGGCCTCGGTGCCGCGCAAGAATATCACCTCGACCCGGTTGCAGGTCTCCAAGTACGCGATCTCGCGCAGTCCCCTGTCGTGGCCAAACGCGCGCAGCCGCTCGCTCTGGTCGCTTTCGCCAAGAGCGTAGCGCGCTAGCGCTTCACTGCCGTCCTGGCGCCATGAAACGCCGACGATCCCGAACTCATCCAGCATGGGGTTGCACAGTAGTCGAGATTGGGCTGCGGCGTGTCACGGGCCTGTCACGGGCGTTAGCCGTAGCTGACACCCATGCCGGCCCGGACATCGTTGTTGATGCCGTACTGCGGAATCGGATAGCGCAGGCCGTTGCGCGAGAGGTGATCGAGGCCCGCGATGATCTTGGGCAGGAACCCGGGCGGAATCGCCATCAGCAGCTCGTCCTCCATGACGCCGCCGTAGCGGCGCTCGGCGAAGCACGGCAGCGACAGGCTCGGTTCGCCGGTGGCGAGTGCGCGTCCCCAGGAGTCGGCACAGGCGGACTCACCCACGCAGCCCCATTCAAGCTTTTTGTAACCAGTCCACTGCAATCCATTGATAAACAAAATCATCTGTGCGGGCGTCGCATAGATTAAGACGATGTCGGGCGGATTCAGCCGACCGCTCGCGAGAGGACTGACGGCCATGGCGGCGTGTTTGCCGAATGGCGCGAGATCCATGGCGTGTTGATGCTTCGCGGCGTCCTCGAGGCTCTCGTACCAGACCCCGGCCATGCGGTCCCCGGAGAGCCACTTCTCGTCGCGGGGCGAAAGCCCGATCACGGCGCGACACTGGTCCCCGACAAGGTCGTCGGCGGTAATGCCGACCGTCCAGCCGTTGCGACTCGCTTGACCGACGATCTGGTCGGTCGTGTGGATGTCCTTGGGACGGCGGATCCTCGGCACTGCGGCCATGTCCTCTACGGTCTCGAACATCTTCATGCCGATCGGCGTCGTGCGCAGGCGCAGATAGCGGTTGAGGTCGGCAACCAGCGCTGCCCAGTCGGTGTTGCTCAAGTCGGTGGCGATGACTTCGTTCATGGCGTTTCCAGTGTCCTTGGCGCGGTTCCACTTTACCCGCGGCAAGGGTTGGGTGGTACTGGATAGGGCGTGACCCGGCTGGCGCACGGGCATCCTTCGGGGGTTCTTTCCCGCGCGCTTCCTGACATATCATCGCGCCACCAATTCAGGGGAACGACCCATGCCGATGATTCTCAATGACGAGCAGAACATGCTCAGAGACTCCGCCAAGAGCTTCTGCGAGGAAAACGCGCCGATCGGCCAACTGCGCAAGTTGCGCGACGAGGACAGCGCCGACGGCTTTGATCGTGACACGTGGTCGCAGATGGTGGAGCTAGGCTGGGCCGGGATTCCCTTCCCCGAAGAACACGGCGGCTTGGCGTTCGGCTACAAGGGCCTTGGTGTCGTCACCGAGGAGACGGGCCGCACGCTGGCAGCCAGTCCGCTGTTCGCGACCGTCTGGCTCGGGGGCACCATCGTGAATCTTGGGGGGAGCGACGCCCAAAAGGCCGGGTTGCTGCCCAAGATCGCCGCCGGGGAGTTGCTGCTGGCCTTGGCCCTGGAGGAGTCGCACCGCCACAATCCACACGGTGTTGCGACGAGCGCACAGGCGTCGGGCGATGGCTACACCATCTCTGGCAGCAAGAAGTTCGTGCTCGACGGACATGTTGCCGACAAGTTGATCGTCGCCGCGCGAACCTCCGGTTCGACAGGCGACCGAGATGGAATCTCACTATTTCTCGTGGACGCGGGCGCCGACGGCGTCACCGTGACGCGCACGAAGATGGTCGACAGCCGCAACGCGGCCAACGTCGAGCTTGCCGACGTAGCCGTCTCCACCGACGCATTGATCGGCGAGCTTGGCAAGGGTGCCGATGTACTCGATCCCGCCTTGGACATCGCGCGCATCGGCATTGCTGCGGAGATGCTCGGCAGCACCCAGGAGTGCTTCGACAGGACCGTCCAGTACTTGAAGGATCGTGAGCAGTTCGGCGTGCCGATCGGCTCGTTCCAGGCCTTGAAGCACCGCGCCGCCAACATGTTCTGCGAGATAGAACTGTCGAAGTCGTGTGTCCTCGAAGCGCTCACCGCGTTGGACGAGGAGCGCGACCGCGAGGAGGTCGCCAAGCTCGCCAGCCTCACCAAGGCGAAGGTCGGCGAGACCTTCCACACCGTGTCCCGCGAAGGCATTCAGATGCACGGCGGCATCGGCATGACCGACGAGTTCGACATCGGCTTCTTCATCAAGCGCGCGGCGGTCACCGAGCAGACGTTCGGCGACGTCAACTACCACCGCAATCGGTACGGCGAACTCGAGGGCTACTAGCCGGATCGCTTCCGGCGGCGTGCAAGGTCGGCTGGCGAAGCGGGTGGCCGGTTAGGACGCCTTGGTCCCCCCGGGACCCGTTGGCGGCGGCGGATTGGCGCACGGCCCGGACTGGTGATGGAACATGCGCATCTCGCCGCGTTCGCTCACGAAGCCGTTGGTCGCAACGCAGATGGACCCCGGCAACTCCTCGTAGCAGGTCACGAAGACCATGTCGCCGATGACGTGCGCCGTGGCGTTGTAGAAGTCGATGCCCGGCTGGTCCGGGTTGCCGAGGATTCGGCGCCAGCTCTCGACGACTTCGCCGCGCCCCGTGATCGCCGGCCAGCCCGGGTGGATGCACAGGGTCGGGTGGTTCTTCGCCCAAAGCCGCGCCATAACGTCGAAGTCCTTCTGCGCGAAGGCCAGGTAGAACGTGTCGTTGGCGAATAGCGCCTGTTCCTCGGGCTTCATCCGGTCAGCAGCCGCGTGGCGTAGGCGATCGTGCCGTCGGTCAGAAGGTGGCGTTTGCGGAAGTTCTCCGAGGCGCGGCCGGGTGGCGTGCGTGACGCTTGCCAGGAATTGAGGCCGTCGTACCACGTGCACAGCAGCATACGGCCGCGGGCCGCGCTGACACTCTGCTGTCGGAACAGGCCCTGGGGTACGGCGTCGTAGACGTCCGCGGTCTCGAAGTCCTTCCACGCCTCAAAGGACAGGGCGGCGATCTCGTCCACGTCCTCGTGGGCGACCTCGAAAAACCGGAAAACGTAGAGGCCCTCCCGTGTCCGTGGTTCGTCCGTGGTCGGCCGTACCGTCGGTTCAAGCAGCAGCGTGTCCACCGCGACAACGCCCGTTGTCGCCGATAGGGCGCCGTCCACCCCGGCAACATCGCCGTAGGTGACGACGATGAGTTCGTTCGATCCGACGCCGAAAAGGCCATGGAACGCGCCCCAGAGCGACGCCGGCTGCAGCGCGGAATAGTCGCCTTCGCGCAGCGTCGCGTAGACGGCGTTGAAGTTCCGGTCCGCGGTGGTAAGTCGGGAGAACGCGTAGGCCATGGTATTCCGTCGGCGCCGAGCAAGGCGGCGAGTATACTGCCGCAGCGAGACTCGCTTCCCTTGATCCACGGACTTGATTCATGAACGGTGCAGAAAGCGTTATCCGCACCTTGCTCGCGCACGGTGTGGACACCTGTTTCGCCAACCCTGGCACGTCGGAGATGCACCTCGTGCAGGCCATCGACGGCGTGCCCGAGACCCGCGCGGTGCTGTGTCTCTTCGAGGGCGTCTGTACCGGCGCGGCGGATGGCTTCGCACGGATGAAGGGTGTCCCGGCCACCACGCTGCTGCACCTCGGAGCCGGTCTTGGCAACGGCATCGCTAACCTGCACAACTGTCGGCGGGCGGCGACACCCTTGGTCAACGTCGTCGGCGACCACGCCGTCCACCATGTCGCCTACGATGCCCCGCTGACCGCCGACATCGAGGCGGTTGCCAAACCGGTGTCGGCCTGGATCCGCACATCCCGGACCAGCGAGGGCACCGGACTGGACACCGCCGACGCGGTTCGCGCGGCGATGTCGCCGAGCCCCGATCCCCGTGGCGGGATCGCGACGCTCATCCTCCCCGCGGACTGTGCTTGGGGACCCGGCCGAACGGTTGGCAAACCCGCGAGTTTCGATGCGGCGGTGGCCAAGCCGCGCGTGTCCGCGCAAGTGATCGCGGCGGCCGCATCCGAGATAGACGCGCAAACGGTTCTCATGGTGGACGGCAACGGCTTGACCGAAC
>JAPOYV010000070.1 GCA_026706385.1 Gammaproteobacteria bacterium
AGCCCTTCCGCGCACCTGTTTGCCATGCGTTCGAGAGGTCTGTAGAGTCCGCGCCGAACCTCAAAACCGCGCCTCTTCGAGGCACGTCAGACGCCGGGATCTGCGACCCGGACATGGAGTCCTCCACCAGGCAGAACAACGGAGAGACGGTTCCCCAAGGGACCATTGGTTCAAGCAGGCCGCGGGTGATCCAGCGGCCGGCGACGAACTCCCCAGCGACCCCGGCTGACCGGAACGGGAGACGGCCCCAAAAGGGCCTGAGATCGCCGCGGAACGCAGGTAAACCAGCAGTTTCGCTCCGATCCACAGCCGCCCCGGCTGACCAGAATCGGGAGGCGCCCACAAGGCGTTGCAGACGTTCCACTGACCAAACGGATCCGCCGCCCGCGACAAGGGCAAGCGCGAGAGCAGTGCCGGCGCCGTCCGCGAGGACGAAACAGGGTGCGAATAGGATGACCGGACTAGTGACCCGCGATTCCGCTCAGCATCGACAGATCGCAAGCATCGGTCGAACGCGAGTCCTTACTTACAGACATCGCCGACCGCTTGCCTTCCCCGCGCCACTGCCGCCGTTGGCCGTCCGTGTAACCACACGGTTCGTCCACTCGAACCATAGTGCCGGCATGTCGCCTTGTACCCGCCGACCTAGTCCTAGTCGCGTTGCACCCTCAAGCGTTCGCCAATGCCCAAGTCGTCAACGATCTGTTCGATCTCCGCCACCAGCGACCCCGCCCGATCCGCCTTCACATCCATCAAGAAATCAACCCGAGTGTCTAGCCGGTCGCCGCTTCGCAGTTTGGGCAATAGCCGTGTGCCCAAGCGGTTCCATACCTCCGGGGGAACGCTGCCCGCCACCCGGATAGTCACCTGAGCCGGCCCTTCCTCACCCTCACCCTCACCCTCGCCCTCGGCATCCCTGATCGTCAACCCCTCGTCGTCACCAGCGTCGTCGTCCTTCTCCCGCTGGTCAGCCCTCTCGTCCTCAGCTTCCGCCGCCGTCAGTTCCTGCGCCTTAGCGCGCACGATCAGGAACACGTCGTCTTCGAATGCCACTTCCGCACGATCCAAGACCTCGTTGTACCAGATGCGGTCAAACCTCCCCTGGCCCTGGGCACCCGATGCCAATCCGAACTCACCTTTGGCGACGAACCCAGCGATCCGCTCCCGCAGCACGGCATCCGGATCGACCAGACGGGTCAGCGTTCCGTTCAGGAAACTCTGGCGCAGGCTGCTAAGTGGCCACGCCCCCGACTCCTCGAACGCAGGCGGCCAATTGCGGCCTAGGTAGCCGGCACCAACGCCCTCGTTCAGCAACGCCTCGGTTTTCAACACGCTGATGAGGCGTCCGGCTAGGCTGTCGCTCGCGCTGGCGTGGCCCGCGCCGATGTCTAGAACGCGCAGGCCGTCTTCGGCGTCGTGATCGAACAGGGCAAGATGGCGGTAGCCGGCCCACACCTCGTCTCTCGCGGCATCCTGCGCTTCTTGCACTTGCGAGCGGATCCGCGTCCTCTCGGACTGATCGTAACCCGCCCCCAAGACCCCTTCCGACAACTCCCGGGCGACTGCCTGCCAGGCCAGCCAGATTTCCACCCGATCCGACAGTTCCTTGCCGGGTTTCTTGATGCACCAGATGAGCGACGCCGGATAGAGTCTGCTTGCCGCACCCCGTTCGACAGTCCACGACCGAATCCGCTCGCCAAGCGGCCCCGTGCCCGACCACTCCTCCTCCGGATCTAATATGACGATCGCGAGCCGGGGCGAGTCTGGGATCGCACTGCTGTCGTCGGGAAAGAACACGGTTGGCACTGCGCCAGACGCAACGCCTCGCTTGAATTCCGCCTCGACGAGTCGTCTTGCCGCCGGTTTGACATCCGCGTCCGGATCGAGCGATGCGCGCCGGTCGCTGACGACCTTCCTCAAGGTCGCCTGATGATGGATTCGGTAGCCGTCCGTCCCGACCTTGCGCACGAAAAACCCGCTGTCCGCCAGCGCCGCCGCCGCGTTGTCGACGGTCGTCGTCTCGATGTCGGGTTCGCCGAGCGCGAAGCGCAGCTCTGGCAGGTGGGCAATCTTGTCCACTTGGCCACCGGACGACTCGAAGAGTATCGCCGTCCCCGTGCGTCGATGGATGTCGCGCAGCGCGCCCGTCGCGTCGGTATCGAGTGCTCTCGCATGCGCCATCCGCCCCGCCAGGTCCGCATCAATCGCTGCATCGAGCCGGGACTCCCCCAGTTGCCCGAGCACCACCGCTCGGAACTCCGGATTGTCCAGTGGTGCCGAGCCCAGCGTGATCAACGGTTCGGTCCGGGCGCGGTGGAACTGTTCCCGCGCGGCGCTTGACACCCATTGCGCGAGCATCGCCAACGCCCCTCGAGTCTGCTGGAACTGTGCCAGAGCGCGCCATTTCCGCTGGAACACAGACAGCGTCGCGGGATGGAATGGGTAGCACGCCTCGAAGCGCTCGCGCAGGTACTCCTTCGCCTTCGCGGTCGTGCTCGCGCTGTCCACCGCGAGCCACTCCGACGGCAGTCTCGCCGTGCGCTCGAAACACCACTCCGCGTAGCTCCGCGCCACTGTGCCGCGCGCCCGTTCCGTCCCTAGGTCTGCGAAGAGGCGACGCCTGACCACCTCGCTGATCTCCGCTTCATCGTTCGCGATCAGATCCCTCGCGACGCGTCGCACCACTTTCGTGATCCGCTCTTGCCACAGCCGATCCCAGTCTGTCATCTCGACTTGGCTGCGCGGCAGGCTCACAACGGCCGCGGCGTGTCTTCGGCCACTGACCGCGACCGTGAGGTTCTGCAGAAACGCGTGCAGGCGCTCAGCCATTGCGCGATGACGGTTCACGAAGTTAAGCACCTCGTCGAAGAGCAGCAGTACCGGAGCGTCCGCCGCAGCGAAGACCTCTCCCAAGGCATCTGTCCCGGGCGGCGTCTCCCGCGCCGCGCTGCCGAGCGCCGCCACGGCACGTTCGCCCCCCAGCTGTCGAGCGAGGTCAATCCACGGCGTCTCTCTTCCCTCGGCAGGATCCCATGCGTTGCCGACGAACACGCCTACGCGCGCGTTCGGCGCCTCGGGGAGCCGAGCGTCTTTCAGCAGCTCCGCAACGCCGGGAAACGAAGCTGCGCTACTGCCGCTGTTCGCCAAGTGGTAGAGCGTGGTCAGGGTGTGTGTTTTCCCGCCACCGAATTGGGTGACGAGAGTGACCACCGGTGCCGTGTCGCCCGTCTCCCCAGCTAGCCGCCGCAGCACCATGCCCACATGGTCTTTCAGCGCACGAGTGAAGCACGTTCGCGCGAAGAACTGTTCGGGGTCCCGGTAGTCCTCCGGCGCCGTTCCCGCGACGACTTGCTCCAGCGCGATCGCGAACTCGTCTGGACTGAAAGACCGTCCCTCACGCACTTCGGACCGAAGCGATACGTTCCTGTACCACGGCACCATCCGTGGTGTCCCGCGCGCCATCTTTATCGGCCCGACAGATTCTCGGCCTGGGTTCTTGCCAGCCGGGCAATCGCGCGCAACGTCTGGTTGACCGAGGCTGAGTCCTTGAAGATCTCGGCCACGTCGGGCTCCAGCAACACGACGTTCGTCCCCTCGCGATACGCCTTGTGGTGCTTCCCCCTTACGCCTTTCGAGAAGTCGTACTCGTCCCGCATCGTATCTGTGTCATCCTGATTCATAGTCATTGCGCTCCCGCCGCGAGGCTTCCCTCGCGCTGATTATCCTGATCGTGTCGTCTACAGGTTCCGCGTAGGATACGACCAGCACGCGCCCGCGTACCGAAAGCCCAACGCTGAGATACCTCTGCTCCGCCGTCGAGTGGCCGGGGTCCGGGATTGTGACCTCCAACGGGTCTCCGAACACCGTGCAAGCCTCCGCGAAGCCAACCCCATGCTTGCTGACGTTTTGTCTGTGTTTCGCCTCGTCCCACTCAAAGTCCACGGATCAACCTACTTGAGACCTCCATGCAACGATGGACCGCGTAGCGCCCGCTGTGGGTGGTTGCTCTATTCCCACGCTCGCAATCATCGAGGCACCGCAAGGAGCATCGCGTCGAGCACCCGCTTCTCCTGAGACCCGCTTGGGTACAGCGCGGAGAGTGCGTTGGCCAGTCGTAGGAAACCCGGCCCGCGCTGCCGCTCCTCCTCGATAAGCGAGCGAAGCGCCCCCGAGTTACCGCCGGCTTGTAGCACCATTCCAGAGTGGATCCGGTCGAGTGTTGTCTCTCGAGTCGGTGACAGATCCGTGGCGGTTTCCGGCTCGCCTCCCGCTCCGGGAGTCCGTCCGACTTGGAAGTCGTCGAACAACGTCATCTGCTCGGAGTCCACACCGGTCGCGCTCCACTCCACGGGGGTAGGTGCGCCGTCGCTGCCAAACAGCACCTTCGCGCGCTCCGCCAGCGACAGCAGGTGTACGACGCCCTTTTTCTGGTCGATGACCCGCCCGGTGGCAGCATCGAGGTCGATTCCCATGGGTTGTGCGAAACGGCGCACCACGTCGTAGGGGAGAGTGAAGCCACTCCGCCTTCCCCCGCTCCCTTCACCGAGACCGGACGCCTCATCGCCCCGACTTTCGGTACTCTGCATCGTCCAGAGGAACAGAGCCGTAAGCCTCGCGTCCTCCTCAAGTGCCCCAGTCAAATCTCCTCTGCCGTCCCCATCCAGCACTTGCCGAAGCGCCGCGGTGCTCACCACCTCCCACACCTTCTCTAAGAATTCGCGCAGGCCGACCGGCAGGCCCTCGGCCGTCTCGACGGCGCAGTAGCGGCTGTATATCTCGAGCGCGGGTCCTATGCACGCGAAGACTAGATCCGCACCCCGGACACCTTCCGACTGCAACCTTTTCATCCAGTCGCCTACTCGATTGGGTAGCTCGCTAAGTACCTCCGCCCAGTCTCCGACAGGAGCATCTCGCCGCCGCCGGCGGCAAATCAGATGGACGCTGGTGGCGAGCGACGCGTTCTCCCTTGCGTTCAGACGCGTGTCCATTTCTGTGGCGATAGGCCAAGACCCTGTGAGCGTCCAGCCGCCCTGGATCATCCCGGACAGTAGCGCTTCCCAACCCTCGGTCGTCTTGTGAGCGAATACAACGGTGCCGATCCCGTCATCTCGGAGTACGCGTCGACCCTCCGCGAACGCTTGTGCCATCCCCTGCTCGTAAGATTCCGCGTTCTTTTTCGACGTGCTCAGCCGATGAGGCCGGTCGACGACTATCTCGCGTTCTTTGGGTGTCGTACCGCTTTCCGACTCGAACGAGTCGCAGACCAGCGGGATTGTCCGTTTCAGCCAGACATAGAAGAAGTCCGCTAGGTGTGCATACGGCACTGAGTCGTAATACGGTGGGTCTGTGAACCAGATGTGGGCGCTTTGGTCGGGTAGGGGGTGCTCGGCCGCGTCAGCCGCCTGCACTTGACCGAGGCGGGATCTGATTCCGGCGATCGACTCTAGAGCGTCGGCGCTCCTAGAGCAGGCGCTCATGAAAGACCCACTAGAGTCGCACGGAGGTACAGACTCGGCGAAATCCCATGCCATCCCAATCGACTTCCGGGCAAGCATATGGACTGGACACTCCGCGTCCGGCTTCCAGGGAGCCAGCGAGTTGCCTAGGTCCGACGTCTTATCAACAGCAATGCCTAGCAGCGTACTCACCACGTTCGCCGGATGGTCTTGAACGGACACTGCTCGCACCAACCGGCCCAACTCCATAAACGTGGCCTTTTGTCGCGCCGTAAACAGATCTCCCCATGAGCGCATCCCGTAGATCGGCACGCTGATACGACGTATCTCGTTGGGCGAAATCAGTTCGTCCGGGACAGGACACGGCTCCGGCCGTCCGGCTTGCTCCCATTCGGCAAGCATCGCGTTCACGAGCTTTTGCGCCTTCCGCACGGGCTCGTAGTCCTGATCGACAGGTAGTCGATACCGCCTGCCGCTCTCCCCAGGTTTGAGCGTGACCACGGCAAGCAGCAACGCGCCGCCAACGCGGCGTCCCCGTTCGTCGAAGACCACGTCGGCACCCCCGCACTGGGTCGTGAGCTGCGCCCGTACACGCTCTGGTCGAAGTACCGATGGGCAACACAGACAGACTGCCTTCGCGCGGTCTACCGTCGCGGCTCGGACGTCCTTGGCCGCGCCTGGTTCGAAGATCTCGAACTCAACCTGAGGCACTTGGCCCGTAGGCCGTTGCACACACGGTCGCAACGCCAGTTTGCGCTGACGTTTGTTGCACAGCCAAAAGGAACGCATCAAAGGAATCTCGGCCCCGCAATTCGGAGACTCGCATCGAACCGTCCGAGCCCACAGATATGCGATCGGCTTCGCTCCATCCGAATCTTCTGGATACAGGTCCGTTAGTTCCTTCCCAGCAGCGGCTTTGATCTCACCGCCCACTGTCCGAAGTTGCTCGGCCAACTCGGGACCGTGTCGCGGCAAGTCCTCCAGCATCGCCTTGAGAATCAGACACGCGACCGGATTCAGATCGCTGGCGAATGCCTCGCATCCAAGGCGCAGAGCTTCAAGGGGAATCGACCCGCCACCAGCAAACGGGTCGACCACCAGAGGCGGATCGTCATCGTATGCGGCGCAGACCAAACCGCGAGCTGCATGCACGTACGGCTCCTTGGCAGCCAAACCCCAATTCGCGAAGTCAGCAATAAACTTCAACAACCCCGACCGAAGTGCGGTATCTGTCGCGCCTTTCCCGCACCCTACGCCCTGGAGCATCTAGCCTTTTCCTTGAAGCCCTTTGGACACTGTTCGTCGCAGGGGTCGGGCAGCAGGAGGGCCAACAATAGCGACCGACTCGACGCCAACGGCCTCCTCGCCCACCAAAGGTGTAGTGCCTTTGGATGGCGGTGACGAAGGCGATTTTCCTCTTCAGCATGGCGTGAGACGTCGGCAATCGGGAAATCCACCTCGGCCAGCCGTTTGCACTCGCGCGGAATCAAGGTGTTTCCTTGGTCAGCGAGCCGACCCCCAGCGTGTAATGCTCGACTTTCTTCACCTCGCGCCACGGATGTCCGGCAGGATCGGGGATCGGGTCCAGCAGCCGCGGTTCTGCCGCACAGTTCGTAACGACGTAGAGCCAGAAGCAATCGGGTCGATCTTCCGCTACGCGTCGCTCGTTGGGCGTCAGGACGATGGTTCCGTCTGGATTTGCCAACCCCTTCACTTCGATCAGCCGCAACTCGCCCGATCTCAAATCCAGGCTCGTCAAGTCGTAGCCGAGGTTCAGCTTGTGCACGTCCTCCACCTTCCGCCCGAGAGACTCCTCGTGCTCGGTCACGACACGCATGGCGGTCATTTCCGTCTCCGGATGCGGACGCAGGCGTCGGAAATCGGGAGACTCTCGTTCCGGATGGGGCAGAACCAAAGCGCTCGCCAGACGCTCGACGCCTTGGAGGGTTACGGCCCGCTGCCGCGCCAGCTCATCGCATCGCCGATCCCGCCTTGCTCTTACTTCGTCGTGCCGGCCCTCTGCCAGCGCGAGCCGTCCCTCAGCCCCGGGAACGCCGTTGTCCACGTCCTCCGTGGCGCGACCGATCTCTAGGTCAGTGCGCTGCAGGACCTCCGTGAGGGACATCTCGACGTGTTCTGCGATCCGGTCGATGTCGGCACACACCTCTTCTCGCACGCCATCGATAAACTCCGCCAGGGCTTCGCGCCCGAGCCAAGCAGACGGTTCTGGGTACCCCGCGACCGCAGGCAGATCGTCGGGTACGCCACTCGGTGTCATGTTGCCCAGGACGTCCGGCTCAACCAGCCTAGGCTCGCCTTCGGTCGGCACCTCCACGGCGAACACGCGCTCGCGGATCACATGGCCCAGCCCGTCCACCGCCCGCGCCCGGTAGAAGTCGAAGCGGGACGCCTGGTCGTGCGCCAGCGAGTGGAAGCATGCGCCAGTGGCGAACACCTCGCGACCGCGCTCCAATGCGTGCCGGCGAAGTGCCTCGAACAGAGGATGTCCCGGAGTTACCCACTCGAGGTTTCTCTCCTCCGCCGTGTCACGGTCCGTCGATAGCCGCGCATACCGGGACGCCAGATCCGTGAGTTTCCAGTCGGCCGCGCGTTCGTATTTCCGCAGCACTAGAGGCGTTCGCCCCGCCTGGTAGGTGTGTCGCAGAGCCTTCACGGGCGTCAGGGTCAAGGAAGCGTCCGGAGCGGCTTCCGACATGAAACGCGCAATGGATTCGGGAACAAGCCGACGTTCCTGCGCCCGTGCTCGGCGCTCGACGAGCATCTCCAGGTTCAGCTTCCTCGCCGCCAGCCCCTCCAGAGCCGTCTGGCAGATCGACCGGAAGTGCTCCTCATCGACGCCCCTGAGCATGCGATCTTCCAGATCCTCCGTTCCGAACTTGCCCGCATAGTAGTCTCGCAGCACGCGCTCGACCTGCGCCGACGGAAGCACCTCGCCGACCACGTTGAACACCGCGTCGTCGTCCAGCGCGTTCCGAATCTCCTGGAGCTTCTCCAACAACCGCCCCAGCACACGCCCCTCGACCGTGTTCCCCGCGACGAAGTTGAAGATCAGGCAGTCGTGGCGCTGGCCATAGCGGTGGATTCGCCCCATCCGCTGCTCCAAGCGGTTCGGGTTCCACGGAATGTCGTAGTTGAAGAGGATGTTGCAGCACTGGAGATTGATGCCTTCGCCTGCGGCCTCCGTCGCCACGAGCACCTGGATCGCGCCATCACGAAACTGTTGCTCCGCGTGCAGCCGGGTCCCGACCTCGTCACGCGATCCCGCCCGCATCCCACCGTGGATGTTGCCGACCCTGAATCCCCACCGCTCGAGGTGTTCCTTGAGATAGTCGAGCGTGTCCTTGAACTCAGTGAACAAAAGCAGCCGCCGTTCGGCGTCGTCGAAAAAGCCCTGCTCCTGCATGAGCAAGCGCAGATGCGCGAGCTTCTCCTCACCGCCCGAGTCTTCGACAGCCTTCGCGTCCTTCGCAAGCCGGTCTAGCTCCGCGATCTCTTCATTGACCTGCTCCGCATTGCCTGCGAGGGTGATCGCTTCCAACATGCGTTCGAGCCGCTCGCGTTCGACATCTTCCATCTCCTCAAGTTCGTCCAGATCAGGCAGCCCTGGCGGGGCCTTGCTGGCAATCTCCTCGGCCTGAGCTAGGCCCTCCGCAAGCCGCCGCGCGCGGTTTTCGAGAGACTTGCGCATCGCCCGCGTGCTCGACGCGAGTCGCCGCTGGTAGAGCGACATCAGGAAGCCCACGGCGCGAGCGCGGGGCGTGTCCCCTTGCTCGGCCGCGCGCCGGCTTTGACTCTTCACCATGCGCGTGACGCTTTGGTAGAGATCGAGTTCCGCACCGTCGATCTCGAATGTCGCCGTCTTCGGTATCCGCTTGGTGAAAACGGGCTTCGCCGCCCATTCGCCATCGTCGGTTCGCTCGGGGAAATAGACCATCGCCTCCTTCGTGCGCCGCAGATAGAAGGGTGCGCGTTGCCGGTCCATCGCCTCCCGGATGGAGGTCACATCGGCGTAAACATCGCGGTCTAGGAGCTGCAAGAAGAGCGTGAAGTTCTCCGGGTCGCCCCGATGGGGCGTCGCCGTGAGTAGCAGGATGTTGTCCGAGCTGTCTCGGAGCATCTCGCCCAGCCGGTAGCGCTGGCTACGGTGCGTCTCGTCTCGCGCGGACATGCGGTGCGCCTCGTCGACGATCACCAGATCCCAACGTGCCTGGCGGAGGCTCGGCAGAATCTCGGTCCGCTTGGCTAGATCCAGCGATGTGACGACCTGCTTCTGCTCAAGCCACTGGTTCACCCCGAACTGGTCGCGGATGTCAGAGCCCTTCAAGACGAGGAATCTCTCGTCGAACTTCTCCCGCATTTCTCGCTGCCACTGGAAGGCGAGGTTCGCCGGACAGACCACGAGCACGCGCTCCGCTAGGCCGCGCAGCTTGAGTTCCCGGATCAGAAGGCCCGCCATGATCGTCTTGCCCGCACCAGCATCGTCGGCGAGCAGAAAGCGCACCGTCGGCAGCTTCAAGAGGTGTTCGTAAACCGCCTCCAACTGGTGCGGTAGCGGATCCACACGCGAGATCGACAGCCCGAAGTAGGGATCGAATTCGTAGGCGATCCCGAGCATGTAGGCCTGGAGGCCGAGGCGCAGCAGCCGTCCGTCGCCCCCGAAAGACAGCGTTCCGTCGGCTATCGACAGGTCGTCTAGGTCCGCCGCCGCCAGCGTCACGCGCCGAAAGCGCTCGGTGTCGACTCCGACAAGCCCCACGTTCCAGCCGTCAGCCCCGTTGGAGCGCACCGTCTCCACGCGCATCGGCTCGCTGAACTGCGGGCCAGTGAGTATCTGTCCCTCCTCGATCAAGTCAGAGGGCCGTGTTGGCGTCCGCTTGCATGGACCCTATTGTGCATTCAGGGTGAAACCCGCACAAACGCGGACGCGAGTGGGTCCGCCCTGGCACCGACACATCAGCGAGTCCGGGTACTGCTTTCCTCCTGCCGGTGCCTGCCCGAGCAGAAACCTCGGAAGACAATCGGCGAACCGCCATCATGCGTACATCAGCCGCTCGCCCTTGGGCTCCGGCAGGGAGTGTCCCAGCTCCTGCGCAGTGTCGATCCAGAGTTGCATCGCCTCTTGGATGTTGCCCAATGCGGTTTCGTAGTCGTCGCCGTGTGCCATGCACCCAGGCAACTCCGGCGCCTCGGCGATCACCGCCTGGTCCGCGTTGCTCCAGTAGAGGATGATCTCGTAACGATGCACCAGTCTTCTCCCGAGCTGGACTCCAGCATATCGCTTCAAGAACCCGCCTTCGGTTGCCAGGACCCTTACTTGTCCGCCGCGTCTTCGACAGTCATGCCATCCTGGGCAGTTCGACGACCTCGCCGGCCTCGCGCGCAACGTAGCGTGCCCAAGACTCCATGAGGGCCCGCCGCTTCTCGAACAGGTCCGAGCGCGCATAGGCCTGCTCCACGACGTTACCTACCTTGTGACCCAGCGCCGCCTCCGCCACCTCGCGCGGCGCGTTGGTCATTTCGCCGCACCAGTCGCGAAACGTCGAGCGGAACCCATGGGGCACGGCAGCGATCCCAAGCTCGCGAAGCAGCTTCGACAGCGTGCTGTCGCTCATTGTCCGGCCCGTCGCGGTCGGGAATAGTAGGTCGTTCTCCCTGAAGGCCCGGGCTTCGCCGACCACTGCCATTGCACGGTCTGACAGCGGTACGCGGTACTCGGTCCCGGTCTTCGTGCGGTCGCCCGGAACGGTCCAAACGCCTGCCTCCAGATCGACCTCGTCCCAGGTTGCCTCTCGCACCTCCCGGGACCGACACGCGGTTAGCACGAGGAACTCGAACGCGAGCTTTGTCGAACTGAGCGCATTGCACTTGCGCACCTTCCCCAACGCGGCAGCGACCTCCCCATGCGCCATTGCACGCTGGTGCGTCGTCTTGTGCCCGACCTTGGGCAGCGCCGCGCCGATGGCGTCGCCGGCGGGATTGTCCTTCCGGTGGCCTTCCGCAATCGCCCACTTCATGACGGTTCCAATGCGCTGCCGTACCTTACGCGCTGTCTCTCGCTTCGTGTTCCAGATCGGCAGCAGGCACCGCATCACGTCTGCAGGCTCGATGGCGTCCACCGGCATGCTACCGATCTTCGGATAGGCGTAGGACTTTAGGGTCGACTCCCAGGACGTCACCGACTTCGCGTTTCGCCAGTTCGGGCTGTGCATCTCGATGACGGTCGCCGCCGCTTCCCGGAATGTCGGAATAAGCCGCTTGGCCCGGACCTCGCGGGGGTCGCCCCCGGCGTGCGCCAGCTTGCGATTGTCGTAGGCCACTTGGCGCGCCTCGCCGAGCGTGATCAACGGATAGGGGCCAAGCCCCAAGTCCCGGCGACGGCCGCGAATCGTCAGCCGCTGCACCCAAGACTTCGCCCCCGTTTCCTTCACGAGCAGGATCAGGCCGTTTTCGTCGTAGTATTTCCCCGGAAGGGTCACCTTCCGGACAAAGTGCATGTTCAATCTCGTCGCCTGTCTCGGCATAGCCCGCCCTATCTCTCTCAAGACGTAGTGGGAACGATCAGGGAAAAGTGTGGGAACGATCAGCTTAGTTCCCCCTAAAATTCCCACTACGAAAAGAGATGCTACGAGAAACGCCCTTCAACGTCAATCAACGATAGGCGTAAGTTTATCAATCTGTTAAGGAATATTCTGGCGCAACACTGTGAGTCTGAGTTCGACTCCCCATCGGGATTCCTAGGGGACGCCACACGTGTCTCTCAATCTTCTGAAAACCAACGAAAACCAGACCCGAGTGGGTCGTTTCGTCAAGACCGTAGTCGCTGTACATCGAGGGGCGTGATCGGGTCCCCTGGACGTATCTCACCGCTGACGAGAATCTCGGCAAAGAGTCCGCAGCGGTGGATGAGCGCCTTGATCAACCGCTTGCGGACCACCTCGTTGAGGCGTGCGCACGGCTCGTTCAGCTTCAGCCCCCGAAGTACCGCGCCACCAGCACGAAAGCGCTGCCCCACGAGGTGCGTCAGTGGGACACCACGCGTGACGATGTTCATGCGGCACTCTTCGGGCGCGAGCTTTAGGTTGTGGTCTCGGAGGATGGTCGCGAATACTTCGTTCTCGAACAGCGTGATCTGGCGGCGTGCCCCCTTGGACTGCGAGAAGTGCCCCGACTCCTTGCCGAGACAATAGCGGTCGCCGCGAACCCCCTTGCCTGCGAGCGCTTCGATGACATCCGGTGACAGCATGCACACGCCCGCATCCTCAGCGAGATGTACGGAACAGACCTCTCCTCGCCAGACCACGGACGCACCCTCTGCCAAGGTCGAGCAGCAGTCTCACCTCGACATGGCCTTATTCAAAGATCCAAAATACGTCATTCTTCTGGTACCAATTCTGTTCGTATGCTCCAGCTTGCGCTGGACCCCTGTGGTCCGCTGAACCGAAGCGTCTACGCAGCTTTGCGAGCGGCCATACTGGAGCGACGGATCGTCCCGGGCAGCAAGCTACCGTCGTCCCGAGCACTGGCTGCGGATTTGGGCGTGTCACGCAACACAGTGCTCTACGCCTACGAGCAGCTCGCGGCCGAAGGCTACGTGGAGACGCGCGTGGGGTCCGGGACGTACGTCGTCGACTCTCCGCTGGTCGGTAGCGTGTTGGCGCAGCGGCGACGCAGCCGACGTGGCGAAGGGCGACGGAGACTCTCTTCTCTCGGAGTGCGGCTTTCGCGCGATCGATCGCTCGGACACGGACGTGGGAATACGCGACGCGAAGCCCTTCCCCACGATTTCCGGTTCGCCGGAGCGGGGCACGAGCGAGAGACGCTGAACGTGTGGGCACGGCTCGTCGGGCGCCGGGCCCGCAGCCTGTCGCGCGCTCCGACGGGCTATCAACCCCCTGGTGGTTCCCCCGAATTGCGCGAGGCCTTGGCCGGCTATCTTTCGCGCGCCCGCGGTCTCACATGCCGGCCGGAGCAGATCGTTGTCACCCAAGGTTCCCAGCAAGGCATCGACCTGTGCCTCCGTCTTCTCGTCGAGGCGGGCGACCGCGTGGTCGTTGAGGAGCCGCATTACGCCGGGTACGGGAGTTGCCTGCATGCTTGCGGGGCCGCCGTCTCCTACGTCCCGGTAGACGCGGCGGGTATGCAGGTGGAACTGGTCGCCGAACTCGAGGCTGCCAAGGTCGCATGCGTCACGCCCTCTCACCAGTTTCCCACCGGAGGCGTGATGCCGCTCTCTCGACGCCTGCGCTTGCTCGACTGGGCCCGACAGAACGGGACTGTCGTCCTCGAGGATGACTACGATGGCGAGTTCCGGCATGAGGGCCCGCCCATCGAGTGCCTTCAGTCTCTCGACCAGAACGAGCAGGTCATCTACCTCGGCACGGCGTCGAGGATGCTGTTTCCGGCGCTCCGAATCGGATGGGCCGTCGCACCCGAGGATCTCGTCAACGCCTTCCAGCGGCTCAAGGCCATCGCCGACCGCGACACTTCGAGTCTGGAACAACTGGTACTCGCGGACTTCATCAGCGGCGGCTGGCTGGAGCGGCACGTCCGGCGTGCCCGCAAACGGTACGCGGTCCGGCGGACCGCCTTCCTGGAAGGCATCAGGAGCGAACTCGGCACGCGTGCAGAGCTAGTGGGCGCGAGCGCGGGCACTCATGCGTTGCTGCGTCTACCGGAACTTCCGGCCAGCCGCTTTGCGAGCTTGCGTCGAGCCTGCCAGCAACGCGGTGTCGGCATCTACTCAGCCGACGAATGCTACGCGCAACCACCGGAGTGTGTGGCGTTGCTTGCTGGCTACGCGTCCCTCGCGGAGCGAGACATCGTTGTTGGTGTGAGGAAACTCAGGGAGGCGCTCGACAGCCTGGGCAAGTCTAGCGGGGCTCCGCCCTAGAAAGGAGCACGGACGCCCAACGCACAAGACCGACCTAACCTGACTGCGGATATTAGCGGCGGTCACGCACGCTAGAGGGTCGTAAGAGGCCCGCATGACGCCGCCCGGGCCGTCACGAGAGCCGACAAATGCCCACCCCGCTTTGGTATAAAGGCGCGGTTCGCGACTGCAGGACATCCCATGGAAGCGATGATCGAGGCCAAGGGGCTTGGCCATACCTACAAGGGCGGCCACACCGCCCTCGACGACGTCGATTTGGCGCTTGGCACGGGCCTCTTCGGGCTGCTCGGCCCCAACGGGGCTGGGAAGAGCACCCTGATGCGCATCATCTGCACGCTGTTGGTGCCGACGCGTGGCAGTGTGACGGTCGGTGGCCACGACGTGACGCGCGAGCGGCGGCAGGTCCGCGAGATGATCGGCTATCTCCCTCAAGAGTTCGGCGCGTGGCGCAACCACCGCGCGGAAGAGGTGCTCGATACGCTGGCGCGGCTGTCCGGGATGTCCAACCGCCGCACGAGGCGCGCTCGGGTTGCTGAGACGCTGGAGATGGTCGGTTTGGCCGATGTCGCCGATCGCAAGGTCAAGAAACTGTCCGGCGGCATGGTGCGCCGGCTGGGTGTTGCCCAGGCGCTGGTTCACGAGCCGCAGGTGCTGATCGTCGACGAGCCGACCGTGGGACTCGACCCGGAGGAGCGCATGCGCTTTCGCCAGGTCATGGGTCGCTTGGGAAGGGATCGCACGATTCTCCTGTCTACGCACATCGTGGCCGACTTGGGCGGCGGCTGCCAGGACATGGCGCTGCTCGATGCGGGCCGCGTAGTCTTCCAGGGTGCGCCAGCGCAGTTGCTGGCCCAGGCCGAGGGCAAGGTGTTCGAACTGACGGCGTCGGCCGAGCAGGCGGCACAGGTGGAGTCGGACTACGAGATCGTCTCGCGCACGGCAAATGCCGACGGCGTCGCCTTGCGAGGCGTCACGGCCAACGGGCTGCCCGAGGGCGCGGTCGCCGTGGAGTCGCCCACGCTGGAGGAGGCCTACCTCACGTTCATGGCGGCACGGGGTCGCTCGGAGGCTGCCCGCCAAGACGAAGACGAAGAGTCGTCGTAGCGGCTTGCTGGGTCGGTCCGGCAATGCCAGCTCCAGGCCCAACCGTCGCCTGACGCTGCCATGAACCTGATCCGTTCCTTGCTGGGCGTGGCGTGGGCGGAAATGCGCACGGCGCGCCGACTTGCGCGGACTTGGCTGTTCATGGTCTTGAGCTTGGCCGGCGGGCTGTTGCCCTACTTCGGCCTGACCATGCTGCAGTTGATCGCCTCCAGCCAGTCGCCGTCCTTCGGGGCGTTCCAGCCGCGCTTCCTCATTGCCGGCGTCGGCATCTTCGTGCTGTGGATCTTCATGATCGGGCTGTTGTTCCTCGCCTTCGACATCCGCGGGCGCGATCAGCGCGATCGGATGACCGAGGTCCTGGACACGCGCCCGGTCGGGAACCTCGTCCTGCTCACTGGCCGGCTGGTCGGGCTGGTGGCAACCGTGTGGTTGCCGATGGTTCTCCTGATCGGCCTGTTGCAGGGTTTCGGCCTGCTCGCGGGAGCCTTGGAGTTGCCTCTCGGGGATCCCCTGGAACCGCTGTCGGCGACGGCGTTTCTCACCATCGATGCGCTGCCGATGCTGATCCTGTGGTGCGCCATGGTTTTCCTGCTCGCCGTGCTCATACGCAATCGGCTGATCGTTGCCGTTGTTGCGGTGGCTTTGCTGGGCGCGCATTGGTGGGCGGTGACGACGAGTCCCTACTACCTCCTGCCAGCGATCTCCGGCTTGACGGGCTACACGGTGTTGCCGTCCGATGTGCAGCCGGTCTTTGCCACGGCGTCGGACTTGGCGCAGCGCCTGGCGGAGCTCTGCCTTGCGGGCGGCATGCTGGTGCTTGCCGCGGCTCTTCACCCAAGGCGGGATCGCGCAGCTATCGGTTCGCAATCGCTGGTCGCGGGCGGTCTGCTGATGGTCGGCGTGCTTGCCATCGGCGCGCTCGCCTGGCAAGCGGCCGATGGAGCGGCGCTGCGCGATGCGTGGCGGATGGCGCATGAAGCGCGTCAGGACGACCCGTACGCCGATGTCGTCCGGGTGGAGGGTAGCGTGGGGATCGAGCCGGGGCGGATGCTGACGCTGGATCTCGACTACCAGTTGGCCGCGCCGGCCGCATCGCTCCGCGACGCGCCGACGCTTGACGAGTTGGTGTTGAGCCTCAACCCGGGCATGACGGTCGCGGAACTGGCCGTCAACGACGAACCAGCCTCGCATACGCATACGCACGGGCTGCTCGTCGCTCAGTTGCCGACGCCGGCGATGCCGGGCGAGTCCATCGCCCTCTCGATCCGGGCAACGGGCGTTCCGGATGGCGAATTCGGCTATCTCGACAGCGTGCTCGACGTCCAGGGGTTGACCTCGGACGCGGGCAACCTGCTGCTCCTCGGGACGCAGACTGGCGTCTTCGACGACGCGTACGTCGCCTTGATGCCGGCGATGCGGTGGCTGCCCATGCCCGGCACAGCAACGGGACGCGACGATCCGGAACGGTATGCCCGGGATTTCTTCACCGTCGACCTGGCCGTGCGCACGCCGCCCGAGTGGCTGGTCGCCGGGCCGGGCCTGCGCGAGGGGAAGGCGGGGGAGTACCGCTTCCGCCCCGCTGAGCCTTTGCCGGCGGTCGCCCTCTTGGCGGCGCAATTCGAACGTCGCGTCGCGGAGGTCGCCGGCACGCGCCTTGAGCTGCTCATGTCGTCAAAGCACCGTCGCAACGTGGCGTTCTTCGCGGAAGCTGACGAAGCCATCCGCGAGAGGCTTGGGGGAATGCTCGACGGGGCGGACATCCTGGGGCTCGGGTATCCCTACGGCGGCCTCACCGCCGTCGAAGTCCCCGCGGTACTGCGCAGTTTCGGCGGCGGCTGGCGGATGGCGTCGGTGCAGGCGATGCCGGGCATCGTGATGCTGCGGGAGTACGGTTTCCCGTCGTCGCGCTTTGAGTTTCCCTACAGGGAACCTGAACGGTTCGCCTCACGGGAAGGCGGCATCGGGGCCGCCAAGGCCGACGGGTTGATGTCCTACTTCGACAACGACATCACCGGCGGCAACCCGTTCCACGGTGGCGTCAAGAACCTGTTTTCGTTCCAGGCGGGCGCGGTGGGCGAGGGCGCGCTGGCACTGGACGCCCTGCTTCACGAGATAGCGCTCAGGATGTTGACGAAGAGCCGGGCCGGCTACTTCTCGCCGTACCCGTTCGCGACCGGCGCTGACCTCGGGGCGATGATCCAGCAGGCCCTCATGGGCGTGGTGGTCGATGGCCCCATCGGCCGTGGTCCGTCGATCGCCGCAAGTGTGCGCGACGGCGCAACCGGGCGGGCGACGGTTTGGGATGCGGCGCTCGGCGCCTCGCTCGCGGACCTCGACCCGAGCCAGGACGCGCGACGCGCGCTGGACGTGCTCTGGCTCAAAGTCCCGGCCATCGCCCAGTCAGTCCTGGATGCGTACGGTCGCGAGGCCATCGGCACGCTGCTCGCGGAACTGCGGCACCGTTACGCCGGGCGCAATTTCACGGTCGCGGAGTTCGAGGCGCTTACCGTCGAACTGGGCATCCCGCTCGCCCCGGTGGTAGGAGATTGGCTGCACGACGCCGCGCTGCCGGGGTTCGTGGCTTCGGCGCCGATCGTCGTGCGCCTGCCGGAAGACGACCAGGGCAGGCCGCGCTACCAGGTTCGTGTCCAAGTCCGCAACGACGAGGCCGTACCGGGCATTGTCCGTTTGGCGGCTAACGCGCCGGCCAAAGGAGACAAGATCCTGGCCAAGGCGAACAGCCAGGCGGTCAGCGTCGCTGGCGGCGAGGCCGTGGAACTCGGCTTGGTCTTGCGCGGACCGCCCGAGGAGTTGTGGCTGCAACCCGTCCTGGCGTTGAATCGGCGCGACGTCCGCTTGCTGATCCCGGAGGTCGAGGAGTACGAAGTGGTCGACGCGGAGCCGTTCACCGGCTATCGCGCGAGCGATTGGGCGCCGCCGAAGACGAACGGCATCGTCGTCGACGACCTCGACGACGGCTTCTCGGTGCGTTACGACGATGAAGATCTGGGCTTGCGGGTCGGCGGCAGCATGTCGGACTTTTTCGTGCCGGATGCGGACATCGACCAGGGCTTGCCCGTGTTCTCGCCGTTCACGGCCGGCGACGCGAGCTGGACCCGGCAGGAGGTGTCCGAGAGCTTCGGCAAGTACCGCCGCACGACGGCGCGTGCACCCGCCGGCGACGGGCGCGCGAAGGCGGTGTTCGCCGCGACCCTGCCGAGCGCGGGGCGGTGGCGCATCGACTACCACTTGCCGGAAGCCAGTGACGCGTTTGCTAGCGCCCGCGTCCGACACGGCCTCTACCGCCTGACGGTCGTGGGGTCCGGCGTCGAGGAGGCGGTCGAGTTCGATGGGGCGGCCGCCGAGTGGGGGTGGAACGACCTCGGGACGTTCGCGCTGCCGGCTGGGGAGGTCTCCCTGGTCGTCTCCAACCAGACATCGGGTCGGGCGGTATTCGCGGACGCCGTGCGGTGGCGCCCCGTGGACGCCGATTGAGCGCATCCACGCGGTCGTTTATGGTGCCCCGCTTGGGTTGACCGCTGACGGGGTTCAATGAGCACCGAGATCGATGCCACCGCGCCCAAGTACCTGCGCGGCAAGTACGCCATAGTCGGGATCGGCGAGACGAGCTATACGCGCGGGTCGGGCACGACGACACGGAATCTCGGCACGACCGCCGTTCGCAACGCCATGGAAGACGCGGGACTGACCTCCGCGGACATCGACGGGATGCTGTCCTACAGCGGGAATGACTCTGTCCCTTCCACCTCCATTGCCGGCGACCTCGGCATCCGCCTCAACTTCTACATGGACTGCCAAGGCGGTGGTTCGTCCACCGAAGCGCTGATCGGCATCGCCATCGGCGTGATCGAAGCGGGGCTTTGCAAGACGGTCGCGATCTTTCGGTCCATGAACGGCTATTCGCAGTTCCGCATCGGCGGCACGGGGCGCAGTACGGGGCGCTCGGCGCTGTCCGGCGACGCCCTGTTCGGTCGCGCCTACGGCCAGGGCAGCGCGGCGCAGAACTTCGCCCACACCTTCATGCGCCACATGTACGACTACGGCACGACGCCCGAGCAGGTGGCCCACGTCAAGGTCATCCATTCGGAACACGCCTCGAACAACCCCAAGGCGTACTACAAGAACCGGGTGACGGTGGACGACGTGCTCGCCAGCCGCATGATCTGCAAGCCGCTGCACCTGCTCGACTGCTGCGTCGAGACGGACAACGGCTGCTGCGTCATCGTCACGTCCATGGACCGGGCCAGGGACTGCCGGCACACGCCGGCGAAGATCCTCGGCGTGGTGGGACGTTGCTCCAAGCCGCGCGTGGACAACCATTACCAGGCCGGTCCGATCAGCACGGTGGCGGGCGTCTACGCCAGGAACATCCTCTGGCCGAATGCCGGCGTCGGTCCGGAGGACATCCAGGTGACCGGTTCCTACGACGCGTTCACGTTCACGACCATGCTGCAACTCGAGGACTACGGGTTCTGCAAGAAGGGCGAGGGTGGCGATTACGTGAGCTCGGGCATCATGCGCCTCGGCAACGCCCGCCCCAACAACACGAGCGGCGGTCACCTTTGCGAGGGCTATACGCACGGCATCGCCATGGTGATCGAGAATGTCCGGCAACTGCGCCACGACATCGACGACAGTTGCCCGGTGGGCGCGGACGGCAAGCGCATGCACACCTACGACTACGCCGAGGGTGGTTGCCGCCAGGTCAAGGACGTCGAGCTGTCGGCGAACCTCGGCTGGGCGACACCCGCCACCGGCAGCGCGCTGGTGATGGCGAGGGGGGCTTGAGTCCGATGGCACTCGAAGGCGAATACCTCGGTATGCCGGTCGTCATCGACGACCTCGACAAGGCGAACCAGGAGTTCTACAGCCGTTGCGGCCAAGGCGCGCTGCACCTCCAGTTCTGCGCATCCTGTTCGCTCATGCGCTATCCGACGACGACCGCGTGCCCGTGGTGCGCGTCGCCGCACTACGACTGGCGGCCGGTGTCCGGCAAGGGCACCGTCTATTCCTACGCCGAAGTCCACCACGCGATCCAGCCGGTGTTCCGGCAGTTCCTGCCGTACATGATCCTGCTGGTGGAACTCGACGAGCAGGTGGGGGAGCCGGGCGTACACGACGGCTTGCGCGTGACCGGGAATCTCACCTTGGCCGACGGCACGATGGCACCCGAAGACGTGGTGTCCGCGGTGGGAATCGGCAGCCGCGTAAGGGTCGTTCTCAAGGATCTGGGCGGTGGGCTTGCGCTGCCGCAATGGACGCTCGACGAGGATGCCGACCAGCCGGCATCACCGTGGCGTTACGCCGACGATTAGAGTTCGCGGCCAACTACGGAGGAAGTATGGCGAAGGTTGTTTTCCCGGATCATCTGATGACCAACACGGACGGCGTCCGCGAGATCGAGATCGAGTGTCGCAACTTCCGTGGCTTGGTGCGGGCCTTGGACGAGAAGTGGCCGGGGATCGAGGACGTTCTGACCAAGACGGCCGTCGCCATCGACGGCCAGATCTACCAGGACGCCTGGCTGGAACCGATCCAGCCGACCAGCGAAGTGTTCTTCATGCAGCGAATCGAGGGCGGCTGATCGTCCGCAACTGGCCTTAAGTCCGTGTGAGGCGGATTGGCCGGCAGTCCGACGTGCACGTGCCTTCATGCCGCGGCCCAGGCTTTCCGGGGCGGTGGAATACGGCCTTGGTCAACGCGATCGATGCCAGCGGATCTGGCCCGTCGGTGGCGATCACCTGCGCCGTGCCGTTCATGATGATGCCGTAGCCGCTCGGCTCTTGCGGAGGCCAGAAGAGCGACATCGCCGGCTGGCTGGCGACGTTCTTTGCGGCGCTTTTGCTTAAGGGGCCGGTCAACGACCTACCGTCCGGCGCCAGGGTCACCGTACTGTGGCTGGTGTGCGGTCCGTCGTCGCCGACGGTCAGGACGTAGGGGGTATTGCCGAACTCTCTGAGTGCTTCGGAGATCGTAGTCATGGCTTGGCTCCTTGGCCTGGCATGGAGGCGTTCAGCCGCGTCATCTCGACGGCGAACCACAGTGCCATGGCGCCGCCCCGAGCGTCCACGCCGGTACTGAAGGGTCGCTCGACGTAGGCTTGGCGGGAGTCGAGTGGCCCCGTCCCCACGCACACTTGGTCGAGTCCTCCGCCCGTGCCGATGCGCGCCGCCGCGCCCGCCCAGGCGCGGTCCGCGCACGCGCGCCAGGGATCGGCGGGCAACCAGCCGGCGCGCAGGCCGCGGACGATCGCATAGCCGATCATCGTGGTCGCGCTGTGTTCGAGGTACGTGGTGGGATCGTCGATCAACTGGTGCCAGAGGCCCGACGCGTGCTGAAACGAGGCCAACGCGCTCAGATGCTCGCGGTGGGTTGCCGCGATGTCTGCCGCGTCGTTGCGCCAATCCAAATACGACAAGGCCTCGGCGAAACCGAGGGCCGCAAAGGCGTTGCCGCGACCCCAGAAGTAGGGGGAGGCGTGGCAGTGCCAATAGAGGCCGTTGGCTTGCCGCGTATCGATGCGGCGCAGGAAGGCGACGAGTTGGTCGCGATAGCTGGTCTCGCCGGTCAACGCGTAGGCACGGCCAAGCAGCGTCCCCGCGAAGAAAAAATCCTCGACGCGGATGTCGGGATCAGCTCGGAATCGGCGGGCGAGTGCGAGTAGGAAATCCCTGTGCCGCAGGTCGTTGGTCTCGGCGAAAAGCTCGTCGGCGAAACAGGCGATGGCGAGGCTCGGCGCGGCGTCGGGCACCGCTTCCGGATCGGCCACCAAGCCGTCGACCAGGCGCGCGATCGGGTCCGCGAGATCATGCTGCCGATGCGCTGCGAGGCGGAGCCGGCCCGCGATGGCGACACCCGTGGGATACATCAGCGGCTGCTCGATGGCGTGGCCGTAGATGTCCGCGAGACGCGTGGCCACCTCCAGCGGTTCCGCACTCACCGAATCGTGCCCCCTACTCGATGACCTTGTTGATGGGATATTCGACGATGCCCGTGGCGCCCGCCTTCTTCAGTTCCGGGACGATCATCCGCACCGCGGTTTCGTCGATGATCGTGCTGATGGCCACCCAGTCGGGATCGGACAGGTGCGAGATCGTCGGGTTGCGCAGCGCCGGAAGCAACGAGGTCACGGCCTCGAGGTCGTCGTTGCGCACGTTCATCATCAGCCCGACCCGGCCCTCCGCCGCAAGGCAGGAGGCGAGCATGAGGGCGATGTTGTCGAGCTTGCTCTTCTTCCAGGGATCGCGGCGCGCGGCATGGTTGGCGATCAACCGGGGCGTGCTGGCCAGCACCTCGTCGACGATGCGCAGGTTGTTGGCTCTGAGCGAACTGCCCGTCTCCGTGATCTCCACGATGGCGTCGGCCAGGCGCGGCGGCTTGACCTCGGTGGCGCCCCACGAGAACTCGACTTGGGCGGCGACGCCGTGACGCTTGAGGTATGCGCGCGTGAGGTTGACGACTTCAGTGGCGATGCGCTTGCCCTCGAGGTCGGCGACCGTATGCACGCTCGAGTCGTCGGGAACGCAAAGGACCCAGCGGCCCGGTCGACGGCTGACCTTGGAGAACACGAACTCGGCCACCTCGGCGACATCCGCGCCGGTCTCCTGGACCCAGTCGTGACCCGTGATGCCGGCGTCCAGAACGCCTTGCTCCACGTAACGGGCCATTTCCTGGGCCCGGACCAGCAGGCAGTCGATCTCCGGATCGTCGATCTCGGGGTAATAGGAGCGGCTGGGGAACGAGATGCGGTAGCCGGCGCGCTCGAACAACTCCGCGCAGGCGTTCTGGAGGCTGCCGGACGGAATGCCCAGGTTCAGCACACGGTCCATGGGGCTGTTTCCTTCTTCGGCTTCTACTTGGCTCGGCCGTAGACCTCGGCGGGATCGAAAACGCGCTCCGCGATCACCTTGGCCTTGCCCGTATCGGGGTCGATCTCCCGGAAGAAACAGCTCGCGTAGCCCTCGTGGCAGGCCGCGCCGCCGACCTGCTCGACCTTGACCAGGACCGTGTCGGCGTCGCAGTCGTAGTAGATGTGCTTGAGGTGCTGCACGTGGCCGCTCTCTTCGCCTTTGCGCCAAAGCCGGGCCCGGCTCCGGCTGTAGTAGCACACGCGGCGGGTGGCGAGCGTCTCGGCATAGGCTTCGGCGTTCATGTAGGCGAGCATGAGCACGGCACCGGTCTCGGCATCCTGGGCGATGACCGGAACCAGTTCGGCGTTCGTGAAATCAGGGCCGTCCGTGGACATGCGCGCAAGGGGCAATCTGCGAAGGCGGCGCATCATAGCAGGGCGCCGTTGAACTGGCGATGAATCCCGAATGACCCGTTTGGCACGATTGCGGCCCACCGCGTGCTTGATGGTGAAGACGGGGTGCAAAACGGCTTGCCGCCAGCGGCGCCGATCCGCCAAACTCCGACGTTCGCTCTTCTGCAACCGTTTAGGGAGGAAAGCCGGTGGACGGCTATGACTTGATTGCGCACTGCCTGAAAGCCGAAGGCGTGAAGTGGATGCCATGCTTTCCGGCCAATTCGCTCATCGAAGCGGCGGCCCGGGTCGGTATCCGGCCGCTGGTCTTCCGCCAGGAACGCGGCGGCATCAACGCCGCCGACGGCTACAGCCGACAGACACGCGGCGCGCCGCCCGGCGTTTTCGCTTCGCAGTCCGGTCCAGGCGTCGAGAACTCCTTTGGTGGCATCGCCCAGGCCTGGGGCGAGGGCGTGCCGATGGTCTTCCTGCCGGGTGGCGCCGGACTCGGCGGCTACGACGTGGCGCCGAATTTCTCGGCAACCAAGAACTACGCTTCGGTGACCAAGCTGGCGCTGTCCATCGACCGCATCGACCGCACGGCAACGCAGATTCGGCGTGCGTTCCACACGGCGCGCCAGGGGCGGCCCGGACCCGTGGTTGTGGAGATGCATGGCGACGTGATGGGGCAACAGGTGCCGGAGGGCGCCGCTGAACGGTACAAGCCATCGACGATGATGCGTTCGGTGCCGTCGCGGGGCGACGTGAAGGATGCCGTCAAAGCGCTCTTAGATGCGCAGCGACCCGTGATCTGGGCGGGCCAGGGCATTCTCTACGCGGATGCCTGCGAGGAACTGAAAGCGTTCGCGGAGCTGACCCAGATTCCGGTCATCACCACCATGCAGGGCAAGAGCGCGTTCCCGGACGAACATCCCCTGGCGCTGGGCTCGGCGAACCGCACTGCACCGAAGGCGGTGTTCAAGTGGCTGGGGATGGCCGACACGGTATTGGCCATCGGTTCGGGGCTGACGCGGACCGGCTTCGGGCTGCCGATACCGGACGGCAAGTTCCTGATCCACAGCACGGTATCCGTGGAGGACATCAACAAGGACTACGCGGCCGATCTAGGCCTGGTCGGCGATGCCAAGCTGACGTTGGAGGCGATGATCGACGAAGCCAAGGCGGTGCTCGGCGAGGACGGTCGCGCGGAGGATGGCCATACCGTGGAGAGCATCGCGGCGACGAAGGCGGAGTGGCTCGGGGAATGGGCGCCGTTGTTGAATTCGGACGAGGCACCGATCAACCCCTACCGCGTGATCCGCGAGATCAATCGCTGCGTCGACCACGCCGACACGGTCGTCACCCACGACGCCGGCAACCCGCGCGATCAGATCATGCCGTTCTACCACGCATCGCAACCGCGCGGATACATCGGCTGGGGCAAGACGACGCACCTGGGCTACGGGATTCCCCTGGTGATCGGCGCCAAGATGGCCAACCCGGAGAAGTTCTGCATGAACTTCATGGGCGACCTGGCGTTCGGCCACACGGGCATGGAGATCGAAACCGCCGTGCGGGCGGAGATACCGATTACGACGGTGGTCATCAACAACCTCACGATGGGCGGCTACGACGAGAAGATGCCCGTCGCGATGGGCAAGTACGGGGTGGGCAATCAGTCCGGCGACTACGCTGGCGTTGCCGAGGCTCTCGGTGCCAAAGCGGTCCATGTCACCGACGTAGCCGGGATCGGCCCGGCGCTCGAGGATGCCAAACGAGCCAACGCAGAAGGGCAGGTCGCCATGATCGAGATTCGTACCCGCCAGGAGACGCGGTTCTCGACCTATCCCGATCTGTTAAGGCCAGCATAGCAAGCACGGTGCACGCTATTGGTGCGCTCCATGCACCAATAGCGTGCGTAATCGGGCGGCAGGCACTGCGGCCAGGGACCGTGTATCGTGCACGGAAGCCCCAAGGTGGGGCGCGTTTGTGGCGTTGGGGTACGCTGGCGCGGTTGTTGCAGTGTTACCGCGCCAAAGGCGGACGGTCGCGCGCGAGCGCGGGCTCCGGTCGGTCTTTCGTGGCCTTTGTACTAGATGAGGAGCAATGGACTCAATGAAAAGCAAGTTGGAATACATCTGGCTGGACGGCTTCTCGCCGACCCAGAGCCTGCGCAGCAAGACGCGGGTGGAGAGCGACTTCGGCGGCACGCTCGAGGAGTGCCCGATCTGGAACTTCGATGGCAGTTCCACCGCCCAGGCGGACGGCAGTGCCTCCGACTGCGTCCTCAAACCCGTCGCCGTCTATCCCGACCCCGGCCGCAAGAACGGCTGGCTGGTGATGACCGAGGTGCTCAACGCCGACGGCACGCCGCACGAGTCCAATGGTCGTGCGACCATCGAGGACGACGACGACGACTTCTGGTTCGGTTTCGAGCAGGAGTATTTCCTCTGGGATACCCGGACCAACCTGCCGCCTGGATTCCCCATCGGCGGCTACCCCGGGCCCCAGGGCGCGTACTACTGCTCGGTCGGCGCGCGCAACGCCTTCGGCCGCGACTGCGTAGACGAGCACTTGGACGCATGCCTGGACGCTGGCATCAACGTCGAGGGCATCAACGGCGAGGTTGCTGCCGGGCAATGGGAGTTCCAAGTCTTCGCCAAAGGCGCATCCCGTGCCGGCGACGAGACCTGGATCGCACGCTACCTCGCTGAGCGCACCGGCGAGAAGTACGGGTTTGCCATCAACTGGCATCCGAAACCCGTCCAAGGCGACTGGAACGGTTCCGGCATGCATGCCAACTTCTCCAATAGCATGATGCGCGATTCGGGCGAGGAGGAGACCTTCACGAAGATCTGCGAGCATTTCGGGCAGACGATCCAGCGTCACATCGCCGTCTACGGCGCCGACAACGACATGCGTCTCACGGGACTGCACGAGACGCAGTCCATCGACAAGTTCAACTACGGCATTGCCGACCGCGGCGCATCCATCCGCATTCCGATCGCCACCATCGACGGCGGCTGGAAAGGGCGCTTGGAGGACCGCCGTCCCGCATCGAATGCCGATCCCTACAAGGTGGCTGCCGCCATCGTGAAGACGACGAAGGAGGCGCTGGCCAAGTAGTCCACCGCGGGCGCGGTTGACGTAGAAGGGGATCCCACGGGATCCCCTTTTCGTTGGTGCGGCACATCCTCGCGCTGCATGACCTTGTTCGAGCAGTCGTGCTATGCCGGTTGTTGCGGCAGTTGGGAATTGGAACACTACGGCGGCGTTGATACGGGACCAGACTGGGCGATGCCTGCAGCGAGTGGAATAGCCCAACGCATGGCGATCACCATGGGTGACGCGAGCGGCGTCGGCCCGGAAATAGTTCTGCGCCGCTACGAAGCCGGCCAGCTTGGGGACGACGTCGTGGTCTATGGCGATGTGGGCATCCTCGCGGCGGGCGCCCGTCTGCTCCGGTTGGACGTCCCGATCAGGACCATTCGGGAGCCGTCGGCGGCGGCTGCGGGATGGCTGAACGTCGTCGATCTCGAGGCGTTGTCGACGGCCGATTTCACGCCTGCGCGATTGAGTGCCAAGGCCGGCCGCGCCGCGCGCGAATACGTGGGCCGGGCAACCTCCGACGCGTTGTCGGGTGCCGTGGCTGGCATCGTGACGATGCCGATGAACAAGGAGGCCACGCAACTCTCCACCCCGGGATTCGTTGGCCATACCGAGTACATCGCCGAGCTATGCGGCTCGCCCGATGTCGCGATGATGTTGACGACGAATGATGTGGCCGTCGCGCACGTCAGCGCCCACGTATCGCTCGCGGAGGCCATTCGGCGAGTGACGCCTTCGCGGATCGCGACGGTCATACGGCTTACCGACGAGGTGGTGCGCAGGCTAGGCTCGGCCTCACGCATCGCGGTCTGCGGACTCAATCCACATGCGGGCGAAAACGGCCTGCTCGGGCGCGAGGACGCGGAAATCATCGCCCCTGTGATTGCGGCTGAACGTGCGCGAGGCCTCGACGTTTCGGGTCCCCACCCCGCGGACACGGTGTTCTACCAGGCCATCCACAATGACCGTTTCGATGCCATCGTCTGCATGTACCACGATCAAGGTCATGCGCCGATGAAGCTGGTCGGTTTCGAGACCGCGGTGAATGTGACAATCGGGCTGCCGATCGTGCGGACATCCGTAGACCATGGCACGGCCTTCGACATCGCGTGGCAGGGCAAGGCCTTCACGGGTTCGTTGCAGGCCGCGTTGGACCTTGCCTGGAGCTTGGCGGGCTAGAGCGCAGGCGAGCCGGTACCGCGGAACATCGTAAAGGCGGAGTTCCGCGTATTGATGCACCGCGGGGCCAACGCTCATAATAAAGCTTTGGCGTTGTCAGGCTCATTTGTCATGCTGCGTTTGCCACTCGTACCGATGTGGTCGGTTGCCCTTGCGTTGTGCATCAGCACGCAGGCACGGGAGAACCCGGAGGCTGGTCAGTGGTTTGTGTCGCCGGTGTTGGCGGCGAAGGAGTCGCCTCGGGCGTACGATGTGGGCCAGTCCACCGACCTCGGCATAGCGATCGGCTACGGACTGACGGACTCCTTCGCGGCCGAGTTGGCCTACCTGTCGTGGTCGGCGAACCGGGGCGATGCGGAATCGACTTGGTTCTCGGGACTCTGGTCACTGCCCAAGGCCCGTGCGAGATTCCAGCCGTATGTCGTCTTCGGTGGCGGACGCACGGCGTTCTCGCCGGAGGGCGCTGCCGACGAGCGGCGCGGCCAGGTGTTCGGGGGTATCGGTGCCTTCGGCGACCTCGGAACGCGGGTTTCCTGGCGAGGCGACGTGCGCGCCGTGAAAACCGCCGATGCGGCGCCGTTCGATCCTTTCGCGCAAGTCGGCATCACCGTGTTCATTGGCGATGTGTCTTCTTATCCGCCGCCCGACCGGGACGGTGACGGCGTTCCGGATACCCGGGACAGATGCCCAGGGACACCTCTCGGACGTCCCGTCGACGAAAACGGCTGCGAGTTCCCGCCGGACGACGACGACGATGGCGTCGAAAACGACAACGACGCATGCCCGGGAACGCCGGATGGGGTAGCGGTCGACGATCGGGGCTGCCCCCTCGACCGGGACGGTGACGGCATACCCGACTACCAGGACGAGTGCCCGGACTCGCGCCTTGGTGCCAGGGTCGGGGCGGATGGCTGCTACGTGGTTCCGGATCCGCCGGTCGAGTTCACTGTCATCTTCGACACGGACGAGGCGGACATCCGGCCTGATCAACGCGCCGTACTCCGCGAAGGTGCAGCGCTGCTGCGCCAATACCCGACAGCGGAAGCGGTGATCGAAGGCCATGCCGACAACACGGGCCGGGCGGTTTACAACCAGCGGCTGTCCGAGCGCCGCGCGGCCTCGGTGCGGGACCACCTGATCGCCGCGGGCGTGGATGCTGGCCGGTTGTCGGCGGTTGGCCATGGCGAGAGTCGGCCGATCGCGGACAACAACAGTGCAGAAGGCCGCCAGGCGAACCGTCGCGCGACCACGATGACCGTGCGCGTGCCCGCTGCTCGGTAAGAGTTAGTGCGCTAAACTGTTTTCGGTGTTTTGGGAAGGAGACCTATGGTGAGGATCAACCTGTTGAAAACAAGCAGCACCGCACGGCGGCGGGCCTCTGCGCCTCGGAATCCGCACGCTTCGCGCCACGCGTTACGTGGTTTGGCAATCTGGCTCGCTATCGCGGCTTGGCCTTTGGCGGCATTCGGTCAGGATGCGGTTAAGGCGCCCGTTGAGAGCGCGCCACTGCCCGATGTGCTGCTCTTCGCGGACGACCCGACGCTGGAGATCAACTACTTCGGCGTTTTCGCCAATCGGCCCACCGACTGCATCGTGGAGTCGTCCGACGAGAGTGTCGTCAAGGTCGATCATGTCGGTTACACACTGATGATTACACCGGCCGGCGGCGCTGGGGAGGCGACGATAACCATCACTGCCCGAAACAGCGCGGGCAGTGCCACCTCCACGCTGAAGGTGACCGTGGTCGACCGGGAGCCGGAGGCTGTCGGCCAGTTGCCAAGTGCAACCGTCATCGTCGGCAAGACGGAGTCGGTCGATGTCGCATCCGCTTTCACGGGTACGAACTTGGTGTTCGCCGTGGCCTCGTCGGCTGACGAGACGGCAACGGCGACAGTCACGGACGCGACCGTCACGGTGGCGGGTGCCGCACCGGGCGACGCCGAACTGACGATCACCGCGGAAAACACGGCGGGTAGCGCAACCCAGACCTTGGCGGTGACGGTCAAGGACGACCCGCCCGCCGCCGTCGGCACCCTGGCTGATGAGGTTCTGACTGTCGGCGACGCGCACGACGTGGATTTCGCGGACGCATTCAGCGGCACGAACCTCGTGTTCTCAGTCACTTCATCGGTCCCGGATGCCGCGACCGCGACGCTGTCCGGCACCGCGGTGCTTCTCAACGCGGTCGACCCCGGGGTCACCGTCGTGACGGTGACGGCCGAGAACACCGAAGGGAGCGCGACGCAGGCGTTCACGGTGACGGTCAAGGACCAGCCGCCGGCTGCCGTCGGGATGCTGGATGAGGTGACGTTGACCGTCGGCGACGCGCACGACGTGGATTTCGCGGACGCATTCAGCGGCACGAACCTCGTGTTCTCAGTCACTTCATCGGTCCCGGATGCCGCGACCGCGACGCTGTCCGGCACCGCGGTGCTTCTCAACGCGGTCGACCCCGGGGTCACCGTCGTGACGGTGACGGCCGAGAACACCGAAGGGAGCGCGACGCAGGCGTTCACGGTGACGGTCAAGGACCAGCCGCCGGCTGCCGTCGGGATGCTGGATGAGGTGACGTCGACCGTCGGCGACACGCACGAGGTGGATTTCGCGGGAGCGTTCAGCGGCACGAACCTTGTGTTCTCGGTCACTTCATCGGTCCCCGATGCGGCGACGGCCACGCTGTCGGGCACATCGGTGCTTCTGGACGCGGTCGCGCCCGGGGAGACCGACGTGACGGTGATGGCCGAGAACACCGAGGGCCGCGCAACGCAGACGTTCACGGTGATCGTCAAGGACGAGCCACCGGCCACCGTCGGGATGCTGGATGACGTCACGTTGACTGTCGGCGACACGCACGAAGTCGACATCGCGGATGCGTTCAGCGGCACCAACCTCGTGTTCTCCGTGGCGTCATCGGCTCCGGATATGGCACCGGCTACGCTGTCCGGCACCACGGTGACGATTGCCGGGATGGTTGCGGGGAACGCCACCGTGACGGTGACCGCCGAGAACAGCGAGGGCAGTGCAGCGCAGACGATCGCTGTGACCGTCAGGGATCAGCCACCGGTCGCGCTCGGTACGTTGCCGGACGTGACGCTGACCGTTGCCGACACGCACGACGTTGACGTCGCCGATGCATTTGGCGGAACCGCCTTGATCTACTCCGCTGCGTCGTCCGCCCCGGACATGGCGACCGCCTCGTTGGCAGGCACGACATTGACGCTGACTGCGCTAGCCGCTGGCGAGACAACGGTCACCGTCACCGCCGAGAACAGCGAGGGGAGCGCGACGCAGGCATTCTCGGTCGTCGTGGAAGACCAGATTCCGACGGCCGTCGGGACATTGTCGGACCTAACACTGACTGTCGGCGATACGATGGACGTGGACATCGACGGCGCGTTCACGGGCAGCGCACTGGTTTACTCGGCGATGTCGTCGTCCGAGCAGATGGCCACGGCGAACTTGACCGGAACGACGGTCACCGTCGCGGCGCTTGTCGCTGGTCGGGTGACCGTAACGGTCACCGCCGAGAACACGGCCGGGATGGCCACGCAGGTGTTCGCGGTTACGGTGGAGGATCAGCTGCCAACGGCAATCGGCTCGCTGTCCAATGTGACGTTGAGAACAGGTGGCGAACCCGCATCCGTCGATGTAGCGGGGACCTTTGGTGGGACGGCCCTGGTCTACACGGTTTCCGCTTCCGGCGATGCCGTTTCGGCGACTGTTGCGGGTGCCCAGGTCACGGTCGCACCCTTGGTGGAGGGCGAGGCGACAGTGACGGTCACGGCGACCAATAGCGCCGGAGCGGCCACCCAGTCCTTCCGCGCAACGGTGGCAACAGACGCGGCGGAGTCGGCCGCACTGAGCAAGGGCTTCGCAGCCATTGGCGCCAGCACCTTGTCGAGCGTGACGTCGGCGATTGGTGCCCGGTTCCACAATGGCGGGCGAGCCGCGGCTGGACCCGTGGCTGCCAGCGCGTGGCAGGAGGGCCACAGCGCCCGATGGCTTGTGCAGCCTGGCCTGTCGCCGTTCGGTCCGGACAACGCTTGGCTGGGCGAGTCCCATTGGCGAGGAGGCATGCCGGGGCTGGATTCCGCTGGCTACGGGTCGTTCAACGCAGCCGCCGCGCCGGAGGTGAAGTGGCAGCAGCCGGCCCGTTGGACGTTCTGGGGCCATGCTGATCGCCAATCCTTCGAGGGCGCGGGCTACGACGGCGGCTTGACCAGCCTCTACGTTGGCGCCGATGCCGACTTCGGCGAGCGCTGGCTGGGCGGTTTCGCGGTATCGCGCAGCGTTGGCGAAGCGGGCTACGAGTTCGCGAGTGCCGAGGCTGCCGGGGCGGGCGATCTCGAGACCGAGATGCTGAGCATCTTCCCTTACGTGCGCTGGTCCTTGGCCGACGACGCGGAGGCCTGGGCGATTCTCGGATTCGGCTGGGGTGATGCCGATCATGTCCGCTCGGCGACGGCTCAGCACGGCACGGCCGACGTGTCCATGTTCATGGCTTCATTCGGTGGTCGACGAACCCTTGCCTCGGCGGATGCCTGGGAGTTGTCGCTGCTCGGCGATGTGAGCGTACTGGAGATGGAAACCGACGGTGGCGTGGGAATCGTCAACGGCCTGGATGTCGGTGTCAGCCGCCTGCGGGCGGGCTTGGAGGCCGGGCGCAACATCGCGCTGGATGGCGGGGGCTTGGTCACCTGGTTCGGTCAGGTCGCCGCACGCCAGGACGGTGGTGACGGCGAAACCGGCGGCGGCGCCGAAGTGACCGGCGGATTCCGCTATGACTCCAGCGGACGCTTCGGTCTCGAGGCCAAAGCGCGCATGCTCGCCATGCACGCGGCGGACGACTACGAGGAGAACGGCTTCAGCGTGTCGGCCTTCGTCCGGCCTGGCGCGGACGGCGAGGGCCTGTCGTTCTCGCTGTCATCGTATGCGGGTGCCGGGATGGGCGCGGCTGGCGAGTCGTTGGTCCAAGGCTACGGTCGACCGGGTGTCGATGCTTGGCGCGGGCGCGACGACTGGGCGGTCGATGCCAGGCTCGGATATACGATCCTGGACCACCGTCTGTCGGGCTTGTTGACGCCGTTTGCGGAAGTCGACGTCGCCGACGACCGGGGCCACACGATGCTGGGCATTGCGCTCGACTTCTCCGGTCGCCGGTCGCTCGACCGCCTTAACGTGGAGGTCGCTGGCGGCCGTGGACACCACGACCTGCGTGGCGCCGCCGGTGGCGTGTTCGCCATGCGCGGGGAGTTGCGTTTCTAGGCGCTCGCTCCAAAAAAGGTACGGCAGATCGCGCTCGCAGGAGCGCGGTCACCGTGCCGGCGCGCCCGCATTGAGCGGACGCCTAACGGGCTACGCTAAACGAGACACACGGACGCACAAAGGCCCGAGGGATGCTAGCTGACTGCGAGACTTGACCGCGGTCACGCAGAATCGCCGGCGCGGAACCCGGCCAGCAGTTTGCCCGCCAAAACAGGGTGGACCTTGCCGCCAACGACGATGTCCGCGCCGACATCCAGGTACAGGCGCGAGCGCCGGCCAATCTCGTAGCCTTGTTCGACCACGAATGCGCCGCCATGCCCAAGCGCGCGCAGGTATGCGGCGAATGCGGTGTTGGCGCTGCCGGTCGCCGGATCTTCGCGCCCGCCGTTGGCATCGAAGAACATCCGCGCAGCGAAATCGCCCGCGGGCGTGTGGGCTTCGTCCGTGAAAGCGAACACGAGCAACGGTTGGCTGCCGTCCAGAGGACTCGGAACGTCGGTTCCGGGTGGACGGGCTCGCCGCAGCGCATCGAGCGAACGCAGTCCGATCAGGGCGAAGTGCGGTCCGACCGCAGCGCTGCGGCTCGGATAGGCGGGCGCGAGGTCCTGCTCGTCGAGTTGCACGAGCGCCGCGCTCGTGGGGGCGGGCAGGGCCTCACCGAGGGCAACGGTCGGCGGCTGCATCCAGACGACGCCGTCCTTGGCGAACGTCACCTGGATGCGTCCGCCTGCGAGGTTGAGCGTGAACTCGGGTCGATGACGACCGAGCACCCAGGCGGTGCCAAGCGTCGGGTGTCCCGCGAACGGCAACTCGACCGTGGGCGTGAAGATCAACGATTGCGCACTCCATCGTCTAGACGTAGTGCAGCCAGTGCTCGAAGTCGGCGTCCTCGCCCCGGACGACTGCACGGTAGCGGTCGCGGAGACGTGCGGTCATGAGCCCGACCGCGCCGTCGGCGACCGGCTCGCCGTCGACACGCAAAACCGGCCACACGCCCACCGACGTCCCTGTCAGGAAAACCTCGGCAGCGACGGTCAGTTCATCCGGGGTGACGTCGCGTTCCGTGCATTGGATGCCGCTCGCGCCTGCCAATTGGATGATCGAGTCGCGGGTGATCCCGAGCAGCACCTTGTTCGCCGGCGGCGTCGCAAGCCGTCGCTCGGCGTCGACCAGGAACAGGTTGGCGGTTGGGCCTTCGGTAACGAAGCCGTTCTCGTCGAGCAGGACGACGTCGTCGAAGCCCTCGCGGCGTGCGCGCCACTTGGCGGTCATGGCCGCCGTGTAGTTCCCCGCGACCTTGGCGTGCGGGGGCAGGATGTCCTCCCGTCGAGCCGACTTCTCGCGCTCGATTTTCAAGGACAGCACGTCGCGTCTGCGGTACTCGCCCGGGTTGTGGGCGATGATATCGGGCCCGCTGTCGTAGGCGGCGATGAAAACCGAGACGCGTTCGTCCTGCGGGACCAGTTCGACCTCGACGGATGGAATGAGCGCGCTGATCTTGACCGACTTGGCGCCGCCGTTGCGGCGCACCGCTTCGACTGCGGCCTCGACCAAGGTCTCGACGGGGTAAGCCAGGGGGAGACCCACGATTCGGCATGTCGTCGCCAGGCGTTCGACGTGGTCGCGCAGGCGGAACGCCGCAGGTCCTCGTGCCGTCTCGTAGACGCTCAGGTAGTCGAACGCCAGGGAGCCGCGCTGCAGGCTCTGCGCGAGCACGTGCACGGTTGCGTCCCGCCAGGCAACGAATTGGCCGTCATGCCAGATGGTCCGTTCGACGCTGGCCGCCCGGGATCCGCTCATCCCCAAACATCCGTGGAAAACTCAACCGAATCGCCATTGTATGCGAGCCCGGGCTGTCGATCCCTTGCGAGCAACAGCGGGCCGTCGAGGTCGACGAATCGTGCGCGGTCCGCGAGCAGCAGGGCCGGTGCCATGGCCAGGGACGTGGCCACCATGCAACCGACCATGACGTCGAGCCCGAGCGTCTGGACCTGCCGGGCCAGGGCCAGCGCGCGCGTGAGTCCACCCGTCTTGTCGAGCTTGATGTTGACGGCCTGGTAACGAGCCGTGAGGGCGTCGAGGTCGGCGCCTTCGACCAGGCTCTCGTCCGCCGCGATCGGGATGGGCGAAGCGAACCCCGCGAGCTGGCCGTCGGCGTCGGCGGGCAACGGCTGCTCGATCAACTCGACACCGGCCGCCACGGCGTGCGGGACGAAACCGGCCAACGTGTCGATGGTCCACCCCTCGTTGGCGTCCACGATCAGGCGTGCGCCGGGTGCACCACTGCGGACCGCGTCGAGACGCGCGGCGTCGGCGTCGGAATCGTCCGAGCCGAGTTTTACTTTGAGCAGTGCGTGGCCCCGGCCGCGGTTGGCCTGTTCGCCCATGGCGTCGACCGTATCGAGGCTGATTGTGAACGCGGTCGTCACGCGTCTCGGCCTGTCGACGTCCGCGAGCCGCCAGACCGGCTGCCCCGCCGCCTTGGCTTCGAAATCCCAAAGCGCGCAGTCGATGGCGTTCCGCGCGGGGCCCGGAGGCATGTGGGCGAGCAGGGCGCGGCGATCGAACGGGCCGCGAAAGTCGTCGATCTCCGCTGCAACCCCTGCCACGGTGTGCCCGTAGCGCCCATACGGCACGCACTCTCCGCGACCTTCGTGGCGGCCGTCGGTCACCACGGCGACGACAACGTCGGCCGTTCGCTTGCTGCCGCGGGCGATGGTGAAGGGTCGGGCCAGCGGCCAGCGCTCCACGCGTGACGCGATCTGCATCAGTCGGTTTCCAAGCGAAGCCCATCGACGAATTCGCCAACGCCGTCTCGCATTGGGTCGCAGACGGGGAGATCGAGTTGAACCCTCGCTCGTTCGACGCACCGTCGCGCGGCGCTTGAATCCAACGCCGCCGTGTTGATCGCGACCCCGACGCAGCGGATGGCCTGGTTGGTCAATCGCCCCAGGGCAACCGTTGCGGCGATGACGTCTTCGATCTTCGGCATGGGGTTGGCGACGTTGCGCATGGTCTTGCGCGTCGGCTCGTGGCAGACCACGAACGCGTCCGGCTGCGTGCCGTGGAGAAGCGCCAAGGTTACGCCAGCGAAGGAAGGGTGGAACAACGAGCCCTGTCCTTCGACGATGTCCCAATGGTCGGGGTGATTGTCGGGCGACAGCGTTTCGGCGGCACCCGCGGCGAAGTCGGAAACGACGCCGTCTATCGCGATGCCGGAGCCTGCGATCAGGATGCCGGTTTGCCCCGTGGCGCGGTACTCGGCATCGATGCCACGGCGGCGCATCTCGCGTTCGATCGCAAGTGCCGCGTACTTCTTGCCGACCGAGCAATCCGTGCCGACGGTGAGCAGGCGCTTGCCCGGGCGCTTAGCACCGCTGCCCGTGTGGAATTGGCGATCCGTGTGCCGGACGTCGAATAGGCGTCGTCCGCGGCGCTTCGCGGCCCGGACGACCTCCGGCAGTTGCGAGAGCCGCGTGTGCAGACCGCTGGCGACGTCGAGGCCGGCGTCGAGCGCTTCGACGATGGTGCGCTGCCAGGCCTTCGGCAGCACGCCGCCGGGATTCACCGCGCCGATCACCAGCGTCTTGGCACCGCCGGCGGCGGCTTGCTCGACCGTCAGCTCGGGCACGCCCAAGTCCGCCTGGCAGCCGGGGAGACGCAGTTGCCCGGCGACGGCCTCGCGTCGCCAGTCGACGATGCCTTGACCGGTCTTCGCGGCGAGGGCATCGGGCACATCGCCAAGGAACACCAGGTATGGGGTGCGGATCTGCATGGGTCGGTTCGGGGCTGCGCTACCGCCCAGTTGCCATCGGCAGCGACTCGTCGCGCACCCACTCGGACATCGAGCCGTCGTAGACGGCCACCTCCTGCTTGCCGCACAGCAGGCAGGCGAACGCGTCGATGGTCGCCGAGATGCCGCCCCCGCAGTAGGCGATCACCTGCGGCGCGGCCAGCAAGCCCTTGGCTTCGAGGACTTCGGCGAGCGCGTCGTGGTCCTTGAAGTGGCCGCTCTCGAGGAGGTCGTCGTAGTACACGTTGAGGCTGCCGGCGATGTGCCCCTTGCGGCCGTAGGAGAAGTCGCCTTCTCCCGCATGGATTTCCGGCGACAGGGCGTTCACGGTGCAGACGTCGGCGTCCCCGATGGCGGCGAGAACGCCGTTCTTGTCAACGAACAGTGCTGGATTCGGGTTCGCCGTGAAATCCCCGCGGGGGTAGCTCGCTCGATCGGTGGTGATGGGTAGCCCGTGATCGCGCCAGGCTTGCATGCCGCCATCGAGTACGCGCACCCGACCTTGCCCGCAGTAGTGCAGCAGCCACCATGCGCGGGTTGCCCACATGATGTGACCCGTGCTGTAGAGGACGACCTCGGTGTCGTTTGAGATGCCGAGCCGCCGGAACAGGGCTTCGAGCTGCGCGACGGGCGGCAGGCTGAAGCCGAGCCCCGTGGAGGTGTCCGAGGCGTCGCGGATCAGATCGAGGAACAGCGCGCCGGGAATGTGCCCGGCGTCGAACCGTTCGCGCCCGGATTCGGCGCGGTACCCGGTCGTTGGCGCCGGGGTCAGAAAAACGGTGGCGTCCAGGATCCGCCGGCTTGCCGGATCGGCGCCGAGTTCGGCGGCTGAGATCAAGTATTCGGGATGGGCATAGGGCATGAGGTGTCCTTGGGTCAGTGGGTCTTGGTGCTCTTGACGACGTTGATGGGGATCGATTGCCACACGCGAGCCGGACTGAACCCGACTGCGGTCAGAGCGGCCATCTCATCGTCGAGGGGCAGGTAGGTGTCCTCGTCCGCCCAGTCGCGGAAGTGCTGCCAGGCGCGCGGCTCAGGGATGCCTCTTGCGACCATGTGGGCCGCCCACTCGGCGTAGTCCGCCTGCTGCTGGACCGCATCCGTTGGCATGTTGGCGTCCGCATTCACGAAGACGCCTTCGGCGTCGAGCGCCGCGTGGATCGCGCCGTAGACGGCCCGCTTCTCGGGGAGCGTTGGCACGTGGTGTAGCGCCAGCGACGCGACCGCCGCATCGCAGCGGGGGAGGGCACCTTGGAACCTGCGGCGAGTGAACTGCACCCGCGAGCGGAACCGCCGCAGCCGTTCGCGGGCTTGGTCGAGCATCTCGCCATCCGTATCGATGAGTTCGACTCGGCAGTTCGGGCAGTGGATGAGCACTGCTTCGCTCAGCGCGCCGGTGCCGGCCCCGAGGTCGAGGACCTCTTCTGCGGATGACTCGGCCACGCACCGTGCCGTCTGGGCGAGCATGGTCTCGTAGTCGGGGATGAACTGACGGATGCTCGCGTCGTAGGCTTCGACCTCGACGCGCAGATGCTTAACCACGGAGTGGTCCATTGCCTCCTGGTCCCGACGACCGCAAGACGCTAGAGGAACGATGATGCCACGCGGGACGCCGCCAGGCTCGAAGGCCGGCAAGGGACTGCCGGTGGCGGTGGCACGCCGGCTTGCTCGGGCCGTCGACCGGTGCGTCTTCGGCCCGCCGGTTGCGTGCGTCTACAACCCGCTCGATTACGCGTTCGTCGCCCATCGGACATACTTGGAACGCTACTGCCGTCGAGGCGCTGACGTCCTGTTGGTCGGCATGAATCCGGGTCCGTTCGGCATGGTCCAGACCGGTGTACCGTTTGGCGAGGTTGCAGCGGTGCGGGACTGGCTTGGCATCGACGGCGGCGTCGCAAGGCCCGCCATCGAGCATCCGAAGCGGCCCGTGCAGGGCTTCGCGTGCGGGCGCCGCGAGGTGAGTGGACAGCGGTTCTGGGGCTGGGCGCGGGATCGGTTCGGTACGCCGCGCGCCTTCTTCGAGGAGTTCTTCGTCTGGAACTACTGTCCGCTCGCGTTCATGGAGGCATCCGGCCGCAATCGCACGCCTGACAAGCTGCCAAGGCACGAGCGGGAACCGCTCTACGCTGCTTGCGATCGCGCTCTCGCCGACATCGTGCGCTTCCTGGGTCCCCGCCTCGTGCTCGGGATTGGACGCTACGCCGAACAGCGCGCTCGCGCGGTCCTCGGTGAGACGCGACCGGTGCACGGCGTCCTCCATCCGAGCCCGGCGAGCCCTGTGGCGAACCGGGGCTGGTCCGGCCAATTCGAGGAGCAACTGGCGAGCCTGGGCGTGTTGACGCCGTAGCCGGCGGGGCGCCTCCGCCGATCAGTTCCGTGGCACGTCCCGGAACGGCCCCCGATCCATGCGCGGTTCCTTCGGCATGCCGAGCACGCGTTCCGCGATGATGTTGCGCTGGATCTCGTCGGTGCCGCCGGCGATCGACGTCGCCGGGACCGAGACGAGAATCTCCGCGATCAGCCCGTCGAGCGGGCCGTCCTCGCCGCTCAGCATGGCGTCCGCGCCGGCGATCATGGTGTGCACGTGGTTGGCTTGTCGCGCCACGTTGCTCGAGGCGAGCTTGCCAAGCGAACCTTCGGGGCCTTGGGGTCGGCCCTGCTCCTGGGCGGCGCGAGCACGTCGCGCCGTCCACTCGGCGGACCGGGCCATGGTCAGCAGCTTGGCGATCTCCTGTCGCACCACGGGGTCGTCCATGCCCCCCGTCGCATTGGCCCGGTCGACGACGAGGTCGACACGGCCAGCGCGCTGCGGGTACCACTTGTATGGCTCCATCACGGTGGCGATTTCCTGCCGCTCCTCCTCGTAGATGCGGCCGGGCAGGTTGAGTTCGCGGGCTTGGCCTCGGAGACCGTCTGCGCCACGGCGCTCATGGGCCAACGTCGTGATCGCAATCTGCCAGCCTTCGCCCGTCTTGCCGACCTGGTTTTCTGGTGGAATGACGGCGTCCGTGAAGAAAACCTGGTTAAAGGATGCATGACCGTTCATCTGCTTGAGCGGTCGTACTTCGACGCCGGGCTGACGCATGTCGAGGACGAAGTACGACAAGCCCTGGTGCTTTGGCGAGTCCCAATCGGTGCGCGCGAGGAGCAGCCCATAGTCCGCGTGGTGGGCGCTGGTCGTCCACACCTTCTGGCCGTTGACGATCCAGTTGCTGCCGTCGAAATCCGCCCGCGTGGTGGCACCGGCAAGGTCCGAGCCGCTGCCGGGCTCGCTGAACAGTTGGCACCAGGTGTCCTCGCCGGTCAGGATGCGCCGCAGGTAGCTGGCCTTCTGCGCGTCGTTTCCGTGCTCGAGGAGGGTCGCGGCGGCCAACAGTCGAATCCCGGTCTTGGCGACGCCAACCGCGTTGATGCGTGCGAACTCGGCTTCGACGACGGGCGCCAGCGCCTGCGGCAGGTCGCGTCCGAACCACTGTCGCGGCCACGTCGGCATGCCCCAGCCGGAGTCGGCGAGATTGCCGCGCCATGCGACGAGGGACGCGGTCGGGTCCCAGTTGTCGGCCAGCCAGTCGCGCACCTCGCTGCGGAGGGCAGCGGCGTCCGCGCCGTCTGCAGACGGCGCGACGGGTGCACCGGGTGCAAGGGTCGCTTTGGGCGTCGAGGGGGTGGGGATGCGCCAACGCTGCATCAGTCGCTCGCGGTGGAATGCCGCGTCGCCGAGGAAGGCTTCCGAACTCTTCGCGCGCTTGTACCAGAGGTGCGTGTCGTTGTCCCAGGTGAAACCGATGCCGCCGTGGATCTGGATGCAGTCCCGCGCGGCACGCATGTAGGCGTCGCTGGCGGCCGACTTGGCCAGGCTCGCCAGCGCCGGCAGGTCGGGGTCGCCCTCGGCCGCCGCGGTTGCGGCTTGGTAGGCGGCGGACTTGGCCAACTCGACGGTCAGCAGGAGGTCGGCGCAGCGATGCTTGATCGCTTGGAACGAACCGATGGCGCGGCCGAACTGGACCCGCATGTTGGCGTATTCCACGGCCGACTCCAGCAACGCCGCGGCCCCGCCGACCATCTCGTTGGCCAGAACGACAGCCGCGAGGTCGAGCGTTCGTGCGAGCGCGGGTCCGGCCGCGCCTTCGTCGCCGACAAGTCGGGCTTCGACCTGGTCGAAGTCGACCCGGGCCAGCTTGCGCGTGGCATCGACAGTGGTCAGCAGCCGGCGCGACAGGCCGTCGGCCGTCGCGTCGACGACGTAGAGCGATAGTCCGTCCGCATCGCGACTGCCGGGTCGCCGCGCGGCCACCACCAGCAGATCGGCCATGTGGCCATCCACGACGAAGCTCTTTGCACCCGACAACCGGCCGTCGCGTACCGTCGCCTCGATGGCCGACGCATCCCAACGGCCCGCCGGCTCGGTAACCGCCAATGCCGCCAAACGGTCACCGGCGGCGATCGGCGGCAGCAATTCGACCTTGTCCGCTTCGCTACCCGCATTCAGGATCGCGGTGGCAGCCAGCACGGTGGACGAGAAGTAGGGCGCGCAGAGCAGGGCACGGCCCATTTCCTCGACGACGATCGCCAGTTCTGCTGCGCTGAAGCCTTGGCCACCGTAGCTTTGTGGGATATGGACGCCGGACAAGGCCAGGTCGTTGCACAGTCGTTGCCAGACCGACGGGTCGTAGCCGGTGTGCGTGGTCATGAGGCGGCGTACCTCGGTCGTCGGAGACTGGTCGGCGAGGAACCGCCGTAGCGCGAGCCGGAGCTGCTCCTGTTCGTCGGTGAAAGCGAACGCCATGCCTATGCCACGTATTCGAAGTACGCGTTCGAGACGACCACCTGATCGTGGGCATGCGCCTCGAAGACGACACGCCCGTCGCCGTCGGCCCAACCGCGGACCTCGAGGTGTTCATCGAGGAACACCGGCGCGGAAAAGCGGACCTTGATCCGCTTGAATCGCGTCGGGTCGCCGTCGGCCAGTTCCGCGAGCAGGAGTTGGGCGCAATGCCCGAACGTGCACAGGCCGTGAAGGATGGGCGAGTCGAAGCCGCCGAACCGGGCCGAGTCGGGGTCGATGTGCAACGGGTTGTAGTCCCCGGAGAGGCGGTAGATGTGCGCCTGGTTGTCGCCGATTCGCACCGTCGCGGTGGCGTCGGGCGCACGATCCGGGACGGTGATCTTCTGCGAATAGGTGGTGCCCGTTCCTTCGAAGGGCTCGATGTCGCCGAGTTGGCTGACTCCACGTCGGAACGAGCCGTTGACCATCTTCACGTAGACGTCCCCGTCGGCGTCCGTGACGTTGCTCTCGAACTGGACGGTCGGCACTTCAAACCCTTAAAATCAATACCTTAGACGCCACTGGACGCCAGTGGACGCCAGACCAAAGTAACACACGCGAAAACACGCGGCAAAGGAAGGAAATTACCATGCGAAGCAAGCGACTCACGCCGGCGCGCTGCGAAGGGGCGAAACCGCACAGAAAGACGTACACCCTTGGCGACGGTCGCGACGGGCACGGCCTGGCACTCCGGGTGCTGCCGACCGGCACCCGGACATGGACGCAACGGCTTTTCCTGGACGGGAAGATCACCAACATCGGATTGGGAGGATACCCGGCTGTCGGCCTCGATGAAGCCCGCGAAGCGGCACGGCTGAACTGGCACAAGAGCAAGGCGGGCATCGACCCGAGACGACCGCGCAAGCCCAAGGTCGTGCATCCGCGACGGCAGCGCATCGAGAACGGAACCGCGACCTTGGACGACTGCCTTGTCGAGACGATAGAGCAACGCCGGCGCAACCAATGGGGCCGTAGCGCCGACAAGCAAGCCAAGGACTGGTTGACGACTCGCCGCCACGTTCCCGAGCTGCTAGGCCAGCCCGTCAGCGGGATCCGCTACGGCCAAGCCGCCGAAGCCATCGGGGCGATACGGTCGCCGATCATCGCCCGGAAGGTGGCGACCCGGCTCGCCCTCTGCGTCGATTGGGCCATCCGGCGCGAACTGCGAGAACTGGCCAACCCGTTCCACGCCATGCGCGACGAACTGCCGCGGATGCCCCGGCACGAACCAAGGGCCGCGCTTGCCCACAGGGACGTCGCCGGCGTGCTCGACACGTTGCGCGAGTGGGGCGAGTCGCGCCCCGGCAACGCATCGCGGGCGCTCGCGTTGGAGTTTGTCGTGTTGACCGCCGTGCGGGTGAACGAGGCCTACGGCGCCGAGTGGCGAGAGATTCAGGGTGACGTGTGGGAGATACCGGCGGGTCGGATGAAGGCGAAGGAACGCCACACCGTGCCGCTGAGCCCGGCGGCGCTGGACGTGCTGCGCCGCGCCCGCGAACTCGGCGGCGAGTCGCTGGTGTTCCCGTCGCCGCGCAGCGGCACCGAGATGGCATCGTCGCGGGCCGGGGAAGCCCTGCGGGCCATCGGACTGCGATGCCATGCGCACGGCTTCCGGGCGTCCTTCAGGACGTGGTGCGGCGAGACGGGGGTAGACCGGGAGCTTGCCGAACTCTGCCTAGCGCATCGGATCGGTTCGACAACGGAACAAGCCTACTTGCGAAGCGACTACATCGAGCGCCGGCGCACAGTCATGTCAGAATGGGCCGACTACATCACGGGAGAGTATTGAATGCCCAAGCCGAGAGAGAACGCCTGTAAGGACTGCGCCTTTTGGATGAAGCCGTCGCAAACCCAAAGCGGGCGGTTTCCCGAAAGGCCGACCCCAAACCGTAATGATGACGCACCCCGCGAGTGCCGGCGTCACGCGCCCATCGCGACCCCGCTTTTCCGTAGCATCGACGGTCAGCCGGACTTCGCCGAGCAATATTGGCCGAAGACGAGCCCAACCGATTGGTGTGGAGATTTCGAGCACGACTAAATAGTGACCTTTTGGTCACTATTTAGATGGTGGCGTTATTGACCAACAGTTGGTGAAAAAGACTAACTAGGCGTAGTATCGGGGTCGGTCCCATTCCTTCGGAACCCGACAATGACCCCACTCCAAAAGCTCCAACTGGAGCAATCGGAAAAGCGCCAAGAACTCAACGGCCTACTCGGCAAGGACGAGTTGGGCGACGACGAACGCGGGCAACTCGAAACCCTGACCACCCGGATGGGGCAAATCGAAGTCGAGCTACGCGCCGCCATCGTCGCGGAAGCCGCCGAAACCGAAGCGGCGGAAGCCGAGCACGACCAAGGCGAGCCCGCCGACCCGGAAACCCGCGAACGCCTCGAGCTACGTGCCAAGGCCAGCATCGGCCGATACGTCGAAGCCGCGTTGCGCGGTCGCCGGATCGTCGGGGCGGAAGCCGAACTCGCCGAAGCCGCCGGGTGTCTCGACGACGGCATCCCCATCGAACTGTGGACGCGCCCCCCGGAGCAACGGGAAACCGAGCAACGCGACATCAGCCCGGCTCCGGGCACCGTCGGGGTGAATCTCGATGTCTTTCGCCCGGCTGTATTCGCGCCTTCGGTCGTGGACAAGCTCATGGTGGCGATGCCCAACGTCGGCACCGCCGCGGCGGTCGCCAAAGGGGAGGAAGTGCCGGAAGAGGCGGCGGCGATCACCGTCGAGACCACGACCCCGCACCGGGTCGGCGCGAGCCTGAACCTGTCGCTTGAGGACATCGCTTCGGTCGGCCAGGCCAATTTCGAGAGCATCCTTCGGCAGAACATCAGCCTTGCGCTGTCCGACGAACTCGACGACCAACTGCTGAACGGGGCGGGCGACGACGCCAACCTGACCGGGTTCTTCAAGCGGTTGACCGACCCGGACGCACCGGGCGCCGGGGTCGAGGACTTCGACCGCTTCCTTGCCGTCGCGGCAAGCGGCATTGACGGCCTTTGGGCGACGATGCTTTCGCAAGTCTCGATGGTCGTCGGGGTGGACACGTACACGCTCTCGACGCGCACGTTCCGCGACCGCGTCGTCGGGGCCGACCCCGGCGCCGGCGTGGCGCTCGGCGATGTCTCGTTCGCGGACTACGGCGCGTCGAAGCTCGCCGGCTGGTGGTGCAACTCGCGGATGCCCGCGGCGGCGAGCAAGATTCAGGCGGGCATCCTTTGCCGCAAGGGCCGTTCGATGATGCCCGACCCGATGCGGCTCGCGGTCGCCCCCCAATGGGGTTTCGTGGCCATCGACGACATCTACACCGGGGCTCGAAAGGGCGAGCGGCGTTTCGTCGTCAGCGTCCTTGTCGGCGACCTGATCCTTGTGCAACCGGACGCTTACGCACAGGTCGCGTTCCGCGTGGCGGCCTGAGTCTTGCTGCTACTCCTCGAAGGCCCGGCGGGGTCGGGCAAGAGTCAGGCCGCAGAAGCCCTGATCGCGTCGGGCCAGTTCCACTTGCTCGCGGACCTCACCGCCCTGTGGGCCGCGATCAGGGCGATGCGGCGCGATGCCGAAGGCCGCTACCCCGTCCGCCAAGACGACGACCCGGGCCTGTCTCTCGCCGCGTACATCCGCGCCGCCGTCGTGCGTCAGGCCTTGCGCGAAGACCTGAACGTCGTCGTCACCAGCGCGACCCCCGGCACGGCCACCAAGTGGGCGGGCATCGCCGAAGAGCTTGGCGCGGAGTTTCAGGTACGCACCATCAACCCCGGCTATGCCGAAGCGGCAAGGCAACTCGCGCAAGGCGGTCCACTGTCCGCCGAGTGCGCCAAGGCGCTGGCCAGATGGTTCGGATAGCAGTCAGCGAGATCCGCGAAGCCGGCGGGGAACTGCACGGCACCATCCTGACCGAAGGGCGGGCCGCGTCGGGCGGACTCGCCGAAGTGTTCGCGCCCGGCAGCGTCACATGGCCGGCGAACGGCATCGCCATCCTGACCGAACACCGGGGCAAGCCGGAAACCCGCGCCTTCCCCCACAGGGCGCCCAATGGCGAGCTACAGGTACGGGCCAGGGCGACCGAAGCCATCCGGGCGGCGATCGGCCAGGGCAAGACCTACATGAGCGTCGAGTTTCACGGGGTCGAGACACGCACGACCCTTGGCGGGGTGCGCGAGATTCTATCGGCCTACGTCAACGCTGCCGCGCTGGTGTCGAATCCCGAATACGACACGACGCGGGCCGAGTTGCGCTCGCGCCGGCGGCGAGTGTGGCTATGACCGACGACCTAGCGTTGCCGTTGTGGGCCGATGCCGAATGCGGCGACTACAGCTACGCGCCGTTGTCGCCCGAAGACCTGCGGGCTGCCGTCGGGCTCGGCAGCATCGAAGAACACGACACACGCCTGACACAACTACACTTCGTCGCCATCGCCGAAGTGGTCCAAGCGATGGGCGGCGTTCCCCCGATACCATCGCCGCGCACGGACGCCTACGCGGCGCTCCGGCGCACCTGCCTGCTGTCCATGCGGGCCAGCGTCGAAGGCCAGCACAAGCCGGTCGTGACCGTCGCGGGCGTCGGCATCGCCCCTGAGCGCGTCACCCTGGTCGGTCGGCAGCGGGTGGTCGTCGCCGGCGACCTGCCGGAAGGGCGGGCCAAGATCGCGTACACGACCGAGCCCAAGGACGGGGCGCAGTACGCGGGCCGGGAAGCCGTCAGGCAACTCGTCGGGTGGCACTACCGCACCAGCGCGGGGGAAACCGGACGCAACGGCAGACCCCTGCGGCGGCCTGACGTGGAAGCCATGCTCAGGCCCTACGGGCTGCCGAGCGCGGCCCAAGTGGTGGCGTGAATGTGGCCGTTCCGCGCACCCGTCGAGACACGCGAAGCGCCGTACACGGACCTGATCCTTCAAGCGCAACTGGCCGATGCCGAAGGCAAGACGATCGGGGCGAGCGCGACGGCAGCACTCGAAATCGCCGCCGGGCTTGTCGGGCGGTCGTTGGCAGCGGCCCGCGTCACTCCGGAGCCCATCGCCGAAGCCGTCTCGGCTGACTTCCTAGACTTGGCCGGGCGCACGCTGGTGCGGCGCGGCGAGTCCGTGTGGCGCATCGACATCCGCGACGGACGCCTTCACCTAGACCCGTGCGGCGATTGGGACGTTCGGGGCGGATGGCAACCGGAACGATGGACCTACCGCACCAGCGTCTACGGGCCGACCGGCACCAGCACCAAGACGACCCGAGCTGACAGCGTAGTCCACCTGGTATGGGCGGTTGACGAGCGCCGACCTTGGGCCGGGCTGTCGCCCTTGGCGAAGGCGAGCGCGTCGGGGTCGCTGGCCGGGTGGCTTGAGCGTCGGCTGTCCGAAGAGGCCAGCGGCACCGTCGGCCACCTGCTGCCGATGCCGGAAGCGCCCGAGCGGGGCGCGTTCGACGGGCTCAAGGAAGCGATTGCCAAGCTCGCGGGCAAGGTCGCGTTCGTCGAATCGACCCGCGCCAAGGGCCGATACGAGCAAGGGAACGCGCCACGGTACGACTGGCGGCCGGAACGCATCGGGGCATCGCCCCCGCAAACCCTGCCGGTACTGCGGGCCGACGTCGGTAGGGACATCCTGAGCGCGTGCGGCATTCCCCCGTCGCTCGCCGATCAGCGCACGGACGGCACCGCGCAGCGCGAATCCTTCCGTCGCTTCCTACACGTCACGCTCGCCCCTGTGGCCCGTCGCATCGAAGCCGAGCTAGGCCGCAAGCTGGACTCGCCTGTCGAACTCGACCTGTCCGACGTGAACGCTGCCGACATCGCCGGTCGCGCACGTGCGTTTCAGTCCTTGGTCAAGTCGGGGCTGACCGTGGCGGACGCGGCAGCGCAAGCCGGACTCATGGTTGACGACGACGAATACGGGGGCGCCCCCAACACCCCCCCCGCCGGGGACCCCTGAGTCCTTTTCGCACGGAACGGGGGGAAAACGCCGGCAGGGGTGCCGCCGGCGCACACCAATGGCGACGGCTGACCGCATCATCCGCTACCTGTCGGGCCTGACCTTGGCCGGCGGCGACCACGACGGGCAACCGTTCACCGTCCTACGTTGGGAGCGCCGGTTTATCCGGGGCGCGTTCGGGGTCGAAGGCGACGCGGCCATGACGGTCGCACGCGGCAACGGCAAGTCGGCGGTCGTCGCGGGGCTGGCCTGTGCGGTCGCCGACCCGGAAGGGCCGTTGCACGGCAACCGGCGCGAAGTCGTGTGCGTGGCGTCGTCGTTCGGCCAGGCGAAGATCATCTTCGAGGACTGCCTAGCGATGCTTCGCGCCAAGGTCGGACTCGACAAGTCCTACTGGCGCATTCAGGACAGCGAGAATCGCGCCCTGATAGAGCACAGGGCGAGCGGGGCGCGTATCCGATGCATCGGGTCGGACCCGAAGCGAGCGCACGGCCTGAGGCCTGCGTTGGCCTTGCTCGACGAACCCGCGCAATGGGACTCGGCGAAAGCCGACCGGATGCTTGCCGCGATCCGCACCGGGCTCGGCAAGAGCCCTGGAAGTCGCCTGATCGCACTCGGCACCAGGCCATCCGACCCGACGCACTGGTTCGCCAAGATGCTCGAGCACTCTGCCGACTACGCGCAGTCGCACGCGGCCCGCGAAGGCGACGGGGATTTCGCCATGCGAACCATACGCCGGGCGAATCCGTCGATAGACCACTTGCCGAGCCTGATGGCCCGGATCATCCAGGAGCGAGACGACGCGAAGCGCGACGAAACCCTACTCGCGTCCTACCGGGCATTGCGGCTCAACCGGGGCACCAGCGACGTCGAGCGGTCGCTTTTGCTCTCGCCCGGAACGTGGCAGCGGGCCGAATGCCACCAGGATCCCGGCGGC
>JAPOYV010000120.1 GCA_026706385.1 Gammaproteobacteria bacterium
CCGCTCTTGAAGGGCGCATGGTCGAGCTGGACAACAGACTCACCAAGCTGGTCGATCTTGTCGCGGCGCTGAGCCAGCGCGTGGAGACGCTGGAGTGGATTCGAGGAGGTCGAGGCGTCGACAGCATCCGACAAGTGAGGCGACCGCGTCGTGGGGGTTAGAGTCAACCGAACGCTGTCGGTGTGGGACGAGGCTCGCGCGGCCGCACCTTTGCGCACGCGCGGTGGTCCTGTCGGACGACCGGTGAGTTCGATGACGACGACGTGTAGGCGGATCTGCTGGCGCAACTGTCAGCGGCGGATCACGGGGCTGGAGCGCAAGGTCGGCCAGCTCGTCATCGAGAACTAGCGGCTGAAAAAACGAGGCGTGCGGCGGTCCAGCGCAACGCCGCGAGCAGTTGCGTGGTGAGCGGCCCGACGGCCTCTCCGTCAGACGAGGTTGCGAACTCATGAACTTGGGGCGCAACACTACTACTACCGCCCGCATGGTCGAACGAAGCGCGAAGACGCCCTGAAACACCGCATCGGGGCGATCTGCGACGCGTTCCCCCGATACGGCTACCGCCGCGTCACGGCACAACTGCAACACGAGGGTTGGCGCGTCAATCACAAGCGCGTGGCGCGGATCATGCGCGAGTCCGGTCTGATCCGTGAAGCCGCGGCGGCACACGGTTCGGACGAGCGACGGTGGCCGCGGGGAGGCCGTGTTCCCGAACCTCGCTCGCGACTTCACGCCCACCGGTCCGAATCAACTCTGGGTGGGGGACATCACCTACATCCGCACGCGTGGAACGTTCGTCAATCTGGCGGTGATCCATGACGCCTGGTCGCGGCGTGTCGTCGGCTATGCGGTGTCACACCGGATCGATGCTCGGCTGACCATCGCGGCGCTCCGTGCGCGGCGCTGGCGCACCGGCAGCCACCGCCAGGGTGCATTCACCACACGGACCGCGGCAGCCAGTACGGTTCGTCGGTCTACCGGGCGGTACTGTCCGAGTGGGGGATGCGGGGCTCACTGAGCAGACGGGGCAATCCCTACGACAACGCCCAGGCCGATAGCTTCATCAAGGCGGTGGAGTGCGAGGAGGTCTATCTCAACGACTACGAGACTTCCGACGACGTGGCGGCGCACCTGCGGCGCTTCCTCGATCAGGTCTACAACGAACGGCGACTCCACTCGGCGCTGGGGTACCTCAGCCCGATGGGCTTTGAGGCTCGACATGCCCAGCGGCCCAAATCTCAGAACCAACCTGTCCAGCTTCAGGGGTTCACTCCAGTTGTCCACCTCAACCCCGGGTGGAAGATCCTCAACTGCACGCAACGGCCATCGGCCATCGAGGCGTATGGCGGTGGCACAACGCCGTAGGACACCGGCAGATTGTCCACGGCTTCCGGGACGGTCTTTCGGAACTGCGACAGCCCCTCCATCGCGACCGATCCCCGCCCGACGGTAGCCTCGTAGAAGTTGTGCTGGTGACGACCGTCGTCGCCCCGCAGGCTGAACGCGGCAACGTGGTCGCTCAGGATACCCAGCTGCTCGTCTGTTGCCGGATGGTCGTCGTCCGTCAAGAGGACGACCGCCACTCGGAAATGCCACTGCGCGTCCGCCATGGACGGAACGCGGATGCCATGCTCGGCCACGATGTCCTTGATCGTATACGTGCGCACGTCGGCTGCGGCGAAGATGCCGGAGCCGTCCTCGGTTCGCGCCAGGCTGCCGTCCTCGACCACCCACTCGCCGTCGGCGGCGACCCACAGGTCCGGCACCTCATCGGGTGTCAGGTATCCGGCGAAGTAGAGCTCGATCGGGCTGTAGGGCGGCCCGTTGCCGCCGTTCGCGAACGTGCCGAACCGGCCGGCAGCGTAGCGCCCATCGCCTAACTCGACCAGGTCTGCGATGTCGAACCCGCCCAGCTGGCCGTCGGCGCTGCTGAAGCCCCAGTGGCCGCCGACCGCCGTGGGAATCGTGTAGTTCGCCCACGCGTGCAGCATTTCGTGCAGCGCGGGGCCGTACAGCAGCGCCCGGTTGTACGGAAAGTGGATCACGCCTTTGAGCCGCTCCGCCGAACCGTACCGGTTGTCGTAGAACGTGCGCATTCCGCTACCCTCGGTATCGTTGCGGACCGACGAATACACGCCGTAGTAGTGCGAGTGCTCGTGGTCGCGAATGTCGTCCAGGTTCGAGAAGAACATCACGAAGTCGAAGGCGTCCTCGAAGTGGGCGTAGAGTGCTGACGTGTACGCATCGAGCGGCAGCCCCGTGAATAGGTCCAGCGCCGCGATGTCCTCCTCGACGTGAAGCACGACCACGCTGTCGTCGTGGACGGCTTCCAGCCGCGGGCGGGCACCGGCCTCCACCACGACGCCACGCCCAAGCAGAACGGGAACCGCCGTCTCGAAGGACGCGTCGGTCAGCGGGTTACCGCGCACGTCCACGCGGTCCCCAGCGCCCAGTCCCTCGTTGTCGACCAAGGGAGATAGGTCCACGATGTTGTTGTACGAGAGGTCCAGATCCTCGAGCGCGGTCAGCCCCGAGACGGCGCCGATGTCCACTATCGCGTTGTGCGCGAGACGGAGAATTTTCAAGGCATGCAGATCGATTAGCCACGAGACGTCCACGATCCGGTTGTAGGACAGGTCAAGCTCCCCGAGCTCGGTGAGGAGCTCGAGCGCACCGGTGTCGACGATCTCGTTGCCGCTCAGGTTCAGCCTTTCCACCTCCCGGAGGTTCCGCAGCGCGGAGATGTCGCCGATCCGGTTCCGCGCGAGCCCGACGTCCGTGAGCGCGGTCAGGTTCGTGAGTGCGGTCAGGTCCGTGATGCCGTTGTCGTCCAGCGTCAGCATCTTGAGTTTCGTGAATTCGGCCAGGGGCGTGATGTCGACGATCGCGTTCGACTCGAGATGCAGGCGGGTCAACCCGACCATCCCCGACAGCGGGGTCACGTCCGAGATCGAGTTCTCCTGGAGCCACAGCCATCGCATGTTCGTGAGCTTCTCTAACGGCGAGATGTCCGTGACGTGGTTCTCGCTCAGTCCGAGGAACCACAGGTCCGTCATTGCCGAAACGGCGGAAGCGTCGCCGATGCTATTCCGAGACAGCGACAGCACTTGCAGCTTCGTCAACGGCGCTAGCGGAGAGATGTCGGCAATCCGGTTTGAGTACATGCGCAACACGGTAAGGTGGCGGAGCGGCGTGAGGGGAGTCGCGTCCTCGATCCCGTTCCAACTCAGGTAAAGGCTGCGGCGACTGTCTAAGCCGGAGAGCGGCGAGATGTCGACGAGGTCGTTGTCGTCGAGCGACAACGTGTGGAGATGCTCGAGACTGGCAAGCGGCGAAAGGTCTGCAACCCGGTTGTGGTTCATCCATAACGTGTGCAGGCGGCCCAGTCGCGCCAACGGTCCGATGTCCCCAATGCGGTTGCTGGTGAGGTTGAGGCGCTCCAGCCTGGTCAGGGTCGACAAAGGCGAGATGTCCGTGAATCCGTGGTTCGTCAGCGACAGTCTCGCCAGTTGGACGAGGCTCGAGAGCTCTGTGATGTCGTCGACCACGCTCTTCGGCGTGCCGTGCGCACTCGAGACGGCCCTGAGCTCCAGGTCGCGGAGCCCCGTCGCCAGACCCAGTCCGGAAAGGTCGCTCACGCCGACCGCGTTGGCCTCGAGGGCTTCCAGTCCCGACAGGGCCCGGCGGGTGATCGGGGCTTCCGCACTCAAGGCCAGCGCGAAGCGCACGCTCCGGCGCAAGGCAGGATCAGGGATGTGCACGGGCGGCGCGGCGATCTGCCAGGCGAGACCCCGCGGCAGATCCGGCGTGCCGGCCACCGCCGCTCCGGCGAGCCCCGAGTGGGTACGCCACCTCCCGTCCACATGCCGCAGCAGCACGTCGTCGCTGCCATCTCCGTCTAGGTCGCCTACGCCAGCAAGACGCCATCGCCAGTCTCCCGGCAGCGAAGGGCGTCGGGAGGTGACCGCGTCGCCCGTCGAGGTCTGCCATCGCCACCGGCCGCTGGTGTGCCGAAGGAGGATGTCGTCCTGGCCGTCTGCGTCGAAGTCCCCGACGGCGACGAAGCGCCACGCGACGTCGCCGACAAACCGGAGGTTGGCTGTGTGGTTCCGGACCATGCGCCTGCCATCCATCGGGTAGAGCCGCCAGTTGCCTTCGACGTGCCGCAGTAGGACATCGTCCCGACCGTCGGCGTCGAAGTCGCCCACACCCGCGATGCGCCAGGCCGTATCGCGAGGCAGATTCGCCCACCCGCTTTCGTCGGCAAGCACGCGCCGGCCATCCATGGGGTAGTAGACCCAAACGCCATCCGAGCGGCGCATCAAGGCATCGTCGCTGCGGTCGCCGTTGAAGTCTCCCACCGCTGCCCAATACCACTCCGACTTCCGCGTCAAACGAACCGGGTGGCCCTGCGAACCGGACGTCAAACTTCCGTGGTAGCGCCAGCTTCCGTCGGCGTGTTGCAGCAGGACATCTGCGCGACCGTCGCCGTCGAAATCGCCAAGACGCTCCGCCGGCCACACGTACGCCGCCGCTAGAGCCGTCCCGAGCAGCAGCAGCGCTCCCGGGGTTCGTCCGCGCAACAACGCCCGGTTCACCGGTCGTTGCAGCGGTTGGCGCTGTCGCTCACAACCAATCCGTCCTTGGTGCGCGGGAACATGAACGACAGTCGACTGTCCCGGCGGTTCACCGACGCTAGGATGCGCACGACCTCCTCGCTCTTGGGATCGTCCAGAAGACAGGTGACCGAGACTGCGTAGTCGCCCGTCGTTCTGACTTCAGCGTAGTCGCCGCTGTGCGCGAGCCTGAGCAGCTCCTCGAAGTCCATCCGCTCGTAGCGATTGACCGTCTCCGTAGCGAGACGGTCCATCTCCGCTCTGCGTTCCGACCGGTCCACGGGAGCTAACAGAACGGAATCGGGTAGACGAGGTTCGGCGCGTCCGTGTTGTTGGCCATGGCCGGAACCGCGGGAACGATCAGGAATGCCACGGCGACGCCTAGACTCGCCGCGCGCAGCGATGCCGAGATGGTGTTGGTTCTTGGTTGTTTCATACCCTCCCTCAAGAACTGCTGCTTCTGTGCGGCCAAGGCTTCCACAGGTGAGACCAGGGCTGCAAGTTCCGACAGTTGTTAACGTCTCCAATCACGACAAGAGGTCTCGGATGGCCTACCGCCGTCGCCCAGTGCGGGGCTTGCCCTGTAGCGTAGTCGCCTGGTTGGCGCCCCTTGACGGGACCTCGGCGACCTCCCTGCATGACGGTGTACGGGTGCCTGTCCCGCAAGCGCCAGTTGACAACTAGGCAGCAATCGCCCATTAACTCAGCCAAGGCTCCGGCTCACCCTCCGGGGCCTTCGTGCTAGCGTACTTTGAGGATGAGTCCCATGCCTACCGCAAGAGTCGCAGTCGCTTTCGTGGCTCTCGCTCTGACGGGGTGCCAGATCAATCAACCGTCACCGGCTCCCTCGCCAGAGCGGTGCACATCCACCACGGACGACGCGCAGAACGAGACCACCACGCACCACGTCACCATCCTGACCACCGAGACGCGGTGCGACGGCAAACTGGTCGACGTGGCCACTACGACCGTGCGGGTTCAAAAGCCTGTGCCACGGCGTTCCAATCGCTTCTCAGAGACGACGCGCGACCTTCGAGAAGACGCCGTCGAGGCTCTTGAGGCGGAGTTGTCTCAGGGATGATCCCCGGCGCAGCGGGACTTGCCAGGACACGTGACGGGTTGACTGCAAGCAGCAGTTGCGCCGCGTCGGAAGTGGCTCGTGCCGATCGCCACGAGGGGGTCGGCCAAGAACACCGACAGCTCGGCTCGCATTCGACCCATCGAGGCTCCCGGAGCAACAACGCGTGCCGCCGTCCTCCCGCATAACTGACTGACTCTAGTCCGTCAGTGTCGACCAGACCGGTCTTGGGGGCGGTGTGGCAGGTCGGTCAGTCCGTCAATCCATGTCTACACCTGCTCGGCATCCGACTGCGGACACGGACTCGCACCACGCCTGCATCGCCGACCGCCGCTTCTCCAGCAGGTCGTCGCGCGCGTACGCGGCCACCGTCCTCGAGCCCTCGACGTGCGCCAGAGCGTACTCCGAAAGCGGTTCGTCCACGCCCGCGTGCCGCGCCCAGTCCTTGAACTCGAACGGAAGCCGTGCGGCGTCCCGCCCACGCCCGCACCAGGGCCTTCGCCACACCGTCGACTTGCCGAGTTCGCCGCCGCCGGGCCGGGGAACGCGAGGCTGCGTCCGTCAGCCGCCGCGCCTCGTCGAGCACCGCCAGCGCCCCGTCGACGGCGGCACCCGGTGCGCGCGGCCGCGCTTCATGTGCCCCGCCGGCACCGTCCATACCGCCGCATCGAAGTCGAACTCGTACCACGACGCGCAGCAGACCTCCGCCGCCTTCGGCAGGGAGCGCATCGCCGTCTCGACCGCGTCCCGGCCGCTGGCCGCAGGCTCGCGCAGGTTCTCCACCTCGCCCACTCCAGCACCGCGGCGGTCCGCCCGGCCACCCATGCGCGCCGTGGCGTGGCTTGCCAGCGGTCGCAGCACGCGCTTGAAGTCGGCGCGACCGCCCCACGAGCATGCGGCCCATGGCTCTCGCCTTGCTGGCTCCCGCGCACCACCGACGTGGCGAGCAGTTTCACGCGGACGCGACCCGGCGGGTCCG
>JAPOYV010000076.1 GCA_026706385.1 Gammaproteobacteria bacterium
GTCCGTGGACCATGAGGCGCTGGACCCAGGACCGCGCGCCGCCGGCGCGGACGCGCAGCATGAGCCCGTTGCCGTCGACGTGGCTTCCGGGACCGGCATGGCGCACCATGCGTGCGGAGAGGGCGTTGCGCTTGAGCCTGGGCATGCGCGGCATCCGTTCCGGCGGAGAGGACGCAAGGCTACACGAATCGTGAGTCAAATCACAACAAGACCCACAACAAAATCTGGCGTCCGCTCGTCACAGGATGACACGGGGAGGCACCGCTAGGTACGCATGATGTGTCGTTTTAATACTGATAAAACAGTGGTTTTCTTGAGTATCGCAAGTGTAGGAGGGTGCAGCGCAGACGCAGGACCGACCGCCGGGAGGCTCAACTCACACAAGCACTACCGGCCGCGCCGCCGCCGGATTCCACCGGTGGCCCTGGACGGCGAGTTCGGGTCTGTGGTTCGACGGCTGGAAGGGGCGCGGTCCGCCGCCGGGCCGCTACGCGGACGCGGACCGCGAGCCGGAGGTCGCGTCGCCGCGGACGTGGCTGCTGTCGAAGGGCTGGCGGCGCATCGGGCTGGTTGATCCGTCCGAGGTGCCGGGGAGCTGACCCTCGCGGCTCGCCGGTGGTTGCCGTGTGGCGACTGAAACACTGGACCACGCCTGGCAGTCCCGAGGGCTTCTCACTCCTGGCAACTGAAAACTGCACACTCCGGGCGATTGAACGTAAGACGCTTCGAACGCCGCTGGGCCAGCATTGGCGGCTCGGGCGATCCGCACGACGTAGGCGGGTTATCCACGCCTTGTCCACAGTGCCGATCCCTCATCTTGACCCCCGGCGCTGGGGGCACGGGGTGGACAACCCTTTCGACGCCTTACGCGTCGCGCTTGGCCCCGTTCTTACCGCCGGAACGCGCTCCCCATTAGGTCCTCGAAGTTGCCGCGAAAGAAGCGATCCCGGTCCCCATCCGACAACGTCGCGGTCGAGCGATCGAACCGTCCGTACGGGTTGCGACCGCCTTCGACGTGCGGATAGTCCGACGAGAACATGCAGATCCCCGGCGCGGACTGCTCGACGATCCAGGAGGTGGGTTCCGTGGGGTAGGGGGTGACGCGCACTTGGCGCGTGATGTACTCGCTCGGCCTCAGCTTCAGTTCCTGGAGTCGCGTCTCATGCCTTCCGAACGCCTCGAGCGCGGCGTCGAGTTGGCGCATGAAGCCCGGCAGCCAGAGCGCGCCGAGTTCGATCACGCCGACTTTGAGCTTCTCGAAGCGGTCCAGGACGCCGTCGAGGATCAGCATGGATAGCGCCTGCATGGGACCGTGCGGGATCGCCATGTAGGAGATCGAGCGGAAGTTTTCTTCGCCGCCGTGGAAGTCGGGGACCGGAGGCAGGCCGTTGTTCTTATGGGCGCGCGGCAGTACGCGGTCGGCGGCACCGACGTGGAAGAGGATCGGCAGTCCGGCATCGACCGCCTGCGACCAGACCGCGTTGAGGGCGACGTGGCTGGTGGCGTGGTTCTTGGGGCAGAGCCACGGTACGAGGAGTGCCTGGATGCCAAGCTCGATGGCCTCGGACGCGACTTTGGGTGCGCGCTCGAGATCGGCCAGCGCCACATAGCCAACGGGCAGCAGCCGGACATCCACCGAGCAGAACGCGACTTGCGCGCGATTCGTCGCGGACGCTGCGCCGTACAGCAGGTCGATGTCGTCGCCGTGCTCCAACTCCTCGAGCCAGACGTTGGGCGAGGTCGGGAATACGAGCTGACTGGCGACGCCGATCAGGTCGAGCGCCTCGCTGCGGTCGTCGCGGCGGAAGGACCCCGTCGCGGCGTGGTTCTTGCGCAACATGATTTCGTCCGCGTTGGCGTCGCGATAGGCCGGATCGTCGTGACGCGCGACGGTGTCAGCGAGTGCTGCAGCGTACCGGGTGCCGAATCGCGCGTTGAAGGCGTCGCGCACGCGGTGCTCGGCGAAGTCGTCCAGCCAATGGGCAAGTTCCATGACGTGGGAGTCGGCGTCGTGGACGACGCGGTCGGCGATATAGGGCATGGCGGGGTCGGCGGCGACGTTGCGGGGATTCTAACGCCGCCCCGGTTACCCGGATGCGCGCTGAATCGTGTGCACGTGGTAGGGCTCGAGCGTGTCGATGGCGCCCTCGGGTTCGCCCCGTCGCCATTCGAACAGCCGGACCGTGACGGAACCGGGATCGATGTCGAGCAGCGCGAAGCCGTTCTTCTCGCGGACGCTCGCCACGTCCTCCACCTCGAGGCCGCTGGCGACCAGCGGCGGTGTGCCGCGGGCCCGGGAGGGCCAACCGACGCCGGTGCCCAACGGACCCGTCAGAATGGCATGGACCGGGTTCGGCAGGGCGAGGTCCTGGCTGTGCCGGATGCGGACATGGCCCGTGGCGTGCAGGTCACCGGACAGGACGACGCCTGCACGCTTGGGTTGTCCGCCAAGGGCGGCGAGGAGCCGTTGGTGCTGCAGGAACCAGCCGCGCTGCCAGAGGAACTTGCGTCGTGCCGTGGTGAGCCGGAACGTCTTCTCGCCGTCCGGCCGCATTTGCGCCACGGCAGTGTCGCCCTCGCCCGTGTCGGCGACGTCGGGGTACCACTCGCGCCACTTGCCCGCCGTCCAGCCGAACGGGTGGGACGGCACATGGAAGACGTGCCGGACACGCTGATCGGCGGTTCGGGCGACGAGCCACGCTTCCGACTCGGGCGGCACCAGGCCGGCGACGTCCCCCTTGAGGCTCACGAACCGGGCGCAGTCGTAGATCAGCGCCTCGGCGAGGTTGCCGTAGCGGAACGTGCCGAAGCTCTCCGAGATGCCGGGCCCGCGGTCGCCGGCGCCTGCGCCGGACATCAGCACGGGGCGGTCTGGATCGGGCAGGAATTCGGGCATGAACAGCTCGCGCGTGAATCGCGCAAAGGACAGTTGGTATTCATGGGGCGGCAACGTGACGAACCGACCGGTCGCCTCGTCATTCTCGAAGTAGTCGTGGTCGTCCGAGACGAAGTAGCTCGGCGTGGAGCGCAGCATGACCCCGTAGAGGTCCGCGAATTGGGGCTCGACGGCGTTCTTGATGGCGGCTTCGTTGACGGTGCCCTTGGCGGGAAGACCGGGGTCGAGCATGCCGCGCGAGGTATACCAGGCGTGGGCTCGCTCGCGGACATCCTCGCGGGCCGATTCAAGCTGGGTGCGCTGGTCCCAGTAGATGTGATCGCCGATGGCGATGGCGGCATCGGGCGCGAAGGACAGGGCGCGCCTGAGCAGACGGCGGCGCAGCGCCAGGGATAGAAACGGCTGGACGTCGCCGGGGTACGCCGGATAGCCCCCGGCGCAGGTATACGCCAGCAGGCGAACCGATGTCGGCTGCGCGTCGGGGGCCGGGTAGGTCTTGAGGGGCCACGGGTCGGTGAGCGGCGCCTGGCCGTCCGTCAGTTGCAGCGTGTACTCGTGGTCGGGCTTGAGGCCGCCGACGTCGAAGGCGAAATAGCGGCCCTCGGAGTCGGTCATCCGTGCGCGCACGCGCATGTCGGCGTTCGCAAGCACCGGCGGCGGCCGGGGCGAGCGAAAGGAGCACTTGATCAGGAAGCGGTCGTGATTGGCGGCGGGCACGAGGTGTTTGAGGTCGCCCGACCACCAGCCGTCGTCGGCTCGCTCGCTTGCCGACGAACGCGCCATGGGCACGAGCGCCAAGGCTGCCGTCGCGCCGCTGGCGCGGACAAACCGACGCCGGTTCCAGTCGGCCATCAACCCCTCCCGTCTACGACACCGCGAGACGCGAAGCATGCCACTTCACTGCGCACCCGACGACCGTCGCACGTTTCAGCGTATGCTTCACCGGCTCACTCCGCACCACTTGGGAAATCACGAATGCGCAACACCGTCAAAGAAAAGCTCGCTGCCGGCCAACAGGTGATCGGCGGCACCATCGACACGCCCGACCCGGACGTCTACTGCGCCATGGCGCGCGCCGGGTTCGACTTCCTGTGGATCGAGATGCAGCACAGCCCGTTGTCGTACCAGGAGGTCGCGCGGATGATCTGGGCCGGGCGGGATCTGCCCGCCATGCCGTTCATCCGGGTGCCGGATGCCACCGAGGGCGACATACAGAAAGCGACCGACATCGGCGCCCTCGGCATCATCGTGCCGATGGTGGTCGAGGTGGAGAAGATCAAGGCGGCGGCGCACTTCATGAAGTACCCGCCGGCCGGGGCACGCAGCCTGGGTGGCGGCCAGTACGGCGCGCTCTACGGCGGCAGCTACCGTGCTGAAGCCAACGACAACATCGCCCTCGTGGCCATGATCGAGTCGCCCGCGGGGGTCGAGAATGCGGCCGAGATCGCGTCGGTGCCCGGGGTCGACGTGGTGTTCTCGGCGGCGACCGACCTCAGCAGCTTCTCCGGCCATCGCCAGGGGGAGCCGGCGTATGAGGAGCTGATCACGCGTATTCGCGACGAGACGCTGAACGCGAACCGCAAGGTCGGCGGGCCATTGCAGTGGCGGACCCGGGAAGGATTCAGCTTCTTCCAGGCCCCGAGCGCGCCAGCGATGATTTCGCGCGGCGCACGCGAGTTCCTGAAGAGCGAGGAAACGGTGGCACCGACCGAGGGCACGGAGCGGTAAGGTCAGTCGGAGCTCCGCGTCCGGCGCCTCTCTTGGCGCCGGGTTTCCTTCGCCATGTCGCTGACCTCCTGCCGCTCGGCGACGGCGATGCGGAGCGCCTCGACCTGGATCTCGTCAACGGGCTCGAAGTCGCCGAGCCGGCACTCGGCCGTGATTGCGATCCTGCTGAAGTACGGAACGCCACGGAACGGATCGAGTCGACAATAGGTGCCCGCATAGGCGCGGAAACGCAGGATCATCTCCTGTTCTAACCCGTAGCATTGGGAGGTGAGTTGATTCAACCACAGCTCGCCTCGCCGGCCGTGGAACAGGACGAGCGTCTCGTCGAGGACTTCGACGTCGTCGACGTCCCGGATCCGAACGCACTTCTTCTGCTCCCGGTATTCGCTCTCGGAAAGGGGGTTGTTGAGAATCTCGTCGAGGTCGATGGGCGCGGGTTCCGGCATCGCGTCCTGCTCGTCGGCATCGGGCCCTTGCGCTTCCTCGCCTTGCGCGGCGAGGCCGAAGAAGCCGATCAGGACCAGAACGAGGAACGCGCGGGGCATCGTCGCTAACGTCCCGGGGGACGGTACACCGTGATCGGCCGGCGCCGCGTAAGCCAACGCGGCTGCGCACGCCACGGTCGTCCCAGGGTCATGCCGCCGTCGAGGATGAAGGCCTGTCCGGTGGCGAACCGCGACTCGTCGCTGACCAGCCACAGCGCCAGGTTGGCGATCTCCTCCGGTTCGCCGACCCGCCCGAGCGGTTGCGCGTCGGCCATGTCCTCGTCGAAGGCGTCGCGGTCCTGGCGCCCCATGGCCAAAGGCGTCGCGATCACGCCGGGGCAGATGGCGTTGATGCGCACCTCGTGCTCGGCGAGTTCGACCGCGGTCGTGCGTGTCAGCGCGATGACGGCCGACTTCGCCGTGCTGTAGAGGTGCGGTCCCCAACCGGCCTCCATGCCGGCGATGGATGCGGTGTTGACGATCGAACCGGATCGTTGCCGCTGCATCACCGGGGCGGCGTGCTTGATGCCGAAGAAGACGCTCTTCAGCAGGACGTCCATGGTGATGTTGTAGTCGTCCTCGGTGGTCTCGGTGATCGGCCCGAGTGCACCGCCGAAGCCGGCGTTGTTGTACATGGAGTCAAGCCGGCCCCAGGTCTCGACCGCGAGGTCCACCACGCCCTTGACCTGGTCCTCCCGGGTCACGTCCACGCGCGAGAAGAGGCAGGCATCGCCAAGCTCGTCTGCTAGCGCCTCGCCTTCGTCGACCTTGAGGTCCGCGATGACGAGGCGCGCGCCTTCGCCGACGAAGCGCCGAGCCGCCGCGGCGCCCATGCCGGTGGCGGCACCGGTGATGACCGAGACATGGCCCTTCAGTCTCATGCGGAACAGAGCTGGTCGGCGAGGTCGCGGTAGTCCTCGGCGCGCACCTCGAAGCCCGTGGTCTCGCCCCGGCTGCCCATCTCTTCGAGTTTCGGCTTGACGTAGGCGGCCTTGAAGCCGGCCCGCTGCGCGGCAGCGAGGTCGCCTGGATGCACGGCTACCATCATGGTCTCGGCTGGCGTGACTCCGAGCAGCCGTGCCCCGGCATGGTACGCGGCGGCATCCGGCTTGTAGGCGCCCAGGAACTCGCAGGATATGTAGGCGTCCCAGTCGATGCCGGCGTGCTTCGAGCTGTCCACGACGATGGCGAGCGACAGCACGGTGAGTATCGACACGACGTAGTGTTCCCGCAGGCGGGGCAGCGACTCGGGGACGTCCTCCCAGACGCCGAGACGATGCCAGACGGTATTGAGTTCGTCGCGGTCGGCGTCCGACAGCTCGAGCGCCGGGTACTGGGCCGCCAACTCGTCGAGCACGGCCCGGTGCAGCGCGTCCGCGTTCTGCCACGGCAGCTTGCCCTGGCGGACTTCGGCCAGCTTCTCGAACATGCGCCGGCGCCAGGTGAACGCGAAGGCGCGATCGTCCACCTCGACTTGACGCTCTTCGGCCAAGTCGCGGACGGCCGCCCGGGTGGCCGTCTGCCAGTCGAATACGCTGCCGCCGACGTCGAAGGTCAGGGCCTTGATGCCATCGATCATGCGGTTCTCTCCACTGGCGTGACTTGATCGCGTGCCCAACGATAGTCCGCCTTGCCGTTCGGACTGCGCAGGATCTCGTCGATGAACACGAACCCCTTCGGCAGTTTGTAGCGGGCGATGTGCTTCGCGCACTCGTCGAGCAGGCTTTCCTCGGTGGCGCGCTTGCCCGACTTGAACTGCACGATGGCGACCACCTCGTTGCCCCAGCGCTCCGAGGGGCGGCCGGCGACGACCGCGTCGTAGACGTCCGGATGATGCTTGATGGCCTGCTCCACTTCCTCGGCGAAGATCTTCTCGCCGCCGGAGTTGATGGTGACCGACTCGCGGCCGTGAAGTTCCAGCGTCAAGTCGGGCAACAGTCGGACCTTGTCGCCGGGAACCGAGTAGCGCACGCCGTCGACCACCGGGAACGTCTTCCTAGTCTTGTCCGCGTCTCCGAGGTAGCCGAGCGGGATGTTCCCGGTGCGCGCCCACCAGCCCAAGCCGTCGTGGCCGGGTTCGAGGACCGCGGTCAGGTCGTCGTTCAGCACGGCGTTGTGGGCGGAGAGGGTGAACCGTCCGGTTGCGGCACCCGACTTGGCGTTGCTGGTGTGCGACGCCTGGCCGCCGGTCTCGGACGACCCGGCACTGTCGATGATGTTGATCTGCGGGAGCGTCTCGATGAGCTCGCGCTTGATGTTGGCGGTCATGATCGCGCCGCCGGTGATGACGTTGCGCAAGGTTCGGCACTTCGAGCCTTTGTTGCGAAGTGCATCGAGGAGCGGTCGCGCGAAGGCATCGCCCACGAGGAGGAGGTTGTTGACGCCCTCGCGTTCGATGATGTCGACCACGCTCGGCGCGTCGAAGCGCTTGACCTCGTCCTGGATGACCACGGTGCTTCCGGTGTTGAAGGCCTGGAACGCGGCCCAGTGGCCGGCGCCGTGCATGAACGGCGGGGCGGGCAGCGTCTTGCGGTGGCTGCCGGTGGCGCGGTCGATGTAGCCGTCGATGTTGTCGATGACCTGGCCGTTGGTACGCCGCGCGCCCAGGCTCGCGATCAGGATGTCGCTGTGTTTCCACAGGACGCCTTTCGGCATGCCCGTCGTGCCGCCGGTGTAGATGATGTAGAGGTCGTCGGCATGCCACTCGAGATCGGGCTTGGCCGGGCTGGCGCCCGCCAAGGCGCTCTCGAACTCGACGGCGCCGTCGAGCAGCTCGCGCGGTTCGTCGTTGACCTGGAGGAGCAGTTCGAGGGTTGGGACCTGTTCGCGAACGGCGGCCACGTGGTCGGCGAGCGAACTGTGGAAGACGAGCGCACGGGTCTTGGCGTCGTTCAACAGGTAGACCAGCTCTTCGTCGACATAGCGGTAGTTGACGTTGAACGGCGCGACCCGGGCCTTGTAGGCGCCGACCATGGCTTCGAGGTACTCGTTGCCGTTGTAGAGGTAGATGCCGAGATGGTCCTGGCCCGACTCCCAGTCCCTGAGGTCGGCGCGCTCGGCGTGCAGTCCTAGCCCACGGCCCGCGAGGAAGTTGGCGAGCCGGCGGGTCCGCTCGGTGAACTGCCGATAGGTGAAGCGCCGGTCGCGGAAGACGATGGCTTCGCGGTCCGGGACGGCGTCCGCGATGGCCTCGTTGACGGTGGCGAGGTTGAAGTGCAAGGGGCGTTGCTCGTCTGTGTGGCCGCGGAACGCCGGATTGTAGTTCAAGCGGTCACGCGTCGGCGTTCTGCAGGTCCTCACCGAACAACAGAACATGCCCATCGGGGTCGACAACCTCGAACTCCAGCAGTCCGTAGAAGCGCTTGACGCACTCGGTCGCCTGCCAGCCTCGGTCGATGACCGCCTGGCGCAGCGCCTCGGCGTCCTCGACGTAGAAGTAGTAGTTCGATTGCGGATACTGGCCGTCCACCTTCTGCGCTTCGGGCACGTAGGTTCCACTTGCCAGCATGACCCGGGCGCGACCGTTGGCGAGTGCCGCGAAGCCCGTGGCCCCGACGTCGTCGTCGCGGCCGGTGACCTCGAACCCCAGGACATCGGTGTAGAAAGGAATCGACGCTTGCACGTCGGCGCACATCAGCAGCGGAACGAGGTCAAGGAACGGTGCCGGACCGGTCTGGCTGTCGTCGGTCATCGTGTCTCCTTTGCGGGGTTGTATACGGGGAGAGAAAGTCGCGGACCTCGCCCCAAAGCGGGGCGTGTTCGAGGAACGCGTTATGGGCGAGGTCGTATTGGTGGAACTCGACGCGCTCGCCGAGCGCCTCGACCATGGCTGTGCTTTCCGAGAACGGGATCACGAGGTCGGAGGGCGAAGCGAAGGCGAGTGTGCGCGGCATCGTTGCCGCCACCGACTCGGCGTCGAACGGATGCCGGAGCAGCCAGCGGATCGGGAAGATCGGGAAACGGCTGCGCGCGATGTGCTCGACGCTCCGGTACGGGCTGATGATGACGAGCGCATCGGGCGAGGTGTCCGCCGCAGCCAGCGCGGCGACCCCGGAGCCGAGGCTCATGCCGAACAACACGAGGGGCCGGTCGGGATGACGCTGCCGTACCCAATGGACGATGGCCCTTGCGTCGTCCACTAGGTTCCGTTGGGACGGCGTTCCCGTGCTCTGGCCGAAGCCGCGGTAGTTCATCAGGACCGCAGTCGCGGGGAAGTTCGCCCAGCGCGGGATGTTCCCGGACACTTCCTCGGCGTTGCCACCGAAGTAGACAACCAGTGGTCCGCCGCTGCGTTCGTTGACGATCCAGCCGCGCAATATCTCGCCCGCATTGTGGATCTCGACCGAGTCCGCCGCCGGGTGGAATGGCGGGTAGGTCAGGGGCTGCGGGTGGAAGATCAAGCGCTCCTGCAGCGCCCAGAGGAGCACGCAGAACGCGAGGTAGATGCCACCGCCGACCAGGACGATGCGTAGGGCGATGGCGAGGACGTCAGGCGGGATAGAGATCACGGAAGTTCTGGCCGAAGAACCGCGCCTGGTCCCTGGCGTCGGTGTCGGCGAGGGAGCGCGAGAACCGGCCGATGGGGTCGCGGCCGCCCTCGGCATGCGGATAGTCCGACGAGAACAGGTACAGCTCCGGCGTCGACTCGCGGACCAACGCGCCGACGTCCTCGAACGGATAGGGCGTGAAGCGGAGTTGGTCGCGGAACTGCTCCGAGGGCTTGCGCTCGAATTCGGCGAGATGGGGTTCGGATCGCGCCCAGATGTCATGCGCGTGGTCGAGGCGGCGAATGGTGTCCGGCACCCAACCCGCGCCGAGTTCGATCACGCCGCCCCTCAAGGCCGGGAATTTCTCGAGCACGCCGTCGAGTACGAGTACCGAGATGAAGCGTTGCGCCGCCTGGAAGATCACCGTCAGATCCTTCGACCCGATGACTTCGGCCCGGCCACGCGCGCTTTGCCGCTCGGAGTGGCCGTCGTTCATCCACTCGTTGGGGATCGACAACGTGGAACTGCCGACGTGCTGGATGAACGGCACGCCGGCCTCGGCGAGCCGTGCCCAGATCGGGTCGTGGGCAGGATGACCCGGGGACCGCCCGCCGGGGGCACGCGATGGTATCCAGATCGCGCCCAGGCCCAGATCGAGGGCGTCGTCGATCAGTTCCTGCGCCCGTTGCGGTTCGTCGAGCGGCGCGAGGGCAACGCCAATCAGGCGTTCATCGGCGGCGCAGAACTCCGCCATGGAACGGTTGTGTGCCGCGGCCGCCGCATAGCGGGCCGTGACGTCCGCCGTATCGAAGATCTTCGTTGCGCAGAACGACGAGAAGACGACTTGGCGCTTGAACCCGAGGAGATCCAGGGCGACCCCGCGTTCGGCTCCGTTGAAGGCACCGAGTGCGTCATGCCACTTCGGGCCACGCGTCAGCCGATCGCCGAGCGCCGTCAATTCGGCAACGGTCTCGGCGCTGTGCGCGTGCGCGCCCTCGAAGGACCGCATCCGGTCGCCGACATCCGCCAAACGGATGTCGCTCAGGTCGGGGATGCGCCCGCGCATCGCCTGTGGCACGTTGCGGGCCAGGAAATCCGGCAGCTCCATCAGGTGGCTGTCGGCGTCGTAGATGACGCGATCGCCGGCGTAGGTCATGACGGACCTAAGAGGCGGCTAAGGCAGTGCGACGACCGCGTGCCCGGGACAGGTCGCGCCACCGTCCTGGTTGACGACGTTGATGTCGAGGTAGACGCGCTGCTCACCGTCCTCGGTGCGCTTGTCGGTAACCTCGCCGATCACGGTCAGCACGTCGTCCTTCTGGTTGATCGCCCGGTACTGGCAGCCGACCTCGCGGACCACGCCGGTGTCGCCGATCCACGCGTGCAAGGCGTTGACGATGTAGGCGTAGCGCAGGTTGCCCATGCCGAACGCCCCCTGCTCGTTGCCGGCCCGGCGGCCGGCTTCGTCGTCCATGTGGAACGGCACGAATTCCTCGTTCACCGCGGCATAGCGGTTCCACTCCGCAAAGCTGGTTTTGCGCGACCACTTGGGCAGCGTGTCGCCCACGTTCACGTTCTCGAAGTTGACGCTCATCTTTCCCTCTTGCTCAGTAGCGAATGCCGATGGAGAACCGCGTGCGCACCAGTTCGTCGTCCTGGTTGCGCCACTCGATCTCCGAGCGGACGTAAAGAGTATGACCCAATCGCCCCTCGCGCTCCCACCAGTCGACGAGGCGGTTGCGCGCGCTGACCACGTCGCCAGGGCGCATGGGGACGCCGTAGGTGTCGGTCTGGCCGCCGTTCATGCCGGTCAGTGGCTTGCCGTCGGGACGGCGGCCGGCCAAACCCGGCGAGCCACCGCGACTGCGCCGCTCCACGGGCCAGGCGAACGGATTGAAGTCCGGTGGCGCCACGATGCCGCCCCACTGCGTCGTTGCGGCGTAGTCGGCGTCCCAGTAGATGCGCGGCGGCTGCTCGGGATAGAAGGTCGCCATCGCCCAGCGCCGGATGTCGGTGTCCGTGATCGGCGGTGCCGTCCACGGTTCGCCCCATTGCCCTTGCGCGGCACGCATCTCGTCGGTGACGTAGGTCAGTTCGGTCATGGGTTGGCTGGTCCCTCGCTGGCGCATGTACTACGCCAGTACACGTATGTACTGAGCCAGTACGCGTTGTCGCCGATGCGTCGATTATGGCTCAATGACCGACGCGCCGACATTCGAGGACGTTCCATGGACCGCGACGAAGCTGGCGGCGTCTCAAGGCGGAAGATCGTCAAGTCCGCTATCGTGCCAGTTGTCCTGGCTACCCTGCCCAGGAGATCAGCAAGCGAGTCCACGACCATGGCCACCTCTGAAGACCAACTCCCGTACCTCTCGACCACCGCCCAGGCCGCGCTGATCGGCGGCGGAGAACTCGCGAGCGAAGAGCTTACTGCGCGCTATCTGGAGCGGATCGAGCGCTTCAATCCTCGACTGAACGCGGTGGTCGCCTTGGCGGACGATGCCCGCGAGCGGGCTCGGGACGCCGATCGAGCGCTTGCCGAAGGGCGCTCGCTTGGTCCGCTGCACGGCGTGCCCATGACCATCAAGGACTGCTTCGACACGGCGGGCGTGGTCTCAACCTGGGGCACGATGGGCCGCAAGGACTTCGTGCCCGATGCCGATGCGACGGTGGTGGCGCGCCTCAAGGCGGCGGGCGCGATCCTCCGGTGATTATGCACTTGACAAAGTGAAAAACCGTGCGGTATCATTTGCTTATGGTGTCCGAAGCGTCCTTTTCACTTCCTAGCAGGGCATCGACCTTGCGCATGATCCGCTTGCCGAAGATCGACTCCATCAGCGTATGGTCGTCGGCTTCCATCGCCGCCTTGGGCACCTTCCTTCGCTTCCTTTCAGCCTTGGGAGATTGAGTCATGGCCGGTTTCTCCATTGTGGATTTGATCGACAAGTACGAGTGCGACGACAAGTGCCGCGACGCGCTGGAACAACTGCGCTGGCCGGACGGCGTGTGCTGCACCCGCTGCGGATACATGGACGTTCTGGAACTGCCCAAGCACGACCGTTGGGAGTGCAAGGGCTGCGGCTACCAGTTCAGCGTGACGAGCGGAACGATCATGCACGACACGCACCTTCCGCTCCGCAAGTGGTTCCTCGCCATCTACCTCATGTGCGAGTCGCGCAAGGGCGTAAGCGCAAACCAGTTGAAGCGCACTCTCGGGGTCGCTTACCGCACCGCCTGGTATCTCTGCCACCGCATCCGCGAGGCAATGGGCAACGACCCGCTCAACGGTCGGACGCTGGTCGGCATCATCGAGGTCGACGAAACGTTGGTCGGCGGGCGAGTCAAGAAAGGCGAGAATCCGCGGAGCAACAAGACGCTGGTCGCCGGTGCCATCGAACGCGGCGGTCGCGTCCGAATCGAGAGAATCCCGGACGCCAAGCGCCGCACCCTGCACGACTTCATCGACCGCTCCATCAGCGACAAGGCCGAGGCCGTCTACACCGACGAACTGGCGTCCTACCTCGGCCTCGCGGACGGCAAGATCAGACACGAAACCGTCAACCATTCCGAGGAAGAATGGGTCGTCGGAGACGTGCATACCAACAGCATCGAAGGCGTGTGGTCGCTGTTCAAGCGGTCGATAGTCGGCGCGTTCCACAAGATGAGCGCCAAGCACATGGACCGCTACCTTGAGGAATTGGAGTGGCGCTTCAACAACCGCAACAACCCGCACATCTTCCGCGACACGCTGGCCCGGATCGTCAAGACCGACCCCATGACCTACCGGGAACTTGTCGAGGGTGAAGCGGCCTAGCGGTCGCACCGCTCCCATGTGGCGCACAAGACTGGCCTTCATCGTTCCGGCCCCTGCAGCCGCGCCATCCGACATTCGCCAAGGATGGCTTCCAAGGCATCGCGCTCGGCATGGTCAACCGATAGCTGCCACTTCCGCTTGACCTGTATCCAGCGTCGCGCATACCAGCAGCGGTTCTCGTCGGGCAACCAGTCCGCCGGGTCGAAGGCGCGCTTCTGACGCCGGTTCACTTCGGGCGATGCTAGGGTGAGATTCAGCAGATCGCGGGCGAAGCCACGCCTTGCATCCTTCGACCTAGCACAAAGGCCGCTGTCGTGCGCTTCCGACCGAGGCACGATGTGTTCGATATCGGTTTCCCGGATGCTGGCGAACCGACGTCGCGTGTAGGGCGACCAGACGCCGCCCTGCTGTTCGACGATCTCCCGTTCGATGGACGCCGGATAGGAGTAGTCGGCCGCCTCGTAGACGGAACAGCGACTTTCGTTCTCGACTGCCAGACCGCGCCACGTTTCGGCGGTCGATGGCAAGGCAAAGAGCGCCACTAGAGCAGGGATGGTTGCTGCGCCGACTCCGACCCTATGCGTCGTCAGGCTGGCCGCGGAGCGACCACGGCCCCGGAGCCGACGCCGCCCGCAAAGTGTATGCATTTGACGCAGACAGCCCAAGGGCGTAGCGTGGAAAGCGGATTGCGTGTTTGGCGTGCTGCCCCTTGCCGGGTTGCCCGCTGAATAAGCCGGGTCAACGCCGGGAGTAGCTACCCGTCGCCGGACGAATAGGCGGGGCTTCTCGCACAGCACGCTGGCAGATGCGCAATCCGACAGCCCGGCGCCATCGGGCGGACGGGCAAAGAGCCGAGGGACGAATGTCCCTTGCTGAGCCAACAACCAAGAACAGACGCCCCTCGGCGATGCAACCCAACCCGGAGATTGGGCGCGTCGCGAAGTGTACGTAGCACCGAAACGGCTGTTCAAGCGGAAACTGCGTCGCCGCCCGTCTCCCTTTCGGAGACGAAGATGAAGAAGCGACTGCTCGCACCCCTTGCCCTGATGGCCGCGACCACCAGCGCCGACCCCGACGTCCACGGCAGAATCGGCGACGCCTTCGCACGGAAGGCGCTTCACAAGACGTGCCTCTATCCCGATCCCGTCTACGCCCCGTCGCTGCGCGTCTGCGGCAACAAGGTCGCATCCAAGGGCGGGGTCGTTCCCCGCAGCTTCGGGCCAACGGTGACCTTTGCCGGAACCATCTACGAAGACCAGGGGTTGGCGTCGATCTTCAATCTCGTGGTCACCGAGCGGGACGGAGATCCCGAGCTGAGGAAGCGGCTGAACGTCCTTGTGCACTTCGACGCCATCGAGTCGGCGGAAGCCGGAGAAGCCCGCTACATCTTCGACGTCGTTCCCGAGTACGGGCAGGCCGCGCCGTATGGCCCCTACGGCCTTGTCCGGCCCTACTTCTATGTGGGCATCGACGCCGAGTCGCACGGCTGCGGGTTCGGGGTCAAGCACCGACTTACTTGGGCGTTCTGTGATGCCGACACCACGCAGTCCGCCATCAACACGGTGGCGGCCGGGATCAACAGGGCGTTGCAGTACGGCTTGGACGCCACGTCGTGCCGCCACCGTGGGGTGTTGATTGGCACCCGCGTCGACGGGCATTCGCCGGTAACGTGGGAAATGCGCCACTACGACGACATCGAAGTCGGCGAGTGTTCGGACCCCGACAAGCATTGAGTGCGTCTGCCGACCAATGACCATCATTCGATGAACCAATCACCAAAGACCAGGTGTAGCGTCGCGGTGAAGCGGGCTGGTTGCGCAAACGGATCAAAATTCAGCGTGTAGGTTACGAATCCATCTACCTTGACCGGATGTGCCCTATCCTGAATGCGTTGGTCTGAGAACTGTAGTCGGTAGTGTTCAGGCACGCGCAACTGCACGCCCACCGTGTGCACGCTGTCGTCGGGGACTTCCACCATTACGGACTCGCCACTTCGTCGCGAGACGGTCAGAACGTCGCCGATTCGACGTCCCTCGTCGAAGTTGAAAACGAACCATCTGACGCCCACGCGTCGCTTCATTTTCCATCTGCGATAAACACCGAGCGTTGTCGCCCATTTGCCGACGTCCTTGCGGTAGATCACGAGTCCCGACAAACCCCACAGACCTAATCCGGCCACTGAACTCCAGAACGGAACCCATGTTGCGAGTCCGCCAGTCATGGCGTACTCCACGACCCCAGCACCGGGACCGGGAATGAGAAGGGCGCAGACGCCGAACAAGACGAACGACTTAGACATGACGGCGAACCATGACCCCGCTGGCTCGCTTTGTCAAATGCATAATCACCGATCCTCCTGGGGAAGACCAATACACCGGAGTTCACGCTCTCGTTCGAGACCCACAACAACATCCACGGCTTCACCAACAATCCCTACGACCTCGACCGCTCGCCCGGGGGCAGCAGCGGGGGTGCGGCTGCGGCGATCGCTGCGGGGCTCACCTCTTTCGACATCGGCACCGACTACGGCGGCAGTATTCGCGTGCCGTCGCATTCCTGCGGCACTGTGGGCATCAAGCCGACCAGCGGCAGCGTGCCGCGCACCGGGCTCTGCCTGCCGCCCGGCATGCTGACGGACTTCCTTAGCCACGCCGGGCCCATGGCGCGGACCGTTGACGACCTCGAGCTCATCCTCTCGGTCATCTGGGGACCGGACGGCCTCGACACGCGCATCCAGCCGATTCCGCTCGCGGTGTCCGGCGGCGTGAACCTGGCGGGTCTGCGCTGCGCCGTGATGATCGACAACGGCGTTGCGACGCCGGACGAGGAAACCGTTGCCGTGGTCGAGCGCGCCGAAGCAATCCTCGACCGGGCCGGGCTCGTGATGCGTCGGGATCGGCTCGACGCGGTGGAGGAGACCACCTCACTCGGTGGCGGCTTCTGGCCGGTGGGCGCCCATGCGGGTGTACGCGCGCTGCTCGACGAGGCCGGGACCGCGGTCGCGGACTACGGCAACAACTGGTTCAGGCAGTTCGCGGCGTCGCCCGCGGCCGACGAGATTCCGGCGGCGGCGCTGGCCCGCCAGTTTGCGCGGTTCGAGGACTATCGCCGCCGCATGCAGCAGCACATGGCGCGCTACGACGTGCTCATCTCGCCGGTCAACGCGCACCCGGCCCCAAGGCATCCCGCGCCCGGCGACTCGCCGTTTCCGACGGAGGATGCGAGTTACACCGAGGCGTACGATCTGACCGGCTGGCCCGCAGGCGTCGTGCGGGGCGGCACGTCGTCGGACGGCATCCCGATCGGCGTCCAGGTGGTGGCCAACCCCTGGCGCGAGGACATCGTGCTTGCCGTGATGAGGCACCTGGAGGCGTCGTTGCCGGTGTTCGCGGGGCCGGACGAGGGCCCGTGGACGTCGTAGCTAAACGGAGCTCAGGCGTCGGGCCATTCTTCGCAGTCGCCACCGCCAAGGGAGCCGATAGCGGCGCAGCCCGCCAATCCCGCGGATCGGCGGGCTGAAGCGACCGTCACCCAGCCACAGTCTGAAGTCCAGATCGCGTAGCGCCGGGGGCCGATAGTCCGCGACGCCGTCGACGCGCTGCTTCACCGAGTAGTGCAGCACGGGCAGCGTGTCCGCAGGATCCCTGTTGCCGGCGTGGATGTCGCGCACGTTGCGGTCGAACAAGGTCGAGTCGAAGCGCCTATGGACGTGGATCCCGGCATCGAAGCGTGGCTCCAAGGCGACGTCGTCGGCGGCGATCACAGTGCCGTCCGCATCGGGTCGTGTGGCCGAAGCGCCGTCCGTGACGACGAGGTCGCGGCCGAGTGCGCGTTGGCAGGACCCGGCCATGAAGGCGAGCGTCAGGTCGGACAACCCGTCATTCCAGTAGCCGCCGCCGACGTCGCCGTGGGCGCCCGGGAACCAGATTTCGGTGACGCGCTCCTCGTCGTCGGCATCCGTGTCGATCAGCGTCGGCGTGAAGGCCACGCGGTCCTCGTCGATGGCGACGACGTGCACCGCCCGTTGCACGCGCTCGTGCAAGGCCCCCTGCTCGACGACGACGTCGCTCGAGATCAGGCTCCCCATGGCAGCGACCGTGTCGAAAACGCCAAGGAAGGCCACCCGCCGCCGCTCGTCGGCTTCGAGAAGGATGGTCGCGAACTTGCGCGCCAGCGCGGCGCCACGGCTGAAGCCAAACACGACGATCCTGTCGCCCGGCTGGTAGGCGTCCGTCAAGTCGGCTTCGGCCTCGGCGAGGATCTGCGCGGGATCGTCCCAGGGCCAGATGCGTTCAACCGCTTGCCTTGCTTGACGGAACCCCCAAAGCAAGCCGTCCTGGCGGGTGCCGATGCCGTTGTAGTAGAAGGCCTTCTGCTGGCGGCCGCTCCGCGTCTGCACAGGGGGCTGCGGTTCGATGCCGCCGCCGAGCAGAATGTGCAGCTTGAAGACGTTGCTGATGCTCTCGTCCTGCTTGAAGCCGTCGGCGTCGGCGGGCTCGTTGCCCGTGCCGTCGAAGCTGAAGACCAGGGTCTGGCCGGGGTCGTTGCGGGACACGCTCAAGCCTTCGGCGGCGACGCTTTAGGCCTCGGCCCCGTGGCCCTTGTCGATCTTCTTGAGTTCGGGGAACCACCACCCGATTGCGGCCATGGAGACGGCCAGCAGAACTGCGCTCAGCAGCAAGGCGACGTCGATCCCGATGAACTCGGCAGCGGCGGCGACGGGGAACATGCCGAGCGGCATGATGCCGTGGGTCATCATCATGATCGCCATGACGCGACCGCGGATTTCCGGCTTGATGGCGAGCGTCACGACGCTCATGTTGAGGGAGCCGACCAACGAACTGAAGACGCCGATGAAGATGCCGAAGATCATGGCCGCGACGAGGCCTGGCGACAACGCGAACGCCGCCACGCCCCCGGCCCAGATGTAGGTCGCCGCGAACAGCACACGGCCCTTGCCGCCGATGTCGCCGAGTCGCGCGAGGGTGAGCGCGCCGATCAGCGAACCGACGCCGAACGCCGTCATCAGGTAGCCCAGGGTGTCCGGACCGCCGTCGATCACTTCCTTGTTGAACGCGGGTGCCAGGAAGGTCGGTGCGAAGCCGAACATGAACGGCACGATGCCCATGACCAGGAGGCCGAGGATGATGCGCTCGCGGCCCATGTAGCGGAAGCCCTCGGCGATGTCCTCGATCATGCCGGCGTTGGTCTGCGCCCTCGGGTCGCCGGTGTAGTGGAGCATCGCCGTCGCAGCCACCGATACGAGGTACATCGCCGCGATGACGTAGAACACGAGGCCCACGCCCGTTGCGGAAGTGTTGTCGCCGCCCGCGAACCAGGCGATCAGCAAGCCGGCGAGCGATGGTCCGGCCACGCGCGAAAGGGAGTAGGTGGAACTCTGCAAGGCCATCGCGTTGACCACGAGGTGCCTTGGCACGATCTCGGGTATCACCGCCGAGCGGGCCGGCATGGAGAACGAAAGGATGGTGCCGTTGAAGAGCCCAAAGTAGATGAAGTGCCAGAACGTCACATCGCCGCGGTAGATGATGACGGCGAGCAGCACGGTTGCCGCCGTGTTGAGCAGTTGCGCGCCGATCATGATCGGCTTCTTGCGCATACGGTCGGCGATGACGCCGCCCCACAGGGAGAACACGAAGGACGGCAGCATGAACGACAGGATGACCCACGCGAGAGCCATCGGCGAACTGGTGATGTCGTAGATCAACCAGCCGCGGGCCACCATCTGCATCTGCATCGCGAAGGAGGCGACGAGGTTGGCGATCCACAGCAGGCGGAAATCGCGGATCGCCAGCGCGTCGAACATGCGCGCTCGTCCGGCAACGGCGAACGGCGCAGAGTCCGACGCCGCGTCCGACGGTGTAGGGGAAGGTGACGACCGCTGCCCTACCGGGCGGCGGTTGCCTAGCACGAAGGGGCCTTGACGCCCATGGCCGTATGGCCGCCTTGTCGTCGAGTCGACGGAGCGGCCATTGTACTCGCTTGGCCGGTTCGTGTGGTCGGCCTGGCCGTGTCGACTGTGAAAATTGGACGGTAGACGTCCAATTTTCATGATATTGTGCCGCGCAGAGATGATCCCCCGCGAAGAACAGCTTCGAACTCTGCAACGGCTCTTGCGGACCAACCCGGTCGTGGCGCTTCTCGGTGCGCGGCAGGTCGGCAAGACGACGCTCGCAAGGCAGATCGTCCAACGCCGGAGCCGTTCTCATTACTTCGACCTCGAATCTAGCGCCGATCTCGCCCGGCTCTCGGACCCGTTGCTCGCTCTCGAACCGCTACGCGGACTGGTGGTCCTGGACGAAATCCAACGCCGGCCGGAGTTGTTTCCCACAATGCGCGTCCTCGCCGACCGGCGACCGCTGCCAGCGCGATTCCTCGTGCTCGGCAGCGCATCGCCGGATTTGCTGCGGCAAAGTTCGGAGTCGCTGGCTGGACGCGTCGCCTACCACGAACTGCCATGTCTGTCCCTGTCGGAGACCGGCCCGGGTCGGATCGATCTACTCTGGTTGCGAGGCGGTTTCCCGCGCGCCTTCACGGCCCGCAGCCATGCGGAGAGCGACAGGTGGCGCAGGAACTTCGTGGCCACGTTTCTAGACCGCGACCTTCCGGGACTCGGCATCGCCGTTCCCGCTACGACGATGGAACGCTTCTGGACGATGCTCGCCCATTACCACGCCCAGGTGTGGAACGGTTCGGAGCTTGGCCGCGCGTTCGGCGTCTCGCACCATGCTGTACGCCGGTACCTAGATACCCTGGAAGCGACATTCATGGTCCGCGTCCTAAAACCGTGGAGGACGAACCTGGGCAAACGTCAAGTCAAGTCGCCCAAGGTCTACATCAGAGACTCCGGCTTGCTGCACCGGCTGCTCGATGTGAGAGATCGCGTCGCGCTGGAACGTCATCCCAAAGTGGGTGCGTCGTGGGAGGGCTTCGTCATTGAGAACGTCATTCGCGCAATCGGCGCGGAACCTGGGCGATGCTACTTCTGGGCGGCGCACGCGGGGCCCGAGATCGACTTGGTCGTGCAAACCGGCGCGGGGCGGCTGCGCGGCTACGAGATCAAACGGACGAGCGCACCCGCAGTGACGCGCTCGATGCGCTCGGCGATGGCAGATCTCGAACTGCGATCTCTCGACGTGATCCACGCTGGCGACCGCACATTCCCTCTCGGCAAGAACATCCGCGCCGTCGCTGCGGGACGGTTGCTGGAGGACCTGGCGAAGGTCTGATACGAGAATGCCACCCGGAGTCAGCGAGCAGGGAACAGGCCCTTTGGGCGCGCCTCTTGCCCGCCACTGCGCGCCGCTGTGCAAGGCGAGGCGTGGCCTAGTCGGCTATTGCTCGACCCACCAGCCCTTGACGATCTCGCCTTCGATTTCGACGTGGACGGTGTGGACCTCCTCGTCGGACACGTCGATCGAGAAGAGCAGGAACAGGTGCACCTCGGCGTCGGTCTCGCGGCGCGATACGTAGCGCATCACTTCGTTGCCGCGGGCGTTGACGTAGCTGCTGTCCGGGTTGCCGAGATGATCGAGGATCCAGTCGCGGGTCGTGGTCCCGCTCTGGATCCGGTCGATGGAGTCCATGGCGGCACCGCCGTGGCGCCATCGCGAATCGCTCTGCACCGTCAGCAGGCATCCGGCCGTGACGACGCCGGCGACGATGACGATTAGCGCGCTCCGAAGTCGGCGCAGGTGGCTTCTTTTTGGCATGCGGATGCCCTCCTTTAAGTGAACCCGGACCCACACTCTACGACGTACTGGCTGAACGGTTCCTTAACAGCGTCGGATGTACTCCTGGACGTCGCCTTGATCGTGGTAGCGCTCCGGGATCGGCAGCCGGAAAACGCGCGCGGCGTTGAGGCCGAGGATCTTGGCGCGTTCGCCGTCGTCGAGTTGCCCCATGGTGCGCTCGATCGCGGCGGCCGAGTGCGGCCACGTGCCCTCGTGGTGCGGATAGTCGTTGGCCCACATGAAGTTGTCGACAAGGCCATGCTCGCGGGCGAGATCGAGACCGGGCTTGTCCTCCTGGAATGTGGCGAAGCCGCGGTCCCTGAAGAAATCGCTCGGCAACTGCGAGAGCTTCGGACGGACGAACATGTGGTGCTTGCGGTAGGCCTCGTCGAGCGCCCAGATGGCCCATGGCACCCAGCCGATCCCCGCTTCCACGCTGCCGAAGCGAAGTCCTGGGAAGCGCTCGAGCGCACCCGAGGCGCACAGGTTGGCGATCGGCTCCATGGTCGGCGCCAGCGAGTGCACGGCGTAGTTCACAACCGCGCCGCCGTTGCCGCGGGATGTGCGGGGATCGCGGCCCGTGGAGACGTGGAACGTGATCGGCAGGTCGACTTCCTGGATGCACGCCCACAGGGGATCGAACTCGGGCAGGTTGTAGTTGGCAGCCTCGTGGTCGGGAGCGCCCCAGACTGGTTTGCAGGGCAGCGACAGGCCCCGGAAGCCGAGCGCCGCCACGCGTTGGATCTCCGCAATCGCACCGTCGATGTCGGCGGCCGCCACGCAGCCCATGGGGCAGAGGCGGTCGTTGTAGTCGGCGAACGTCTCCCACGCCCAATCGTTGTACACCCTGCACATGGCCTGGCTGAACGCGGGGTCGGGCGTCGCCCAGATGGTCAGCCCTTTGTTCGGAAAGAGGATCTCGGCATCGACACCGTCCAACGCGAGGTCGTGGAGGCGCTGCTCCGGCGTCTCGCCGGCGCCGTTGCGCAAACCGTCCTCACCGTCGAAGCGGATGTTGCGGATCCGCACGGGACGAAAGCCTTCGGTCTTCTGGTACTTGCGGCCTTCGGCGTCCACAGCGACGCCGGGAAGGCGGTCGCGGAACCGCTCGTCGATCCGCTGCCGCCACAGGTCCGCCGGCTCCTGGACGTGGCCGTCGGTCGAGACCATGAAGTACTTGTTGGGATCGTCCGGACGGGCCGTGCGTGTCCAGCCTTCGACGCCGGGCGTCGCCAGGCGCCAGGCGTTGTTCTCGTCCGGTGCGGGGAGGGGGGTCGGCATGGCTATACCTCGCTCACGGTGACGTGAATGGTCTGGTTAGGCGTCAGGTACGTTGGCCCACCGGCCCGGGTCGCTGTGACGCATGATCGCGATCGTCTTGATGACGTCGGGGTTCGTCAAGCCGTGCGGTTTGCCGCCCGCCAGCACGAAGATGATGTTCTCCGCCTGCATGACGGCCGTCTCCGCGACGAAGATCGCGGACATCGCGGCGATATGCGGGGTGATGTAGCAGTTCGGCAGCTTGAGCAGCCGGCTGGACGAGGGCAGCGGCTCCACTTCGGTCACATCCAGGGCGGCAGCCTCGATCTCCCCGTTTTCCAAGGCGTCGGCCAGATCCTCTTCGTTGACGATCGGTCCTCGCGCCGTGTTGACCAGAAGCGCGGTCGACTTCATCCGCTTGAACGTCTCGGCATTGAACAGATACTGCGACTCGCTGGTCGCGGCGCTGTGGATGGTGATGCAGTCGGCTTCGCGGGTCAGGGTCTCGAAGTCCACGAGTTGGACGCCGTAGAGGTCGCCGGCGAGCTGTCTCACGTAGGGATCGAAGGCGAGGATTCGACTGACCCCGAAGCCGCGCATGCGCATCGCGAACGCGCGTCCGATGTTGCCGAAGCCGACGATGCCGACGGTCTGCCCCGACAGCCGCCGCATCTTCGGCGTGAAGGCGCCCATGGCGCGCGGATTGTCCGCCCAGTTGCCCGCACGGGTGTTGGCGACCGAGTCGTAGACCCGCCGGGTCAGCGAGAGCATCAGGGCCATGGCGTGGTCGGCCACCTCGGTGGTATTCGACCCCGGTACGTTGCACACCATCACGCCGAGTTCGGTGGCGGCGTCGTGGTCGATCGAATCCACGCCGACCCCGAATCGGCTCACCGCCTTGAGGTTCGGGCACCCCTCGAGCACATGCCGCGACGTCAGCGGCCAGATGCCCACCTGCGCCCCGTCGGCATCGCCGATCAGTTCGATCATCTCGTCCTCGGTCCGGCAACCGCCTTCGACGATCTCGATACCCGCCGCCTCGTAAAGCTCCCTTTGCCGCCCTTGGGCGCGGCCCTGCAACGCTACTTTCACGACATCTCCCCGAGTGCTAAGTGTCAAAGGGTGTGATTGTGCCTTGAATCGAGTGGGACATGTGCGCTGACGCGTGGTCTCGCCTGACGCCGGCCGGGGTGAGACCCATGCGGATCGCGACGCCGGCCATCGGGTGCCGAAAAGAAGTGTCAATGGGCGCGCTTGGGTGCGTCGCGCGTCGTCGCGAGATGGGGTATTTTCACGCGCTTGCGAAGGTGTGGAGACGCACTATGTCCGTTGCCGCCGAGGCTGCGGCAGATGCCGCGGCAGAAACCGCGGCGGAACCGGATGCCGCGCTGGTCGGCATCAAGGTGCTCGATGTCGCCGGCACGATCGCCACCGGGTATTGCGGCAAGCTGTTCGCCGACCACGGGGCGGACGTGATCAACGTCGAGCCGCCGGGCGGTTTCGAGACGCGCCGGGAACCCCCGTTCGTTCCCCGCGTCGATGCCCCCGAGAACAGCGCGCTGCACGCGTACTTGAACACCAGCAAGTCGAGCGTGGTGCTCGATGCCGAGGCTAACCCTCGCGAACTCAAGGAGTTGGCGCGCGGCGCGCAGGTCGTCCTGGACGACGGGTCTTTCGAGGTCGCGGACTTCGCCGACTTGGCACCGGACGTCGTGGTGTCCACGATCACCTGGTTCGGTCGGACGGGTCCGTATGCCGAATTCCAGGGCGCTGGCGCCGTGTGCTGGGCGCTCGCCGGGCTGGTGCGAAACGTGGGTCCTGCCGAGGGTCCGCCGATCATCGCCGCCGGTTGCGGCGCGGAGATCGTCGGCGGCCTCACCGCGTACATCGGCACCCTTGGCCAGGTCGTCGCTCGCGAGATGGGCAATGCGTCGGGCCCGGCCCGGCTCGACACGAGCATCCTCGAGGCGAACCTCTGCTTCACGGAGGTCGGCGGCGTCGGGGGCTACCGCAGCGGACATCGCGGCAGGCGGCTGGGGATCAACCGGTTCGCGCCAACCTACCCCTTGGGCGTCTACGCCTGTGCCGACGGTTGGCTCGGCGTGACGGCGTTGACACCGAGCCAATGGAAGAGCTTCTGCACATTGCTCGACATGGAGGAGTACGCCGACGTGCCGCAGTACCAGACCGCGATCGGTCGCCTCTACGACTACGACGTCTTGGAACCGGTCATCAAGGAACAGGTTAAGGATCGGTCGTCGTGGGAGCTGGTCCGACGAGGCCAGGACATGCGCATCCCGCTGGCACCGGTGCCGACGATGGAGGAACTCTTCGTCACCGACCAGTACGTCGCCCGCGATGCCTTCGGCGAGGTCGCCACCGCGACGGGGCAGACGTTCAAGGCACCGTCGACGCCGTTTCGCCTGTTCAAGACGCCGGGGGCTTCGGGTGGCCGTGCGGCCCGGCTGGGCGAAATGAACGCGGAATTGCTGACATGAGTCGGCCGGGTCTGCTCGATGGCGTGCGCGTCGTCGACCTGTCCATGGGCTGGGCCGGCCCGTTGGCCGCTAGGCATCTCGCGGACATGGGGGCCGACGTGATCAAGGTCGAAGGCTGCGTGCGCTTCGACTGGTGGCGCGGCTGGGAAGCGACCCAGGAATGGATCAACGAGGGCGGCGCCGAGAAGTCGTCCGCCTTCAACATGGTCAACCGAAACAAGCGCGACGTGACGCTGGACTTGAGTACGGAGCGCGGCAGCGAACTCTTGAAAGGCCTCGTCGCCATCTCGGACGTGGTGGTCGAGAACTACTCGTCGGCCGTCCTGACCAAGCTTGGTCTGCACTACGAAGTGCTGAAGGAAGCCAATCCCGAGATCATCATGATCTCCATGCCGGCGTTCGGCACGGACGGCCCCTGGCAAGGCTACAGGGCCTACGGCTCCACCGTCGAACAGGCTTCGGGGTTGCCGCACCTGTCCGGCAACGCCGATGACCCGCCGACCATGGTGCATGTCGCCCTCGGCGATGCGGTCGGCGGGATCACGGGCGGCGCGGCGCTCATGACGGCATTACGCAATAGGCATCGAACCGGGCGAGGCCAGTATCTCGACCTCTCGCAGTCGCAGGGCCTGTTCCCGGTGGGCATCCAGGGCATCCTCACCCAGTCGGCGACCGGCAAGCCGCCCGCTCGGCTCGGCAACCGCTCGGCCCGTTTCGCGCCCAGGGGCGTCTACCCGTGTGTCGGAGACGACGAGTGGATCGCCATCGAAGTCCGCTCCGAGACCGAGTGGCGGGCGCTCAAGGATTTCGCGGATCTGCCGGACCTGGGGCCGGTCGAGGAGCGGCTGCGACGCGTGGACGAGGTCGATCTCGCGGTCGCGGCCTTCACGCGCGGGCAGGTCGCAGAAGTCCTGATGTTCGAGCTGCAGGCCCTCGGGATCCGCGCTGGCCATGTTGCCAGTGGCCTCGAGCTTGCCAGCGACCCGCATCTGTCGGCGCGCAGCTTCTGGAAGTTGATGGAGCGCGAATACGTCGGCGAGCTGCCGCATCCCGCCGCGCCCTATCGGCAGGGCGATGAGCCGTTCGACATCGACCGTCCGGCGCCGACCCTGGGAGAGCACAATCGCGAGGTGCTGAGCCAACTCTTGCAGCTGACCGACGCGGAGATCGACGACCTCGAGGCGGAAGGCATCATCGGCAACAAGCCCCGGCTCGAATGACGCCGCCACTCGCCGGCATTCGCGTCGTCGACGCGACCACGCGCTGGGGAGACCTGGCCGGGCGGATCCTTGCCGAGCTTGGCGCCGAGGTCTACAAGGTCGAACCGCCGGAAGGCTGCGATTCGCGTCACGTCGGTCCGTTCGACGGTGAAGAGTCCCTTTACTGGGCTTGCGTCGGGGCCGGCAAGCGGAGCACCGTGACCGACGACTTGACGTCGCTCCTAGGCGACGCGGACGTGTTCATCGAGTCGGGACGGCGCGGCGATTTGGCCGCGGCGTTCCCGCACCTGGTCCATGTCTCGGTGACCCCGTTCGGTCTCAGCGGACCACTGGCTGGTGCGCCGGCGGCGGAGGTGACGGTCGAAGCCGCCGGCGGGCTGATCGACCTGCAGGGCGACCCGGACCGGGCACCCGTGCCGATGGGTGCCATGCCGCAGGCCGCGTTCCACGCCGGGGCGCAGGCCGCAGCCGATGTGGTCGTGGCGTTGTTCGAGCGCGAACGTTCCGGCCGGGGACAGCATTTGGATGTCTCGGCCCAGGCGTGCGTCGTCTGGACACTGATGAACGCCACCGGCTTTCCGCCCAACACCGGCGGCAACCCCCCGAGCAGCAGCGAGTTCCGCGGACAACCGCGCGCAAACACCGTTCAACGGCTGGACTTGCCCGGCATCGTGCAATGCCGCAACGGGCTCGTCCAGGTTCGCTTCCAGATGCGCATCCTGGGGGAGCGCAGCTTCGACGCCCTGCTGCGCTGGGTGGAGGCCGACGGCGGGCCTGTGCCGGACGATGTCCGCGGCATGGACTTAAGCCGGTGGCTGTCGCAGGCGCGCAAGGGCGAGTTGGACCTTGGGCGTGCGCAAGTCGCCGCGGACTTGATCGTTGACCTCCTGGCCACGAAGACCAAGCAGGAGATCCAGGCCTATGCTGCCGAGCATGGCCTGACCGTGGCGGCGATCCATACCGTCGAAGACCTCCTCGTCGACCCGCACCTCGCCGACCGGGATTTCTGGGTCAGGAACGGGAATCGGGTGCATGCGGGACCGTTCGCGCGGCTGTCGCGCACGCCGCTTTCGGTGAACCGTGCGGTACCGGCCCTGGGGTCCACCGCGCATCCACCGGCTCGCGCCCGGCCGGTCGCGGACGTCGACGCGCCCGGCACGACTGTGCCGCCGTCTCCATTCGAGGGCTTGAAGGTGGCCGACTTCAGTTGGGTCGGCGTCGGCCCGATGATCGGCAAGGCCCTGGCCGACCACGGCGCGACGGTGGTGCGCATCGAGTCTCCCGGCAGGCTCGACCTGTTGCGGACGGTGCCGCCGTTCAAGGACGGCGTGCCGGGACCGGACCGCGCGCAGTTCATGGCCAACTTCAATACCTCGAAACTCGGCATGACCATCGATCTCAAGAACGCGGAAGGCAGGCGGCTTGCACGGCGGATGGCGGACTGGGCCGACGTGGTGCTGGAGAGCTACTCGCCGGGCACGATGGCCCGTTTCGGCCTCGACTGGGCGATGCTGTCAGCCGACCGCGACGATCTCGTGATGCTCTCGACGTCGATGCGCGGGCAGACGGGGCGGGAGCGGAAATACTCGGGGTTCGGCGGCCAAGGGTCCGCGATCGGGGGGCTCTACGCACTGGTCGGCTGGCCAGACAGACCGCCTTGCGGACCCTGGGGCGCCTACACGGACTTCATCACGCCGCGCTTCGGCGTGGCAACGCTGGCGGCCGCGTTGCTGCACCGTCGGCGCACGGGCCTCGGTCAACACATCGACTTGTCGCAGATCGAGTGCGGCATCCGCTTCCTCGAGCCCTTGATCCTCGACTATGCCGCGAATGGGCAGGTGGCGACGCAGCTAGGGCAGGGCTCGCCAGCCCTCGATCCCCATGGCGTGTTCGCGTGCCAAGGGGAGAACCGCTACGTGGCAGTCGGCGTCGAGACATCGACCGAGCGGAGCGCCCTGGCCAACGTGGTGGGTGGGGATGAACTCGCCGATTGGTGCCGCAACCGCGATGCGTTCGAGGCGGCAACAACACTGCGACGGGCGGGCGTGCCGGCGTACGTCGTGCTAAGGCCGAGCGACCTCTACGACGACCCGCAGCTCGCGCATCGCGAGTTTTTCGTCACCCTCGAGCACCCGGTGATGGGCGCAACGCCGTACGACGGCCCGGCGACGATCTACTCGCGCACGCCGCAACGGTTGCGGTCCGCGGCGCCTTGTCTCGGCGAGCACAACGAGCGGGTGCTAGCCGAACTGCTGGGGCTGTCTCATGCCGAGGCAAGCCGGCTTCGAAACGCAGGCGCGTTGGGTTAGGCGCACGGCCTAGTTTTCAAACTGTCGCCGTAGGGTTTCCCACAAGGGGTTCGGTCCTCTCGGCTTGAGAGGTTCCGGGTCTGCGCCCTGTTCGACCGCCTGCCAGTACCGCCAACCCATCCTGTGACCGGGCGGAATCTCATAGTCGAGTCCAGTCCATGCGCCGCTACCGCGGAAGGCGTAGAACGCCCAGTGCCAATCGCGCTGGTTGTAGATGTGGATGAGGTCGGCCAGGTAGGCCGCTGCTCCCTCGAGGCGACGGTCGTACCAGAACTCCGAGGCGATGATGCGATTCGCAGGTATGTCGTATGTCTTGGCGAACGCCTCCACCGCAAGCACCTCCTGCGCAAGGCGATCTCTGGTCCAGAACTCGGTAGGGCCGTCCCACGACGTGGGCACGCGATCCGGATACGCGTATCGGCCTTGATTGACGCGATAGGTGGTCATCTGCCACGGGCCGGGATTGTGGAAGGCGTACAAGACCCGATCGTCGGCTACGGGCCGGTTGTGCGCGAAGGCCTGCGGCGATGCATAGAACCAGCCGTCGAGGATGATGGGGGTGTCCGCATCGACCGAGCGGATCGCGTCGACCATGTCCCGGTTGAATCGGTTGAGGTCCGCTGGCGTGTCTTGGATGCCCTCGAACCACTCGGCGAAGTTCCTATCCGGCGCGTCGAAACCGAATGCCTTGTCGGGGTGCGGTTCGTTGAGCGGGTTGTAGCCGACGATGGCGGGATGTGCCTTCAGGCGTGCGGCGAGTTGTCTCCAGAACTCAAAGGCTTGACGATGGAAATCCCAGTCCTTCCAGAGTCGCGTGTCGTCCTGGTCGTCGTTCAGTTGTCGCCAGCGCGCGCCGGGCAAGCTGAGCATGGCCAGGACGACCTCGATGCCGTTGCGCTGGGCTTCGTCGAGGGCCTCGGTCAATAGAGCCAGGTCGGTCTCGTTGATCTCTCCAAAGTTGTCGGCGTTGCCAATCAGGAAGTCCCTGTCTTCGGCAGGCCAAGCGTCCGGCAGGAGACGAACGTAGTCGAGGCCTAGATCCCCCGCGGCAACGTACCACTCTGGGCGGTATTGCGCGTTTTGTTGATTGGCACCTTTGCGCTGGGCATCCCAATAGCTGAGTTTGGATGTCTCAGCGTGCGCACCGCTCGCGCAGAGCAGCGTGATGCACAGCAGTGTTGGCGTGCGCCGAGTGCTAACCAAACCGCGCCGCGTTGATCTCGGTCAGCAAGCGCATCGCCTGCATCGACTCCGCCTCGTCGTACTGCGGGCACACGGTCAATCCAGCCGCTAGGCAGCGATGCACCGCTTCCGCCTGGTACAGGAACCCGTGTTGGTTCGGGAACCACGTGGGCATCCCGACGTTGCCGGGCAGCGGGTATTCGAAGTGCTGAACGGGCGCGGGTACGTTCCGTGTCCGGTAGCGTGATGGCACGCCGCCGGGGGGCGGCACGCGGATGGTGATCTCTGTCGGGCAGTGGCCGGGCTGCTGCAGGGTGATTCGCCCGAGCGAGCCGACGATCTCGGTGACTTCGGCAAGTTCGGAGTTGAAAGGCGGGAAGGTGAAAGCGAGCCGTTGACGACGACCGGATCGGATAACACCGCCACCTTGCCCTCGCCGTACTCGACGATCGCGCCGCCACCTTGGCGACCGGTGGCGACGACGCGCGTGGGCGTCGCCTCGGCACCGAACCCCAGTGGCCCTGCCTGGATGGTGTAGATCGGATCGAAGAAGTCCGACTGCACCAGCGACACGTCACCTATCACCCCGGCACGAATCGCGAACCGGGCGTGCTCGACGGCCGGGAAGAAGCGCGTCCACATCGCGTCCTGGAGCATGACGCCCTGGGCCTTGGCGGCGGCGTACATCTCGGCCGCGTCGTCGGCGTTCACAGCGAGCGGTTTTTCGCAGAGAACGTGCTTGCCGGCTTCGATCGCGAGCAGGGTGTGTTCCTTGTGCAGTCGGGTGATGGTGCCGACGTAGACGATATCCACGTCCGGCGCGGCCACCATGTCCGCGTAGCTGTCGTACGCGGTTCCGATGCCGTGCCGATCAGCGAACGCCTGCGCGCGGTCCTTGTCGCGCGCTGCCGCCGCGACAGTCGTCGCGCCCGGGACTTGCTGCAGACACCAGACCCATTGCGCGGAGATGTTGCCGGTGCCAAGAATGCCCCAGCGCAGTGGGTGGGCAATGTCCTTCGCATCGGTAACGCCTTGGCGAACGTCGAGCGGGGTGGACGGCGGCAGGTCGTTGTTGGCCATGGGCTTGAACTCCGCTCAGACGTAGGGCACGCCCTGGGTTTCGACGTAGAGCGCGTACAGCGACTGCGAGCCGGTCATGAACAGGCGATTGCGCTTGACGCCGCCGAAGCAGACGTTGGAGACCACCTCGGGCAGATGGATCTCGCCGATCTTGGCGCCGTCCGGCGCGAAGACGTGCACGCCGTCGTAGCCGTCGCCGCCCCAGCCGGCGGCAGACCAGACGTTGCCGTCGATGTCGACGCGGATGCCGTCGGAACTGCCGTTGCCCATGTCGCAGAAAACGCGGCCGTTGGCGAGCGTTTTGCCGTCGACGACGTCGAAGGCGCTGATCGTGCGCGGATAGCCGCGCTTGTGCGACGAGCCCGTGTCGACGATGTAGAGGATCGTGTGGTCCGGCGAGAACGCGAGGCCGTTGGGCTTGACCAGCGTATCGTCGACGATGGTCGCTTCGAGCGTATCCGGGTCGATGCGGAAGGTGTACTCCGGAATCTCCAGGGGCGCCTTGTGGCCCTCGTAGTTGACCAGGCTGCCGTAGCCGGGGTCGGTGAACCAGATGCCGCCGTCCGGATGCACCACGACGTCGTTCGGCGCGTTCAGCCGCTTGCCGTCGAAGCTGTCCATCAGCACGGTGATTGTGCCGTCGTGCTCGGTGCGCGTGACGCGCCGCGCGCCGTGCTCGCAGGTGACGAGCCGGCCCTGCCGGTCGCGCGTATTGCCGTTCGCGTTGTCGGCGGGGTTGCGGTACTCGGTGACCTCGCCCGTGATCTCGTCCCAGCGCAGGATGCGGTCGTTGGGGATGTCACTCCACAACAGCGCTCGGGCGTCGCCGAACCAGACGGGCCCCTCCGCCCAACGGCAGCCGGTGTAGAGCCGCTCGACGGCGGCGCTGCCGATCACGTAGCGGCGGAATCGGCGGTCGATCACGTGGACGGCCGGGTCGGGGTAACGCACGGGTTCGCGCCAGTCGCGGGTAGTCATCTTGAGTGCAAGCTGCCTCGTTGCCCTAGAATCGGCGCCGTAGTTTAGCGGCATCGGGACCGGTCATGCCCCGCACGTTCCAGGGAAAAATCCGCGACGCTCAGGATCGGTCCGACTCGGCGCTGTGTGTTGGCCTCGACCCCCGAAGTGATCGACTGCCCAGTGCTTGTCGGCGCGCAGCCAAGCCGTTCCTCGCGTTCTGCCAGCAGGTCGTGGACGCCACCGCGGACCTGGTCTGCGCCTTCAAGCCGCAGTACGCCTGCTTCGCAGCGACGGGCGCATTCGACGAGTTGCGAACGCTCATCGCCTACATCCACGAAAACCACCCGGACGTGCCGGTCATTCTCGATGCCAAGCGCGGAGACATTGGCGATGTGTCGGCGTTGTACGCGAAGGAAGTTTTCGAGGTCTTCGACGCGGACGCGGCGACGGTCAACCCGTATCTCGGTTGGGATGCGGTCGAACCGTTCACGCGCGTCCCCGGGCGTGGTGCGATCGTCCTCTGCCACACCTCGAACCCCGGCAGCCCGTGGCTGCAGGAGTTCCCGGAGGGGGCACCGGTCTACCTGCGCGTCGCCGAACGCGCTGCGAAGGAAGACGCCGGCAACCTGGCGCTTGTCGTAGGGGCGACGTTCCCCGAGCAACTCGCCGCCGTTCGCGCCAAGGCACCGGACGTGCCGTTCCTCGTCCCCGGCGTGGGGGCGCAGAGCGGCGACCTCGAAGCCGTTTTCGCCAATGGCCTGGCCGCGGACGGCAGCGGCCTCGTCGTCAGCGCCTCGCGCAGCGTGATCTTCGCGGGGCGCGGCACCAACTGGATCGACGGCGTGGCCACGGCGGCGACGGTCTTGCGGGACGACATGCGGCGCGCGCGGGACGCTGCCATCGCCGCGAGGTAACGGGCGACGAGGACGTCCGCGCTACCTGTGCGCGGTGGCGTGCGCAGGCACGCGGCTTGATAATCGCGCCTTTGCCCACGGACCTCGACATGCCCGACAACGCCGCATTCGCCTGGGACGACCCCCTGCTGCTCGACGATCAGCTCGCCGAGGACGAACGTCTCGTCCGCGACACGACGCGCCAGTACGCCCAGGACAAGCTGATGACGCGGGTACTCGAGGCCAACCGGCGCGAGCACTTCCACCGCGAGATCATGAACGAGATGGGCGAGTTGGGCTTGCTCGGTGCCACTTTGCCGGCCAAGTACGGTTGCGCTGAGGCGAGCTACGTCTGCTACGGGCTGATGGCCCGCGAGGTCGAGCGCGTGGACTCAGGCTACCGGTCGGCGATGAGCGTGCAGTCTTCGCTGGTCATGTATCCGATCTACGCCTACGGCGACGAGGATCAGCGCATGCGCTACCTTCCCAAGCTGGCGAGCGGCGAGTGGGTCGGCTGCTTCGGCCTCACCGAGCCGGATCACGGTTCCGACCCCGGCGGCATGGTCACCCACGCCGAGAAGACGGGCGACGGCTACCTTTTAAACGGCGCCAAGATGTGGATCACCAACGCACCGATCGCCGACGTCGCCGTAGTCTGGGCGAAGCTTGACGGGCGAATCCGCGGCTTCGTCGTCGAACGCGGCACGCCCGGCTTCTCGACCCCCAAGATCGAGGGCAAGATGAGCCTGCGATCGTCGGTGACGGGCCAGATCGTCCTCGACGACGTCCTCGTACCAGCCGCGAACATGCTGCCGAACGCTGGTGGCTTAAGCGGTCCCTTCGGCTGCCTCAACCGGGCCCGCTACGGCATCGCCTGGGGTGCAATGGGCGCGGCGGAGTTCTGCTGGCACGCGGCCCGCCAGTACACGCTCGACCGGTCGCAGTTCGGCCGCCCCTTGGCGGCCAATCAACTGATCCAGAAGAAGCTCGCCGACATGCAGACCGAGATCACCCTCGGCCTGCTCGGCTGCCTGCGCATGGGCCGGCTGCTCGACGACGACCGGTTGCCGGTCGAGAGCATCTCTCTGTTGAAGCGCAACAACTGCGGCAAGGCCCTGGACATCGCGCGCATGGCCCGCGACATGCACGGCGGCAACGGCATCTCGGACGAGTACCACGTGATCCGACATGTGATGAACCTGGAGACCGTGAATACCTACGAGGGCACGCACGACATCCACGCGCTCATCCTCGGTCGCGCACAGACCGGGATTCAGGCGTTCACGGGCGGGTGAGCGGCGGCTTCCGCTGGTGCCGAAGACGTCTGGCCTACGGTTGCTTGGTGATGGCCGCGCCGAGTTCGACGGTGCGCAATCGGTCGTCCAGCTTGGCCATGTCGGTGCGCAGTTCCGTACGCAGCTTGTTCATGTCGGCCCTGAGTTCGGTGCGGAGATTGCCGATTTCGCGACGGATCTCGGCGTGCTCTGCGCGGGACTCCGCCTGAAACGAACGCGAATCCGCCCAACTTGCGGCCGCGACGCCGAGAAGCGTGGCACCGACACCGAGAATGGCGACCATCTCGCTCGATAGCCTGCGGAGCGAGTGATTCTCACCTGGCAACCTGTCTGAGTCCGCAGTCACGACCTGGCTCCATCGACGACCAATGTCAACTACGCTAGCCAGTGTCGGCCAGCTTGTCGTGAGGACATTGACCATGTGCATTGTAGGACACCGTGGGCTCGCCGTGTAGGTATTTCTCCGCATAAGCGTAGGAAAACGGCTCGTCAAGCGGTTCCCAACAATCGGCTAACATCCTGTGCACGGACCTGTTCCCGGAGGGATCGATGAGCGGCGAACTTGACGGCTTGCGGGTGCATGGGGATTGCGACGTGGGATGGGACGCGATGACGCCCCCGAACGAGGTCGTCGACGAATACGGCGTCCCCGCGCAAGGCCCGGGCTTCGGCGAACCCGATCCGCGGGTCCCGTCGCGCCGCGTCTACGACGACCCCGAGGTGGTTGCCCTGCGCGAACACCTGAAGGCCAACAACGGCATCCGCGGCCTTGAGATCTGTTCGCCCGACGAGGTGGAACGGGCGGCGCGGATCTACCGCCGGGATGGCTTCGTCGTGGTGCGCGACTTGCTGAATCCGGAGCAGTTGGGGCGCATCCGCCAAGGCTGCGCCGAAACCCTCGCCGAGATGCTCTCGCAGCCGGGCTACCCGGGCCGCAAGTACGTCGCGGAGAGCGGTCGCCTGGCCCACCGCTACTGCTACGGCACGTCCTCGTCGTCCCGCCAGATGCTGCACCATCCGGCCTGGGTCCAGATGATCGACCTGCCGACCGCGACGCCGATCCTCGTCGAGATCTTCGCAACCGACGACTATCTGGTTTGGGGCGCCGGCGGCGACCTGTCGATTCCGGGCGCCATCGAATACCAGCATCTGCATACCGACGGCGTCGATGGGCAGAGCCGGGAGGAGGGCGACCGGCGTTTGGCCTTCGCTCGCCGTCAGGGCCTCGACATCGAGGCGGGCAAGTCGTTCGAGGAACTCGACTTCCGAACCCAGCGGCTAGTTATGGATCGCTCGCCAGGTGGTGTGACGATCAACTTCGTGATGACGGACTTGACCTGGGAGAACGGCCCGATCCGGCAGATCCCGGGCACGCAGACCGCGACGCAGCCGCCGCCCGTGCCTGCGGAGGAGCCCGAATGGATGCGTCTGTCGACGCTCGTCGGAGCCCCGGCCGGCGCGGGCATCCTGCGCGATACGCGCTGCTGGCACGGCGCGACGCCGAACCTGTCCCGGGAGATTCGTGCGCTGCCCAGCGTCGAGTTCTCGGCGGGCTGGCGTCAGGGGCGTGGCTTCCAGAAGACCATGCCGCATGAGATCTGGGAGTCGCTGTCGCCGCACGGCCAGCGCCTCTGCCGCTTCGTCAAGCAGGCGCCTGGCGTGTGGCCGTACGGTGCCGGGGACATGCAGCCGTTGGCCAGCAAGCGCCGCGAGGGATACCGGAAGGGCGCGGGTACCAACGGAACCGTGAGGACGGTGTACACGGATCCACGCTCGGCCGGAACGGCTGTCCGCGTCTTCAACCAGGACGCTGCCGGCGCCGACCAGGGCGGTTATTGAGCGCATCCGAGCGCAAGCGGAGCCAAACCCAGAGCATGACGGGCGTGACTGCGAATACCCGGTTCGCCTACGCCGTGGGCGACCTCGGCATCAATCTCTACTTCATGTCCGCGATGACGTTCCTGCTCATCTTCTACACGGACGTCTTCGGACTTTCGGCACAAGTGGCGGCGTGGGTATTCCTCGTCGCGCGGGTGATCGATGCCGTGACCGATCCGCTGATGGGCTACCTGGCCGATCGGACGCGCAGCCGGTGGGGCAAGTTGCGCCCGTACCTGCTGTTCGGGCCGGTGCCGCTGGCGCTGATCTCCCTGGCGACGTTCACCGTCCCCGATTTCGGCGACGCCGGCAAGATCGCTTGGGCGTACGTCACCTACATCCTCTTCGGCATCGTCTACACGGTGGTCACCATTCCCTACGCGGCGATGACCGCCGTGCTCACCGACAACCACCACGAGCGCACGAAGCTCTCGACCTTGCGCATGGCGTGTGCGTTCGCCGGTGGCTGGGGTGTCTCGGTCGGCATGATGCCGCTGGTTGGCGTGCTTGGCGGCGGGGCCGGGGGCTGGATGTGGACGATGGCCCTTTTCGGTGTCGCCGCGACGGCGCTGCTCTGGTGGACGTTCGCCGGCACCCGGGAGCGGACCGTGGCGACGCCTGCCCAGCCGATCTCTCTGGCCGAGGCGGGCCGTGTGCTCGTGACCAATCCGCCGCTGGCCGTCGTCATCCTGGTGTTCGTCCTCGGCATGCTGGCGTTCACCTTCCGCCAAGCTTCGGCACCGTTCTATTTCAAGTACAACGTCGGCCGCGAGGAATTGGTCTCACTCTATTTCAGCGTCACGCTCGGTGTGATGTTCCTCGGCCTGGTGGCGATCCCCGCGTTGTCCGCGCGGCTCGGGAAGGCGGGGGCGATCCGCGTCGGCGCCGTCGTCGCGATGCTCGGCGGCGTCGGCTTCTACCTGACGCCGGCGGACAACGTGGTGATGGTATTCGTCTGGGGTGCGCTGCTGTCACTGGGCGGAGCGCCGGTGGCGGTGCTCGGCTGGGCGATGATCCCGGACACGGTGGAGTATGCGCAGTGGCGGACGGGCGCCCGCGCCGATGGTGTGATCTTCTCTACCGCGAGCTTCTTCCAGAAGATGGGCAAGGCGCTGGGCGGCTGGGCGGTAGCCGCGCTACTCGCGTGGTTCGGTTACGTCGCCAACCAGCCGCAGACGGCCGAGTCGCTGCACGGCATCCTCGTACTGATGTCGATCTGCCCGCTCTTGGTCAACGTCGTCTTGCTGGGCGCGACGTTCCTCTACCGCCTCGACGGCAAGACCCACGAGGGAATCGTCGCCGAGTTGCGCGAGCGCGCCGGAGCTTAGACACGCGCCCGGCTCAGGCCGTGGCGATCGCGAACACGGCGGGCATGCCCTCGCCGCACAGCGACCAGACGGCATCGTTGCTGACGCGCCAGACCTCCCCCGTGTCCGTGCCGACCAATACGCCGCCCGCGTTCTCGGGATCCACGGTCAAGCCGTGGAAGTTGGCCGCGCTCGGCGAGTGGGCGGCGTCGCACAACGAGCGCCACGACTCGCCGCCGTTCTCGGAACGGAACAGCATCGCCTCGGCGCCGTTCTCTTGGCCGTAATGCGAGAAGGCCGTCGGCGCGCTCGCCACCGTCAGGCCGTGCGGTGCCCGGTGGTCGATGCACATCGGTCGCGAATAGCGTGGCGTGATGCCGCGCCACGCGTAGGTCCAGGACTCGCCGGCGTCCTCGGATCGGAATACGCCGGCATTGCCTTCGACCATCTCGGCGACGCCGTCGAGGCGGCCGTAACCGGTTGACGCGTACAAGGTATCGGGAGAGGCGGGATGGGCGAACATCATGTGCAGGTCCGGGTTGTCGCCGGGTAGGACGACGGACCAGGTCTCGCCAGCGTCGTCCGAGGTCGCAATGCCGCCCACCTCGACGCCGACGCGAAGCCGGTCACCGTCGACGACCAGGGCGCGTGCGCGGCCGTCCACCGGCGGGTTGAGCGGTACGCACCAGCCGCCGTCGGCGGCGAGCCGCGCCAGCGACTCAAGCTCTGTCCAGGTCGTGCCCTCGTCGTCGCTTCGGTACAGCCCCGTCGGCGCGGTGCCCGCGTAGAGCAAGCCGGCGCCGTCGTCTCGGATTTGCCAGATCTCCTTGCCCTCCAGGCCGGACGGCGTCCAACTGCGACCTCCGTCGTCCGATGCAAACAGTCCGTCGCCTGTGCCGGCGAACAGACGCGAATCGACCCTGGCCATCTCCCGGACGCCGCGACTCTCCAACACCTGGTCCACACCGTCATCGGTGACCGTAAACACACCCCGGGTCGTTCCTGCACAGATCCTCATGGCATTTCCTCCACTACTAGTAGACCTCACGGCGGGCCGAAACCACATCCGTGTTGAACCCCAGCACGTGCATCCGCCCGATGTAGCGCGCGTGCTCGATCTTGAAGCAGCGATCCATCACCACGTCGAGGCCGCCGTTCACCGCGATGTCCGCGCCCTCGAAGCTAATGACGCCGAACTGCAGCCAGAGCGCCTTGGCACCGACCGCGACCGCCTCCTCGGCAATACCGGGCACGGCGGCGGGCGCTCGGAACACGTCGACCACGTCGACGGGCTCCGGGACAGCCGAGAGGCTCGGGTACGACTTGTTGCCAAGCACTTCCTCTTCGCGCGGATTCACGGGGATCACCTTGTAGCCGTGCCGGGCGGCGTAGAAACCGACGAAGTTGCTGGCGCGTAGGTGGTTGGACGACAGGCCGACGATGGCGACGGTGCGCGAGCTGTGCAGCAGGCGCTGGATGATCTCGGGGTCCTGGTACTGCGTCGTGTCCGTCACTGTTGCGTCCCTATGCGCGCGAACCCTTGTTCGAGGTCCCAGATCAGGTCGTCGGCGTCCTCGATGCCGATCGACAGGCGGATGGTTCCCGGACCGATGCCGGCGGCGGCCAACTCCTCGTCGTTGAGTTGCCGATGCGTCGTACTCGCCGGGTGGATGATCAGGCTCTTGGCGTCGCCGACGTTGGCGAGGTGAGAGAAGAGCCTGGTGCCGCGGATGAAATCTTGCCCGGCCTCGCGACCACCTTCGAGGTCGAAACAGAAGACCGCGCCCGCGCCTTTTGGCAGGTACTTGGCCACGAGGGCGCAGTACTTCGGATTCATGGCCGGGTGCCGCACGGCGGAGACGTCGTCGCGTTCCCCGAGCCACTTGGCGACCGCGAGAGCGTTGCCGACGTGCCGGTCCATGCGCAAGGGCAGGGTCTCGAGCCCTTGCAGGAAGAGAAACGCATTGAACGGACTCATCGCGCCGCCGAGATCGCGCAGGGTCTCGGCGCGCAGTTTCATCAGGTAGCCGTAGCCGCCGAACGTCTCGTGGAACTCGAGCTCGTGGTAGGCCGGCGACGGGTCGGCAACGATGGGGAAGTTGCCGTTCGACCAGTCGAATTCGCCGGAATCCACGACGGCACCCCCGATGCTCGTGCCGTGGCCGCCGAGGAACTTGGTGACCGAGTAGACGACGATGTCCGCACCCCACTCGATGGGCCGGCACAGGTACGGCGTCGCGAACGTGTTGTCCACCATGAGCGGGATGCCGGCGTCTTTGGCGATGACCGCGACCGCCTCGATGTCGAGTATGTTGCCGGCCGGGTTGCCGATGGTCTCGGCGTAGAGGATCTTGGTCTGGTCGGTGAGCGCTTTGCGCCACGCGGAGAGATCGTCCGGGTCGACGAAGGTCAGGTCGACGGCGAGCTTGCGCGAGAGGTGCTTGAGCTGGGTGACCGTGCCGCCGTAGAGGGCGGAGGATGCAACCATGTGGTCGCCCGGGGTCAACAGCGTGAAGAGCGCCGCCGACTGCGCAGCCATGCCGCTCGCGAAGGCGACGGCGCCGATGCCGCCATCGAGGTTGGAGAGGCGCTCCTCCAACGACGCGACGGTTGGATTCATGATGCGCGAGTACGTGTTGCCGTACTCCTGCAGGTTGAAGTACGCCGCGGCGGATTCCGGATCCTCGAAGACGTAGCTCGAGGTCTGGTAGATCGGTATGGCGCGTGCACCCGTGGACGGCTCCGGACGCGCCCCAGCGTGGATTGCGCGGGTGTGGAAACCGAAGGTGTGGTCGGGCTTGAATTCGTCGTTCATCGTACTTCAGTCAATGAATGGCTGGCCCTCGGGCCAGACGTCCCGCGGCAGAAACCCCAGTACTTCCGTGGTCCGCCCCAGGTCGATCCTCGCCTTGCGGGCGGGCTTGCTGGTCGCGAACAGGACTTCGAAGCGCGAGGGCTCGAGATCGGTGTCGACGCAGGCGGTGAAGAACCGGCCGGCGTCCGTGTGGCTCAAGTAGACGTCGGTGCCGACCGGGCTGGCCAGCAATTCCTCGGCGTGCGGTTTCGAACGTGGCAGCCAGCCGAGGCGCGCGGCGATCACCGAGATGCCGTAGACCCGGGCATACATCTCGCCGATGTCCTCGGCCCAGAGCTTCGTCAGGGCGTAGTGGTTGACCACGCGCGGCCCGTCCTCGAGGGTGACGGGTCGGTTCCAGCGATGTCCGGTGACCACCTGTACGGAACTCGTCAGTACCAGGCGCGGAACGTTAGCGCGACGTGCCGCGTCGCAGACGTGGTACAGGCCGCGGACGTTCGGCTCGATCAGTTCATCGATGAAGTCGGCCTCGTCCGGGGTCGCGGCCAGGTGGATGATGGCATCCTGCCCCTCGGCGGCGCCCTGGACGGTTTCGCGGTCCATCAGGTCGGCCACGAGCGCGGTCTCGACGCCGGGCGTGGGTCGCCGGTCGAAGCCGGTCACCCTGTGGCCGGCGTGGGTAAGTGCGGCGCACACTGCGTTACCAACACCACCCGCGGACCCGGTCACCAGGACCGACTTGGCAACGGCCATTGCGTTCCTCCATTGGATTGCGTCCATACTAAGTGATCCGTCAATGTCCCGCATAAGGAGAGTCATGCTGCGCGCTGCCGCGATGAGCCGATGGCACGTCCACGCCGACCAGTACGTCCGCGAAATCCGCGAGCACCCCGACGCCGACATCAGCGTCGTCTGGGACGAGGACGCGGAACGCGGCGCTGCGTGGGCGGCGGAGCTCGGGGTGCCGTTCGAACCCGACCTGCACCGGGTGCTGCAGCGCGACGACGTGGACGCCATCAGCGTGACGACGCCGACGAGCATGCATCCCGAGGTGATGGTCGCAGCGGCTAACGCGGGCAAGCACATCTTCACCGAGAAGGTGCTGGCGACCGGCATGGCAGACGCGCGCCGGATCGCCCGCGCCGTCGAAAAAGCCGGCGTTCAGTTCTGCATCTCGTTTCCGCGCCGGACGATCCCGGCGGCGCTGTATGCCAAGCAGGCCGCTGAGCAGGGCTTGTTCGGCGACATCACGGCGGTGCGCATCCGCATCGCTCACGACGGTGCGGTCCGGGACTGGCTGCCAGCACACTTCTACGATCCGGCGACCACCGGCGGCGGCGCGATGATGGACCTGGGCGCGCACGGCATGTACCTCTGCCGCTGGCTGCTCGGCAAGCCGGCGCGGATCGTGTCGGTATTCAACACCGTGACCGGTCGCGCCGTGGACGACAACACGGTGTCGGTCATCGAGTTCGCGAGTGGTGCCATCGCCGTCAACGAGACGTCTTTCACAAGCTTCGGCGGTGCCTATACATTGGAGATCGACGGGACCGAGGGCGGCTACCGCATGCTCTCGCCAGGCGATGTGCAGGTGCGCTCCAAGCACCTCTACGGCACAAAGTGGCAGGAGCCGGCTACTCTTCCGGCGGCGCACGCCAAACCGGTCGATCAATGGATCGCGGGCTGCGTCTCGGGTGCGCCGATCGAGTTCACGATCGAGGACGCGGTGGACCTGACCGAACTCATGGCGGCGGCGTACCAGGCCGCCGAGTCCGGGAAAAGCGTCGCGTTCTCGTGACGGCCACAATCCAGCGCTTCCCACCGGACGAGGCCAAGTGCGCCGCGCAGGCCGTTGTCGAAGACGGTTGCGTGATTCTCGAGGGCGCCATCCCGGTGGCGCCGCTTGCGGCGTTGCGGCGGCGGATGGATCGCGACACCGTGGATCTGTTGCGTTTCTGCGCGACCATCGGCGGCAATCCACGCGAGCGCGGCCACCTGCAGCAGGGCCCGCCGCCGTTCGCCGACTACGTGTTTGGCGACGTGGCGATGAACCGTTACGTGAACGCCCTCGCGCAGGCGCTCTTCGGCGGCCGTCCGCAACTCACGTTCTACAACGGCAACACGAACTGTCCTGGCAGCGTCCGTCAGCGTCTGCACATGGACGGTCGTCATAGCACCGCTCCCGGCGAACCGGCGGCGCCGACGTCCGCGGTGGTGGTCAACATCCCGCCCGGCGGCATGGACGGCGGCAATGGTGCCATCGAGCTTTGGCCCGGTAGCCATCGGGTCACGGTCCATGGCGAGCAGCAGGGCGTCCCTCCGGACATGGAAGCCCAGCGTCGCGGTACTCGGGCCCCCGAGAATCCACGTGCCGTACCGGGCGATGTCCTGATCCGCGACGTTCGGCTTTGGCATCGCGGCGTTCCGAACAACGCCACGCGGCCGCGGCACATGATCGCGCTCATTCTCTCGGCGCCGCGGGATGACGAGAGATCGGGTCGAACGCTCCGTTTCGGCCGCGGCTGCGAAGGCGCACTCGAGGGGCGCGGCGTGGACACCAACGCGGCCTACGTGGACGAACCGGTGGACTACCTGTTCGGACCGACCAAGCGCATCTACCGACACAGGCTCAATGCGAAGGGAAGAGCGGCATGAGCGATACGCAACTGGACCTCGCCTCGCCCGGCCGGACGGTCCAAGAGAACATCGACCTGGCGCTCCTGGCGGAGAGCCGCGGCTGGGGCGGATTCTGGGTGGCGGAGACGACGGGCGCGGACGCGGTGACCACTGCATCGGCGGTCGCGGCCCGACTCGCGACAGGCCGGGTGGGGACGGCCATCGTGCCGATGCAGACCCGCAACCCGATGCTGCTGGCCATGTCCGCGGCCGCCATCGGCCAGATCGCCCCGGGCGGTTTCACCTTGGGGCTCGGCACCAGTACGCCGATCATCGTCGAGGACTGGCACGCGACGCCGTGGGGCGACTCGCCCTTGGCGCTGACCCGGGAGTGCGTCGATTTGACCCGGCGCCTGTTGGCTGGCGAGCGGATCACCACGGAATCCGGTCGCTGGCGCTTTCGGCGCGCACAACTCTTGGCACCCCCGGAGTCGCCCCCGCCCATCTACCTAGGGGCGCTCAATGACCGGATGCTGGAGCTGGCCGGGGAGATAGCCGACGGCGCGATCCTGAACTTCGTAACCGTCGCCGACGTCGCCCACGCCAAGGACCGCATCGCAGCGGGAGCGGCCCGTGTCGGGCGCGACCTCGACGGGTTCGAGTTGATGGTGTTCTTCCGGGCCACCGTGACCGACGACTACGCGCGCGTCCGCCACCGCTACCAGCGCGAATTGCTCACGTACGTGATGGCGCCGGTCTACGAGCGCATGTTCGCCCGCGAAGGCTTCGCCGAAGCGTGTGCCGAGGTGCAGGAGCTGTGGCGGGCCAGGGAACGGGATCGAGCGCTTGAAGCGATTCCGCAAGCGTTGATCCGCGAGCGCACGCTCGTCGGCGACGCGGCGGAGATCCGTGAACGCCTCGCGGCGTACGCCGCGGCCGGGATGGACTCGTCGATGGTGTTCCCGGTGGCGATCCCAGACGAGGACTACGTCACCGATGCCGCGCGAACCATCAAGGCCATGGCGCCCGGAGGAGCGGCCTAGGGCCACGGGTCCGACGCGACATCGCGGGTTGTCGTCGGCTGGCAGTCGCAATCGTGCTGATGAATCTGGTGCACGAACGTGCCTGCAGCGGCAGCATTGTGCGCGAACCGTCTGGCAGGGCGCCTGTGTCGGCAGGCTGGTCGTCGGTCACAGTCGTACCCGAATCCGAGCCGCCGTCACTGGCTCCGTTGCTGAACCCACGAAAGGCGCGCCCTCATTTCCCCGTCGTAGTCCGTCAGATCGAACGACCACCCGTTGTGTTCGCAGAGCCGGTGCACAATCTCCAGGCCAAGGCCCCTCCGCGGACTGGCCGATGGCGAGTTCGCGGCAACACCTTCACTTCGGTTGCAGACCGTCATTTCGTAGGCTGCGAGGCGGATCACGATCATCGGCCGCTCGTTCTGCGGTCCGTGCTCAACGGCGTTGCGGATGAGGTTGCCGACCACGGTCGCGAATGCCAGCGCGTGGCCCTGGAACACCGGGTCGGCGTCTGCCCGGATGTCCGCCAGGCCATCCTTTGAACGCAGACGAGGCTCGCAGTCCTCGACCGCCTTCTCAACCACCGCCCGGACCCGGATTTGCTCGTCTTCCACCAGCCGATCATTGGACTCGCGGGCCAGGGACAGGAACATCCCGATGGTAGAGCGCATGTCCGCATTGGCGCCTCGAATCCGCTCGAGAACGCTCCGCACCCGTTCCGATTGTTCCTCCCGCTCCAGCAACTCGAGGGCACCGCCAATCACCGTCAGGGGGGTTCTCAATTCATGGCTCGCCGCGGCTGTGAAGCTCCGCTCGCGTTCGATGAACGCGCAAATCCGTGTCACCATCTTCTCGATTGCGTTGGCCAGCAGGCCGGCTTCGTTCCGGCCGAAGCGATGCGCTGCGATCCGCTCTCGATCCGACTCGCTGACGCGCTCGGGATCGAGCTCCGCCACGATCCCCGCCAGACGCACCATTGGCTCCACGCTGGCCCGGCCGATCAGGAGTCCGACCGCCATCGCGCCAAGCCCGACCAGCAGCGCCAGGACGGCAAGTCCGGCATACCACACCACATCCTCCGAGGATGGCGCCTCGATGCCCGCCACGTCGAACACCAGGAACCGGGCCGCACCGGGAACGTCCGCGTGCAGTACCGCGACGTGGAGTTCCTCCTCAGTGAATTCGTAGAACCCGACAGCCGGCGATGCGACAGCCCATTGCACAAGATCCGACGGTAGTTCCCGGGCGTCCCGGTAACTCGTGACGAAGGGCCCCGCAGGGCCGCCGAATTCCAACTGCGGCAGGTCCTGCGCGGAGTCTGGCCGTGCCGCTCCGCCAGCGGCTTGAACTCGCCGTCGATAGTTCTCGGCGATCAACTCGAGCTGCTGTTCCAGCACTCGGTCTTCCGCGATTCGAAGCGCGCTGAACGCGGCTAGGCCCCAGACCGTGCTCAGCAGCAGCGACGACACCGCGAAAGCGAACGCGATACGCGTTCGCAGGCTGCCGCGAAGGTCAATCATCGGGATCCAACAACCGGTATCCGACCCCATGCACCGTTCGCAGCATCCGCTCCCCGCAGGGCGATTCCATGGTCCGGCGAAGCTGGTACACGTGCGATCGCAACGCGTCGCTTGCCGGACACTCGTCGCCCCACAGGAGCGTTTCCAAGTCGGCGCGCGTCACGACTTCCGGGGAGGCCTCCATCATCTTCTCCAGAATCGTGAACCCCACCGGGTTCAGCGCTATGCGCCGACCGCCCCGTGAGACCTCCCGGGTGCCCCTGTCGAGAGTCAGATCCCCGACGACGAGCCGCCGCGCGTGGTGCCCCTTGCGGCGGTCGTGCAGGGCACGCAGCCGGGCCAGCAACTCCTGCATCGCAAAAGGCTTGACGAGGTAGTCGTCGGTGCCTGCTCGAAAGCCATCGAGCTTGTCCGGCAAGGTGTCGCGAGCCGTCAGCATCAGAACCGGCACTTCGGACTTCGCCCCAGCGCGTAGCTCGCGGCAAACGTCCAGTCCGTCCATGCCCGGCAGCATCAAGTCGAGGACGATGACGTCGTATTCGCCAACGAGCGCGAGGTGCAGTGCTTGCGGGCCGGTGAAGGCGAAGTCGAGGACATGACCGAACAGCTCGAGGTAGTCGCCGATGTTCCGGCAAATGTCGCGGTTGTCGTCGACCACCAGCACTCGCATGCGATCCTCCGAGGGGAACTCGCTCATCGTGGCTCCAAGTCCGGGGGTGGGCGTCACCAGGAGCGTTCGAAACGTAGACCGAGCAGAGGCTGCACCTCGCCGCCGTCCTCGACGACCGTTCCGTGACTGATGTTGAACTCGGTTTCCTCGGACGTATTGGCGCCGGTCACGTTGACGAGATCGGCGAACGCAACGACGTCGACGGGCCCCAAGCTGCGCCGGTAGTCGACGCGCACATTGAACAGGTTCAGTCCGTCGCGTCGTTCCGTGTTTTGTCCCGTCGTCTCCTTCGCGTAGCGTAGCGGTCCCCCGTTCCCCAACACGTCCGCGTGGATCAGGAAGGTGTCTTCCGGCCGCCCGGCCAAGTACTTCCACCGGGCACCCACCTTCCACCGGTCGCTGATCTGCCACTGGACACCC
>JAPOYV010000062.1 GCA_026706385.1 Gammaproteobacteria bacterium
GCCGGGGGCGCTTCGTGCGCGCCTTCCGGGAGACGCTGCGCCAGTGCAGGAACCGTCCCGGCTTCCGTGTGGCGCACTACTCGATTCAGGACGACCATGCGCATTTCCTGATCGAGGCGGCGGGGGCGCGGCGCCTGGCGAACGGCATGAAGAGCCTGGCGGCGCGTTTCGCGCGCTGCGTGAACCGCGTCTTCGGCCGCAAGGGGCGCGTTCTGGCGGGCCGCTTCCACCACGTGCTGAAGCGGACGCCGACGGAGGTTCGTCGTGCGCTGGCGTACGTCCTGCTGAACGCGCGCAAGCACTACCGTCAGCGTCGTCGCCGGCTTCCGCCGGTGGCGCTGGACGGCGCGAGTTCGGGTCTGTGGTTCGACGGCTGGAGGGGGCGGGGTCCGCCGCCGGGCCGCTACGCGGACGCGGACCGCGCGCCGGAGGTGGCGTCGCCGCGGACGTGGCTGCTGGCCAAGGGCTGGCGGCGGATCGGGCTGGTGGATCCGGCGGAGGTGCCGGGGAGCTGACCTTGGCAGCCACGGGGCGCGGCCGGGCTGTCGGAACTGATGCGGCCACGAAGTATCGATGGCAACCGAGACTGCACGTTCCTGGCAACCGAAAACTACGCACTACGAGGCAGCAGAGCGGCCGTCGCTCAACCTGAACTCCGTGAAGTCCGTCATCACGGCGGGCAGAATCGTCGTCGCGGTGAACCGCATCGCCAAGAGCACAGGATCCTTTCGACCGCATCCGCCGAAAAGCCCCACATCGTGCTCCGCGGCGGTAAGGTAAGCCGATGAGTTCGCTCCCCCGATACGGCGGCGATGTACCACCCGGTGGCCTCGTGGACGCACTCGATCGTGCCGTCTGTCGTCGACGGAAGTCATGACGGCCGCCGAACGCATGTCCGGCGCGCAAGGCGGGCCCGCGAGCCTCATTCCCATGGTCGAGGGCATATCCCGGCGTGGCGCGTTCCTGCCGGTCCTCTTCATCGGCGTGCTCGCGGCACTCACCGCCGCGCCCCGCATCGCGCTCCACGACACGCTGCCCGTCGTCCACCTCGCCGTCGTCGGCGTCCTGGCAGTTTGGTACCTCGCCCTCTACGTCCGCGATCGTGCGAAGCCGCGCGCGTTCAACTTCCGCGTCCGCCTGGCCGCGCCGCATTACGTCCAAGCGTGCCTGCATCTGTCTATCTACATCTTCTGGGGTTTCTATTGGGCGCTCGTTGCCCACAACGCGCTCCTGCTCGTCGCGCAGATCGTCTTCGCCTTCGCCTTCGAGGGATTGCTCGCCTGGTCGCGCCGGAAGGAATGGCGCTTGGGCTTCGGGCCGCTGCCGATCATCTTCAGCACCAATCTATTCCTGACGTTCAAGGACGATTGGTTCGTCTACCAATTCGTCTTGATTGCGGTCGGCTTCCTGGCGAAGGAATTCATCGTCTGGCAACGCGATGGCGTGCGAACGCATATCTTCAATCCGTCGGCATTCACGCTCTTCCTCTTCGCCGTGGTGCTGATCGCGTTCGGCCAGACCGACACGACCTGGGTCTCCCAGCTATCGGCGACGCTCGACACGCGTCTCGTCGATCCCGACAGCCGACCGTATCTCTTTCTCTTCGCGATCGGCCTCATCGCGCAGTTTCTCTTTCGCGTGACGCTCGTGACGCTCGCCTCGGCGGGCATGCTCTTCCTCCTCGCGAGCGTGTACAGCGCCACCACCGGCACCTATTGGTTCGTCGACACCGGGATTCCCGTCGCCGTCTTTCTCGGCCTCCACCTCCTCATCACGGATCCCGCGACCTCGCCCCGCAACGGCTGGGGGCGCTTCCTTTTCGGCGTTTTCTACGGCGCGGGTGTCTTTGCGCTGTATGGCTTGCTCGACTATTTCGGTGAGCCGCTCGCCTACGACAAGCTCCTCTTCGTGCCCGTTCTGAACCTCCTCGTAATCCCGCTCGATCACGCAGGCGCGTTTCTCGCACGGAAGTTCACGGCTCTCCGCCAGCGCTTCGTGCCCTTCGAGGCCGCGTCCTTCATCAAGTGGAACCTCGTCCACATGGCGGCCTGGATCGGCATCTTCGCGTGGATGTACTTTGGCGAGTTCATCGAATCGGATCATCCTGGGCGGCATCTCGAGCATTGGCAGACGAGTTGCGCCGAGGATCGCCCGTCGGGCTGCAGCAACTTGGCGGAGACCCTCCGCGCGCGATGTACGCAGGGCGCGGCCAACCGTTGCGACGAACTCTCGGCGCTTTACGAGCGTCGCCCCGATCTCGCGACGCCGGTGGAGACGCAGATCTGGTACGGCTTCGCCTGCGACGTGGGAGCGCGGCGCGAATGCGACCGCTACCGGCAGAACCTGACGAGCGAGATGCGGGAGGAGCTCGAGTCGCAATGCGAATCGGGCGACGCCATGAGCTGCTACGTCATCGGCTCGGGGCACTTCAAGGGCATTCATGGTGGACCGCGCGATCCGGCGGCAGCGCACGGCTACATCCTGCGTGGCTGCGAGTTGGGGATGGGTAAGAGTTGCGCCGTTGCCGGGATGATGTATCAATTCGGCGTCGCCGTCGGCGAGGACCTCGACGAGGCCGTGGCCTACCACAAGGTTGCCTGCGGCCGCTCGTTCACACCGAGCTGTGCCTCCCTTGCGGAGCTCTACCGAGATCCCAATACGCCCCTCGCGGACGTCGCCCTTAGCGAGTGGTATCGCGCGAAAGCATGCGCGCTCGGCGCCGCCCCACTCTGCAACCCGGTGGGAGCTGACTAACCCGCCGTCGGCCCGGCACTTCGGCCGGATCCACCAGACCGATGCACCGCCCGCCCTTCGCTATCGACCGGCAACAGGCATTGCCCACCCACCCCCGCAACAGGCGTTCGAGCACGCAAATCCAGCCCGACGTTCATGAACATTGCCCTATTCAACTTAACGCGCGGCGGCTCCGCGCCGACCCCCACTGCGGGCTCTTTCGTCGATGGGTTGTTCGCGGCGGGGTTCAGGGCGCGGATCGCCTACCAGCGACAATGGCAGGAGGACTACGGCGATCGAAAAGGGCGATGTTCCGACAGAGTCCTGCCATCCCGTCGTGATGGCAGAGCCAGCGGTTGGAGGTGCCCGCGCCCCGTTCAGTCCTTCGGCAACCCCAGGATCCGCTCGGCGATGATGTTGCGCTGGATGTTCGGCGTGCCGCCGCCGATCACGACGCCCGGCCAGCCGAGCGAAGAGCGTGCCCAACTGCCGCCGTCGGCGGCGTCGTCGCCGCCGAGTTGCACGCCGGCCATGCCGGTGAGTTCGACCGCGAAGTCGGCCATCTCGATCTCGAGGCTGGCACGGTGCAGCTTGTTCACCGATGTCTCGCTCGACAGCGGTTCGCCGCGCAACTGCTTGGTGAGATAGCGCAGGCCGTTGTACTTCATGGCCGCGATCTTGGCCTCGAATTCGCCGATGCGGCGTTGCACGGCGGGGTCCTCGGCGGCGGGCCGGCCCTGGCGTCGCGTGGCCTTGACGAGGGCTTTCAAGCTGTCGAGACGGGCGAACATCTGGGTCACCTCGCCGATGCTCGAGCGTTCGTTGGCGAGTGCGGAAATGGTGACCTGCCAGCCCTTGCCTTCCTCGCCGAGACGATTCTCGACCGGGACCTGCACATCGGTGAAGAACACCTCGGCGAAGTTCCGCTCGCCGGCCATGTTCTCGATGGGTCGCACTTCGACGCCCGGCGCGTCCATGGGGACCAAAAGGCAAGTGATGCCGTCGTGCTTGCGTTCGACGTCGAACTGCGTGCGCGTCAATAGGATGATCCAGTCCGCCCAAGGCGCTCCAGTCGTCCAGATCTTCTGGCCGTTCACGACGTAGTGGTCGCCGATGCGTTCGGCCTTCGTCTCGATGGCGGCGAGGTCGCTGCCGTGGTTGGGCTCCGAGTAGCCAGTGCACCAGTTGACCTTGCTGTCGAGGATGTCGGGGATGAAGCGCTGCTTCTGCTCGTCGGTGCCGTACTGCATGATCCCGGGCCCCACCCATGCGAGGCCCATGAACGACGTGCCGAGCGGCGGCGCGCGGTGCAGCGCCATTTCCTCCTTCAGGATCGCCTGCTCGGTGAGGCTCCCTTCACCGCCACCGTACTCCTTGGGCCACGAGAAACCGACCCACCCCTTGGCGCGCACCTTCGACAGCCAGCCGGCCAGGAAACCCCGCCCGCGCTCCTTCGGCGGCGGTAGGTTCTCTGCGAGGAACTCGCGCACTTCGTTGCGAAATGCCTGTTCCGAGGGGGTGTAGTCGAAGTCCATACCGATTCCCGCTAGCCCATGGCGGCGATGCGCCGGTAGTGGAAATCAGCATCGCCGAATGCCGAGCGTACCCACTTCGAGCGCTTGAGATAAAGCTGCGCGTCGTACTCGGCCGTGTAGCCGATGGCGCCGTGCAGGCCGACGCCGTCGATGCCGATGCGGGCGAAGGCGTCGGACGCGTAGGCCTTGGCGAGCGAAGCGGCGCGGGGTAGTTCGTCGACCGCGTCGTCGACCGCCCAGGCGGCGTAGTAGGCGAGCGACTTGAACGACTCGATGTCCACGAACATGTCGGCGAGGCGGTGCTTGACGCCCTGGTACTTGCCGATGGGATTGTCGAACTGGATGCGCGTCTTGGCGTACTCCGATGTCAGTTCGAGCACGGCCTCGGCGGCGCCGATCGCCTCCAGGGTCACCGCCACGGCACCGCAGTCGGTGAGGAAATCCAGATCAGCGCTGCTGATCGGCAGGGTGTCGAGCGGGCGCACGGCGTCCAAGACGGCCTTGGCCGTCGGCTTTGTGCCGTCCACCGCCGGTTGCGCCGTCACCTCGACCTCCGCGGTCGCGACGATGGCCAGGGCCAGCGCGTCGCCGGTGCGCGTGGCGACGAGAAGATGGGTCGACGGGATGCCGTCCTGGACGAAAGGCTTGGTTCCGGTGAGCAACTCGCCACCGGCTAGGCGGACGCCTTGCGGGTCGATCCAGTTCGGTTCGTCGTAGAGGCCGATGCCGAACACCGCTTCGCCGCTGGCGATCCGGGCGAGCCAGGCCCGGCGCTGGTCCTCGTTGCCGCAGCGCGCGATCGCGGCGGCCGCCTGGGCCGCGGAAAGCACCGGCAACGGGCAGAGCGCCCGGCCGCACTCTTCGAGGACCACGGCGAGATCGATCCACTTCAGCCCGACGCCGCCGAACCGCTCCGGAACGATCAGCGCCAGCCAGCCGAGGTCGGCGGCCTGTTGCCAGAGCGCGGCCCGTCGCTCGGGGTCCTCTCCGAGGGCGAGCGCGCGCACCGTGGAGGACGGCAACTCGTCCGCCATGAAGCGCCGAACCTGCTCGCGCAGCAGGTTCTGTTCCTCGGAGAAGCCGAAGTCCACGCTTGTCGTGCGGCCGGCCGTCAGCCGCCGCGCATGGGGTTGATCGGCGGCCAGGAATCCTTGGTCGCGAGGATCGCATCGCCGACTTCCTCGACGTCCCACGGCCCGTCCGCCTCGTCCTTGTGGGCGATCGGATTGAGCTGCCAGGACAACAGCGAGACCCGGTTGCCGGTGACGAGCCACGTGCGGCCGGTGACTTCCTTGGCGTCGTCGGTACACAGCCAGACGACGGTCGGCGACACCTTCTCGGGCGGCACGGCATCCTTGGCCTGCTCGGGCAGAATGTCGTCGGTCAGCCGCGACAGCGCCGTTGGCGCGAGGATGTTCACGGTGACGCCGTATCGTGCGCCCTCGAGGTAGAGGCAGCGTGCGAAACCGGCGATGCCCGCCTTGGCGGCGCCGTAGTTGGTCTGGCCGAAGTTGCCGAGCAAGCCCGACGTGGAACTGGTGACGATGATCCGCCCGCCTTCGCCCTGCTCGAGCATCTGGTCGTAGGCTGCCTTCGCCGAGTAGTACGTGCCGCGCAGATGCACGTCGTTGACCACCTCCCACATGTCGTCGGTCATGTTCTTGAACGACTTGTCGCGGAGGATGCCGGCGTTGCAGATGCAGATGTCGAGGCGCCCGAAGCTGTCGACCGCGGCCTTGACCATGGCTTGGGCATCGGCCTTGTTGCTCACCGATCCGTAGTCGGCGACCGCTTGGCCGCCCGCTGCCTGGATCTCGGCCACAACCCCGTCGGCCATGTTGGTTCCGGAGCCGGTGCCGTCGCGAGCGCCGCCGAGGTCGTTGACGACCACCGATGCGCCTTCATGGGCGAGCAGCAGGGCGTGGGTTCGTCCCAGGCCGCCGCCGGCACCGGTCACAAGCGCGACCTTGCCGTCCAACATCCCCATCTCGTGTCTCCTCAAGTCTTGCGATGTGCGTGAAGGCGCGTAAGTGTATTGCGGCAAGCGGCAAAGGCAATGGCGAACCGTCTTCGCGCGCTATGCGCTCGCGTGCGCGTCATCGTTTGCCGTAGACCAGGAACGGGACGTTCGCGTAGGCGGCGTGGCCTCGCCCGTCCGAGGCTGTCACGTACAGGCGATAGGGGCCCGCCGTGGCCGGTGCGTTCAGCACCACCTCCGCCTGGTGCGCATCGCCGACGAAGAGGCCGTCGACGTCCTCGATGGGCGCCTCGAGGTCGCCGCCGACGGCGGTTTCCGTACTCTCCGGTTTCACTCGCCACCAATAGCGGACGTGGTCGCCGTCCGGGTCGACCACGTTCGCCTTCGCGACGTATCGCCGGCCCGCGGCGAGGCGAATGCTGTCGGTGGCGAACCGTCGAGCGAGGCTAAGCGAATTCAGCACCGGTGCCTGGTTGGACGGCGCGCGCCCGGTCCAGACGAACTGCAGCACGTCCACGGCGGCCGTCGACTCGCCACGCTCGGTGAACAGGCTGAACCAGGTATGCGTCCGCTCCTGCTTCTGGCCCCAGAGGAATGCGTAGGATCCCAGACCGGGCCCGAGGAACGGCTCGATCAGCGTCCGGTAGCTCGCCAGGTAGTGGCGACCCTTCTCCGTGCTGTGCTGCTCGATGGGCGCCCCCCAACGCGTCTTGGCGACTTCCCAGTGGCCGAGCGGACCCCACTCGGTGACCATGAATGGGCCGGACCCCAGGTAGCGGACGGCGCTGGGCATCAGCGCGAGGGCGCCGTAGGCCTGCACGCTCAGGAAATCCAGGTCCGGTGCCCGTTCACGCACCAGGTCGACGGTCTCCCTGTCGAGCGCCGAGATCGTGGTCGTTGTCGGATGGTTCGGATCGAGTTCATGGATCAGCCGTGCAAGCTCGTTGACCTCGTCGTAGACGCGCGGATTGGTGGAGCCCATGTCCAGTTCGTTGCCGATGATCCAGGCGAGCAGGGCGGGGTGGTCCTTGTGGCGCTCCACGGCGCCAAGCACCTGCCGCCGCTGCCGGGCAATGCTCGCGTGGTCGTCGTAGTCGAACCCGGCGCGTTCCGGTGCCACGGGCAAGCCCAGCGAGACGGTCAAGCCGTGGCGGTGCGCCGCGTCGAGAGTGGCCTTGGCGCTCTCGACGCCCCAGGTGCGAATCGAGTTCCCGCCCCTCGCTGCGAGGGTCGCGACGTCGACCCCGGCGAGGCCTGCGCCTTTGACCAGATAAGGTTGGCCGCCGCGCAAGAGCGTGTAGCCGGCCTCGACGGCGACAACCTCGACACGGACGGCCCCGTAGGCGACGCTGCACGCCAGGGCCGTGATTGCCATTAGGCTCCATCGAGTCACGACGCAGCCTACGGCCGGCCCATGGAGGAGCGGGCAACCAGGTCGCAGGCGAAGGTCTCCTGGCGAGGTGGTTCGCCGCTGACGTTTGCGATCAGAAGCTCCGTGGCGCGGTGGGCGATCGCTGCGATCGGCTGGCGTACCGTCGTCAGGGCGGGCCAGGTGTGGGTGGCGGTGGGCGAGTCGTCGAAACCGGCCACGGAGAGCGTTTCCGGCACGCGGATGCCGCGTTCGTGTGCGCCAACCACGACCCCGGCGGCGGTGTCGTCGTTGCAGGCGACGATCGCCGTGGGCCGCTCCGAGAGCCGCCAGAGCGCGAGGAGTCCGCGCTTGCCGGAGTCGAAATCGAAGTGTCCGTCCACCACCAGTGCCGGATCGGCTTGCAGGCCGTGGTCACGCAGGCACTCCAGGTGGCCGGCCAACCGCTTGTGGCTGGCGCCGTGACGTGGATCGCCCTTGATGAAGCCGATGCGGCGATGGCCGAGGCCGAGTACGTGCGCGGTCAGCGCGCGGCTGGCGGCCACGTCGTCGGGACTCACCGACGTCCAGTCCGGGTTGGTGTCGCGGGGTGAGATCTGGGCGAATGGCGTACCGCCTTCGACCAGGAGCGATGTGACGTCAGCCCGGTCGGCGATCGGCGCCGTCAGCAGCACGCCGTCGACGCGCGTCTGGCGTACGAACTGACGGACCGTGGACGGCTTCAGGTCGTCAGTGCAGGGGCGCAGCAGCAACGCGTGCCCGTGCTCCTCGCAGGCCGCGTAGGCACCCTCCAGCAGTCGTTGGATGTAGCTGAACTCGTGGGGGTTCTCGTAGACGAGGCCGATGGAGAACGTGCGCCGCCCGGCCAGACCACGTGCCGCGGGCAGCGGCTCGTAGTCCAGCGCCGTTACGGCATCGCGTACGCGTTCACGCGTCTCCGGGCGGACGTTCGGCTCGTTGTTGACCACCCGCGAGACCGTCTTGATCGACACGCCGGCGCGGTCGGCCACCTCGCGAATGGTCGCACCGCGGCGACCGGCGGTCGAGATCCCCCGTACCATGATCGATCCGCCGCTACCTTCGGCTACAGGTCGCCGAACCGGTAGCTGAGGCGCACGCCCGCCAGTCTTGGCCGTGTGAAGAAACGCGTGTTGTCGAACTGCGTGATGATCTGCGCGGCTTCGTGGACGTCGCCCGTTAGGTTGCTGACGAACCCTTCGATCCGCAACCGCCCGTTGTTGTGCGAAAAGCCGATGCCCGCGTCGACTGACACGAAGCCTTCCACCTTGTCGTTCAGGCGCAATCGGGGATTGTTCGGCTGCAGGAAGTCGATGCTGTTGAAGATGGTGCGGAATTGATCGTCGCGCCAGCCAACGGATACCACGTAGTCGAGGATTCCCCAGGCGGTGCCGATGGCCTGAGACAGCGAGCCGTTCAACTGGAAGCGTGGCGTATGCGGCAGCCGGCGCCCGTCGATCGACCGGAACACCGCCTCCTCCGGGGCCACGTCCGCCTGGAAGCGGAAGTCCTGGATGGGTAGTGCGTTGGCGATGCTCGCTTCCAGCCACAGCGCTGTCCAGTTGAAGCTGAAGCCGGCGGGGAACTGGAAGCCGCCATCGAGCTGGATGCCGTAGATGTTGGAGTCCGCGGCGTTGTAGCTGAACGAGACCACCAGCGACCCGGCACCGGTGTCCGTCGGGTCGACGAGCGTCGCGCCGCCGACGGTGAAGTCGAGCGCCTGTTCCACGGACAGCAGCGACGTGAAGACCTGGTCGGTGTAGTCGTAGTAGAACGCGGAGGCGTTGAACCGGGTCGGCACGCCGCCAAGGTCGAAGTCGTTCTTCCAACCCGTCTCGTAGACGACGACCTGCTCCTCGTCGTAGGTCGGCGCAACGGGTTGGCCGATCTCGCCCGTGAAGGTGTCGTTGAAACCACCCGATTTGTGGCCCGTCGAGACCATGGCGTAGCCGAGCGCGCCGTCGAAATCGTGCTCGATCCGCAAGCGCCAGTCCACGAAGTCGTTTTGCATCGCGCCGAACTGCGGCGTGATGGACGTGTTCGGGTTGATGATCGCGACGAAGCTGTACAGGCCATCCGGCGGACAGTAGAAGTCGTCCTGGTTCAAGGTGTCGACGCAGGCCACCTTGTCCTCCTGGGCCGCGCCGCCGCCGTAGGTGCCCTTGGCGAAGGTGGCGACCACGTTGTCGCGGGCGCCGAACCGGGCGATGCCGTCGAAGTAGAAGGCGAGGTATTCCTCGTCGGAGACGCTGCCGTCGTTGTCCTGATCCGGGTTGAAGATGGACCGGTCCCGGGCCGCGAAGCGGAATCCTTCGGTGCCGAGGCGCACCCCGCCGCAGCATGAGAAGTTGCGCCCGCCGAGAGCAAAGGCGTAGCGGGCGTTCACGCCGATGCGCGACTTCTCTTCCTCCGAGTAGCGCAGCCCGAAGGTCAGCCGCGTCGCCTCGGTCAGGTGGTATGTGACGTCGCCGTACGCCGACGTTGAACTGGAATCCGTGTTCGGTTGGTTGAACTCGACGCCTTGGAAGAACAGGCCACGGTCACCCACGGAGCCGAGGAACGTGTACTGGTCCTCCTCGAACCAGAATAGTCCCGCCGTCCACGTCCACGGCCCGGTGTCGCCGAAGAAGCGCAGTTCCTGGATGTCCGAAGCGCTGTCGGTGATGAACTGGAACCGCGAGAAGTTGTCGAAGACCTCGTCCACGGGCTGCAGGACGTCGGCGACCCCTCGCCAATCCGGAGACAACGGCGTCGCCGCGTCGTAGTCGTAGAGCAGGTCGCGGCGGCTCGCCGTGTACTCGAGCGTCCCCCAGTTGAAATCGTAGGTGACCTCGACCTTCGCACCCCAGTGGGTGGTGTCGAGCGACGGGGCGAAGGCCCGTGCGTAGACGTCGCGCGGATCGTCTATGTCGCCGGGTTCGATGCCGTTGCCGAGCGGATTGGCGTAGTTGGTGCCGGTCCAGCCGGTGCCTTGCTCATGCACGCTGTCGTAGGCGACGAGCACGCTCAAGCGGTCGCTCAAGTCCACGAGCAACTGGGCCCGATAGCCGACGTTGTCCTCCGCCTCGGCCGTGTCGAGCCCGAGCGGCCCGACGTCGTTGTAGTAGGAGTCGTGTTTCGAGGCGTAGCCGGCGAGGCGAAACGCCGCGGCATCGCCGAGAGGCACGTTCACGACGGCACGGTAGACCTCGGCTTCGTAGTCGCCGGTCTCGACTTCCACGGCCAGTTCCTTGCGCCCGAGACCCGGGCGCCAGGGGATGATGTTGACCGACCCCGCGGTGGCGTTGCGACCACGCAGCGTGCCCTGCGGCCCTACATTGACCTCGACCCGGCCGATGTCGAAGAACGCCGAGCCGATGCCGTTGGTGCGCGGAATGTAGACACCGTCCAAGTGCGTCGCCGCCGCTGGGTCTCCCAACTCGGTGTTGTTGGACGATCCCACCCCGCGGATCCACACCTCCACGTTGCCGCCCTTGTTGCCGATCTCGAGGCCGGGAGCGAGTTCGCTCAAGTCCGTGAGGTCCTGTACGCCCTGCATCTTCAGATCCTCGCCCTCGAAGCTGTAGGCCGTGACCCCGAGGTCCTGCAGGTTCTGTTCGCGCCGCTCGACGGTGACCAACACTTCCTCGTCGTAGATCAGCGGCGGCTCGTCTTCGGTCTCGCCCGCCGCTTCCTGGCCCACCGCCGGCAGCGACAAGGCGAAGGACGCGGACAGCAGGCCGACGAATGTTCGGTGGCTTGGTCTGTGCATTGCCTGGTTCATCGTTCGCTCCTTGCCTGCCCGAGGCGCACTATTGGGGTGGCACCAGGCGCACGTTGTCGATGCGGGCAACGGCGCCGTTGGCGTTCTCCCAGTCGGGAAAGAACAGCACCAGCTTGAGATCGCTGAGGTCGAGCCCGGCGAATTCGACATCGAGATCGAAGCTGTACGCTTGCCAATAGGCACCGGGAATCGGGTTTCCGCCGGCGGTCATGAGGATGTCGACGGCGGTGGCCGCCCCGCTACTCTCCAGTTTCACGTGCCATTGCGAGCCGTCGGGTGGCGGCGACACCTCCTTGAAGTCGAACTCCAGGGTTCCGCCGCTGGCACCGCTCGCGTCCATCCCGGCCGTCGCCTGCAGGCCCGTCACCGTCCCACCGGCGCCGAACGCAAGCTCGATCACATTGCCGCGCTCGGCGTCGTCGGCGACCTCGGCGAAGCTGGCGGCGCCGCAGCAGTCCCACAGGAACCAGCCGTCCGCGGGCGCGTCGTCGTAGAGTTCGATCGGCCGGTTTGCCGGCACGAAGCGGACGTTGTCGATCCGTCCCACGGCACCGTCGGCGTTGGCCCAGTCCGGAAAAATCAGCACAAGCTTGACGTCGTCGAGGTCGAGACCCGCTAGGTCGTCACTCAAAGAGAAGCTGTAGCGCTGCCAGTCCGAGCCCGGAGCGGGGTTGTCGGCGGCCGTCAACAGCACCTCGACGGCCGTCGCGGCGTCGCTGCTCTCGAGCTTCAGCCGCCAAGCCGAGCCCGTCGGCGGCGGACTTACCTCTTTGAAGTCGAACTCCAGCGTACCGGGCGACAGGCCGCTGACATCGACGCCTTCGACTGCCTGGAACCCGGTCACGGTGCCGCCGGGGCCGAACGCCAGTTCGACCACGTTGCCGTGTTCCGCGTCGTCCAGGACTTCGCCGAATGTCGCGCCGCCGCAGCAATCCCACAGGAACCAGCCGTCGGCGACGGCTTCGTCGTAGAGCACCACGGCCGCGCCGCCGCCGTCCGGCGGATCGCCGGGCAGCCACTGCACGTTGTCGAGATGGAAGGTCAGGGCATTGGCTTGGTCCGTCGGGAAAATCACGATGCCGGTGTTGACGGTTGCGAGATTCAGTCCGCCGCCGAGCAATTGGGCAACGGGGATGCGGACCGTCTCCCAGTCGCCGTCGCCGACCTTGCCGATCATCTGGTCGCCGCTGGTGCAGGGGAAGACGCAGTCGATCTTCATGGTCATGCCGACGTCGTTGGCCCCGTAGTTGTCCACCTTGATGTCGAAACTCACCGCCCCGGGGGCATAGGCGGAGAGGTCGACGCCCATGCTGGATTGAATGAACCAAACGCCGAACGCCTCGCTCCCGGAGAAACTGACCTCGAGAATCTGTCCGCGTGCCGCGTCGGCGGCCGCGACTTCGCGCCACTGCACTTTGTTTGCCGGGTCGGTGCCGTCGGCATAGTTCACCCACCCGGATCCGGAGTCGGCGCCGTTGATGCCGGCGTCCCAGAGGGGATCGACTTGATCTATGTAGACCGGTTGCGGTTCGCCTGCGGGAGGTGGCGCCGGGGCGGGTGGCGAGATGCCACAGTCACCCTGGCCCACATGTCCGCACAGAATGCGGATGTTGTCGACCTGGACGTGCGCGAAGCTCGTGGGTTCGAGCACGAACAGGCTCAACAGCTGTCCGAGGTCGACCGGTCCGCCGCCGAAGTGCCCCGGATTGTGGGCAATGTCGCTGATTTGAACGGTTACCGTGGTCCACTCGTCTTGGGGTAGCGACGCCATGGGAAGCTCGACGAACCCGAGGTCGGGAAAGCCGCTATCGAGCTTGACTTGAAGGCCGCCCGCGGCATCGGTTCGGTCGCTGAAGACGTACAGGTCGAACTGCACCTCTCCCGCATAGTCGCCCGGGTCCGAGGCGCTGCCCATGCCGAAGAGGGTCTGCCGCTCGAGGCCCGCGGGAAAGATGGAGAAGTTGCCACCGCCCGTCGTATTGACGTCGATCACCATGCCGCGCTCGCCGCCGTCGACCTCCGAAAGCACCAGCGCGCCGCCGGCATCGTACACGCCGAAATCGAGCACCACGGCGTCCTCGGTGCCGGGAAAAAGCAACGGGCCGACCGCGTCGACATAGAGGTCGTAGACCGCGCGGTAGACGTCTTCGGGCGGCGGCGGCGTCACGGCGGGGGACGTGTGGTCAACGAATCCGTCGCAACCGACACCGGTGTCGGCATCGATGTTGCACGCGTAGACGCGCACGTAGTCGACCCTGAGCTCCGCGGGCAGCGCGCCGGGCGACGGCGCACCCGGCAGGTTGCCGCCCACGGCCAGATTCAAAAGCAGGTGGAACGGCTGGTCGAACGGGGCCGAGTCGGGCCCGGACATGTGGGCGTTGGTTGCCTCGTCCTTGTAGTAGGTCCAGTAGGTGGACCGGCGCACGGTGTGGAAGTGCACGCCGTCGACGAACCAGCGGATCTCCTGCTCGTCCCACTCCACGGCGTAGACGTGGAACCCGTCCGCCGGGTCGACGTCGGAATGCTTCGCGTAGTTGTACGTATTGAGCGGCCACGCCATGCCGTAGTGCAGAGCAGCCTGGGTGAAGGGGCTCGGATCCCGGGAGAACACCTCCATGATGTCGATCTCGCCGCTTGCCGACCAGGTGCCGTAGGCGGAGTTCGTCGGCAGCATCCAGAATGCGGACCACAGACCTTGCCCGCCGGACGCCTGGATGCTCGCCTCGACGCGGCCGTAGGAGATGTCGAGCTTGCCGGACGTGTTGATGCGCCCGGAGGTGTACTCGCGCCCGTCGTCGGCGGACTCTTCGCGCGCCGTGATGACGAGGTTGCCGCCGGCGACGGCGACGTTGGCCGCCTGGTAGCTTTGCAGCTCGTTGTTGCCCCAGCCCGGAATGCCCTGCGCCGTGCCGTCTCCCGTCTGGATGTTCCATTTGGCAGCGTCCAGCGTTCCGTCGTCGAACTCGTCGGACCAGACGAGTTCCCAGCCCTTGGGGGTGAGTACGGTCGTCGGCTCGTTGCCGCCCTCGGCGGAGTCGGTGTTGCCGCCGCTGCAACCGGCAAGCGCGACCGTTGCCAACAAGACCATGCCGAACGTGGGGGTCGCGTTGCGCGCGAAGCATCTGGCGAGTAGGCAAACCACAACCGAACTCCCCTTCGACATGACAACGCCATGACCGTATGCCTGGGTGACAACGTTGTCAACCGGCGATGTCACGTTGCGCCCCCATCCGTGCCATGGGGAACTGGCGGTCGGCGACGGCGGAGCGGGTATGCTCGGGATCTTCGTGGCCTGAACACTCGATGCCCGTGCCGAAAGCTCGCGCAAGATGACCACGTCGTCGCCGACGCTGCTCGTGACGGCCGACGACCGAACCGGGCTGCTGGAGGCCGGTGGGGCTTGTGCGGACCTCGGGTTCCGTGTTCGCTTCGGAGCGACGCCGATTGCAGGCGACGACTGCGCGCTCCTCGACATCGCGAGCCGTCATCGGCTGCCGCGCGAGGCGGGGGCCCGGGCGGTTGCTGCCCATCGCCACGCGGCGCGGTTCCGCTGTCACAAGATGGACTCCGGGTTGCGCGGCAACTGGGCGCATGAAATCGCGGCACTTCTCGAAACGAACCGCCGCATCGGCGTCCTCCCGAGCTTCCCGGACGCTGGACGGCGCTGCGTGGACGGTACGGTGTTGATCCACGACGTGCCGGTGGCCGAAACCGCGTTCGGGCGCGACCCGCGCAACCGGGTGACGTCGAGCCGGCCGGTGGACTACCTGCGCGCGGCAGGATGCGGGGAAGCTCTGCGACGCGGCGACTTGCGTGTTCTCGATGCGGGCGACAACGCCGAACTGACGGCCGCGGCGGCACGCTGCCTCGACGAGGGCCGGATGCCCGTCGGTTCGACCGGTGGGATCGCCGCCTACGCCGCGGTCCTGCGCACACCCGAACCGGTGGCGCCGCCGGTGTTGCCCCGGCCCGCACTGATCCTGTGCGGCAGCCTACACCCGGTCAGCCGGGGTCAGATCGCCGCTTTGCCAGGTCCGGTCCATGGGCCGGAGGACGGGGAAACGATCGTCGACGATCTGCGCGGCGGCGCCGACGTCGTGGTGGCGACACCCCTGGTGACGGGCGCGATCGACGCCGCGCAGGCGGACGCCATGGCCGCTAGGCTGGCTGCCGGCGCGTGGAAATGGCTCGACGCGGGGCGTGCGAAGGCGTTGATCGTCCTCGGGGGCGACACGGCCGCCGCCGTTCTGGGAGACCGACCGCTCGACGTTGTCGGCAGCGTCGACACGGGGGTGCCGCTGTGTCTGGCCGGAGCGGATCGGCGCGCGGTGCTGACCAAGGGCGGCGGGATTGGTCGGGAAGATACGCTTCTGAAACTGCTCTTCCCCGAGATGGGTTAGGCTCACGGCATGGCGATATCAGACCTCTTCGACCTGAGCGGCAAGGTGGCCCTCGTCACCGGCGGGAGCCGCGGCTTGGGACGCGCCATGTCGCTCGCCTTCGCCGAGTGCGGTGCCGACGTGGTCGTGACCAGCCGCAAGGCGGACAACTGCGAAGCGGTGGCGGATGAAGTCCGCGCCTTCGGTGTGCGCGCGTTGCCCTACGGCTGTCACGTCGGCCATTGGGACGAACTCGACGGTCTCGCGGACGCCGCCTACGACGAATTCGGCAAGGTCGACATCCTGGTCAACAACGCCGGCATGTCGCCGCTCTACCCGAGACTGTCGGCCGTCACCGAGGATCTCTTCGACAAGGTGGTCGGCGTGAACCTGAAAGGCCCGTACCGGCTCTCCGCCCTGGTCGGCGAACGCATGGCGGCGGGCGACGGCGGCGCGATCATCAACGTCAGCAGCAACGCCGCAGTGGAGGCGACGCCGGGCTCGGAACCCTACGGGGCCGCGAAGGCCGGCATCAACTCGCTGACACTCTCGCTCGCCCGGGCGTACGCGCCGAAGGTACGCGTCAACTGCATCCAGGCCGGTCCGTTCCTGACCGACATCTCCAAGGCTTGGGATATGGAGGCGTTCGAACGCAACGCCAAGACGGGGATCGCCCTGCAGCGCGGCGGCCAGCCCGACGAAGTGGTGGGTACGGCGCTCTACCTAGCGGGCGGGGCCGGCAGCTTCACGACGGGGGCGATCATCCGCGTCGACGGCGGTTCCTTCTGACTGCTGGGCCCAGCGCGTAAGAGCCGCGACCACCATCGGCGCGAGGTCCTTGCCGGTCACGGCCTCGTAGGTCTTGAGCCAGCCGGGATTGGCGACGTTGATCTCGAGGACCTTGCCGCCGGCGATATCGACGGCGGCGAAACGCACACCCAGTTCGCCGAGCCGAACCGAGAGCCCGCGCAAGGTCGCGCGTTCGGTTGTGTCGAGCGTCGTTGGATGCGCCGAGGCGCCAGCGTCGAGGTTGCCGCGGTGGTCGGTCGGCTGCTTGCGGTAGGCGCCGACGATGGTGCCCGCAGCGATCAGGACGCGCTTCTCGCCGTCGTGCGCGACGGCCGGGATGTACTCCTGCAGAAGGGCGTAGCGCCGGTCGCGGGTGAGATGTTCGAGGACGGCCCGGGTATTGGTGTCGCCGCGGTGCAGCCGGAAGACATCCCGTCCGAAGCTCGACGCCGGGGGCTTGGCGATCCAGTCGCCGCCGCGGCGCACGATGTCGGTAAGCTTGTCGGGGTCGTTGGCCAGGTGGCTTTCGGGCTGCGGCACGTCGGGGCATCCAAGCAGCAGCGAGATCTTGCCGTGCTGGTAGATCAAGGCATCGGTGGTGTTGACGAAGCGCCGCTGGTCGAGGCTCTTCAGAAGCTGCATGCGGTCGAGGAAGGTCGCCTGCGCGCCGAAGCCGAGCTGGAAGTACACCTCGAATCCCGCGAGGTCCAAGGCGTCTCCCGCCAGGGTCGAGGCGTGCAAGCGCTGGCCGTCCGCGGCCAGCGACTCCCGGTCGAAACAGCGGACGACCCAGCCGGCAGCCGCGAACGCCTGCGGCAGGCGAATCTGGTTGTCGTTGCTCGCGGCGCCAGCCGGCGCGTCGGCTCCAGCCACGAGGAAGGCGATGCTTGGCATGACGGCCGGCATTGGGCGAGGTGTATGATCCGCCTATGTTACGCGACTACAGCCTGCAACCGACCGAAGTACCGGTGCATGCGCCGGCCCTCTTGAGCGACGTCCGTCGCCAGGAACTGAAGCACGAAATCAAGCAGTTGCTCGCGGAACGGAACGCGGTTCTGGTCTCGCACTACTACGTCGACGGCGACATCCAGGACCTCGCCGACGAGACCGGCGGCTGTGTCGCCGATTCCCTGGAAATGGCCCGTTTCGGGCGCGACCACGCGGCACGGACGCTGATCGTCGCCGGCGTGCGTTTCATGGGCGAGACGGCGAAGATCCTGTCTCCCGAGAAGGGCGTTTTCATGCCCACGCTGGATGCCGAGTGCTCGCTGGATCTCGGTTGTCCGCCGGACGAGTTCCGCGCCTTCTGCGAAGCGAATCCGGATCGCACGGTGGTGGTCTACGCCAACACGTCCGTGGCCGTGAAGGCGCTGGCCGACTGGGTCGTCACCTCGAGCGTCGGGCTCGCGATCGTCGAGCACCTGGCGGCCCGGGGCGAGAAGATCCTCTGGGCACCCGATAAGCACCTCGGTGCCTTCATCCGCGCCAAGACCGGCGCCGACATGGTGCTTTGGCGCGGCGCCTGCGTCGTGCACGAGGAGTTCAAGCTCGAGGCGCTGCACGACATGAAGCGCGTCTACCCCGACGCCGGCGTGCTGGTGCATCCCGAATCGCCCGCCGCGGTCATCGACATCGCCGACCGCGTGGGCTCCACCAGCCAGATCCTCCGCGCCGCCCAGGACCTGCCGCACGACACGTTCATCGTCGCCACCGACCGCGGCATGTTCCACAAGTTGCGCAAGGCCGCACCGGGCAAGCGCTTCATCGAGGCGCCGACGGCCGGCGACGGCGCCATGTGCCGCAGTTGCGCGCACTGCCCGTGGATGGCCATGAACGAACTCGAGGCGCTTCGCGACACGCTCGAATACGGCAACAACGAGATCCGCATCGACCCGGAAGTCGGCGCACGGGCCATGAAGCCGCTGCAGCGAATGCTGGATTTCCAAGCTTAGGCCAGGGGCTCACGCAGGGGCCCTGGTGCGGGCGCGGCGCGTCTTGGGACGTTGTTCGTTTCGGCGTTCGTGTAAAGTTCCGCTGTGCAGCCAGCCAAGAGAACCGCCTTTCCCATGACCCAACTGCTTCAAGCGATCCACGACATCGTCGGCAAGGGCGGCGTCCTCACCGGCAACGATGTGTCCTCGCGCGCGAGCGGCATCTGGCGCCCGCAGGGCATCGAGGCGCAGGCCATTGTCCGACCGCGCTCGACCGAGGAAGTCAGCCGGATCCTCGCGACCTGCAACGAGGCCGGACAGTCGGTGGTCGCCCACGGCGGCCTCACCGGGCTCGTCGAGGGGGCGGTCACGGAGTCGCGGGACCTCGCGCTGTCGCTCGAACGCATGAACGCGATCGAGGAGGTCAACGCCGTCGAGCGCACCATGACCGTACAGTCCGGCGTCGTGCTCGAAGCCGTCCAGAACGCCGCCGAAGACGTCGGTCTCATGTACCCGCTCGACATCGGCGGGCGCGGCTCGTGCACGGTCGGCGGCAACATCGCCACCAACGCCGGCGGCAACCGGGTGATCCGCTACGGCATGACGCGCGACATGGTGCTCGGCGTCGAAGCCGTGCTGGCCGACGGCACGGTCGTCTCGTCCATGAACCGCATGATCAAGAACAACGCCGGCTACGACGTGAAGCAACTCTTCATCGGCAGCGAAGGCTGCTTGGGCGTCGTCACCCGCGCCGTCCTGCGCCTGCGCGAGAAGCCGCGCAGCCAGGAGACGATGCTCGTCGCCTGCCGGAGCTTCGACGAGATCGTCGAGCTGCTGAAACTGATGGATGCCAAGCTCGGCGGAACGCTGTCGGCCTTCGAGGTGCTGTGGAACAACTTCTACCGCTTGGTCACGACGCCGCCCGCGACCCAGAAGCCCCCGCTCTCGCAGGACTATCCGTACTACGCCCTGATCGAGGCTATGGGCGGCGACCCGGAGGGGGACCACGACCGGATCGAACAGGCGGCTACCGAAGGCTACGACGCCGGCCTGATCGCCGATGCCGTCATCGCGTCCAGCGAGGCTCAGCGGCTCGAACTGTGGGCAATGCGGGACGACGTCGAGCAGGTCCACCAATACAGCCCCATGTTCATTTTCGACGTGAGCTTGCGGATCTCCAAGATGGAGAGCTACGTCGAGGAAGTGAATCGGCGCCTGGAGGAGACCTTCGGCGACTACGTCAACTTCACCTTCGGCCACATCGGCGACGGCAACATCCACTTCGGCACATCGGCGGGCGAGGGGCCGGAGGCGCAGGACGGTGTCAAGCGCGCGGTCTATGAGCCCCTCGAGTCCATCGGCGGCTCGGTGTCCGCGGAGCACGGCGTCGGTCTCGACAAGAAAAAGTACCTGAGGCTCTCCCGGAACGACGCCGAGATCGCACTGATGCGCACGCTTAAGAAGGCGCTGGATCCCAATGGCATCCTGAATCCGGGCAAGGTCTTCGATCTGGCGGCTTGAGGGCACTCGCGAGTGGCGGACATCCATGCGCTGACGCTCTCGGACGTCACGCGGCGGACGAAAAGCGGCGAGCTGACCGCGCGCGCGGTCGCCAAGGCGATGCTCGCCCGGATCGAGCGCTTGGAGCCGCGGCTCGGCGCCTACGTCACGGTCCTGGGCGACCGCGCTCTCGAACAGGCCGATGCGCTCGATGCGCGTCGCGAACGCGGCGACACACTCGGTCTCCTGCACGGCGCCCCGATCGCGCTCAAGGATCTGCTCTACACCAAGGGCATCCCGACCTCCTGCGGGACGACCATCCTCGCCGACTGGTGTCCGGACGAGGACGCCACCATCGTGACGCGCCTCGAGGCGGCCGGCGCCCTCGTGCTCGGCAAGGTCAAGCTGACCGAGGGGGCCTACGGGGAACACCATCCGGCCATCGATCCGCCGAAGAGCCCGTGGGACGAGGCGCGCTGGACAGGCGTTTCATCCTCCGGTTCGGGCGTCGCGGTGGCCGCCGGACTCGCCCACGGCGCGATTGGGACCGACACCGGCGGCAGCATCCGCTTCCCGTCCGCGGCGTGCGGCCTTGTGGGGATCAAGCCGACGTACGGCCGGGTCAGCCGCCACGGCGCATTTCCGCTGTCGGAGACGTTGGACCACGTCGGCCCGATGACGCGCTCGGTCGAGGACGCCGCACGCATGCTGCAGGTGATGGCGGGCCACGACCCCAAGGACGCGACATCCCTGGATGCACCCGTGCCTGCGTACGCGGCGTCTTTCAGAGAGAACCTCGACGGCGTGCGGATTGGCGTCGACTGGACATTCGTCGGCGACGGCGTCCACGAAACCGTCGTCGCCACGGTCCGCGAGGCCCTCGAGGTGCTGCAAGACCTCGGCGCGCAAACCCTCGAGGTCGATGTCCCGGACACAGCGGCGCTGGTGGCCGGCTGGGGCCTCACCTGCGGTGTCGACTGCACCCGTGCGCATGCCGCCACCTACCCGGCCCGTAAGGACGAGTACGGCCCGGCGCTCTCCGGCCTCCTCGATGCCGGTCTCAAGGCAACGCCGGAAGCCTATGCGCGCCTCGAGCGCTTGCGCGCCGCGTTCCGCACCGGGCTCGAAGACGTCCTCGGCACCGTGGACGCCATCATCGCGCCGTGCATGACCGGCCCGATCCCGCCCGCGGAGCGCCTCGGCCCGCCGCGCCGGCCGGTCGACCAGGGCCGGTCGATGATCTCCTTCACTGCGCCGTTCGACTACTCCGGCCACCCCACCATCACACTGCCACTCGCACTCGACGCCGATGGCATGCCACGCGCATTCCAGCTCGTCGGCCCCCTCCTCGGCGAGGATCGCCTGATCGGCGTGGCCAGCGCCTTCGAGGCCGCCGCCGGATTCACCTACCCGACCCTAGAGCTCTAGAACCCCTCCGAGGGTGCGCGGACGTCCCGGTCCGCATCCGGTGCGCATCCGAATTGAGGGACAGGCGGGAAATCCGTCCTTCCTCGTGTCCACTCCTTCGGATGATAGGTTCCAACGTGTATGCTGTCGTAGGGATGCGGACATCGAGTGGACCCGCTCGGGCGAACCTAACTTTGCGGACGACGGATTGAAATGCAGATCAAGGTAATCGTGGAAAAGCACCCAGAGGGCTATGTCGCATATCCATTAGGCATGAACGGCGTGGTTGTTGGTCAGGGCGACAGCTATCAGGCAGCGCTTGACGATGTGCAGTCCGCGATCGCCTTCCACGTGGAGACGTTCGGTCCGGATGCGCTTGTGGATAGCGAGTCGACTGTTGTCGAGGCGTTCGTGGCCGAGGCAAGCATGGGCGGCTAGCCGTCATGACGCGGTTCCCGAAGGATGCGCCTCGGCGTAAGGTTGTCCGCGCGTTAGGCGAACTCGGTTTCCAGGTGGTTCGCGAGGGCAATCACATTGCGATGCAGCGGAAAAACGACGACGGGACCGTCACGCCATTGACGATGCCTAACCACGCGAGACTGAAGTCGTCGACATTGCGTGCGATCTGCAACCAGTCGGGAGTGGCGCGGGCCGACTTCCTCCGGGCATACGAGCGCGCGTAGATGCCGCTGTGACGACGGTGGCCGCTACGAAATTGGAGAATGGGGACACACGCGAAACCCGACTTACAGGAAGCCGGGCGGATGTCTTACGACGAAGGTCCGCGAGTGGACAGCCTACCGGCCGGACGCCGTGAACGCTTCGATGGACGACAGCGGCGCACCATCCCGCGCGGCGCCACCGGCGGACCCGGGGCTGTAGACCGTTAGCCGGTTGCTACGCGCGGGATCGATTAGCGTCTCAAAGGCCTGTGCGACCTCAGCGGGCGTGAGCCGGGCCACTGCGCTTGCCAACTGTTCCCGCTCGTCGAAGGTGAGCACGCGGCCCGCGAGATCCGTCACGAGGCCGGACATGCGCTCGTAGTTGTTCCGATCGACTCGCGTGAGCGCAGCAATGTAGCCCCGCTTGTGCTCGTCGAACTCGGCGTCGGGGAGCCCTGCGAACCACGACCTCTGGGCGTCGAGGAACGCTCGAGTGAGCGCCTCGATCTCGCCCGGGCCGGCCTTCGACGCCTGCACGACGCAGGCGAGTCCGGGATGCCGCGCGATGGGCAGCGCATAGGCCTGAACGATGTAGCCGAGCTGTTTCTCGGTGCGCAGGGCCGTGAAGTAGCGCGCTCCCAGCATGCGGCCAATGAGCCCGATTCGCGCCCGTTCTTCGATCCTGCCGCTGGCCCCTTGCAGGTAGAGCCCATACGCCGCGTCGGCGTGGTCGACGACGTGTTCGAGGCGCCGGGAGCCCGACAGCCGCCGCGCCGTTGGCAACGCGTGAGACCGTTCAACGATCCCGAGGCGCTGTTGGGCCGCCGCAGCGAATCCGCCAGCGTCGCCGGCGAGCAGATTGCCGTGGACCAGGAGTGTTGCACCCATGCCGGCGAGGCGAGTCCGCCGCCACGCAGAAAGGGTGGCCGGCGTGGCCCTTCGCGCCGCGTCGAGCAGGGTGTCGGGGGGCCACATCGACGGGTGCAGCAGGGTCCAGATCGTGTCCACGACCTGTTCGTAGGGGCGGCGGCGACCCTGATCGGCGTACGCCTTGGCGAGTTCTGTTCGCGCCACGGCGAACGCTTCGGTGTCGAGCGAAGGGTCGACGAAGGCGTCGAGCGCGTCTTCGAACAAGGCGGCAAGGTTGTCGCTGTAGCCGCCGACATAGATGCGCAGCCCCGTCCATGTCGGGCTGACCGCGTGGACGAGGCCGGCTTCGCCAGCGGCGTAGGCCCGGGCGTTCATCGCGTCCTCGACGAGTTCGGCGTGCAGCGTCGCCAGCACGACATCGTCGGGCGTGAAAGCCTCGGCGGCGCGCAGTTGGAGGTCGACGCGCGCCGTGGGCGTACGGAATCCCGTGTCCGGCGCGTGCCAGGTCTCCACGGCTGTACCGGTCGGGAGCCTCCTTGGCTTCGCGGGAGCATCGGGTGCAAACGCGAGGTCGAGGTTCTCGGGGAGATAACGGTTCGGCCCGGGCAGTTCGAACGGCGCGTCGACTTCCCGAGGGAGCATGGCTGGTCCTGACCGCCAAACCGTGCCGAAGACCGGCTCGACTCGGTCTCCGTCAACGTCCGGACCAGAGATCGAGACCAGCGCGTTGGCGGGCGTGAGGTGGCCGAGGAATTCGCGGATCGTCGGCTCGTCGAACGCATCGAGCCGGTACGCGTGGCGCAGCACGTCCTCGACCGGGTAGTCCGCTAAGGCCTCGGCGACGGCGACGACCGCCGCTCCCGGCGCGGTCTGTTCCTGGAAGCGGAAACCAAGATGGGCTCGGCGAGCCCGCTCGCGATGACGCCACGCCTCGATGCCGTCGGCGCGGATCAGGTCGATCCAGGCGTAGGTGAGGTCGACGATGTCTGCGACTCGTGGCACGCCGGCCTCGGTGAGCATGATGTAGATGGTGAAGGTCGCGTTGCGCTCGTCCGCACCGTGTGCTCCCGCGGACAATGCCTCGATCCAACCGCGGCTGCTCAGGACGTCGTGCAGGCTCCCCGGTCCCTCGTGGCCGATGAGCGTCGCGAGGTACCCCGCGGGCTTGGTGCGGTAGTGCGGCACAAGCGGCGGGATCGGGAACGTGAATCGCAGGGTCCTCATGCTTTTGACGGTCCGCCAGGCGTAGCTGGCGGGCAGCGTCTCCGGACGGTAGAGCCCTGGGTTGCCGGGTCTCGGCCCCAGTGCCCGGTCGACGACTGGACCGAAGCGCTCGGCGACGAGGGCCTCCAGGTCGTCGAGAGCCTGTGGTCCCAGCACGGCCACCGTGATCGTATCGGCGGAATAGTTGGCCTCGAAGAACGAGCGGACCGCGGCCACGCCGGCGCCACGAAGCGTCTCCCGGCTGCCGATGTTGAACCGTGACTGGGGATGCGCCGGGTTGAGCAGTTGCTTCCTCACCGCGTCGCCGCGCCATTCGTCCTGCTTGCGTTGGAGCTGGTACTCGCTCTGCACGGATTCCTTCTCCCGCGCGAGGTAGTCGGGATCGAAGCGGGGCGCGATGAAGAACTGCGCGAATCGGTCGAGCGCCTCGGGCAGGCGATCGGCCTTCAGCTCGAAGTGGTAGGTCGTGCGGTCGGTCGCGGTATAGGCGCTGTAGGTGCCGCCGTGCGTGTGCACGAAGTCCGTGAAGCCGTCGACTTCCGGGTACTTCGCTGTGGCGATGAACAGCATGTGTTCGACGAAGTGGGCGAGACCGGGATGCGCGTCCGGGTCGTGGTCGCTGCCACGTGCCACGCTGGCCGCGGCGGCGGCGCGATCGCTGCCGGGTGCATGGATCAGGACTGCGCGCAGGTTGTTCGCGAGGACGACGTGGCGGTACTCGCGGTTATCGTTGGGGCTTTTGACGGGTTGCGATGGGACGACCGCTTGGCAGGCCACCAGGACGGTCGCAACGAGCGGCGCCACCACAAAGTCTTCATCGAGCGCCTCGACAATGGACATTATTGCTACTTTTTTAGCACTTAGGCGCCCGCCGCTGCAATGATTTTGTGCTACGAATTTAGCAGCACGGCGGGCACGGCGCCGTCGCGCCCGCCCGCCGTGCCAAGGCCTACGCCTGACTGCGCAGCACGCGTCCCGAACGTTCCCCGGTGTGCTCGTCGTCGCGCAGGATTACGCGGCCGTTCACCAGCGTCGCCTTGTACCCGGCGGCGCGCTGGATGAGCCGGCTCTTGCCGTGCGGGAAGTCCCGAACCACCGTCGGTTGACGTTCCTCCACGGCGTCCGGGTCGAGGACGTTCACGTCGGCCCGCTTGCCGACGGCCAGGACGCCGCGGTCACGCAGGTCGAGAATGCGGGCCGCGGCGCTGGTCATCCGCCGGATCGCCTCGGACAACGCGATCCGGCCCTCGTCGCGCACCCAGTGGCTGAGCAGGAACGACGGCCAGCCGGAGTCCATGATCTGCGAGACGTGGGCGCCCGCATCGCCGAGGCCAGGCACGACCCAGCCGCGCGACATCAGCGACTCGACCGCGTCGAAGTGCATGTTGAAGAACGGCCGGTGGAACACCGCCTCGCCGTCGCTCTCGAGCATCGTGCGCAGCCAGGTCTCGGCGGGGTGTTCGCCGGCCGCCTCGGCCATCGCGAGGAGGTTGTCGTCGCTTTGGCGCGTATACACGGGCCGCGGCGCATCGCCCATCCAGCGCAGCCCTTTCGCGAAGGCCTCGCTCATCGGATCCGCCTTGGCCGCGGCGACAAGCTCCTCCCGGAACGCCTCGTCGCGGATCGCATCGAGGCGCCTGTCGACGTCCATCTCCCTGAGCTTCGACCAGGCCGGGAAGAGCATGTTGGTCTTCAGCGTCGACACGAACCCGCCGGCCCGCGGCACCGTGACGCCGTAGATTTGCAGGCCTTCGTCGCGCAGGTCTTCGACGATCTGGTGCGGATCGGCGAAGTTGAAGCTCTCGGTCTCGACGACGCTGAACAGAACCCGGGAACCGGACGCCCGTGCCTGGTTGCCGAGCAACTCGAGATCACGACCGATGGCGTCCTTGGCGTACCAGGGCACGTTCTGCATCAGGCCGTTGTGGGCGCCGACCGCGCGGGCGATGGCCTCGAGTTCCGCACTCTCGGCGAACGTGCCCGGGATGGGCCGGCCGTCGGGCAGCCGATGCGCGGGCAGCCGGTTGGTCGAGAAACCGATGGCACCGTCCCGAACCGACTCCCCGGCGACGCGGGCGATCTCTGCGATCTCGTCCGGCGTGGGGTTGTTGTCGATACCACGGTGGCCCATGACGTAGAAGCGCACCGCGCCGTGGCCGACCATGCCCGTGACATTGATCGCGGGTTCCAGCCGCTCGAGGGTCTCGAGGTACTCGCCGTAGGTCTGCCAATCCCAGGGCAGCCCATCGAGGATGGCCTCGCGCGGGATGTCCTCGACGGTCTCCATCATCTCGGCCAGGAACTGCCGGTCGGCCGGCTTGCAGGGCGCGAAGGTCACGCCGCAGTTGCCGAGCAGCGCCGTGGTCACGCCGTGCCAAGAGATGGGCGTCAGGAAGGGATCCCAGCCGATCTGGGCGTCGAGGTGGGTGTGCAGGTCGATGAACCCGGGCGTCACGGCGAGACCGTCCGCGCGTATTTCTTGCTTGCCCTTGCCCGGCACAGTGCCGAGGGCGGTGATGGTGTCGCCGTCGATGGCGAGGTCGCCGGAATAAGGTTCGGCGCCGGTACCGTCGACGATCAGTCCGTCGCGGATGACGAGGTCATGGCTCATGGTGATCTCCCTTTGTCGAGCCGATAGTCGAATACGCAAGATGCGCCGCGCATCTCGCGGAACCAAAGAGTGGCGTTGTTCCCCAACGAGTCGGTAAGTCGTACGGGCTCGTTCAGCTTGAAGTGCACGGGCTGCGGCAGACCGTCGTTGATGGCGACGTTGTCGGCGTAGAGATAGGTGCGGTCAAGGTGATCCAGGATGGGATTCAAGCGGCCTTCGATTCCGGTGAGGTGGCCGGTTCGGTTGGCGATGATCTGGGATCCGCCCTGGGGTTCGGGGTCCAGTCGTACCTCCACTTCCGCGGGCGACTGCCCTGAGGGGGCGTACTCGGCGACTTGCGCTTGGTAACCAAGGGCGGCGCAGAACACCGTCATCGGCAATTGTGTATGTAGGACGAAGTCTGCGTTGCCGAAAGTGTCCGTTTGTTCGTCCCGATAGGTGTTGTTCGGGTACAGCATGAGCACGTGGACGTCCTTGATCGGCTCGCTGGCGTGCGCGTCACGAATCGAGATGCGCACCGATGCGTCATCCGTGAGCGGCGGACTCGCGGCCGGGATCGTGACCACGAGTTCGCGTTCCCCATGGAGTTCGAAACGGGGTTTGGCGCCAGCGAGTGCAAACGTCTCATCCTCGATGACGGCAATCCCTTCGCCACGACGCTCGATGAAGTATTGTCTGTCACCTGCGCCGGCGACGTCGCCGAGAGGACACTGCCCCAGTCTCGACGCCAGTAGTTCATTGCGCGTGAACTGGCTGGTGCGCAAGTCGGCGGGCGTCATGGAGTTGGACAACCCGCCGGGCGAGTAGAGCTCCAGACGGTCGTGGAAAACGAACAGCCGAATGTGCGAACCGGTTACGGCGTAGTCTCGATGCACGACCGCGTTGACCACGGCCTCGAATACCGCGCGCTCGCTGAATTGTGGGGTCTCGGTGCGGCCAGGCCGCTTGCGTGCGGCGAGTCGCCGGTTGCGCGCCACGAACCGAACGGCTTGGCGGATTTGCTCGTCGAGAGGCCCGGTGATGTCCTGGGCGTCGATCTGCTGGTCGCCGTCCATGTTCTCGCCGGCGTAGCAGACCGCTTGGATGTAGGCGTTCGGCAACCACTCGCGCGGATCCGCCGTGGCCAGCAGGATGCCGGCGACCGTCGCCGTTGGCGTGCCGTGCTGATCCTTGACGAACTTGAGCTTGCCCAGGGTACTCGCTGCGCTCTCGTTGGCGCGCGAACTCGCGTAGCGCCGCCACAGCTCAGGCAGCAGCGAGTTCAAGCCGGTCCCGGCCACGGGGCGCGTGTCGGTGGCCGTGGCGTCCGACTGTCCCCGGACCTGTAGCAAGCGCCTGATGTCGGCGGACGCCATCTTGCGCTTGGCGTCCCCGCGCCGGCGCAGATACCCTCCGGGTGATCGATGTACATCGGTGCCCGAGGGAACGTCGACGACGAGGACGCCGCCAGCCAAATCGGCCGGCGCCGGGACGCGGCGCACCTCGAAATCGAGAGCGGGCTCGATACTATCCGAGCAAACCTCGCCGACAAAGGCGGTCACCACGTCGAGTTCGTCGGCGTCGAGCGGTTTCGGGCTACGGTCGTCCGCTACGCCGAGGACCACACGCCCGCCGTTGGCATTGGCGAATGCCGCGAACTCGTCGGCGAGTGCATCGCGCCGAGGCGCGACGACACGAGAGCCCTGAAACCGGACCTCCTTGAGCTCCAGCTCGGTGTCCTCGCCGAGTTGGACCTGTCGCCAGAGTGCTGTCGGATCGATCGGCATCGTCGCCTCAAGCGAATGTGCATCGCCCCTGGTCGATGACCACGTCGCCGTCCTGGTTGGTGGTCCGGAACAGCGCCTCGTTGCCGTCTGCCCACATCGACACCGTCAGGGTGTCGCCGGGAATCACGGGCCGCGAGAAGCGTGCGTTCATGGACCGGAAGCGCGAGGGATCGCCGTTGCAGAGGCTGTGCAGCAAAGCACGCCCGGTGAAGCCATAGGTGCACAGCCCGTGCAGGATTGGCTTGTCGAAACCGCCCGCTGCCGCGAACGCCGGATCGGAATGCAACGGGTTGCGGTCGCCGGAAAGCCGGTAGGTCAACGCTTGGTCCTCGCGTGTCGCGTAGGTCACCTGGTGGGTCGGCTCGGCGTCGGGGAACTCGAGCTTCGCCGACGGGCCGCGGTCGCCACCCCAGCCGCCTTCGCCGCGGCAGAACAGCATGGCGCGGGTTTTCAGGAGCCGCTTGCCCGTCGACTTGTCGAAGGACTCGGACTCCGATTCCAGCACCGCCGCTGCGCCCTTGTCCCAGATCCCCGCGATGCGCCCGGTGCTCTCGATCTCCCCGTCGGGCGGAATCTCGTCGAACAGTTCGAACCCCTGTTCGCCGTGGACCATCTTCGTGCGGTCGTAGGTTCCGGCCTTGTGCATCGGCGTGCCGCCGCCGCCGACGATGACGGCGAACGTGGGAAAAACGCGCTGGGTCACGCCGCGCGTGTTCTCCGTGGTGAACGACAACTCGTCCGTGCCGGCGCCGATTCCGACGGCGTAGAGCAGGGCGTCCTTAGAGTTCCAGGAGCGCGCTACGGGTCCGCCGGTCTCGCCGACCGCGTCTGGGTTGATGGGCATGTCGTGACTTCCTGTGAATGACTCAAAGTGGCTCCTATTGAACCACGACCCGCACCGACGCTTTAAATGTAGAGCGCGCCCGGCTATGTTGCGCGTTCCACCGGGGAGGTCCGAGGAATCCCATGTCACGAACCTTAAGGGGCACCACCGCCATTGCCGGCGTCGGTGAGACCACCTACTACAAACGCGGCCAGTCGCCGGACGCCGAGTTCAAGCTGGCGCTGATGGCCATTCTCGCGGCGTGCGAGGACGCGGGCATCTCGCCCAAGGAAGTCGACGGCTTCGCGTCGTTCTCCAACGACCGCAGCGATCCGTCGCGGCTCGCCAATGCTCTCGGCTGCCACGACCTGCGCTTCTCCAACATGCAGTGGGGCGGCGGCGGAGGCGGGGGCTCGGCGGCGATCGCCCACGCGGCGGCGTCGGTGACCACGGGCCTCGCGGAGTGCGTTGTCGTCTTCCGCGCTCTCGCGCAGGGCCAGTTCGGCCGCTTCGGCCAGGGTCCGCGCAGCAACGTCGTCTCCGGCGGCGGCGCGTTCACGATCCCCTACGGCCTGATGTCGCCGGCGCAGAGCTTCGCCATGAAGGTCATGCGTTTCATGCATGAGCACGGTGTCGGGCGCTCGGCGTTGCGGGCGATCTCGCTCGCGTCCTACCACCACGCGCAGAACAACCCCCGCGCGGTGATGCACGGGCGCCCGCTCGACGCGGAGAAGTACGACGCCTCCCGCTGGATCGTCGAGCCGTTCAGGCTGTTCGACTGCTGTCTGGAGAACGACGGCGCGGCGGCGATGGTTGTGGTCCCCGCCGAGCGCGCCAAGGACTTCCCGCACCCGCCGGCGTACGTCCTGAGCGCGGTGACCGGCTCCCACTATCGGGCCGGCGCATCCGTACACAACACGCCGGACTACGCGACCTCGAACTTCAAGACCTGCGTGCCGCGCCTCTACGACATGGCGGGCTGCAAACCGGACGACGTGGATGTCCTGCAGTGCTACGAGAACTTCACCGGCGGCGTGCTGATGAGCATGGTCGAGCACGGCTTCGTCGAACCCGAGGAGTGCAACGAGTTCCTCACCAAGGAGAACCTGATCGCGCCGAGCGGCAAGCTGCCCACCAACACCAGCGGCGGCAACCTGGCGGAGTGCTACATGCACGGCCTGGAGCTCAACATCGAGGCGGTACGCCAGATCCGCGGCACGTCGCCCAACCAGGTCGACGACGTGGATGTCTCCCTGGTGGTATCGGGGCCCATGGTGACCCCGGTCAGTTCGTCCATCTTCGGCTCGGAGGCAACCCTATGAGCGACGCGTACCTGAAGGCGGGTCTGCCGAAGCCCGCGCCCGCCCCGGACGGCCTCGACGCGCCGTACTGGGAGGCCGTCGCCGAGGAGCGGCTTGTCATGCAGCACTGCCAGGACTGCGGCGCCTGGCAGTGGGGTCCCGAGTGGATCTGCCATCGATGCCATAGCCAGAACCTCGCCTTCGACGACGTGCCGCTCATCGGGCGCATCTACAGCTACGAGCGCGTCTGGCACCCGGTGCATCCCGCGCTCAACGAGCAAGGCCCGTACATCATCGTCCTGGTGGAGTTTCCCGACCACGACGGTGCCCGCATGGTCGGCAACCTGCTCGGCGACCCGCGCCAGGACGTCGAGATCGGCGGCCGGGTGCAGGCCGTCTTCGAGCATCACCAGGACGACGATCCGGCGCATACGCTCGTGCATTGGGAAGTCATCTAAGGACGCGAATGCCCGCCAAGACCGACGCATCGGTCGCCCGCCGCGTCCAGGCCAATCGCCGGCTAGTCAGGGACGGCGCGTCGACCGACGACGTCGAGCGGGCGAAGGCGCGGCTCGACGCGGTGTTCTCCGCCTATCCCGGACTGGTCGCCGGGAGTTGCTTCGACGCCGACGGCGAAGGTTTCACCGTCACCTGCGTCTTCGCACCCGGCGATCTCGGACGCGCCTCGGCATTGGCCGTCGACTTCATCGCGGCCCGCGTGGGCGCCTCCAGCGAGACCGGCGCCGACGTGACGCGCGTGCGCTGCTCGGCCACCGAGTTCGTGCGCTTCCAGCACTACCTGTACTACGGCTCCGAACTGCAGGTCGCCCATCGGCCGGCCGCGCGTCTGACCCGTACGCCGCTGCCAACGCTTCTCGGCCGCGCCTTGGGCACGTTCACACGCGACTACGACCGGGCGCGCGGCGAGGACGGCACCGTCCCGCAACTGCCCGCGTGGGCCAACGTGCTGCGGGTGATCGACGCGGACGGTACGGACCAGCAGGACATCGTCCGGCGCGCGGTCGTCGCACAGCGCATCGCCCGGATCGCCGTCACCCGGCTCGAACGTCGCGGGCGGCTCGCCGTCGAGGCTCGCGCGATCCCGGGCAAGCGCGGCAAGGCCCGGATCGTCCTGTTGACGGACGAGGGTGCCGCAGCGCGGACGCGCGCGGAGAGCCTGGTTGCGACCTTGCAGGACGATTGGCGCCAGCGCTTCGGCGGCGCCGCCATCGACCGCCTGCGCGAGGCGCTGGCGAGCGTCGTCAACCGGCTCCCCATCGAATTGCCGCACTACGTCACCGGCTACGGCGAGGGTGATCCGAGCGTCACGGGCGGCGACTACCATGCGGAGCAGGCCGGACCGCCCAGGATTCCAGCGCACGGCCAGGAATGGCCGGTCGTTCTGCGCGAGACCGGCAGCGACGCCGGTGACCTGCCGCTGCCCGCGCTGCTGTCGCAGGTGCTTGCGGCGTTCGCGATCGACTACGACCGCGAGCGCTTGGGCGGCCTGAACCGGACATCGAATTTCCTACGGTTCGTCGGGGACGAGGGCATGACGCTGGAACGGGCGCAGACTCTCGGCGGGGTGTCGGGCAACGGCAAGACGCTGCACGAGCGGCACCTCGACGTCGTCGTCGAACCGGGCCGGCCGCGCGACACGACCAGGCGCGTCTACCCCACGCCGAAGAGCCGCCGCGCCCGGGACGCCTACCCGCACCTGGTCATGGAGATCGAAGACGGGTGGGGCGAGGCGCACGGCGATGCCGTTCCGGCGCTCCGGGCGGTGCTGGAGACGATGAGCAATCACCTCGACGCCGACTTGCCGGACTACCCCGACACGAATGGATGGATCCGCCGGCTCTGGCACGACTGAACGGACCTGGCACGACTGAACGGACCGGTGTCACGGGACATCCACACGTTCGCACCCCGTCCGCCGTCCCTCCGACCGAACATCGCCCCTTTCAAACTGGCTGGCCTTAGGACGGCCAGCCGCATCCCGCTCCTCAGCGAATCATCGATCCGCAAAGGGGTGTGACGGGGCTGGCCCTTGAATAGGGCGATGTTCTTGCCGGGTGCGGCCGACTGGTGCGCGCGCATGCCTTGCGCTCGGCGCCGTCCCGCACTCGGCGTGAGCCAAACGTCGGCTCTGGTGCGGAGCCGGCGGGACTGAAAAGGGCCATGTTCTGCTGTTGTGCGCGTGTTGTGCGCGTGTTGTACACGGAAAGGCGCGGCCGCGCCGCACAGCGCCCGCCGATGCCAGCCTCCCGCGGACACTTCCTCACCCTCGAGCGCCGAACAATGACAACGTCGTCGGCGGGGTTGTCCACGCTTTGTCCAGCGCGCCGGTCCTGCGCTACCTGGCGCGGTAGGACAAAGGGTGGGCAACCCCACACCGACATTCGAAAAGGGCGATGTTCTGCGGCTGGCTGATCGCGCGACGAGACGAAGGGGCCCTAAGCGTCAAGTGCACGCTGGGGTCGGCGTCGCGCGACCAGTAGGACGTGATCGAGCGTAGTGCGGCGCTGCTACAATCGCGCCGCCAAGGCCTCGCCGTCGGTGACGGCGTGGTAGATCGATGGCCGAGCGCCCTACCGGGGGCCCGCAAACAGCCGAAACGACCAGCGGAGAATGCATGCGTTTTGACGCCCTTTTGATTGCCAACCGCGGCGAGATTGCCATCCGCATCGCCCGTGCCGCGGCCGATCTCGGGCTGCGGACGGTTGCGGTCTACTCCGAGGACGACGAGACGAGCCTCCATACGCGCGTCGCCGACGAGGCGCATGCGTTGACCGGCCGGGGTGCCGCCGCCTATCTCGACGAGGAAGCGATTGTCGAGGCTGCCAAGGCGAGGGGTTGTGCGGCGATCCACCCCGGCTACGGCTTCCTCGCCGAGCGCGCGAGCTTCGCCCGCCGTTGCGCGGCGGCCGGCATCGTCTTCGTCGGTCCGTACCCGGAGCACCTCGAACTGTTCGGCGACAAGGGCCGGGCGCGAGCCGCCGCCGTGGCCGCCACCGTTCCCGTTCTCAAAGGCACCGAAAGCGCCGTATCCCTCGACGAAGCCCGCGCCTTCATGGCGTCGCTTGACGGCGGCGCGATGATCATCAAGGCGATCGCCGGGGGCGGCGGTCGCGGTACCCGCGTGGTGGCGGACGCCGCCGAGATCGAGTCGGCGTACGCCCGTTGCCAGTCCGAGGCGCAGTCGGCCTTCGGCGTGCCCGACGTCTACGTCGAGGAGTTCATCACCCACGCCCGCCACATCGAGGTGCAGATCCTCGGCGACAAGAACGGCGCCGTCGCGCACCTCGGCGAGCGCGAGTGCAGCGTCCAGCGCCGCCACCAGAAAGTCGTCGAGGTGGCTCCCGCGCCCGCGCTCGCCGACGAGATCCGCGACGGTGTGATCGGCGCGGCCGTCCAGTTCGCCAAGAACGAACGCTACTCCAACCTCGGCACGTTTGAGTTCCTCGTCGACGAGACCCGTCCGGATCAGCCCTTCGTCTTCATCGAAACCAACGCCCGCCTGCAGGTCGAGCACACCGTCACCGAGGAGGTCACGGGCGTTGACCTCGTGCAGTCCCAGATCCGCCTGGCCGGAGGAGCGACGCTCCACGAACTCGGTCTCGACGATCCCGACCTGGCAACGCCGCGCGGCTATGCGATCCAGGCCCGCGTCAACCTGGAGACCATCGGCGAGGACGGCTCCGTGCGACCGGCAGGCGGCACGCTTAGTGCCTACGAAGCGCCCAACGGTCCAGGCGTGCGCACGGACGGGTTCGGCTACGCGGGCTACCGGACCAGTACCGCTTTCGACTCGCTGCTTGCCAAGGTGATCGGGCACTCACCGTCAAGGGACTTTGCAGCCGCCATTGCCCGAACCTCGCGGGCGCTCGCCGAGTTCCGCCTCGAAGGCGTCGGCAGCAACATCCCCTTCCTCCACAACGTCATCAACCACGACGACTTCGCGGCCGGCCGGGTGACCACCCGCTGGGTCGACGAACACCTCGCGGAGCTAGCGACGCCGCCCGCGACGGCACGACCGCGCTTCATCGCGGCCGAGCCGGACAAGCGGGACCCGGGCCAGGCCGGCTTCGCCGGCGCCCGCGTCGACACCAGCGACCCGCTGGCCTTGTTCGACCATGACGCCCGCGTCAAGGCGGAGGCCAGCCAAGCCGAAGTCGAGCCGCCGCCCACCGTTGACACGCCGGAGGGCACGTCGGGCCTCGGCTCGCCGATCCAGGGCACGATCGTCTCCCTCGACGTCGCCACCGGCGACGAGGTCCGCGAAGGCCAGCAGGTCGCCGTCGTGGAAGCCATGAAGATGGAGCACGTCATCGCCGCCGACCGCGACGGGATCGTCCGCGAGATCACGATGGCGGAGGGCGACGTGGTGCGCGAGGGCTACCCGATCGTGTTCATCGAAGAGGCCGAGGTCAGCGTCGACGCGGTGACCATGGCCGAGGAGCAGGACCTCGACTATATCCGACCCGACCTTGAGCAGACCTACGAACGCCACGCCTACATCTACGACGAGAACCGCGCCGAGGCCGTCGCCAAGCGTTATGCACGTGGCTATCGCATGCCGCGCGAGAACATCGCCCAGCTCATGGACGAGGGTTCGTTCAAGGAATACTGGCCGCTGATCGTCGCCCGCCAGCACCGCCGCCACGACATGGAGACGCTGCGCAAGAACACGCCCGCCGACGGCCTGATCGCCGGCATCGGTACGGTCAACGCCCCGCTCTTCGGCGAAGAAGCGGCGCGCACGATGCTCGTGCACTACGACTACACCGTGCTCGCGGGAACCCAGGGCGGGCGCAACCACTACAAGCAGGACCGCATGTTCGAGCTGGCGAACCGCTTCCGTATTCCGCTGATCCTGTTCGGCGAAGGCGGCGGCGGGCGCCCCGGCGACGACAGCGGCGGACCGGGCGTCGCCTTCGACACCCACACCTTCACGCAGTTCTCGAAGCTCTCGGGTCTCGTGCCGCTGATCGCGGTCATCAACGGGCGCACCTTCGCCGGCAACACCGCACTGGTCGCCTGCTGCGACGTCATCATCGCCACCGAACGCACCACCGTCGCCATGGGCGGCCCGGCCATGATCGAGGGCGGGGGACTCGGCATCTACACGCCCGAAGAGGTGGGCCCGATGTCCTTCCAGGTGCCGAACGGCGTCGTCGACCTGCTCGCCAAGGACGAGGAGGACGCAGTGGAGGTGGCCAAGAAGTACCTGTCGTACTTCCAGGGCACGATCGAGCACTGGGAAGCGCCCGACCAGCGCCGCCTGCGCCACATCGTCCCGGAGAACCGCCTGCGCCTCTACAACATGAAGGACATCATCGCGACCATCGCCGACACGGGCTCGGTGCTCGAGATCCGCGAGAAGTTCGGCATCGGCGTCATCACCGCCTTCATCCGCGTCGAAGGCCGGCCCATGGGCGTGATCGCCAACAATCCGCACCACCTCGCCGGCGCCATCGACTCGGACGGCGCCGACAAGGGTGCGCGCTTCATCCAGCTCTGCGACGCCTTCGACATCCCGGTGCTGAGCCTGATGGACTGCCCGGGCATGATGGTCGGCCCCGATGTCGAACGCACCGCCCTGGTCCGCCACTGCGTGCGCATGTTCAACGCCGGCGCCAACCTCACGACACCGCTCTTCGGCGTGGTCGTGCGCAAGGCCTACGGCCTCGGCGTGCAGGCCATGTGCGGCGCGAGCGCCCTGGTCGGGTTCTTCACGGTGGCCTGGCCGACGGCCGAGTTCGCCGGCATGAATATCGAGGGCTCCGTCAAGCTCGGCTACCGCAAGGAACTCGCCGCCATGGAGGATCCGGAGGAACGTCGCGTGGAATACGAGCGCCGCGTGGCCGCTTCCTACGAAAGCGCGAAGGCGATCAACGCGGGTGTGGGCGGCGGCCTCGACGACGTCATCGACCCCGCCGACACGCGAAGCTGGATCGCGAGCAGCTTGAAGCGACTGCCGCCCGCCACCCCGAGGACGGAGAAGAAGTACCCCTACATCGACACTTGGTAGGGCCTCTCGGGCGTCCCCGGGCAGAACCCAATGCGGCTCCCTTGTACTTCGGGACGGGCACTAAAGAGCGACGAAAGCAAGGCCTTCCGACTTGGTCTCGACGAGGCCCCTTGGCCCGTGCGGCACATCGACATGAAACGCGCTGGGGCCTCTGGCGCGACCCGCAACGCCAAATGTCAAGGCTGCAACGACCGGCGTAACGTCTGGATGTCCTTCACCAGCGCGTCGTCGGCGTCCGGGAAGGCCGGGTCCATCGCGGCCAACGTCTCGACGACGATCGTCGCGATGATTACGCGCGCCGCGGGCTTGCTGTCCGCCGGGATGACGTACCAAGGTGCCGTCGTCGTACTCGTCGCCTGGAACGCTGCCTCGTAGGCACGCCGGTAGGCGTCCCAGTGCTGCCGCGCCTCGAGGTCGGACGGGTCGAATTTCCAATGCTTCTTCGGATTGCGCAGCCGGTCGGTCAGCCGCCGCTTCTGTTCCTCGGGCGACACGTTGAGGAAGAACTTGAGCACCGACGTGCCGTTGCGCACCAGGTGGTCCTCGAACGCCACGATGTCGGCAAGGCGCTCGTCCCAGAACGCTACGTCCACGGGCCGGGGTGGCAGCTTCCGCGCCTTGAGGTACTCCGGATGCACGCGCAGGGTGACCACTTCCTCGTAGTGCGAGCGGTTGAAGATGCCGATCCGGCCTCGCTCGGGAAGGGTCAGCCAATGTCTATGCAGCCAACTGAACTCGATCTCCTGGGAGGACGGTCGATTGAAGTTGGTAACCCGGAAGCCCTGCGGATTGACGCCGGATGTGACCCGTTTGATCGCGCTGTCCTTGCCGGAGGCGTCCATGCCCTGGAACACCAGCAGGACGGCCCGTCGATCCTCGGCATAGAGCAACTCCTGCCAGGTGCTGAAGCGCCTCACCCTTTCCCTCAGCGCCTTGCGGAGCTTGTGTTTGCCGAGGTCCGCGAACGCTGGCAGCGTCGATAGACTCGTCAGGTCGACGGTCGCGCCGGGTTCGACGCGGTAGTCCGTGGTGTGGATGACCGGGGTCATGGGTCAGTTCCGGTAGTGGCGGTGGATCATCGTCACGTCGTCCCCGGGTGGCGGCGGATTGCGCTGCCAATGCCCCGGGTCGCCGCGGCAGACGACGGCATTGCGCAGCACGGCCCGCTTCAGCGTGCCGGGCCTGAGGCCGCGGCGCTTCAGAGCGCTCGGGTGCTCGACGGCGCCGCAGCTCGACGGGATGTAGCGCAACGCCAGGCCGCACCGGCGGCGCGCGGAGGTGTTGGCTTCGGAGCCGTGCAACAGCGTGCTGGTGTGGATGGACACCTGGCCAGCATGGAGAGTATTGCGCACGGGCGTGCCGAAACGCCCGATGTCCTTGACCTCCTGGTAGAGCACGGTGTCCCCGCGCGCCTGTTCCCATGCGATCGCGCCAAGCCGGTGGCTTCCCGGCAGGAACTGCATGGGCGCGTTGCCTTCGTCCACGTCGTCTATGGCGAGCCACACGGTCACGGTCTTCGTGGGGCGCACCGGCCAATAGGTCGCATCCTGATGCCAGGGGACGCGTTTCGGATCCCTGGGCAGCTTGCAGAAATAGTGGCTCGACCAGCACACGAAGTCCGGGCCGAGCAGGTCTTCGACGTAGTCGAGGATCACCGGATGCCGCGCCATCTCCCAGATGCCGCGGCAGCGGTTGTGGTAGCCGTCGAGCGTGTAGGCGTTGCGGCCGTCCTTCAGTGCGCGAACCCGGGCGAGAAGCGACTCGAAATAGTCCCGGGCGGTGTCGACCTCGGCCCCCGTCAGCGCGTCGAGCGGGCGCACGAAGCCGCCCTCGTTGAAGCGCTCGACCTCGGCCCCGGCGAGCGTCCTCGCCCGCGCCGGCGGGGAAGGGTAGAAGGCTATCGCCTCGTCCATGCCGCTTGAGCGTCAGGCGATCTGCTTGCGCAGCGCGCGGCGCGGCCCGGCGAGGCCGGTGGCGCGATCGAACCAGGCGTCGGCATCGCTGGTGTTGTAGGCGCGCAAGGTGGTCTTGATGCGCGCCAGCGCGCCTTCGGGATAGGCGGCCAACGCAGCGGCCAGCTCGCGCGCGGCATCGACGACGGCGTCGTCGGCCACGGCTTCGTACGCCACCCCCAGGTCGGCGAGTTCCCGGCCCGGGAAACGGCGTCCGGTGATCGTCAACTTGGCGGCGACGTTCTCGCTGTGGCGCAAGCGCAGCCAGGCCATGTTGTAGGGCGCCGCCATTCCCATCTTGACCTCGCCGACCTGCAGGAAGGCGGTTTCCCCGGCGATGAGGAGGTCGGCCGCCAGTGCCAAGGCCGCGCCGCCGTTGATCGCATAGCGTTCCAGGGCTGCGACGATGGGCTTCGGGCACTCGAAGATCGCCTTGTGGGCAGCGCGCCAGATCGCATTGAAGCGCGGCAGCCACTCGGGCGCCGGGTCGGCGTTGAAGCCCTTGAGGTCGAGGCCCGAACAGAACGCCCCTTCGGCGCCCCGGAGAAGCACAGCCTGGACGCCGTCGTCCGCAGCGACTGTGCGAAAGGCGTCTGCCAAGCGCTCGCCCAGCGGGCCGTTGATGGCGTTCCGGCGCGCCGGGCGGTTCAGGACGATTTCCGCCCACCCCTCGTGGTCGATTCGGTCGACCTCAGCCATGTGCTCCCCGACCAACCCAATCGGTCAAGCATACTGGATCAGCGCAGGCGCAGAATGGCCACCCGTGCGGGGTCGGTGGAGATCAGGGCGAGCCGCGCGTACAGGGTCAGCGCGGCGACGGCGAGGCCCGCGACGAGTCCCCACCAGATGCCGTGCACGCCGATCGCTTCGACTCCCGGTGCGCCGAAGCACAGCGATGCGCCGAGCGGCAAACCGACCACCCAGTACGCGATCAGGGCGATGATCATGGGCGCGCGTGTGTCCTTGTAGCCGCGCAGCGCGCCCATCAGGGTCGCCTGGCTGCAGTCGAACACCTGGAACAGCGCGCCTAGCAGGAGCAGTCCGGCGGCAAGTTCGAGGACATCGCGCTCGGTGGTGTACAGCGCGACGATGTCGAAGCGCAGCGTCAGCAGCAGGATGGCGAAGGTCGTTCCCCAGACCATCGTCGTGCCGGCGGCCACCCAGGCCGCTCGACGGGCGCCCGGCAGGTTGTCAGCACCGACGTTGAAGCCGACGCGGATCGTGGCCGCCATGCCGAGCGCCAGCGGCACCATGAAGGTGACGCCGACCACGTTGAAGGCGACCTGGTGGGCGGCGACGGTCTCCACGCCCAGGCGTCCGATCAACAGGGTCGCGGCGGAGAAGCAGGCAACCTCCACGAACAGCGCGAGACCGATCGGTAGGCCGAGCTTGAGCATGCGCGCGATCGCCGCCGGATCGGGCCAGGAGAAGGCGGCGAAGACGCCGGACGCCCGCACCCGCGACACCGACACGGTCACCACCATGGCGACGAGCGAGTAGGTCATCACGATCGCCGTCGCCCAGCCGCAGCCGACGCCGCCCATCGCGGGGATGCCGAGCCTCGGCTCGCCGTAGATGAACAGCCAGTTGAGCGGCACCTTGATGGCCAGCATGCTGAGCCCGATGAACATGGCCGGCCGGGTCCAGGACATGCCTTCGCATAGGCAGCGCAGAGACATGTAGGCGAGCATCGCGGGCAGGCCGAGGCTCGCCGCGCGCAGGTACTCCACGGCCACCGGAATGGCCCGTTCGTCGACGCCGACGAACCTGTACGCGGGCTCGGCATTGCGCAGCAGGATGGCCAGCACCACGCCGCCGGAGATGGCGATCCAAAGAGCCTGGCGGACGACGGCGCCCGCCGCACGAATCTGGCCGGCCCCGTGCAGTTGCGACACGGACGGCGTGACCGCCATGACGATGCCGGAGAAAAGCAGCATCAGCGGCCAGTACAGGTTCCCGCCGAGCGTGATGCCCGCGAGGTCGGTGGCACTCACACGGCCCGCCATGATGGCGTCGGCCACGCCCATGCCCATCTGCGCAAGCTGCGAGATGATGATCGGCACGGCGAGCGCGCCGAGGGTGCGGAACTCCACGAGCGCAGGGACGCGCCAAACCGCCCGGGTGCGATTGAGCCGACGGGACACCAGAGAACCATGCCTTGCGAGAGGCGGCGCATGGTACAAGAGCCTGCGTCCGCTGGCAGCGTCCGCGGCCGCTGACGCTGCCAGGGCGGATGCCAGCCCCGCGAGACGTTTGTATACTGCGATGATCACCACTTGGACTGATAGGGAGTCAAGCGTGGAACTATCGGAGAGCAAGACGCTCCAGAACCTGAAGGACGCCTTCGCCGGCGAGTCGCAAGCCAACCGGCGGTACCTGTATTTCGCGGCCAAGGCGGACGTCGAGGGCGAGAACGACGTGGCGGCGGTGTTCCGCTCCACGGCGGAAGGCGAAACGGGCCATGCGCACGGCCACCTCGAGCACATGGAAGGCGTGGGCGATCCCGCCACCGGGCTGCCCATCGGCAACACGTCGTCGAACCTCAAGGCGGCCATCGCCGGCGAGACCTACGAGTACACCGACATGTACCCGGGCATGGCCAAGACGGCGCGCGACGAAGGCTTCGACGAGATCGCCGACTGGTTCGAGACCCTGGCCAAGGCCGAGCGGTCGCACGCCAATCGCTTTCAGAAGGCCCTTGACGCGATGGAGTGACGCGGGCAACAGCTCGCGATTCGACTTAAGGGCCTCCGCAAGAGGCCCTTTGTTTGTCACCCGAAAGGGAGGGTCCCCATCAAAGGCATCACCGAAGGTAGCCTCGAGGCACCCAAACGCCAGCCGATCGACTGGCGCGGTCCCGACTTCCATGATCCCAAGGCCGTCGAGGCGGAACTCGAACGCGTCTTCGACATCTGCCATGGCTGCCGTCGGTGCGTGAGCCTTTGCGCCGCGTTCCCGACCCTGTTCGACCTGATCGACGAGTCCGACACTTTCGAGGTCGACGGTGTCGACAAGGCCGACTTCGGCACCGTGGTCGACCAGTGCTTCCTGTGCGACCTTTGCGCGGAGACCAAGTGCCCCTACCTGCCGCCGCACGAGTGGGCGGTGGACTTCCCGCACCTAATGCTGCGTGCCAAGGCCGCCCGTTTCAAGACGACCAAACCGCGCTGGCGGGATCGCCTCATCACCAGCACGGACCCCGTTTTCACGGCGCTGTCGACGCCGGGCGTGGGGCAACTCGCCAATGCGGCCGCGAAGAGCACCGCCTTGCGCAAGGTCGGCGAGCGCGTCGCTGGAATCCACAAGGACGCACCGCTGCCGGGGTTCTTCCCGGGCGGTGCCGCGCGGCGGGCGCAGCCGACCCGCCTGGAACAGCCGGCCGAGGCGGGCTCGACGACCACGGGCAAGGTGGCGGTCTACGTCACCTGCTATGGGGAGCACAACGAACCCGACGTGGTGGGCGACCTCGTGCGCGTGCTCGAGCACAACGGCATCGCGGTTCGGTTGCTCGCGGACACGACGTGTTGCGGCATGCCCAAGTTCGAACTCGGCGACCTCGATGCCGTGGCCGCCAAGAAAGATCGCAATCTGCCGATCTTCCTGGCGGCGGTCGAGGACGGCTACGACCTGATGTCCATCGTGCCTTCGTGCACGTTGATGTATCGCCAGGAACTACCGCTCCTGTTTCCGGACGATGCCGACATCGAACGCGTCAGGGACGCGTTCTTCGACCCCTTCGAGTACCTGGTGCTGCGCAACCGCGACGGGCTCGCCAATCTCGACTTCAAGAAGCCGCTCGGCAAGGTCACCTACCATGCCGCCTGCCATCAGCGGGTGCAGGCGATCGGCCAACGCACCTTCGAATTCCTGAAGCTGATTCCGGCGACCGAGGTCACGCTCATCGAGCGCTGTTCGGGCCACGACGGCACGTATGCCGTCAAGGCGGAGACCTACGATGCCGCCATGAAGATCGCCCGTCCGGTGGTGCGCCGGGTGCGGGAATCGGAGCCCGACGCGTACGGTTCGGACTGCCCCATGGCTGGACGCATGATCGAACACGGGCTCGACGACGGCACGAAGGCGATCCACCCGTTGGCGATGCTCCGGCGCGCCTACGGGATTTAGCACCGTGGAAAAGCTGTCGCGCGAAAAACTGATGACGCTGGAACGCTACGCGGTTGAGCGTGAGGCGTACCGCACCAAGGTGATCGCCCACAAGAAGGCGCGACGGGTCGCCGTCGGTGCCCATGCCACGCTGCTCTTCGAGGACGATGTGACCATGCAGTACCAGGTGCAGGAGATGCTGCGTGTCGAACGCATCTTCGAACCGGCCGCGATCGAGGAGGAGATCGCGACCTACAACCCGCTCATCCCCGACGGCCGCAACTGGAAGGCGACCTTCCTGATCGAATACGAGGACGTCGACGAGCGCGCTGCGGCTTTGGCACGGATGCCAGGGGTCGAAGATCGCGTCTGGCTCGAGATCGGCGCTGCGCCACGGACATTCGCGTTCGCCAACGACGACCTCGAACGTTCCGATCGCGGCCGGACGGCGGCAGTGCACTTCCTGCGTTTCGAACTCGACGACGCGCAGGTCGCAGCCCTCGAAGCCGGGGAAGCGGTGACGGTCGGCATCGACCACGATGAACTGCGCGGCCAGGTGACGCTCGCCCCGGAGACCGTCGCGTCGCTGGCGAACGACTTGGACACCTTTGTGACAGCCGGATCCGCGACATGACCATCGATCTGCACGAGGCGATCGCCACCGACATCCGCGGCTGGGACGGGATCGACGACCATCGGACCGGCACCCGGGGCGACCGGCAGACCGCGCAGTGGCTTGCCGAGAACGTCCGCGCGGCCGGACTCGAGCCGCACCAGGACGCCTTTGCGTTGCGCCGTTGGGTGCTGCGCGACTGCGCGGTCGCGGTGAACGGGCGCAGGGCGGCCGGCGTTCCGCTGTTCGACGGGGGCACCACTGAGGCGACTGGGGTCACCGCCCCGCTCGCCCCTTTGCCGGGCGCTGGGAGCGGGATCGGCTTCGCCAGCGTGGGCGGCGCTGCGGGCGCGTCGGCGAACCAGGCCTTCGCCGCGGCGCGCCGAAGCAACGGCCGTCCTGCCTTGGTGGCGGTCACCAAGGGACATCCCGACGTGCCCGGCCTCGCCTTGCAGAACGCCGATCGTTTCAACGCCCCGTTCGGACCTCCGGCCGTGCAGGTGGCCTCTGAACACGACGTATGGCTCCGGGAGGCCGCGGCGGCGGGCGAGACGGCCACGGTGACCGCCCATGTCGAGTTCGAGACGGCGCAAGGCTGGAACGTACGCGCCCGCGTGGCGGGCCGCGATCCGGCGTTGGCGCCGCTGGTGGTGATGACGCCGAAGAGCGCCTGGTGGGTCTGCACCGCCGAGCGCGGCGGCGGTATTGCGCTGCTGCTCGCGCTGGTCCGTCGCTTCGCCGCCCAGCCGCCGGCGCGGGATGTGCTGTTCGTCGCAACCAGCGGGCACGAACTTGGCCACCTCGGCCTCGACAGCTTCCTTGGCGACAACCCGGGTCTCGGCGCCGGCGCGCATGCCTGGATTCACCTGGGTGCCAATTTCGCGACACGGGGCGGAGGTACGCGCGTGCAGGCGTCCGAGACGGCACTGCTCGGGCTGGCCCGAGCGGCGATGGAGGATGCCGAATGCCCGCCCGACCGCGTCACGCCGCTCGGAGAGCGCCCCGGCGGCGAGGCGCGCAACATCCACGACCTCGGCGGCCGCTACGTCTCCTACCTCGGAACCAACCCGTGGTTCCATCATCCGGACGACCGCTGGCCGACCACGGTGGACGTCCACAAGACTGCGCGGCTGGCGACGGCGATGTTCGAGGTCGCGGACCGGCTCGCGGCGCCTTAGCCGTTGTTCGACATTGTCCACGAGGATGCTGGACTCGTCGTCCTCGACAAGGCGAGCGGCGTATCCGTCCTCGCCGACCGCACAGGCGCGCCGTGTCTCTGGGACGCTCTGAAGGCGCGCTATCCACACCCGCGGCTCGTCCACCGCATCGACAAGGGCACGAGCGGCCTGCTGCTCGTCGCCTTGACCCGCAATCGCCAACGAACACTGGCGCGGGCGTTCAACGACCACGCCATCGGCAAGCACTACCTAGCCGTCGTCGCCGGACATATCGCGGCCGGCGCGACATTGCGCATCGCGCTGCCGCTCAAACCGGGCCGCAAGAGCCGATACCGGGTCGCCGGCTTACGCGAGGAGATCCGTCCGTCGCGTCGCGGCTGGTCGCTGCCGCCCGAAGAGCGGCGAGGCGGGCTTGAGTCGGTCACCCGGATCCGCGTGATCGCAACGTCGGCGCGCCGTTCGCTGCTTGCCGTCCAGCCGCTGACCGGCCGCGCACACCAGATTCGCGTCCACCTCGCCTGGATCGGCCACGCCATCGTCGGCGACCACCTGTACGGAGCCCCGGCGTCTCCTGAGCAGTCCGCATCCCGGCTGGCCCTGCACGCCCACCGCCTGACCGTGCCGGGCATCGGAACGTTCAAAGCCGCGCCGGACGCCACGTTCGCAGCGTTGCTCTAGGGAAGGTCTGATCAACCTCGGTTTCGCGCCGCGAGTGGGTGTCGGCGGCCTG
>JAPOYV010000118.1 GCA_026706385.1 Gammaproteobacteria bacterium
TGCCGGTGTGAACCTCCGCTACAGCGGCACGCAAAGCGGTGCCGACAGCGGGGCCGCCGACGGCTTCGTCAACCTGCCGCTCACCGACGCGCTGGCCCTGCGCGTGACCGTGTACAGCGACAACCAAGGGGGCTGGATCGACAATATCCCGGCCACTTTCACGCCGAGCGGCGAAGTCGTGGACCGCAACAACGTTGCGGGCTACGGTCCCGCCCTGACCGGCGCCGACACCATCGAGAGCGCCCGCAACGATGCCATCGTCCAGGACGATTGGAACGAGGCGTCCTATCGTGGCATGCGCCTTGGCCTCGCCTACAGCATCAACGACGACTGGGACTTTCTCATCCAGCACAACGCGCAGACGCTTGAAGCCGAGGGGTCGTTCATCGTCGACCCGAGCCTGGATCAGCCCCATGCGTCGGCGCGTTTCTCCCCCGAGTACAACCGCGACGAGTTCGGCTTGACGACGTGGACCCTGCAAGGCCGCATCGGCACCCTCGATGCGATCTACGCGGGCGGCCACCTCAGCCGCGAGGTCGACGGCATCATCGACTATACGCACTACAACAACGGCGGCGGCTACATCACCTACTACCTGTGCAGCGGCAACGTCTACGACGCCACCGACGTCAACAACTGCTACGACCCCACCAAGCAGTACACGGAGGACACCAAGAACGCGCGGACGACGCACGAATTCCGGGTCAACTCGGATCCGGCCGAGCGGTTGCGACTGCTTGGCGGTCTCTACGTCAACGATGTCGAGACGAACCATATCGGCGACTTCCAGTACGCATCGACCAACCCGGCGTTCGGCGAACACGTCAGCAGCTACTACAACGACAATTCCGGGGCTGGCTTCCTGCTTGGCAACACTGCCGTACCCACGCCCGGCGTGAATTCCGTGGGCCCGCGGAGCCCGTTCACGACGTTCTTCAACGACTTCACCCGGACCGAGGAGGAATTCGCCCTGTTCGGCGAAGTGGCCTACGACCTGACGGACGAGTGGGGTGTCTCGTTGAGCGCCCGGCGCTACGACCTCACCTCGAAACTCCAAGGGGCCGCCAACTTCTCCTTCGGCTGCCGCTACGGCATCGCCCCGCAGGGCTTCGGCAACTCCGAACGGACCCGGGACGGTCGCTGCAACAGTCACGCCTTCAGCAACGACGTCACCGCGCGCCTGGTGACGCTCGGGGAGTACAAGTCGAGCGGCGACGACTCGGTCGTCCTCAACGCGCGCAGCCCGAACGGCGCCCGGGACATGTTCCGGGGCGGCGGCAGCAACCAGGCGACCTTAGCCGCCATCAAGGCCGGTGATCTGGACATCGACAACCTGGAGTCGGACGGGTCGATCAACGAGACCGACACGATCTTCAAGGCGTCCGTGAACTGGCAGCCCCAGGACAACCTGCTGCTGTTCGCGACCTACTCCGAGGGCTATCGTCCGGCGACGCTCAACCGCAACGCCGGGCAACTGTCCACCAACCAAAGCGGCGTCTTCACCAACTACGTGGTGCCGGCCGTGGCCTTGACCGACGACCTGACGAGCTTTGAACTCGGCATGAAGGGGGACTTCTCGGACGGTCAATTGCGGTTCAATGCGACGTGGTACCAGTCCAGGATCGACAACCTCCAGCTTTCGCGCTTCGACCCGTCGAACGTCGCCTTCCTGTACTTCATCGAGAACGTCGGCGACGCCGAGATCAACGGGTTGGACGCGGACTTCCAGTGGGCGGTCACGGACAGCCTGACGCTCGCCGGCGCCGCCAGCCTGCTCGGCACCGAATTGACCCGCCTCAACCGGCAGCTCGACGGCATCGCCGTACCAACCGGGTCCGACCTGCCCATGGCGCCGAGATTCGCCGGCAACGTGCGCGCCCGCTACGATTTCTTCATGACGGGATTCGACCTCGACGCGTACGTCCAGGGCAGCGTGACGTTCCGCGGGGAGCACGTCTCCGGCATGATCGGTAGCGCCGAGTTCATGGACGACACCCTGTTCCGCCAGTCCGGCTACTACTCGGGACTGGAAATCCAGAACGAGGGCGGAAGCTACGGTACCGTGCCAATCCCGGAGGGCTCTAGCGAACGTCTGCCGAACAACTCGCGGTTCCTCAACCCGTCGGCCATGACGGTGAACGCCGCGGTGGGCGTCAGCCGCGACAACTGGAATGCGGAACTGTACGTGGACAACTGGCTGAACGAGGACGCTATGGTCATGCAGATCGCGGGCCACTACACGCCGGTCGTCAGCGTTCAACGACCGCGCAGTGTGGGCGTTCGCTTCTCGTACGACTTCCAGTGACTTAAGCTAAGGTAAGCGGCGGGCGAATCACGCCCGCCCACGCCTTAAGTGGAGGAAGCCCGGCAGCGAATCCAGGAAGCCCAGCAGTTGCTGGCCCGCGGTGATCCCGCGCGGGCTGCGAACGCCATGCGCGCCGTCCTGCACATCGAGCCGGAGAATACCGAGGCGCTCTATACCCTGGCCGTGGCATTGCGGCATCAGCGCCTGTTCCCGGCCGCGTTGCAGACCCTGCAGGACATCATCGCCAACAAGCCGAATCTCGGTCGCGCCCACCAGGAGATCGGCTACAACTACATCGCGATTCAGAACCTGCTGGCCGCTGGTGCCGCGTTCGAGCGCGCTGTCAACGCCGATCCATCCCTGGTCAATAGCTGGAAGTGCCTCGCCAAGCTATATGCAGACAGCGGCAATCAGGCCAAGCTCGCCTCGGCCGAGGAGCAGGTCGCCTTCCTGAGCGGCTTGCCGCCGCCGCTCATCGCCGTGATCAGCTATTTGGCCGAAGACCGTCTCGCCGAAGCCGAGCGTCTGTGCAAGCACTTTCTGCGCGATCACAAGACCCACGTCGAGGGCATGCGGTTGCTGGCGGAGATCGCCACACGCAACAAGGTCTACGACGAAGCCGAATTCCTCCTCGAGAGCTGCGTGGAGTTCGCTCCCGACCACCGCCAAGCACGCATTCAATACGCCAACATCCTGTTGCGCGTGCAGAAGTTCGTACGCGCCGCCGAGCAAACGGAAGTTCTGCTTGCGGGGCTCACCAACGGCGACGACGGCGCAGCCGACGCGACGACCCTCGACCTGGTTCGCTCACTGCACGGGTCGGCGTGCAGCGGCGTCGGCCGCAATCGCGATGCCATCGCCTGCTTCGAAACACTCGCCAGGGCGCATCCCGAGAACCACATCTTTCCCGTCTCGGCGGCGCACGTCTACAAGGCGGACGGCGACATCGACCGGGCCGTTGCGCTGTATCGCGAGGCCTACCGCCTGAAACCTGACCACGGCGACGCGTACTGGAGCCTCGCGAATACGAAGTCGTACGCCTTCACCGACCAGGAAATCGAGCAGATGATCGCCGCGGTCGCCGACGACGCCACCTTCGAGAACGATCGCGTCCAGCTCTACTTCGCGCTCGGCAACGCCTTCGAGACCCGGGGCGAGTTCGAGCGTGCCTTCAGCTACTACGCCAAGGGCAATGCACTCAAACAGGAAGGCACCTACCACAGCCCTGCCCACCTCCAAGTGCGGATCGACAGCCAGATCGCCGTGTGCACGGCGGACCTCTTCGCGTCGCGGCACGGCGTCGGCTGCGATGCGCCCGATCCGATCTTCATCGTCGGCCTTCCCCGTGCGGGCTCCACCCTGATCGAGCAGATCCTGGCGTCGCACTCCCTGGTCGACGGGACGATGGAGTTGCACAACATCCTGAACCTCGCCAAACGGCTACGCGGGCGCGACGACGCGCCTGGCAACAGCGTTGAATCACCGCGTTATCCGCGCATCCTCGGGGAACTGGACGCTGACTACTTCCACCGCTTCGGCGAGCAGTTCATCGAGGACACCCGCTCGTACCGGGGCGATGCGCCCTTGTTCATCGACAAGATGCCGAACAATTTCTTCCACGTCGGCCTGATCCGGCTGATCCTGCCCAACGCCAAGGTGATCGACGCCCGGCGCCATCCGATGGCCTGTTGCTTCAGCGGCTTCAAGCAGCTCTTCGGTGAGGGCCAGGAGTTCTCGTACGGCCAGGCTGAAATCGGCAACTACTACCGGCAATACGTCAAGCTGATGGACCACTGGGACCAGGTGCTGCCCGGATTCGTCCTGCGGGTACAGCACGAGGATGTGGTCGACGACCTCGAGGGGCAGGTCCGGCGACTACTGGACTTCTGCGGCTTGGACTTCGAATCCGCATGCGTCGAGTACCACCGCACGGAACGGAGCATTCGAACGCCGAGCTCCGAGCAGGTCCGGCAACCGATCTACCGAAGCGGGCTGGACCAGTGGCGCAACTTCGAACCGTGGCTCGGGCCCATGAAGGATGCGCTCGGACCCGCACTGGTCCCCTAGCAGCTTGACGGCCGGGTTGCGGCCCTGACGAGTGCTCAGACCGAGCGGGACGCCCAGGCCGCCAGCGTGGAGACATCGGCCCGCTCAAGCTCTTCGGCACTCGACACCAGGGTCCAAGCGTCGGTGCATCGCAGAACGGCGCGGGCCAGCTTGTTGTTGAGTGCATGACCCGACATGTAGCCATCGAACGCTCCCAGGACCGATACCCCGAGCAGGTAAAGGTCGCCGATGGCGTCGAGCAGTTTGTGCTTGACGAACTCGTCGTGATACCGAAGCCCTTCGCTGTTCACGATGTCGTGGTCGTCGATGCCCACCGCATTCTGCAGGCTCGACCCGAGACACTTGCGGATCGCCTGCGCCTGCGGGAGTTCGCGCATCAGCCCGAAGGAACGGGCCGCGCAAACGTCGCCGACGTAGCAGGCGGACGCGAAGTCCACATCGGCGCGCTTCGGGTAACGGTTGAAGACGGGGTGGTCGGCAACGAACGTGTACGCGGCGCGGAAGCCGTCGTAGGGTCGCAGCGATGCGTGCGCATCCCCTTGCGAGACGGAGACTTCGCGGGTGATCTTGATGAACTTGCGCGGTGCTGGGAGTTCACGGATTCCCGCGCCCTGGATCATCTCTACGAACGGCTGCGCGCTGCCGTCCATGATGGGCACTTCCTCGTTGGTCAGCTCGACGCGAACGTTGTCAATGGCAAGCCCCCACAACGCCGACATCAGGTGCTCCACGGTGGCCACCTGCACGCCGTGGTCGCCGATGCTGGTCGACAACGTCGTGTCGGTGACGTTCTGCGCGGTTGCGGCCACCGGACTCGCTGCGACATCGAGGCGATCGAACTCGATCCCCGAGTTGGCCTCGGCTGGACGCAGCGTCAAGCGCACCGGGCGTCCGGAATGCACGCCTATGCCGATGGCGTGCGCAGGACGTTCAATCGTTCGCTGGCAGAGCATTCGCAACAGTCAACGGGGAGTTAGGCGCGGACTATAGCCGGATTCGACAAAAAAATGAAGATAAAATGGAGGCAAAGTGAGGCCGCTGTGACCAAGTGCACCACGACAACGACAGATGCGACGAGTCCCGTCGATGCTGACGACGAGGATGCCGTGGCGGCGCATCGTCTATGCGTCGCGCCGATGATGGCGTGGACAGACCGCCACTGCCGTTTCCTGCACCGCCTCGTCGCGCCGTCCGCCCGCCTGTATACGGAGATGCTGTCGACAGATGCGCTGTTGCACGGCGACGCCGAGCGATTGCTGGCCTTCGACCGCGCGGAACATCCGGTCGCCGCGCAAATCGGCGGCAGCGACCCGGCCGAACTCGCCAAGGCCGCACGACTCGTCGAGCGGGCTGGCTTCGACGAAGTGAACCTCAACGTGGGCTGTCCCTCGGCGCGCGTGCAGAGAGGCGGCATCGGCGCCTGCTTGATGCGCGAACCGCAACGCGTCGCGGACGGCGTGGCCGCCATGCGCGACGCGGTGACGATTCCGGTCACGGTGAAGTGCCGCATCGGTGTCACGGACACCGTCGCGGGAGAGCCTTCAGCGGGGGAGCGCCCCCGCCGCGAAGCGGCGGGCAGGGGCATTGCCCCTCGCATGAAAGAGCCTTCAGCGGGGGAGCGCGAGGGGCTTGCCCCTCGCATGAAAGAGCCTTCAGCCGGGGAGCGCGAG
>JAPOYV010000055.1 GCA_026706385.1 Gammaproteobacteria bacterium
CGAACATCCTCGCCATCGCCAGATGGACATCCAACGCCGGTCGCTTCACGGATCGACCCGTTTCACCCTCACAATCTCATTGGACAACGGTCCGATGGCACCCCATGGGTCTCGCAGGTGAAACCGGTGGGCGCGGTATCCGCGGACCGCGACCACTGGGCGAGCACCTCGCGGCGTTCGCTCATCGACAGGGACGCGATTTTCCCGACCTCGGCATAGAAGGCCGGCCAGTCGCCCGCGTCGAGATAGAGACCCGCGAAGGCCGGTTTCAGATCGTCGTACGCAGCGGCCAGTGCCAGGCGAGCATTGTTGTACGGCGTCGACATCGCGTTGTCGTAGCGGCCGTCGCCGAGCCGCGCGCGATGGCGACCATAGCAGACGCCCATGGCAGCGAACGCCGCCGCCTTCAACTGTCTCTTGGCGTCGTCCGCGATCGGCCGCGCGTAGAGGGTCGCGAGGCGTTCGCGCCAGAGGCCGAGGAAGTCGCGAAACGCGTTCCGTGCGGCAAGCGCCGCCGTGTATGGGCCCGTGTCGACATCGTTGTGTAGAAGCCAGGCCATCGCACCCTGGCTGCCCACGAACGTGGCGAAGGACTCGTTGAACGCCGAGTCGCCCCGGACGTACACGACGCTGTGGGCCAGCTCGTGGAAGATCAGTTCGGCCAGGCTCGCCTCGTCGTAGTGCAGGAACGAGCTGAGAATCGGATCATCGAACCAACCGAGCGTCGAGTACGCCGCCACCGGGGCGATGTGCACGTCGTGATCGACGCCTAAGCGGGCGGCCTCGCGTTCGGCCGCCTCGCGCGCAAAAAAGCCCCGGTAGACCGCGCAGCCCACGATCGGGTAGCACCGCGGTACCGCCGCGACGTCGAACTCGGGCGCGGCGACGACGTTCCACAGCACCACGCCGTCCGATTCGACGAAGCTTCCATAGCGGCCGCCCACCGGCAGTTCAAGTTCGACCTCGGCGAAGCGCAGGAGCCGCGCGACCAAGCGCAGTTTCAAGGCCACGTCCGGCGCAGTTGCCGGGTCCGCCAACACCGCGCCCGTATCCCGGCGTGCGAGCATGAGCGTTGCCTGCCCGGCCACGGCCTGGGCGTAGAAGCGCACGGACGCGCAGCCGCTCAAGCCTGCCAACAGCACGACCGCCGCCAAGGCGACGCAAAGCCAACGGGTACGACGCAACATCAACCTCCAAGCGGTTGTGCGAACATACCGGAATCGTCGCCCATGGGCTTGAGGGCGTGGTCGAGACGATTCGCGGCACCGCCGCCATGGCGTTTCTCGCGGTAAACACCGTCCTGTGGTGCCTGCCGATCTACGCCTTGGGTGCGCTGAGGCTAGCTACGCCGCGCGCGGGCAAGGTTGTTCTGGGCAATGGCATGTTCCGCGCCCTGGACGCCTGGGTCCGGTGCACGCGGTGGATGGTACCGGCGCTGGGCGTCACGCGCATAGACAGCGCGCTCGGCCCGAACGACGACGCCCCTTTGCGCCGCGACGGCTGGTTCATCGTGGTCTCGAACCACCAAAGCTGGGCCGACATCCTGGTGCTTGTGATCGCGCTCTACGATCGGCTACCACCGTTCAAGTTCTTCACCAAGCGCGAACTGCTCTGGGTGCCCCTGCTCGGCTTCGCGCTGTGGTTCCTCGACTACCCGCTGGTACGCCGCTACGGTCGCGCGCGCCTCGAGCAAGACCCCGCCCTTGGCGAGCGCGAGCGACGGGCGACGCAGAAGGCCTGCGAGCGTTTCGGCGAGCGCCCGACGAGCGTCCTGATCTTCCTCGAAGGGACGCGCTTCACGCTCGCCAAGCGCGATGCCCAGCAATCCCCCTACACACATCTGCTACGCCCGAAAGCGGGCGGCGTGCGCATGGTCCTGGAGGCTCTCGGCGGGCAACTCGACGCCATCGTCGACGTCACCATCACCTACGCGGGGTCGCCGCCGGATTTCTGGGATTTCCTGTGCGGGCGCTGCCCGGCCGTGCGGTTGCGGGCACGGACCGTGGCGGCGCCGGACGCCGAGGCGGACGCCGTGCGCCTCTGGGCCGACGCGCTGTGGCTGGAGAAGGACCGCCGGCTGGCCGCGCCGACGACCTAGCGCTTAGGGTTCGCGGGCGGCCACGCCCGCATTTCCGGTGTGCAACGCCCCAGTGCCTGCCCCGGCGCCCCGCGCCTCGGTCAGGGGCCCACCGACCGCGCGTTAACGGCCCGTCGGAGTTCCACGATGTCGTTGTTGACCCGCGTGCGATGGGCATCGATCGCCGCGATGGCTTCCTCGTTGTCGCGCACGCGCGCCTCCAGCGCCGCTCTCAGGCTCGCCGAGGCCTGCACCGCCTGGTTGGACTTGTCCACCAAGTCCTGCTGGGTCCGCAGCAAGCGCTGCATCTGCATGTCAAGGGCGGTGACCCGATCGCCGATCTCCTGCTGGCCTTGGACCGTCGAATCCAAACGGGTCACGGTGCCCTTGATCGCGTTCAGTTCGGTCTGCGCCGCGCCGATGGACGAGGTGAGCTTGGTGATGTTCGTGCGGTTGGTCTCAATCCAACCCCTGTTACGCTTGTTGGAGACGTCCCAGAGCTTGCGGATCTCCGAATCCCAGAACGCGATCTGCTTGCTGGTGTCCGCATCGGACTCGGAAAGCGTCTCATCGGTCATCCGCAGCCGGTCCTCCAAGGCCTGAATGCGCGTCGTTGCCTCGTCGAGGGTCCGCTGGCTCGAGTCCAGCCGTTCCTGCTGCGTCAGGATGAACCACGCCGCCGCGACGAGTCCGATGATCAGCACGACGAGAACGGTGTTGACGACCACTGGCGCGCCACCGCCGCGGGAGCGCCCCCGTGATCGGCGTGGTGCGCGTCTGGCGTCGTCGGGATTGGCGGCGATCGTTCCGGTAGGCGTTTCCTGTGCCACTTCGGCCCCCGTGCCTTCGTCCGTGCGGTAAGGAGAACACGAGATTAGCTCGCGCGAATGGGCGGCTCAAGCCGCAGCCGAACGTTCACGTTCGGTGCAGCCGAGCGTCCGCCGCTGTGAAGCCTGCGTGAAGAAGGTGCGGAATCTCCCTCACGCGCCATTCACATCCCCGAGTTCACAGTGCCTCGCAAGCGAACGGCCGGAGTGCACGCGTGGAGACGATCATCAGGTGGTTCGACCGGGGCCACGGCATGAACCGCCGGGACGACAGCAAGGACTGGTGGGGCATCGCGCCGTTTATCGGCCTGCACCTCGCCTGCGCGGCCGTGTTCTGGGTCGGCTTCAGCACGCTTGCCCTATGGGTCGCCATCGCGTCCTATGTCCTAAGGACGTTCGCGATCAGTGCCTTCTTCCACCGCGGGCTCGCGCACCGCGCGTTCCGCAGCGGCCGCGTCACCCAGTTCGTGTTCGCGTTCGTGGCAACGACCGCCACGCAACGCGGCCCGCTTTGGTGGGTCGCCCACCATCGCCGCCACCATGCCTATGCCGATACCAGCCGCGATCCGCACGCCGCCGCCCGCGGCCTGTGGTGGTCGCATATGGGCTGGTTCTTGTGCCGCTCGGCGTTCGACACCCGGCTCGAGCGGGTATCCGACTTGGCGCGCTATCCGGAGCTGCGGTGGCTGAACCGATTCGACCTGCTGCCCCCGGTCATCTACGGGCTTGGTCTGTTCGGCCTCGGCGAGTCGCTCGCCGCCGCCGATTTCGACACCACCGGTTGGCAGCTACTGGTCTGGGGCTATGTGCTGCCGACGGTCGCCCTCCTCCACGCAACCTGCCTCGTCAACTCCATCGGCCACCGCTGGGGGGCGCGGTCGTTCGCGACCCGCGACGGGAGCCGCAACAACTTACTGCTCGCGCTGTTGACCTTGGGCGAAGGCTGGCACAACAACCACCACCGATACGCCGGCTCGGCACGCCTTGGGCTCTACTGGTGGCAGTTCGATCCCACGTACCTGGTGCTCCGGGCCATGCGTCGCCTAGGCTTGGTCCACGACCTCAAGACGGCGCGGCCAGCGGCGGTCGACCCGGCCCCGACACCATGCGCGTAGCCGTGGTCGGCGGGGGCATCTCGGGCCTGTCGGCCGCCAACGTACTGCAGCAGTTTGCCGACACGACCCTGTTCGAGGCGAAGCCGCGACTGGGTGGCCACACGGATACGCACAACGTGTTCACGGGCGTGCACAGTTGCGCCGTCGACACCGGCTTCATCGTCTTCAACCGCCCGAACTACCCCCTATTCTCGGCTTGGCTGGACCGCCTCGGCATCACGACGCAACCGTCGGACATGTCCTTCGCCGTTCGCCGCCCGGACACCGGCCTGGAGTACGGCACCGACAGCCTGGGGGCCCTGTTCTGCCAACAGCGCAACGCTCGCAGCGTGCGCTTCCTGTCCATGCTCAACGGCATACGCCGGTTCTACCGGCGCGCGCGGCTGGTCGCTGACGACGATGGGCGCACCCTCGGCGAATACGTCGACGACGAGTGCTACCCGGTGCCCTTCGTGGACGATCACCTGCTGCCGCTGTGCTCGGCGCTGTGGTCCGCGCCGGTCGGCGGCATGCGATCGTTGCCCGTGGCGCACGTGGTCAAGTTCATGGCCAACCACTGCCTGCTCGAGTTCCGCAATCGCCCCGTGTGGCGGGTGGTTTCCGGCGGCTCGCACAGCTACGTCGATGCCTTCAGGCGCCATTTCCGCGGTCGGCTGCACCTGGGCCAAGCCGCCCGGCACATCGACCGGCTCTCGAACAGCGTGCGCGTGGTCACCGACCGCGGCAGCGCGTCTTTCGACAGGGTTGTCCTCGCCTGCCACGCCGACGATGCGCTGGCCCTGATCGAGCCTTCGCCGGCCGAACGCGACGTGCTCGGCGCATTCGCCTACCAGGACAACGTCGCGGTACTGCACTCCGACGAGTCGGCCATGCCCCGGGACCGGCGCGCGTGGTCGAGCTGGAACGTCACGGCAGACGATCGCGACGGCACAACGGCCTGCAACGTCACCTACTGGATGAACCGGCTGCAGCGGCTGCCCGGCTCGCGCCAGTTCTTCGTCTCCCTCAATCCGCGCACACCACCTCACCACGCATGGGTGGAGCGGGACTACCGGCACCCGGTGTTCACGACCGCAAGCCAGATGGCACGATCCAGGCGCACCGAGATCGACGGCCGCAACCGCATCCACTACTGCGGCGCGTATTGGGGTTGGGGATTCCACGAGGACGGCTTTCGCAGCGGCGTCGAAGCGGCGACCGCCATTCGGGACAGCACCCGTGTCTGAGCGTGCCCACGGCCCGGAGTTGACCGGGGAGCTCTGCTGCCGCGGCTGGGTGATGCACAACCGCACGCACCCCGTGAAGCACCAGTTCACCTACCGGGTCTGGATGCTGCTCGTCGATCTCGACGCAAGTGCCCGGCCTTGGCCGCGTTGGCTCGCGTCCTGGGACCGCGGGCACCTACTCTCACGCAGCAAAATCGAGCTCGCCCTCCACAGCGCCGGGATCGACGTTCGCCCCGCGCGCATCTTCGCCCTCACGCAACCCCGGTCGGCCGGGTTCTCCTTCAACCCGTTGAACTTCTATTTCTGCTATGGCGACAGCGGCTGCCAAGCCATTCTGAGCGACGTCCGCAATACGCCGTGGAACCAGAAGCACTGCTACGTACTGGACGCTCGCGGGCAGCATGGGGAGTACGCCTTCCAGCCGCGCAAGGAACTGCACGTCTCCCCCTTCCTGCCCATGCAGGGCGACTACCGCTGGCGCATTCGCCTGAACGCGGAACGGATCGAGGTAATCATGCACTTCGCCCCCCACGGCCGGCCGGCCTTCATGGCCACCCTGTCGCTAGGCGCCGAGCCGCTCACCAAGCGCGCAGTACTACGCACACTGATGTGCAGCCCCGCGCAGAACCTCGCCACGCTGATGCGCATCCGTACTGTCCAACGCGAAGTGAGGGTGAAGCGGATGTCCGGCGCACCATTCGGTGATGATCG
>JAPOYV010000130.1 GCA_026706385.1 Gammaproteobacteria bacterium
CCTCAAGCCACTTGACCTGGCAGCTCAGCGAAACACACTTCCGCCACGGGCTGCTAGCCCCGTCTGGCGCTCGCCGCCTGCGACAGCCGCTCCAGGACGTTGGGCATGGCATAGCGGGTGTCGCCCTCCCGGCGCGGCGCCTGCGCCTTGAATGCGACTTCCACCTCGTTCCAGCGCTCCCTGGCGAGGTCCACCACGTGCGGATGGGACAACATGTAGAATGTCTCGTCCCGCAGGCCTTTCAGCACGCACTCGGCTACCTCGTCGGCCGGCATCCCCAGCTTCATCAGCGTGGCCCCGGCGGGGTCGGTCTGTCCGGGCCCGCCGAACTGCCCGGGACGGCGCTCGGCGGAACGCCACAGCGTGGTTTCGACGAAGCCCGGGCACAAAATGCTGATGCCGACGTTGGGCGGCAGCTCGCGCCGCAGCACGTCGGTGAGACCGAGCAGGGCGTGCTTCGACGCGGTGTAGAGCCCGCCGTTGGGGATCGGTACGCCGAGGCACTGCTCCGACCCGGTGTTGACGATCCAGCACCGGCTTGCGGAATCGGCGAACCGGTTGCCGAATACCCGCATCCCGTTCAGCATGCCGCCGACGTTGACGGCGAAGACCCACTCGTAGTCGGTCTGGCTCGACCCGAGCAGCGGACCGGGCCGCGGGAGCACACCGGCGTTGTTGACGAGGATTTCGACGGACCCGAAGTCGCGCCATGTTCGATCCGCAAGGGCGACAACCTCCGCCTCCAAGGTGACATCGACGCGGTAGGCCCTGGCCACGATGCCGGTACCCGCCAACTCATCCACCACCCGCCGCGCCGCATCCTCCTCGATGTCGGCCGCGCCAACGTTGCAGCCGGCACCCGCCAGCGCACGCGCAATGGCGCGGCCGATGCCGGCCCCCGCGCCCGTCACGACCGCAGTCCGGCCCTTGAGTTCCACCGCGCCCGTTCCCCCTTTGCGAACCGTAGCGTACAGTACAGGACACCCGGACAGGTAGACTCCGCAAGTGGAACATGCGGCGACCGGCGCGACTCCCAGTTCAGATCGCCGATGTCGAACGTGCCGATGCCGCGTGGGACCGACTTCAACGAAGTGGCGATGGCTGCATGCATCGATTACGATCCAGACGTGGCGTCAGCGGAGTGGCGCCGGTTTCTGTCCGGTTGCATCGGAATGGCCTTTTCGGTGGTTTGGCGAGGCTACGGAGGCACGCTGCTTGCGGCTTGCGTTCTGCTGCTCGCGGCTTCACGGCACGCGGGCGCGCAGGAGGGACTGTACGCCGGAGTGGCGGCCGGATGGGTCCGGGCAAGCGCCGACTACACCAAGGGGATCGGCCTCGACGTGCCGCCCCCGAGCCACGAGACGGCGACGAACGACGCGCAGGGCGGGTTCGGCACGTTGCGAGCATCGCTCGGCTACCGGACCTTCGTCGCCGGCCGGGTATACATCTCGGGAGAGTTCGAGGCGGCGGTCCACGGGGGCGCCGGCCCGGCGGGATACCTGCGGGAGGGCACGGGCGTTGGCGACCGTGACGTGTGGCCGGGTCCGTGGAGCGTGGAGAAGAACCGCGGCTTCGGCGCGAACGCCCGGCTGGGGTACGCGCCGGGCGGGCTGCTGGGCGAGGGAGGCTCGGTCTACTTCGTCACCGGCGTGCACTGGGAGCGGGCGACCGTGCGGCGCGGTTCCGACATCGGCGGGGACTCGATCCGGGTCGTGGCCGACCACACGTTGCGGCCTTGGATTGCCGGGGCGGGCCTGGAGTGGGGGACCTTGGCGAACCGGGTCGGGCTGGAAGTCCGGTACTCGGCGGCTGCTCTGGAGTTCCGCACCGGAGGGGATGGGTCGGCGCTCGGGATGCCGCGCATCGACCACCGGTTTGGCGTGCGCGCGGTCAGCGTTCAGGTGGGCTACACCCGCTTGTTCTGATGGAGCGGCAGTGTCGGGCAACGGCGCGCGGCGGGGGCATTCTGGGCGCTGCACGGCTACGCAGTGAACGAACCCGGGTCCGGTGCGGTTCGGAATTCGGGAACTCGGGAAGTCCACAGGTCCACAATCGACGGTGAACGCGACCGGGTCGCCGGCCACGACCTCGGCCGGGCTCGCCGTGATGGTGCTCGGGATCGATGGCGCCGGGCGGACCTGGACGGCGACCGACGACCGGGCGACATGGCCCGCGAGCCTCGTTGTCGAGCGTCACCTCGAACGAGACCGGCTGTCCGACGGGGGACCGCTCCGGGGTGGCGGTGACGGAGACCGCCGTGGCCGGGTCGATGGTGATAGCGGCCGTCGCCCGGAGCCCGCCGACGGACGCGGTCACCTCGGCCGCCGCCGTCGTCTTTGGTTAGCACCGTGCGGGCCTCGCCGGACCGGTCGGTCGTCACCACCCGGTCTCGCAACGCGCCGGCGGTGGCGCTGAATGCGACCGCGACGTCGGGCAGCGGGTTCCAGCCGGCGTCGCGGTCGCGCAGCGGGGTAGTACATGAGCTCGGTGAGCGGGCTGTCGGCTCCCGCTTCCCAGGCCTTGCCGCCGGTCACGCTAAAGTGCCAAGGGGGGTAGACACGAGGGTCTCCCCAAGCAACCGGGAGGGTCCAAGCATCACGCTCCATTCAAGGGGAAGTCCCTTGCGTTTCTGATCGCTGTGGCCTTTCGTATCGAGGCATGTGGTGGGAAGGCATGGCGAACGCCAGCGGAACGATGGCGACAGCACCGCGGATTCGGACGAGATCAAGAACGACCGACGCGCGGCGACGCGTCGTGCTGCTGCTCGCACTGCTCGCGTCGGTGTGTGTGGCGCCCCTCTCGGCCGCCCCGCTGGGCACCAGCGCGAAGGAACAGGCCGGACAGCGGGGAGGACAGCGGGGGGTGGCGACGGACGCAACGGTTGAGGAGTTGGGCCGTGTCCTCGGCATGACGCCCGAAGAGGTTCAGGCGCTGGGACTCTCGCCGGTCGAGATGCAGAACCTCCTCGCGGGGTTCACGGAAGAGACGGTCGTCGTCGGGTCCCGCGCCGAACCGCGGAGCGCCACGGAGTCGGCGGTGCCGGTGGACGTCCTGTCGGCGTCCGACCTCCTCGGTCAGGGAAGGGGCGACCTGAAGGACCAGCTCCGCACCATCATCCCGTCGTTCAACGCCAACACGCAGCCCGTCGAGGGCGTATCGACCGTGGTCCGTCCCGCCATGCTCCGCAACCTGGCGCCGGACCACACTCTGGTCCTCGTCAACGGCAAGCGCCGTCACCGCTCCTCGGTCGTCGACTGGCACGGTGGAAACGGCGTTTCCTTCGGCGCGCAGGGTCCGGACATCTCCGTCCTCCCCGCCATCGCGCTACGGCAGGTCGAGGTGCTGCGGGACGGCGCGGCGGCGCAGTACGGCTCGGACGCCATCGCCGGGGTGATGAACTTCCAGCTCAAGGACACCGCCTCCGGAGGATCGGTCGAGGTCGATACCGGGATGTACGGCGCCGGGGACGGGGAATCGGCCCGGTTCGCGGGGAATGTCGGCCTGCCGCTCGGCGCGGCGGGGTTCGCCAACCTGAGCCTGGAGTACGGCAACGCCAACCCGACCGATCGGAGTGCGTATCGCGATGACGCCAGGGCGCTCGTCGCCGCCGGCAACACGCACGTGCGTTCCGAGCGCGCGCAACGCTGGGGCGACCCGGACATCGACGACGACCTGAAGGCCTTCGGCAACTTCGGCTACTCCCTTCCCGCGGGCGTCGAGCTCTACGCCCACACGAACTACGCGAGCAAGAAGGTCACGCAGAGCTTCTTCTTTCGCAACCCGAACTCGCGCCTCGGCGTGTTCAGCATCGACGGCGGGCGCACGCTGCTGATTGCCGACGTCCTCGCGGCCGAGGGCCGCGGCTCGGCCGACTGCCCGACCGTGGCCGTCACCGGCGACGTGCCGGACCCGGCCGCCCTGCAGGAAGTGTTCGACGATCCGAACTGCTTCTCGTTCCAGGAGCTCTTCCCGGGCGGCTTCACGCCCCAGATGGGCGGCGCGGCGACCGACGCGTCGCTCGTCGCCGGCGTGCGCGGCTCGACCGCCGGCGGCTTCCACTGGGACCTGAGCGGCTCGGTCGGCGCGCACCGCACGGACCTCTTCATCCACGACACCATCAACGCTTCGCTCGGCCCCGCCTCCCCCACCTCGTTCGACATCGGCGCGAGCCGGCAACGGGAGGTCAATCTGCACTTCGACGTCTCGTACGCCGTGAGCGACCGGGTCAACCTCGCCGCCGGCGCCGAGTGGCGGGACGAGCAGTACGCCCTCATCCAGGGCGACCGCGCGGGGTGGCTGGTCGGCCCCTACGCGCGGCAGCGCTTCACGTCCGGAGCCAACGGGTTCTTCGGCTACGGGCCGCGGCAGTCGGGCGTCTGGAGCCGCTACAACGTGGCGGCCTACGGCGACCTCGAGCTGAGCGACGCGGACGCCGCGTGGACGCTGGGAACGGCGGTCCGCGTCGAGAACTTCGAGGACTTCGGGACGACGGCGAACGGGAAGGTGTCCGGCCGCTTCCGCTTCGTCCGGGCCAGCGTGAGCAGCGGGTTCCGTGCGCCCACCCCGGGCCAGCAGAACGGCTTCAACATCGCGAGCCGGTTCGACCCGACCATCGGCGACCTCGTCAACCACGCGTTGATCCCGTCGATCTCGCCAGCGGCGCAGTTGCGGGGCGGGCTGCCGCTCGGGCCGGAGCGGTCGGTCAACTACACGGCTGGCGTCGTGCTCGACACCGGCCCCTTCACGCTCACCGCCGACTACTTCCGCATCGACGTCTCGGATCGGATCGGGATCACGAGCAACTTCCTGCTGACGGACGCCGAGATCGCCAACCTCGTGGCGGGCGGCTTCGACGCAGCGGAGAGCGTGCGCAACCTCCGCTTCTTCACCAACGCCTTCGCCACGAGGTCGCAGGGCATCGATGTCGTCTCCACCTGGACGCCGCTCGCGCTCCGGGGCAACACCGTCATCAGCGCCGTCTTCAACCACACCGACACGCGGGTGACCGACAACCGCAAGGGTCTGCTCGACGGCCGGCGGCTCGCCGAGTACGCCCACTCCCTGCCGCGCACGCGCGGGAACGTCGGCGTGACGCAGCGGATGGGCCGGGCTCGCCTGCTCGGCCGCCTCAGCTACTACGGCGGCTGGTACGACCACGACAGCGGGCGCGGAGAGATCTTCGTGCCGTCGGGCGGCCTGGCGCAGGGCTTCTTCGCTGGCCGGCCGATCCTCGACCTCGAGGTGAGCTTCGACCTCGGGCGGGGTACTACGCTGGCCGGCGGCGGCCAGAACGTCTTCGACACGTACTCGCAGGTGTCCGCACGCGCGCACTGGTTCGGCGAGCGGTACAGCGAGTACACGCCGTGGGGCTACAGCGGCGCCTACTTCTACGTGCGGGTCGGCTACGGCTGGGGAAACTGACTGCCGGGCTGGTCTGGGAGCAGGTCGACGGGACCCCCCGGCGGGGGCGATCATTCCGGCCCCGCGTCCGCGTAGGGCCCGACGATGACGCCCCGAACTGGGCGAATCAGACGACGATGGCTTGGCTGCGGAAAACCGGCCCGCCCGACGGTTACACCTCCTCCCCCCCGCACCAACCACCAACTCCGCCAACCCACCAACACCACCAACGGACGGTCGTGGACCGCTCTGGACTGGAATCAGCGCGTGGTCTTAAACGTGGTATATCGCCGATCATGAAGCTCCAAGAACTCCCGGTTTTGTTGCCGTATTCTCGATCTGCACCCAGTACCAGCGGATCTCTCCCGTGTCGCCGTCGAGGGCGAGGGTGGAGTTG
>JAPOYV010000090.1:0-4868 GCA_026706385.1 Gammaproteobacteria bacterium
CCGGGCCGCCTCGCGCCAGAACAGCGTGGTGGGGACGGCCCGGGAAGCGCCGGTTCGGATCCTTCGCGGCGTGTTCCGCCATCCACTTGCCTACCTGCTCGTACTCGCGATCTGCACGCTGCTCTGGCTCGCCTTCGCCGGTCCCGAAGCCCACGAAGACCGCACTTCCGCCTACCGCGTGCTCTTTCTTGACGGTTCCGCGCACACCGCCGGCGGCGACGACTTCGAACAGGCCGTGGACAAGCTGAAGGCCGATCTCGCCGGGTTGCCCGACGGACGCCGGGAAGTGATCTGGGGCGGCGCACGCAACATCAAGCTGTTGAAAGCCGGCGAGGATCGCTTGCTCCTCGACCGGCGCCTTGCGAGCCTGGCGCCGGAGGCGGCGCCTTCGGCTTTGAACGAGCAGTTGCGGCTGCTCTCGTTACCCGGTGTGGCCCCGGAGTCGCTTGAGTTCGTCGTCTACGGGCGTGCGCCCGCAGAGCTCGCAGTGGTGGAGCGCCTACCAACGGGAACACGCTTGAGCCGCGCGATCGACTACCCGGATGGCGAATCGAATCGCGGCATCGCGGCACTTGGCGTCAATCCCGCCGCATCGGGACGCTGGGACCGCCTCGACTTGTTGATCCGCGTTGCCGGCATGCCAGACGCCGTTGGCGACGACATGAGTGTCGAGGTAGCCGGAGCGCCGCTCGACGACGACCGCCTGGAACGACTCGGGGACGGCGTCGCGGTGGTGCGCAACCTTGCCGCCGATGGGCGCGAGGTCGAGGTGCGACTCGAGGCCGGCGACGATCTGGCGCTCGACAATGTGGCCCGGCTCACGTTGCCGGCCCGCCGCGCGGTAAGGGTTGCCTTGGCGGATGATTTGGACCCCGCCGTCCGGCATGCCATCGAAGCCGATCCGGGCCTCGCGATCACCGACGAGGACGCCTCGGTCGTCATCCGGGCGCGCAGCACGGCGACGTTCGGTGACCTGCCCGCACTGGAGTTCGCGCCCGCGGCCGAGCAGGCGACCGCGTTCGAAATCGACTACACCGGCAACGACAGCGCCGAATTGGCACTGCGGGCGAGCGTCGCCGCGTTGGGACTGGATCAAATCGATGCCGCGGGCCTGGCCGCTGAAGCGCAGCGCCCGGTCGGCGTTCAACTCCGTCAAGCCGAGTCGCCTGGCATCTCGGTTTGGGAGGAACTCCTCGCCCACTACAACTTCACCGGATCCCGGAGTTTCCCGGTGTTCATATCCCGCAGTGTCCGCTGGTTGGCCGGCGAACCGACGTGGCACCCCTACCTGGCCGCGGGCAGGCCCCTTCCGAACGCGACGGTGTGGTCGCTCGCAGCCGATGCGGAGGCGTCTCTGGATGCACTCGGCGCGGACTACGTCCTGGGTGCCGCCGGGACGGTCAGTTCAAGCAGGGGAGACGAGGCGGTGGCCCTGCTGAGCGACGCTGTGACCGAACGGAATGTGGGAACGCCGCTCCTAGCGTCCCAAGCCGGCGGCGACTTCGCCGGTACGGGGATCGTCACCTGGCTCATTCTCGCGGCCGTCCTTCTTCTCGGCGCCGAGTGGTATCTCTACCAGCGCGGATTGATGCCGTAGCACCATGGAACTGTCCTTTCTCCAACCACTCATGGCGCTGCTGTTCCTGGCGGTGCCCCTGGTGTGGTTTCTGCCGTCACGACCGAGGGTCATGCACGGCGTGATCCGCACCGTGGTCCTCGCTCTCGCCATCCTCGCTTTGATGCAGCCAGTTCTGGTCCGGAGTGCCGCAGAACAGCACCACGCCATCGTGCTCGACCAGTCGGCGAGTCTCCTGCCGACCGAACGCGATGGTGGCGTCGCCGTCGCCGGCGACCTCCTTGATCGCCTTGGGACCGGTCAAAGTGCGACCGTCGTGCAGATCGGCGGCGGTGAACAGGTTCCGTTCGATGCAGACATCCACTGGATACGCTCGGACAGCGTCGACTCGAGCGGGGCCACCGGCGCATCGCCTATCGGCGATGCGTTGGAACTCGCGGCGCAATCGATACCGGCGGGACTGAGCGGTTCCATCATGATGATTACGGACGGACACAGCACCGATCGTCATTGGGGGCGATCACTCGGTCAGATACAGGACCGCGGCATTCCTGTGCACACGGTCCAACTGCGCCCTCACGACGACCCGTTCCTAGTGAATCTCCAATCGACGACCGCGCGGCCCGGCGAGTCCGTACGCGTCACGGCGGACGTCGTTGGTGTCGGCAGCGGCTTCGAAGTCGTTCTCGCCGATGCCGACAAGGTGCTCGGCCGGGCCGGGCCGTTCGACTGCGAGTCCCGTTGCCCCGTCGAGATCGAGTTCGAGGCGGCACAGACCGGATTCGTCGATATCGTTGCGGAACTGCGTGCGACGGACGATGTCGATCTCGCCAACAACCGACTCGATGGCGTTGTCGCCATCCAAAATCCCCTGCGCGTGCTCTACGTCGGCGACCGTCAACGCGGTGCCGTGGATCAGCTTGGTTCGCTGCTCGGTATCGGTTTCGAGTTGACGGCGGTGACACCGGACTCCTTGGGCGGTGAATTCGTCTACGGCGACTACGACGTCGTCATGCTCGACGACGCGCCGGCGCGGTTGCTCGCCGACGAGAGCCAGCGCCGCCTCACCGCGGCCGTTCAGGACGAGGGCGTCGGGCTACTCGCAAGCGGCGGCGGCGCGGCGTTCGCGGACGGCGGCTACCACGGCACCCCGGTCGCCGACGTGCTGCCCGTCGAGATTACCGGCGAAGAGGAGAAGATCGACCCGAGCGTCGGACTCGCCATCATCATCGACACGTCCGGCTCGATGGCCGGAACGCGCATCGAACTCGCCAAGCAGGTCGCCCGGATCGCCGTGCGTCGGCTGCAACCCCACGACCGCATCGGGATCGTCGAGTTCTACGGCGCCAAGCACTGGGCAGTACCCATGCAGCCGGCTTCCAACAAGATCGAGATCGACCGCGCCATCGGTCGCATGAAGGCCATCGGCGGGACGATCCTGTATCCCGCCATCCAGGAGGCCTACTACGGCTTGAAGAACGTCAACACCCGGTACAAGCACATTCTGCTGATCACCGACGCGGGGGTGGAGGACAGCAACTACGAGCGCATGGTGCGCCGCATCTCCAAGGACAACATCAACGTCTCGACGATCCTCGTCGGCCAGGGCGGCCACAACCTCATCATGTCCGACATCGCCAACTGGGGCCAGGGACGCTTCTATTCGGTGGGCGACCAGTTCAGCCTCGTCGAACTCATCCTGAAGCAACCTTCCACCCGCAAGCCCCCACGCTATAAGCGGGGCTTCTTCGAGGTGACGGCGCTTGGCGGTCGAGGCTGGTGGGGCGGCGCCGACCCGCTCGTTCCCGAGTTGCTCGGCTATTCCGAGGTCGAAGCGCGCGATGGCGCGGAAACCCTCCTCTCCGCCGGGCAGGATCCCATTCTCGCCAGCTGGCACTACGGATTGGGAAGGGTCAGCGCACTTATGACCGAGCCGGTCGGCGAGGGTACGGGCCGTTGGCGGGATTGGCCGGACTACGGATCGTTCCTGGGCCGTCTGCTGGCGCGCACGGCGGCGGACAATCCACCGTTCCGCCTATCGCTCAAGCGACGGCGACACTTGGTCGAACTGACCGCCGAGCGCACCTCTCACAATACGGACCTTGTACCTAATGCGGAGTTAGTGGATGCCCAGGGCAGCTCCTTGCCGTTCCCGGTCCCGTTCAAGGAGAACGCCCCCGGACTGTTCGAGGCGACGATTGTGTTGCCTACGGAGGAAGCGGCGCGGGTCGAGGTTGCGACTGGCAATGGTCGCCCCAACCAACCGGTGCAACGCAGGGCCCTTCCCCCTGCCTCCGACATTGCCAAGGAAACGCAGGTCGACCCTGTCAAGGCGTTGGATCTCGGGCGCTTGGCAGAGCGCACCGGCGGCGTCCACTTGGCCAGCGTCGGCGGCACGCCACCATCGGGCCCCGTTGGCGACTGGCTCGCCGGAAACCAGGGCGAGTTGTCGTACGTGGTGACCCGCCTGTGGCCGCTGTTGCTGCTGTTGGCGCTGGCATCGTACCTGGGCGAACTTCTCTACCGCCGCTGGCCCCGAGGGGCACGACCGTGATGACGGCCCGGTACACGGTCGCGATCTCGCTCGCGTTTGGACTGCTATCGGGTCAAGCGCACGCCGCGAGCGCACTCGCCGAAGTGGCCAAGGCGAATGCGGACTCCGAACGCGTCGACCTAGCGGCCATCGACGCGTTGTACGACGAGACGATGCTCGAGGGCGACAGCATCGACCTCACTATCAGGCGGCTTGGCGTTTTCGCCGACAACGAGCGCAGGTCAGCGACGGAGCGAGCGAACCATTATCTGACGATCGCCCACATCCACTGGCGCCACGGCAGCCAAGAGCGTGCCTTGAGTGCCGTCGACAGTGCGCTAGATCTTCGCGAGACGCCGGATGCCCTTCTGCTCAAGGCGCGACTGCTCGACGCCACCGGCAACCCCGGCGAAGCCACCGAGTGGTACCGCAAGGCAGCGGACGTCACCGACCGGCCGGTCGAGAGGGAGTTCATCCGCATTCGGCTCACCATGGCCGAGTCCAGCGACCGCAATGTCGATAGCCTTGTGGCTCTGGCCAAGCAACGAGACCAGGGTTTCCGCAACCGGGCCGCCATCACCCTGGCACTGCTCGGCCACCCCGACCAGGCGCTGGCTCTCTACGATCCCGACGAGCAGTTCGGCAAGCCGTTCCGGCAGCATGTGCGCGTTGCCCAATGGGCGATCGACGCGGGCGACTTCGACCTCGCCCAAGAAGCATCCTGGGCCGGGTACCAGGCGACCGAGGTCCAATCCGACG
>JAPOYV010000090.1:4878-5772 GCA_026706385.1 Gammaproteobacteria bacterium
TGGCATTGCTCGCCGAGGCGTACCGCAAGGCGGATGCCCTCGACGAACTGCTCGTCCACCTTGCCGAGCAAACGGCGGCCAACGGCGAACCGGCGCCGTTGCTCGTGCAGGCTCGGGTCGACGTGCTCATCGAGACCGAGGAGTACGACGAGGCCATCGCGTTCTACGAGGCTGCGGATGGCACGCGCGTGGACGTGGCGGCCCGAAGCCGGCTGATCAAGCTCTACGAGGCCGCCGGGCGAACCGAGGACATGGTGGCCGAGTACGAGCGGCTGATGGCGGCGGAACCCGGAGTCGTGGCGTGGGGCGCCGGACTCGCGTCGCACTACCTGAACATCGCCCGACCGGAAGACGCGCTCGGCGTCTGGCACCGGCTTGCCGCAGCCAACGCCGACAGGGTCGAGGTACTCGTCGAGGCCGGCGAGTCCATGGTGCAGATGGGGTTCGTCGAGGAAGCGGTCTCGATGATCGAAGACCAGATGGCGGCGGCCGGGGAAAGCCCCTTACCTCTCTTCTTCCTCTTCGACCTGCGCCTTCGGCGCGGCGAAACCGAGGCGGCGGTCGCGGCTGTCGAACGCTTGGAAGCCGCCCTCAGCGGCGACAACGCGGGTGTGCGCGACTTGGCCGACGCCTACGAACGGCTGAACCGCCCCGATGCGGCCATCCGCATCCTCGAGCGATTGCGCGACCGCGAAGGCGGACTCGGCTACGACGAGCGGATGCGGCTCGCTTGGCTCTACAGCGTTGCCGACCGCAAGGAAGACGCCCTGGATGCCTGGCGGGAGATCTGGGTGAGCGTCGAAAGCCCCGCCCGGCGAAGCCTCGCGGAAAGCCAGTTCCTGCTGCTCGCCACCGAACTCAACACCTTGGGCGACATCGTTGTGGACCTGGAGG
>JAPOYV010000081.1 GCA_026706385.1 Gammaproteobacteria bacterium
AGCGGATCTCGCTCTGGGGCGTTGCGGGCTACGGCGAGGGCGCGCTGACGGTGACCCCGGCGTCCGCGGACGGGGCGTCCGTGGACGGCGCGCCCCAAACGACGATCCGTACCGACCTGGAGCTCGAAATGGGCGCAGTGGGCCTGCGCAGCACGCTGGCGCAGGCGCCGGACGAGGGCGGCTTCGAGCTTGCGGTCAAGACCGACGCGATGGGGGTGCGCACGCGCTCGGCGGCGGCGCCGGGTCTCGCTGGCACGAGCACCGGGGCGACGCGGCTCCGGCTGGGCCTGGAAGGCTCGCGGCCGTTCCGCTTCGCGGGCGGGGCCGGACTGAGGCCGCGCGTCGAGGTCGCGGTGCGCCGGGACGCAGGCGACGCCGAGACCGGCTTCGGGGTGGATGTCGGCGGCGGCATCGCCTGGACGGACCCGCGGCGGGGCCTCGCCTTCGATCTCAAGGGCCGGGGACTGGTGGGCCACGACGCGAAGGGCTTCCGCGAGGTCGGGATGTCGGGCTCGCTCTTCTGGGAGCCGCGGGCCGGCAACGGCCGGGGTCCGAGCCTGGCGCTGACGCGGACGATGGGCGCGCCGGCCTCGGGCGGCGCGGACGCGCTGCTGGAACGGGGCACTCTCGCCGGTCTCGCGGCGAACGACGGCGGCGCGGAGGACGGCGGACTGCTGGCATCTCGCCGCCTGGGGGTACGGTTCGGCTACGGCCTTGCGGTGTTCGGCGGCCGCTTCACTTCGACGCCGGGGCTTGGCTTCGAGCGGTCGGCGGCCGGGCGCGACTACCGGCTCGGCTGGCGGCTGTCGCGCGGCACCGGCGCCGGCCGGCTCGACCTGTCGCTGGAGGCGACGCGGCGCGAGGCTGTCAACGGCAGCGGGGCCGGTCGCGTGGGCGCGGAGCCCGACCACGCGGCGGGGCTGCGCATCGAGGCGCGGTTCTAGGTCCCGCCGAGCCGCCTCCCCAACGCCTGTTGTTGCCGCCCGAACCTGCTGGCGAGCGAACCGCCTGATCGCCACCTGCCCATTCATTTGCTCGCACGGCGAGTTGTCCGATAATGCGCCAGCCGTCCCGCCTCGAGGAATCCCGTGCCAAGACCACTGATCGTCGTAACTGCTTGTCTTCTGGCGACTGCCTGCGACCAGACCGTTACCCAACAGCCCCCAGTCGAACCCCAACCCGAACAAGCCACACTGGATCCTGCGATGGCCACAGCTCGCGAGTTGCCCTACGGGAGTCCGGAAGAGGTCGGTATGTCTGCCGAAGAACTGCAGAAGATCGATGGCCTTGTCCAGGAGTACATCGATGCCGGCCGCATTCCGGGAGCCGTGGTTGGCGTCACTCGACGCAGCAAGGTGGTCTACATGAAGGCCCACGGCGTCCTTGATGGAAAGACCCAGGAGCCCATGCGCAAGGACGCGATTTTCCATATGGCCTCCTCGACCAAGCCCGTCCTCGGTGTGGCGGCAATGATGGTGATCGAGGAAGGTCTGATGAGCCCGGCTGACCCCGTCGAAAAGTACATTCCCGAGTTCAAGGGCATCCAGGTCGCCGTCGCCAAGGAGTCTGCCGGCAAGGAGATCGCCAAATCCAAGTCCAAGGATCAGCTCAAGAAGCAGGAGGTCCTCAACTACGAGCTGGTGGACGCCAACCGGCCTGTGACCGTTCACGATCTGCTGACCCACACCGCCGGACTCCACACGGGCGGGATCGGGACAGCGGTATCGAAACTGGACAGACCCGGAGCGTCAGACACCCTCGCTTCGTGGATCGCAAGGGTGGCCGCCGGTCCGCTGGACTTTCAGCCAGGCACCCGATGGGCCTACAGCGGTACTGTCGGTCTCGATGTCGTCGCGCGGATAGTCGAGGTCGTCTCGGGCACGCCCTTCAACGAGTTCGTTCAGACACGCATCCTTGATCCGCTGGACATGAAGGATACGCACTGGATTGTCCCGGAAGACAAGCGGAGTCGGATGCCGGTCATACCCAACGACAAAGGCCCGTGGATCAAGTCGGCCGACTACTTCTCGGGCTCCATCGGTCTCGTCAGCACCGCCCGAGACTACATGCATTTTGAACAGATGCTGGCCAACAAGGGGACCTTGTTCGGCCATCGACTCCTCGAGCCGGAATCGGTTGCCTTGATGTCGACCAACCATGTGGGGAATCTGTTCAACGAGACGGAGAAGGGCGGATCCGGACGCGGCTTCGGCTATACGGTCGGCATCACCGTTGATCCCGACCAAGCCAAGGACGGTCGAACAGCCGGGGCATTCGGCTGGGGTGGGGCGGCCGGTACCATGTCTTGGACGGCACCGGAAGAGGAACTGACGGTCGTGTACATGGTTCAGGGACCGACGGATTTGCCTTGGAAGATTGCAGAAGTCGTCAGAGATGCGATTGTCGACTGACTTAAGACGCCTTCCGATCCGTACTTAGACCGCGGTCGTGGAGACCGGATTGTGTGGTGCAGACTGAAGTCGCGCGTTCCCGGTGAGACCATCGACAATCTTCTTGGGCGCGCGCACTCAATTGTCTCCTCGTCTGGCAGCAAGGAGTCGCTGCATTGGGTTGGCAAGGGCTTCTTTGGAGGAAAAGCGCTAGAGCCTGACAAGCTTGCCTTGCTGAGACTGTTCCACTTGGAGATTTGGCCGGAGATTTCCAGCACGTTGGCGTTTGAAGTCCCTGTCATCGATCATGCCAGCCTGTTGATCAAGGGTGCTGGCGCTGCGGGAACGGCGCTACATCAAGACCGTCCCTATTGGTTTGGAAAGGAGGCGTCGCCGTCGATTTTCTCGGTGTGGATTGCTCTTGAGGACATGTCGAGAGACCGAGGCGGTCTGATGCTGTCCCTTGAGAACGAGGTCAGCGTGAGTGACATGCCGTCAGCACGGAGGTGTCGCGCCGCGTCGCCCAGGGTCGTCTGCGCAAGCTCGCCTCTCGTCTCTATACGCGGGATTTGCGTACCGAGGCGGAAACTCTGGTCCGTCGCAACCTGTGGGACGTCGTCGCCGGCTATTTCCCCGGTGCGCTGGTCGCGGACCGTACCGCGCTGGAGCTCGAGCCTGCGCCTGACGGCTCGGTGTGCCTGGTGACGCAGCGCGGCGCCGACATTGAACTGCCCGGCATCGTGCTGCGGCCTAGGCGTGGTGCCCCACCGACAGCGGACGACCAGCCGTTCCTCGGCGAGCTGTTCCTGAGTGCTCCCGCACGCGCCTACCTCGACAACCTGCGCCCGTCGCGGGGCCGGCGCGGCCGCTTGCCGCGCACCATGCGGCGACCGGAGATCGAGGCCCGCGTCGAACAATTGGTCGCGGCTGCCGGCCAGGATGCTGCCAACCGCCTTCGCGACGACGCACGGCGCGTGGCTCCCCACATTGATCGGGTCTCCGAGCGCGCAGATCTGGACGCGATCCTTGGCGCGCTCGTGGGCACTCGCGAAGCGCGGTTCTCGGCGCCTGCAGTCCGAGCCCGGGCGACGGGGCACGCTTTTGATCCGGCCCGCGTCGCGCTGCTCGCGGGGCTTGTCGCCGAGCTGCTGCGCACGCCACACCCGTCGGTTAGGCCGCAGCCGCGCGACGGCATCGGCCACGCTACGCTGGCGTTCTTCGAAGCGTACTTCTCAAACTACATCGAGGGCACCGAGTTCACCCCGGAGGAGGCCGAACAGATCGTCTTCCACGGCCGCATACCGGCCCAGCGTCCGGCCGATGCACACGACGTGTTGGGGGTCTGGCGCATCGTCTCCGACCCCACCGGAATGCGTCGCGTCCCGCGCTCCGCCGACGATTTCCTCGACCTCCTGCGCGCACGCCACGCGGCCATGCTCGCCAAGCGGCCCGACGCCGCGCCCGGCCGGTTCAAGACGGCGGCGAACCGGGTCGGCGCGATCGAATTCGTGCGACCCGACGCCGTCGTCGGCACACTCGAGCGCGGCTTCGAGATGTACAAGACGCTCGATTCCCCGTTCCGTCGCGCGGCTTTCATCCACTTCCTCGTGTCGGAAGTGCATCCGTTCGCCGACGGCAACGGTCGCGTCGCGCGGATGATGATGAACGCCGAACTCGTTGCCGGCGATCAGGAGCGCATCGTCATTCCCGCCGTCTATCGCGACAACTACATCGCGGGACAGCGGGCCTTGACGGCCGGGCACGGGGCACACGCGATGTTGCGTATGCTCGACTTCGCCTGGGGTTGGACGGCCGCAGTCCCGTGGCGTGGCTTCGAGACCACCATGGCGACGCTTCGCACATGCCACGCCTTCGATACGGCCGAGCAAATCGACCGCCTCGGGATCCGGCTCGCGATGCCGTCCGTGCCGGACGGCGACACGACCGTCTGACCGCCGCTCACACATCCAAGCCTCCGCTTCGGCGCAATGGCGCCACTGGGGCACAATATGTGCGGCGCCATGTTCCCAGGCGCTTAGGAGTGAGCGATGAGCTACAAGCACCCATCGGGTGAGCCGTTCGAAGGTCGGATCGGTCGAACGGTCTACGAGTCCGAACCGTGGTGGCCGCCGCCCACGACAGGGAGCGGCAAGCCCAACGTCGTCCTCGTCGTGCTTGACGATACCGGCTTTTCGCATTTCGGCTGCTACGGCTCGACGATCGACACGCCGAACATCGACGCCCTGGCCAGCAATGGCCTGCGCTACGTCAACTTCCACACGACGGCGCTCTGCTCGCCGACGCGGGCGTGTCTCTTGACCGGGCGCAACCATCACGCCGTCGGCATGCGGGGCGTGTCCAACATGGACACGGGGTTTCCGAACATGCGCGGCCTCCTGCCGCGGTCTGCGGCGACCGTGGCGGACGTGCTGCGCGGCGCCGGCTACGGAACGTACGTCACCGGCAAATGGCACCTGACGCCGATGGCCGAGTGCTCCGCCGCCGGGCCGTTCCACAACTGGCCGCTGCAGCGGGGATTCGACCGCTTCTACGGCTTCATGCAGGGCGAGACGGACCAGTTCTACCCGGAACTCACAAGCGACAACCACCACATCGAGGCGCCGGCGCTGCCCGAAGACGGCTACCACGTCTCGGAGGATGTGGTCGACCGATCCATCGCCATGCTGCGCGATCAGGTATCGCTCACTCCGGAGCGCCCCTTCTTCCTGTACGTGGCGTTCGGTGCCACGCACTCGCCACACCAGTCGCCGAAGGCCTACCGCGAAAAGTACCGGGGCCATTTCGATGCGGGCTGGGATGCGACCCGGGCGGATTGGTTCGAGCGGCAGAAGGCACTTGGCATCATTCCGGGGAGCACCGGTCTCGCCCCGCTGAATCCTGGCGTCAGGCCGTGGGCCGAACTCGCGCCGAACGAACGGCAGTTTGCCGCGCGTCTGCAGGAGGCATTCGCCGCGCAACTCGACCACACGGATGCGCAAATCGGCCGACTGGTTGCCTTCCTGAAGGAAATCGACCGGTTCGACGATACGCTCCTCATCGTCATGTCGGACAACGGCGCCAGCCAGGAAGGCGGTCCGACCGGCGTTTTCGACGAGATGCGGTGGTTCAACGGCATGGTGGAGGATGTCGACGAGGCGGTGAAGCGTCTCGATGACATCGGCGGTCCAGAGAGCCACTCCAACATTCCCTGGGGCTGGTCGCAGGTCGGCAACACGCCGCTCAAGTGGTACAAGCAGAACA
>JAPOYV010000002.1 GCA_026706385.1 Gammaproteobacteria bacterium
GACTCCCGATGAATAGGGCGATGTTTCTTCCAGTGCGGGTACTGCGCCGCGTCGGCCTGACCGACGACGTCAAGCTATCAAGCGACATCGAAAACCGACCCGGTGGCGACACTGGAAACTGACCCAGCTGCGGGTCGTGTCGTTGACGGGTAGTGCGCGGGCCGGCGGCGGCACGTGGCACGGCGCTGGCGGGGTTGTCCACGCCTTGTCCATGGCGCCGTTCCCCTTCGATCCAAGAGGCGCCTTGGTCAAGGGGTGGGCAACCCCTCGTCGACCTCGCCGCGTGCAACGCCCAATCACGCCGAAGGCCGAAGCCTGCGCCACCGGTTCCGGATGAAATGGGCGATGTTCCGTTCGGGGTCGGGCCGACACGAATGAAAAGGGCGATGTTCGCTTTTGGTGTGGGCGACGACGTCCACACCGCCGAGGTCCGACGTGCTCAACAACGCTAGCCGCGTTCTCCGCCCTCGACGAGAATGCGCGCACCGAACACGGTGTCCGAGTCCCGACTGAAGTCGCCGTGCAGAACGAGAGCGTAGAGCCCGGGACGATCTTCGAGGAACTTGGCGACGTCCCCGGCAAACGGGCGATCCACATCCGTTGGCGTCACGAACTCAATGACGCCGCCGACAGGGGGACGGCAGATAAACCCTCGCACGCCGCGCAGGTCGTCGTCGTAAGCCGCATCGCACGGCAGCCCGAAGCCAGTTTCGTAGACCCGCCGGGCGTGGTCCAGGTCACCGACGGCGACGATCACCCGCATGATCCCGGAAAGGCCGCTTGTGCTCGGTGACGTTTCTCCCGCGAACGACTTGACCGGGTAGACACGAATCAGAACGCCATCCGTTGAGTTCGGGTGCACATCGCGACCACCGGCGCCGGCCATCCGCGGCAGCACGTTCAAGCCCCGCTCGGCGAGGCCAACGGCTTCCCGGTCGGGGTCCGGGGCTTCGAGCATCATGGCGAACAACCCTTCGCCGCGTCGCTCGAGGAAGCGGGACAGGCTTTGCGACAGGGGCGCCTTGGGGTCGGCCGGCGACATCAACTCGATGTTGCTGCCGCCCGCGGGAACGCACATCGCGAGTTTGGCGCCGAGGCTCTCGACGCTGCCGGGCGACAGGTCGACCACGGGAAGGCCGTAATCTCGCCGAAAGGTCTCAACGCAGCGCTCGAAATCGTGCGTCGCGATCGCGACGCGCGGCATGCTCGTGATCATCCTGTCCTCGTGTCCCGACCCGGTCGACAGCATCGGGAGTCTACGCCGTCATCCGTAGCTCGTCCCGACGAACGACCTCCGTGCCGCAGATGAGATCGTGCAGGCAGCGGCGCTTGGCGCCGAAGATGAAGCCTTGGTCGACGACGGCGATCAGCCCGGGCCAGCGCTGCCGATCTGGTCCTCGAGCGCGTAGTCCCAGCGGACGCAGCCGGTCTCGCGATCCAGCGCGACCAGTCCGCGGCCAGCACCGACGAAAATCGTGTCCTCGGTGACCAAGGGCATGGACCGCGAATGCTCCGACGCGAGCGCGTACGACCATTTCAAGGCGAGGCTCGAGACGTTGGCGGCGTCGATGCGCGTCCGCGCGGGCCCTTGATGGCGCGTATTGCGTGGATCTATGCCCCAGCCGACGGACTGGATTCGCTCGAGACCGGGCGCCGGGAGGGCCTCCGGGCAGACGGCGCACACGGGCTGCGACGTGATCGCGGCAACCGCCAAGAGCGACCGCAAGGCCTTTCGCCCCCGTGTCACCGGCCCGTCCGCGCGAGGATCCAGTCCCGGATGCCATCCAGAACCGCGGGTGCCATGGTCTCTTCGAGCGCGCCGTACTCGTTCGGTAGACCGGTCGCCGCAGTCTGGAACAGGTGGTTCAAGCCGGGCAGTCGATGCGTCTCCACGTCGGTGTTCTCCGCATCGGCAAGGGCCGCCCGGATCGCCGGCAAATTCTGCTCCGCGTCCACCTGCACGTCGCGTTCGCCGTTCAGCGCCAGCACAGGGACGCGCGTGCGCGTCAACGCCGGTTGTGGATCATGGCGCAACAGCGCACGCATCGCCGGGGCAAGAGCCTGGGCCGCCGCCGCGCTCACCTGGGCGTCCTGCTGCTCTGATGGCGGCACGCCGTTGGCTTGCATCTGTTCGCGGACGATCGCTTCGACCTCCGGCGTCGCAGCGGCGGTCGACGCGTCCGACTTGAGAGTCGCGAATAGCCGGTCCAGCAAGTCCAGCAGCCGTTCGCGGCGATCCGCGGGGAATCCCAAGGCCGCGTAGATGCGTTCGTTCTGGCGGCGCATCAACTCGTCGCCCGGTACGCCCGGTGCCGCCAGCAGCACGACGAAGCCAACATCGTCGCGACGGCTCGCCACCATGGGTGCCACGACACCGCCTTGGCTGTGGCCGATCAGGCCCACGCGGCCGATACGGGCATCGGCGCGCAGGAAATCGACACCGGCATTGGCATCGGCGGCGAAGTCCTCGAGGGTCGGCGGACTCGGATGCGCTTCGGATTGACCCGTTCCGGCATCGTCCACGCGCAACACCGCGATCCCGGCGCGGCTCAGGTGGTCGGCGAGCACCCAGAACGGCTTGTGTCCGAAGAGCGTCTGGTCGCGATCCTGGAGGCCGCTCCCCGAGATCAGCAGGACGGCGGCAAACGGCCCCTCGCCCGCTGGAATTGTCAGCGTGCCGGCGAGCGTAACCGGGCCGCTCTCGAAGCGTACGTCCTCGCTCGCGTACGGGAACGGCGCGCGCGGCTCCTGGGGGCGTGACAACGCCACCGCTTGCCGGCCCAGCCGGAAGGGGAAAGTCGCGCCGCCCTGCTCGAAACGCCCGCGGATCTCGCCGCCTTCAAGGCGACCCCGGAACGTCGGCCGTCCGGGCACGCCGCGGATGGCGAACTCGACGCGTTGCCCGTCGTCGTCCGCAATGCCAACCGAGATCCCGGACAGCGGTAGTGCCACGGCCCCTTGCGCCGGGATGTCGATGGCTCCTTGCCATGCGTCCGCATCCTGCTCGAGCACGATCTTCACCTGCAGTGGTGCGCCGGGGATCTCGATGTGGCCTTCCCAACGGCCGTCGGCCTGGGCCATCGACTGCGTCGCCACGCCGAGTGCCGCCAGGCCCGCCACCCAGCGGGACAGGTTCTTGATCATGGTCTTCCCGCGCGCCCCGTTCCGGCGAAGGTTACATCCAGGGACCGAGTTCGGTTAGCGCCGTCTGCTCGAGCAGGTAGCGGTTGTTCTCCGCCAAGGCCGCGCGCTGGATTCTCTTCAACGCTGTCCCCGGCGAGCAGTCCGCGAAACCGTCCGGCCCCGCCTCGACATGGCCCCACATGTGCTGCAAGGCGTTGCGTAGATTCCCGGCGGACGGTGGCTTGTGCAGCCAGGCCACCAGTTCGACGGCGAGTTCGTCGATCTCGCCGCGCGGGAGCGCACTGACGCGAACGCCGAGACCGCGGTACGCCGACTGGCTCCGCGCCAGCACCGAGTACTTGTGATGGGCCCACAGTTCCTGCGCCGACTTCGGCAACGGAATGCGGCCCCGCCGCTCATCGGCGTACTTATCCGCCAGCAAGCCGAACTGCGCGCCCGGCTCGTCGATGAACGTCGTCGGCCAGCGGCCAGGCGCACGCCGCAGTCGCACCGGCGTGCGATCCCGATAGCCGCGGAACGCCATTTCCGCCGCGAGTAGGCGATGGCGCATCGCGCAGGCCCAACCGAGGCCGGCCCAGCGCTTCACCTCCGGATGCGCGGCATAGCCGTTCAGGCCGCCGGTCGTGACGGCCACGACGCCGTGCAGTTCACGGTGCTCGCCGAGCAGCCGCTGACGGTCGAGGTAGCCGGGATGGATGTCCCAGACCCGCATGGACCGTCAACCGCCTTCGAGGCCCGCCGCGACTTGGCGAGGATCCGCGCGCGCCGCTCGGCGCACTTCGAGAACCGCCATGATCTCGTCGTGTCGCGCGCGGTTGAGATTGTAGAGCGCCATGAACAGCATGCCGCTGAAGACGATGATCCAGTACAGCGGGCCGGTCATGAACAGGAGCCCGTTCAAGACCTCTGGCGTCAGGGTTTCCGCGGAGGCGTCCTCCGGGAAGTCGATGATCTCCAATCCGAAGCCGCCGACCAGGCCACCGATGCCGACCGTCGCCTTGATCGCGAAGGAGCGAATGGAGAACACCACGCCCTCGGCACGGCGGCCGGTCTTGTACTCGAACTCGTCGGCGACATCGACCAACTGCGAGTCTATGGCGATCGGCACGACGGGCAGCGCGAGCAGACCGATCAGCAAGCTGCCGAACAGCATCGGGACCAGCCACACCGAGTCGTTGTCCGGGAACCAACCGACCATGCGCAGGAAGTGCGGCAAGCCGACGAAGGTCGCGCAGACGATGCAGGTGTAGACCACGGTCATCTTCTTGTCGAGTACGCGTGTCAAGTAGCTCGCGAGCGGTATAGCCACCAGGATTCCCGGGATGGCGACGAAGCGCTGCAACGTCAGCGTCTCGGTGGAAAGCTCGTAGCAGTAGATGAACGTGTAGGTCGCGACAACGGCGAGGATTCCGCCGGAAGTGGCCATCACCAACCAGGCGGCGCAGACAGAGATGTACGAGCGACTCTTGATCAGCACCAACAGGTCGCGCAAATAGGCTGCGACGCGGACCTTCTCCCGGTCGACGCGGTGGAGGTTGGGGATCTGATTCCGCGTGCCGATGACGCAGATGAGCAGCGTTGTCGCGATCCACGCCGCGCCGAAGAGAGCGAGCACCGGATACTGGTCCGGATTCAGGAGGCCGTTTTCGTGCTCGCCCGTGGACGGGAAGATCGCCACGAGGACGAAAACGCCGAGTGCGGCGCTGGCCGCCAAGCCGGCCACCGAGTTGTAGCCGAATACCGACGTGCGCTCGTGGTAGTCGTCCGTCAACTCGGCGCCAAGAGCGTCGTGGGGGATCGCATAGAACGTCTTGCCGAGCCGCAGCAGCACCATTGTGCCGAGGAACCACCAGAAGTACTGCAACTCGCTCAAGTCCGCTGGCGGTGCATACATCAGGTAGAAGGCCAAGGCGAGGGGCAGGACGGCGAGCAGCATGAACGGGTGGCGGCGCCCCCAGCGGGAGCGGAAATTGTCCGTTAGCGAACCGACGAGGGGATCGGAGACGGCGTCGACGACGCTCGCCACGAAGAACACCATGCCGCACAGCCACGGGTCGACACCCAGGACCTGGTTGTAGAACACCATCGTGGCGATGCCGGCGGCACCGATCATCGCCTCTTCGAGCGCGCCGCTCGAGAAGGCCAGCTTGGTGCCGAGCGAGACCTTGCCGCGAGGGGCCGGCGGCGTTGCTGTCGTTGACGTCACGCCGGTCGGCATGGCGCTATCTCGCCGGGGTGGTACCTAATTCCAGCGGTCCCAGCGCACGGTCTGCTCCACGGGCAATCGCGTCACCGGGCCGAATCGGCCCATCGGGTAGCCGACCGGGATCAGGCAATACGCTTCCATATTGTCCGGCAAGGCCAGGACTTCGCGGGCGGCCGCGCGGTTCGACAGCCCCAGCGTCGTCGGCGCGGCGCCGAGCCCAACGGCGCGGGCCGCCAGCAACAGGTTCTGCACCGCGGGCCACACGGAGCCACCGGCACCCGCCGACTGGCCGGTGACCGGCTGCGGGAACTCATAGCAGGCGATGACGAGGGCAGGAATGTCCTGCATGTGCTCGGCTTGCCAGAGCACGGCGTCGAGCATGCGGACGCGCTTGTCTGTGGCCTGGTGCGGCAGCGCCGCGGCACGCCCCGAGTCCGGCGCCGCGTAGCGCGTGACTGCCGCCTTGTTGAGTTCAGCAAGCCGTTCCCGCTGCTCCGCGTCGCGCACGATGATCCAGCGCACGCCCTGCGCATTGGAGCCTGTCGGCCCCTGGTTGCCGGCATCGACGATCTTCAGCAGCAACTCCTCCGGCACGGGGTCCGGCTTCAGTCGCCGCATCGCGCGGCAGTTGTACATGATTTCGAAGATGCCGGGCTCGTCGGCCATTCCTAGCTCCCTGGATCAAAACCCGCGCCGAACATACCACGCCGCACCATTAGCGACGCCTTTCGAAGCGGTCGGCATTCACGAGGAAGGTATTCCACGGCTGCGTCGCCTTGGTCCGCCCACTGTCCTCGAACGCTCGCGCCAGCACCCAGACGGTGTGTAGGACACCCTCTTCCAGGCGACCGGTGAAGTTGGAAATGGAGCCCAAGTTGTCGTCTTCGTCGACGAAGTTCACCGCGAACGCGACCAACGACCCGTTGACCACGCCGGCCACGGGATAGCTTCGGTCCCTCGCTGCCCGACCCTTCGCGGAGACGAAACGGCCGCTGAACATGCCCTTGTCGATCCGTCCGATGCTGAGCACGGAGCCGTTCTGGTTCTCCCAATCGCCGCTGAGTTCCATCACACTACGCGCCCTCGTCGCGAGAAGAAGGGACAGCATAGCGATGGCAAGGCCAGTGTGCTTGGTAACGGGGGTCGGACCGGGAACCGGGGCGGCGATCGTACGGCGCTTCGCGGGCGACTACGCGGTGGCCATGCTGGCCCGCAGCGTCGAGCGCTTAGACGAACTCGCCGACGAGATGGCCAACGCCCACGCCTTCGCCTGCGACGTCACCGATGGCGATGCGCTCTCGGATGTCGTCGCCCGCGTCACCGACGAACTCGGGGCACCCGAAGTCGTCGTCCACAACGCGGTGGGCGGCGCCTTCGGGGAGTTCATGGACATCGCGCCGGAGGTCCTCGAGCGCAACTTCGCCGTGAACACCCTCGCGCTGCTGCGCCTCGGTCAACTGGTCGCGCCGGCCATGGTGGCGCGCGGCTCCGGCGCCATCATCTGCACGGGCAACACGGCCGCGTACCGCGGCAAGCCGACGTTCGCCGGCTTTGCGCCCACCAAGGCGGCACAGCGCATCCTCGCCGAGTCCATGGCCCGGTCGCTGGGGCCGAAAGGCGTTCACGTCGGCTATGTCGCCATCGATGCGGTGATCGACTTGGCCTGGACTCGTCGGCGGTCGCCGAACCGGCCGGACGACTTCTACTGCAAGCCCGCCGACATCGCGGGCGAAGTGTGGCACCTGGCACACCAGCCAAAGAGCGCGTGGAGTTTCGACGTGACGATTCGGCCGTTCGGGGAGAACTGGTAGGCGCGAGAGGCGTTTCAGTCGCGCAACGATGCGGCAATCCAGATCCGATTGCCGTCGGGATCGAGCACCGTGAAGTCGCGCGCGCCCCAAGGCTGGTCCGCCAGCTCGCGCAGAAAGACGAGCCCCGATTCGACGCAACGCTTGCACAGGTCGTCGACGTCATCGACCGATCCGCGCATCGTGAACATGGCTTCGGACGGGCTCCGCACGGGCTCGCCCTCGAATCCGTTCTGGAGCAGATGAATCTCGACATCGCCGAGCCTGACGATGGCGTAGTTCGCCTCGCCACTCTCGTCTGCGTTGACGTGGACTGGTGTGAAGCCGAGGTTGTCGGCGTACCACCGTACGGCGGCGTTGACATCACCAACAGGGAAGACAGGGGCGGCTCGGGCGAACATCAGGCGCCAGCGGTCCCGAGGCGTCCACCGTCAGCAGACGGTGAGCAAGCTCCTTCGGCGCGGATCAGAAGTCCCACCCCAAGTGCGGTCGCGGCAGCCGCAACGATCGGTCCAGCGCTCGCAACAGGGCCTCGTCGCCGGCAACGTCGTCCGTCAGCGTCAAGCTCGACGCGTTGCGCACGCCCAGCCACAGGCGCGTGAACGCTCCGACCGAGGCGTTGAGGGTCGGCAAGTTCGGCGAGCGGCCGGTTTCCCCTGCGGACTCTTCGCCGAGCGTGACCACGTAGTCGCCCGCGCAGCCGTTCCACGCATTCGCGCCGTCGAGGTGTGCGGCGATCGGGTCGCGCAAGGCCAGATTGAAGGTCACCGGTTCGGCGTCGAGGTGGGTCTTGGCGAGGCAGCCGGCCACGTCGAGCATGCGTGCCTGCCAGTAAGCAATCGTCTCGTGGCTGCCCGCAAATTTCGAACCGCGTGTACTGGTGCGGTTGCGGGAGGGCTGCTTGAGCAGATCCTGGAATTGGACCTCCGACGGTTCCTCCATGGCGAACATCAAGACCTGGTCGCCAAGGGACTTGATCAGCGCGAGTAGCTCAAACAACTGTGCCGACGTCTGATAGGCGTAATAGTAGATCCTGTAGGGGCCATTCGCGCCATCGACCTCACCCCAAAAGAAGTGTGACAGCGTGTCGCCGGGGCCATCGTAGTAGCCAAGGCCGATCAGCTTCTTGCCAACCGACGCCATGTCGTAGCGCGCGATCTCGGGGATGTTGAGTACGCAACCGCCGTGACCGCGCCGCCGATTGTGCATTGCGACGTGTACGTCGGGCCATTGGTCGCGGCCGATGCGTTTGGGCGAGCGAAAGGGAACATCCACTGTGAGCGTCGCCGGATCGAAGCAAATCCGGTTCACGTAGCTGCCGTTGCCGAACCCCAAGCGGTTGTAGAACCCTTGGTCGAACATGCCGAGCGCCGCCATTTCGCTACCGGCATCGGCCGCCTTGGCAAGCGCATGGGCAGTCAGTCTCTTGGCCGCGCCGAGCTTGCGGGCCACCCGGCTCGTCGTCACGCCGGCGACGGCGGTCATGTGAACGTCGGTTTCGAGGTGACGCATGGCGCCCGGCGCGGTGAACACGGCGCATTCAGCCTCGCCGTCGAGCGGGAACACGACGCCGTCGAAGCACCGGGCCAGGTGCTCGAATTCCTTGGCGTCGTCCTCGTCGTCTAGCCAACCGACCTCGTGGTGGATGCGCTTGACCGCGTCCCAATCGCGGTCGTGGTCGTAGTCGAGGATCGTGAGCGGCACTTACTTCACCGCGTCATCCGCTCGCGCGCGCCTTGGCTTCCCGGCGCCGGGCGTGCAGTACCGGCTCGGTGTAACCGTTGGGCTGCGTCAATCCCTTGAACACCAGGTCGCATGCCGCCTGGAAGGCGACGCTGTCCTCGAAGTCCGGCGCCATGTCGAGGTAGTTCTCGTCGTCCGCGTTTTGCCGGTCCACCACCGCCGCCATGCGCTGCATGGTGTCACGCACCTGGTCCTCGCTGACGACGCCGTGATGCAACCAGTTGACGATATGCTGGCTGGAAATCCGGCAGGTCGCCCGGTCCTCCATCAGCCCCACGTCGTTGATGTCCGGCACCTTGGAGCAGCCGATGCCCTGGTCGATCCAGCGCACCACGTAGCCCAGGATGCCTTGGGCGTTGTTGGCCAGTTCGCGGCGGATGTCGTCGCCGGAGAGGTTCTCGCCCGCGAGCAGCGGGATCGTGAGGATGTCGTCCACGCTTGCCCGGGCCCGGCTCTTCAGGTCGTCCTGGCGGCTCGCGACGTCCACCTGGTGGTAGTGCAGCGCATGCAGCGTCGCCGCCGTCGGCGACGGCACCCAGGCACAGTCCGCGCCCGCGGTGGGGTGGTTGGACTTGACGTTGAACATCTCCAACATCTCGTCCGGCTTCGGCCACATGCCCTTGCCGATCTGGGCACGGCCCGGGAACCCGGTGGCGAGGCCCGCGTCCACGTTCGCATCCTCGTAGGCGAGGATCCAGGTCTCCTGCTTCATCGGCTCCTTGCGCACCATCGGGCCCGCGTGCATGGAGGTGTGGATCTCGTCGCCGGTGCGGTCGAGGAACCCCGTGTTGATGAAGACGATGCGTTCGCGCGCGGCGCGGATGCATTCGCGGAGGTTGAGGCTGGTGCGGCGTTCCTCGTCCATGACGCCGACCTTCAAGGTGTTGCGGGCGAGTCCCAGGACGTCCTCGACGCGGTCGAAGAGTTCGCAGGTGAACGCCGTCTCCTCGGGCCCGTGCATCTTCGGCTTGACGATGTAGACGCTGCCCGCGCGGCTGTTGCGATAACGACCCCGGCCCTTCAAGTCATGAACTGCGCAGAGGCTCGTCACCACGGCATCGACGATGCCTTCGAAGACCTCGTCGCCGTTGGCGTCGAGCACCGCGTCGGTGGTCATCAGGTGCCCGACGTTGCGGATCAGGAGCAGGCTGCGCCCGGGCAGTGTCAGCGTTCCGCCATCCGGCGCGGTGAACGTGCGATCGCCGACCAGCGTCCGATGCACCGTCTCGCCGCCTTTCTCGAAGGTCTCCGCGAGCTCGCCGGTCATCAGGCCCAGCCAGTTGCGGTACACGGCCGTCTTGTCCTCGGCATCCACCGCCGCGACGGAATCCTCGCAGTCCTGGATGGTGGTCACCGCCGATTCCAGCATGATGTCCTTGACGCCGGCCGGGTGAACGGCGCCCACGTCGTGGCCACGGTCGACCTGGATCTCGACATGCAGGCCGTTGTGGCGCAGCAGGACCGACGACGGCTCGTTCTCGGAACCGGCGAATCCGGCGAACTGCGCCGGGGTCGCGAGCGGCACCGCCCCCGCGGCGGTCACGGCTTCGAGCGTCCGGCTGTCCCCTTCACCGACGATGCGGTAGCTCGTCACGTCCGCATGGCTCGCGCCGCGCAGCGGCACCACACGGTCGAGTTCCTGCGCAGCGCGCTCGATCACCAGTTCGCCGCGGGCGGGGTTGTAGGACGTGCCCTTTTCGCGTCCGGGCGACTCGGGGATCAGGTCGGTACCGTAGAGGGCGTCGTAGAGGCTCCCCCAGCGCGCGTTGGCGGCGTTCAGAGCAAAACGGGCGTTCATGACCGGCACCACCAACTGCGGTCCGGCCATGTGGGCGATCTCCGGATCGACGTTCGCGGTCGCGATCTCGAAGTCGCCGCCTTCGGGGACCAGGTAGCCGATGTCCATCAGGAACGCCTTGTAGGCTTCGGGATCGTGCTGCTGGCCGCGACGATCGCGATGCCACGCATCGATGGCTGCCTGCAATTCATCGCGCTTGGCCAGCAGGGCGCGGTTGGTCGGCGTCAGGTCACGGACGATGGCGCTGAAACCGGTCCAGAAGTCGTCAGGCGAAACGTCCGTTCCGGGCAACGCCTCGTTGGCGATGAAGTCGTCGAGTTCCTTGGCGACCATCAGGCCAAAGCGGGACAGTCGTCCCGGTTCCGTTCTTGCGGTCATGCCCCCTCCGGCGGTTTGGGTGCGCGCAGTCTAACGGTGTGGATAATGTCCGCCAAGCTGGCAGGGGTTAAGCACGCCGCGCATGAAATTCGCCGTTCTGCAGTTCTTCAGTTGGCCCGGTCGGCGGGTGCCGCTCCATACCGTCTACCAGCGCGCGCTCGATCGCGTCCGGATCATGGACGGCGGCGGCTACGACGCCGTGTGGCTCGCCGAGCACCACTTCTCCACCTACAGCGTGTGCCCGTCGGTGCACATCATGGGCATGCATGTCGCCGACATCACCCGCAACCTGCGCATCGGCACCGGGGTGTCGCTGGCGGCGTTCTACCATCCGCTCCGGCTTGCCGAGGAAGTGGCGCTGCTCGACAACCTGTCCGGCGGGCGCGTCAACTGGGGTGCCGGTCGCGGCTTCGACCGTACGGAGATGAGCGCCTTCGGCGTCAGCGGCGACGAGTCCTATCCCCGCTTTCGCGAGAACGTCGACATCGTGCAGAAGGCATGGCAGGACGGCCCGCTCACCTACGAGGGGCGGTTTTCGAGTTTCCGCGACATCGAGGTGCTGCCGAAGCCGTTGCAGGATCCGATCCCGACCTGGATCGCGACGAGTTCCACGGGAGCGAGCGACTGGGCCGCCAGCCAAGGTCACGCGATCCTGATGAGCCCGCACGCCACGCACGGCGAGATCCAGTCCCAGTACGCGCACTACCGGGCGGCGCTCGTCGAGCACGGCCACCGCCACGAGCGCGACATCCCCATGGCGCGGCTGATCGCGGTCGCGCCCACGGATGCGGCCGCCGAAGCCGTCGCCCGGAACGGCGCGCAGTGGACGGTTGATGCCTACGCCGGGCCGCGGCAGGGGTCGAAGGCGGAACGCGTCGAGAATTACGTCAACGACGTCATCATCCACGGCTCCCCTGCGAAGGTCGTCGATGAACTGAAGCGGCTCGAGGAGGAAGTCCCCCTCGACTACCTGCTGGCGTCGATCCTCAGCCATGAAACGCTGGTCCTGCTGACCGACGAAGTTCTGCCGCGCATGTGATGCACCGTCCGTCAAGCCCATGACTACCGGTGAGTGCGGGAGATTTCGCGTAGCGAAATCTCCAAGCGACCGCGAAGCGGCCGCCTTCGTCTTCGACCCGGACAGTCCCCCGACGCCGGCGTGCCACGCGCCCACCATCGCGGCGTTGCCGGACCGGCTGGTCGCAGCCTGGTTCGCGGGCAGCCACGAGAAGAACCCGGATGTCGGCATCTGGTGCGCGATCAACCGGAACGACAGGTGGGAGACGCCGCGCCAAGTCGCCGACGGCTGGGGCGAGGCGTGCTGGAACCCCGTCCTGTGCAATACCGCGGCGGGCCTGCACCTGTTCTACAAGGTTGGCGTGTCGCCGGCGCGGTGGCGTGGCGCCGTGCTGACCTCCACGGACGGTGGTGAGACGTGGCGCGACCGCGGAGAGCTCCCCGCACCCTGGCTCGGGCCAGTCAAGAACAAGCCGCTGGCACTGGCGAACGGCGATCTGTTGTGCCCGTCAAGCCGAGAGGCGGGCGGCTGGCGCTGCCACTTCGAGACCTTCTCGCCGGACCTGGAGAGGCTCGCCGAGTCCGCGGTCCCCGATCCCGGCGACCTCAAGGCGATCCAGCCCGCCGCCTACAAGCGCGGCGACACCTTCGAGGCCTTGGCGCGCACCAAGAGCGGCTGCATCGGCCTCACGAGGAGCCCGGACGGTCGCCGTTGGTCGGCCCTGGAAAGAACAGAGCTTCCCAACCCGAACTCGGGAATCGACGCGGTCAACCTGCCGGATGGACGCGCGCTGCTTGTCTACAACCCCGCGACCACCCCCGAAGGCCGTTGGGGCGGCGCACGAACGCCGATCGCGCTCGCCCTTTCCGGCAACGATGGCGCATGGCGCGACGTCATGACTCTGGACGACGACGCATCGGCACCCGACGGCGGTGCCCCGGAGTTCTCCTACCCGGCCGTGATCTGCGACGAAGCGATACACGTCGTCTACACGTGGCATCGGCGCACGATCAAGCACGTCCGGGTGACGGCTGACGAGCTTTGATACCAAGCGGCGGCTTGCGGTAGGCCGTTGGCTGGTCGGTTCCTCCCGGGAAGAAGATATGTTATAACGTACTCTTCCCATGTCGCGGCACCCTACGCGTGCGCTTGAGTTCCGACACCCGTCTGCCGCGTCACCCGTTCCGCAACGCGGAACGCACAAGCACCGGCCAACCCACACGTCATCGTCTGCCGCGATGGACTTTGCTTGCCGCATCGCTGCTGTGGGTCGGGCAAGCGGTTGCCGATACGCACGTCCACCTCGACGAACATGAAGAGGAGGTCTGCACGGCCTGTGCAATCTCCGAACCCGGGCACGTCCCGGAGATCAACCGCCTTGACGCCCTGCCGCCCGAGTGGCGCCGGTCCAACAGTCTGCCGGTGTCCTCGGCCACCGTTTCTTTCCGCCCTTACGAGGTCGCCCGGCCGCGCGCCCCTCCCCTCGCCATCTCCTGACCACAACGCAACCCAACCTTGCGCGGTCGCTTTCGCGGGTCGCGCGCGTGTTCGTTCACTTGGAGATGGATCATGAGACGCAAACAACTATCCCTGCTGGCAGCAGCACCGTGGCTGGCGGCAGCCGCGCTCGCCGGCGAAACCGCTACGGAAGAAGAGCAGATAGAAGAGATCATCGTACTCGCACACCCGCTCGCCCGCGACGGACTCGCCCAGCCCAGCGACGTGCTCGGAGCCGACGAACTCGAACGCAAGGCGGTGGACAACATCGGCGCGACAGTGGGCAACGAGCCGGGCATCCACAACAGTTCCTACGGCGTAGGTGCGGGGCGCCCGGTCATCCACGGCCTCGGCGGCGCGCGGGTGCGCGTCATGGAGGAACAGATCGACACGCTTGACGTCTCCGTCAGCAGCGGCGACCACGCCGTCACGGTCGACCCCTTCATCGCGGAGCGCGTGGAGGTTCTGAAGGGTTCAGCGACCCTGCTCTACGGCTCCGGCGCCATCGGCGGCGTTGTGGATGTCCATACGGGACGTATTCCGAACGAAGTGCCCGAGCGCATCCACGGCGCCATCGATCTGCGCGGCTCCGACAACGGCGACGGCCGGAACGGGTCCTTCCGGCTCGACGGCGGCGGCGGCAACGTGGCGTGGCACGTCGACGGCTTCACCCGCGAGGCGGACGACTACGACATCCCCGGATTCGCCGAGTCCGCGGCGCTGCACGCCTTGCACGAGTCGGAGGAAGAGGAAGAACACCACGACGAGGAAGGGCACGACGACCACGACCACGAGGAGGAGCACCACGACGAGCACGAGGAGGAGGAGGCTTATGGAACCCTGCCCGGCAGCGGCCTCGAGGTCCGCGGCGGTTCCGCCGGCCTCTCCATCGTGGGCGAGCGCGGCTTCGTCGGTCTAGCCGTCAGCGGCCTCGACTCCGAGTACGGCATCCCGGGACACAGCCATGCCCATGAGCACGACGAACACGAGGAAGAGCACCACGACCACGAGGAGCACCACGACGAACACGAGGAGGAGGAGGCGCACCACGACGAACATGAGGACGAGGCCCTTCCCGTCGTCGCCCTCGATCAGACGCGCATCGACCTGGAGGCTGGCCTGGCCGACCCGTTCGGCGGCTTCGAAGGCCTCAATCTCCGCCTAGGCATCAACGACTACGAACACGTGGAGAACGAAGCCGGCGAGGTGGGGACGGCCTTTGCGAACAGTGCCTGGGAAGCGCGTGCGGAGCTGACGCACGACCGCGGACCCGGCTGGCGCGGCGCCCTCGGCGCCCAGCTCGGCAACCGCGAGTTCTCGGTGGTCGGCGAAGAAGCGTTCACGCCCCCTGTCGACACGTCGTCGTTCGGTCTGTTCTGGGTCGGCGAGCGCCCCTTGGGCGAACTCGGGCTCGAGGCCGGCGTGCGCTACGACCGGGTCGAGCACACGCCAGCGCACGGTCCGAGCCGCGATTTCAGCGGCGCAAGCGCGTCGCTAGGCCTCATCGTGCCGCTCGCCGAGGGTTGGGGGGCCACGTTGCTGGCCGACTACTCGTCACGTGCGCCCGTCGGCGAGGAACTCTTCTCCGAAAGCCCCCACCCCGGCACCGGCGTCTTCGAGATCGGCAATCCCGAGCTCGACCAGGAGCAGGCGCGCAACCTGGCGGCCACCCTCAACGGCGAAGGCGAGGGCTGGTCGGCGAAGGGCACGTTCTACTACACGCACTTCCCCGACTTCATCTACCAGGCCGCGACGGGCGAGGAGCGGGAGGGGTTCGCTGTGCGCCGGTACTCCCAGGCCGACGCGACGTTCCCCGGCTTCGAGGTGGAAGGCCGGGTGACCGTCGCCGAATGGGCCGCCGGAACGCTCCATCTCGGGGCATTCTTCGACATGGTATCGCCGCAACTCGACATATCAGGCAACGACAACCTGCCGCTCATTCCGCCCAACCGGACCGGCCTGTCCCTCGAGTTCACGAGCGACCGCCTGCGAGCCAACGTGGACTACGTACGGGCTTCCGAGCAGGACGACGTCGCCGAGTTCGAGTTGCCGTCGGACGGCTACGACGACCTCCGCGCGCGCATCGCCTGGCGTTTCCGCCCGGGCGACACCATCGTCGATCTGTTCCTCGCCGGGCGCAACCTCACCGACGACGAGCAGCGGCTGCACACGTCCGTCGTCAAGGACTTAGCGCCGCAGCCGGGGCGCACGATCGAAGCGGGGTTGCGCATGCGCTTCTAGCTTGCCTGGCCGCGGTTGAAGTCTACAGTTGGACCAAGTCTTGTGGCCGTCGGGCGTCCGTGCGCGAACCGCTAGCGGTTCGCCTTGCTAGGGCGCCCCGCTAGCGGCACCTTGCGTGGCCCATTCGGGTGGGTCGACAATCGATCACCATCGCGGAAGCAATGGCATGGTCGAACAAGCTGCCACAACCGTACACGGAGCAAACGCCAAAGGAAGCGTAGCGACCGGCGGCGGTTGTTCCATGGACGGTCGGCGTGGCCTTGGGCCGAAGGCGGAGCCGAGCGCAAGGGAGGTACCGGACCCGGGTTTGGGGCGCTTGGATCCCGTAGAGGTGAGCGAACGGGCCTTGGCACTGGCGAAAAAGTACGTCTGGTGGCAAGGCCCGGAGCGCACGCTCGCCAAGCCGGCCAATCTCTTCGCCCAGATCATGACCTTGGGGACGGTCGAAGATGTCCGCTGGATGCTGAAGTGCGCATCCCGGGACGACCTGCGCGCCGTGTTGCGTGCCCCGCCGATCGGGACATTCAACGGTCGCTCGTGGACGTACTGGCACCGCTGGCTCGATCAAATGCCGGTTCCGCCCTTACCGACCAGGACACTGCCGCCATGATGACTCCGCGCCTGGACGTCCTTCCCCGCGCCCAGCAAGTGCTTTGGCCGTCTTTCGCGCAGCTGCCGAACGGGTTCGTCCTGTATGGGGGAACTGCCCTGGCCCTTCGTCTCGGCCACCGGGCGTCGGTGGATTTCGACTTCTCTTCGGCGAAACCGCTAGATGCGGACAGCTTGTTCGCCCTGCCTTTACTCCGCCGTGCCGAAACGCTACAGGCGGAACCGGACACTCTGACGGTCTCCGTGGTTCCTGGTGGCGCGGACCCCGTGAAGTTGTCCTTCTTCGGCGGAATCGACATCGGCCGCGTAGGCATTCCCGACCGCACGGACGACAACGTGATCTGGATCGCGTCGATGCTGGACCTCTTGGCCACGAAGCTCAAAGTGCTACTGCAACGCGTCTCGGCCCGTGACTACGTGGACATTGCCGCCATCTTGGAATCCGGAGTTTCCCTAGCCGACGGGCTTGGTGCCGCGGTAGCGCTGTACGGAGGCCAGTTTCCGCCCATGGAGGCGGTCAAGGCACTCGGCTATTTCGCGGAAGGCGACGCGGTCAACGTTGAGGCATCGGTGCGCGACGTCCTGGTCCGCCACACGCAGGCTTGGGACCGCATAGTGCCGGCCATCTCGAAAGCCGACGGGGCAACGCTCGGCCCCGGCTAGTACCCTTACGCGCCGGTCAGCCGGATCGAACGTCAGGCACCAGCGTGGCCTTGCCGTCCGCAGTGCAAGCCGACTGTCGGCAATCGGTCAGCTAGCCGGATCCGCGGACCTACAAGTCCAGTTCCAACTCCGGCGTCAAGGATCCCGCGCAGCAGATCATCACCGCGCCCTTCTCCCGCTCTTCGTCGCTTAAGACGAAGTCGCGGTGGTCAGGCTCGCCCGAGACGACCCGCTGCCAGCACGCGCCGCAGATGCCGACACCGCAAGCGAAGGGGATCTGCAGATCCTCGTCGAGGAGTGCGAAGAGGATCGAGCCGCCAGTGGGCACGAAAACCTCCTTGCCGGAACGCGCGAGCTTGACCGTGAAGCCGTCCGCCGGGGCAGCGGTGTCGCTCATCTCAGCCTGGGCTCCACGAGGCCGAGGTCGATCATGGTCTCGCCGGTCGTGCGCAGGGTGTCCTCGATGGCGTGGGTTTCGAGACCGAGTTCGTCGCGCGCCTTGTCGCAGTGGGCGCGCGGCGCGTCGTACGGAGCACCGTACTTCTCGACCATGGCCTCGTACTCGGGCGTCACCCCGCCCACGTCGATGTGTGGAAACAGCGCTTTCAAGTGCTCATGCAGTTGCATCGCGGTGATCTCGCCCGAATCGTCGGTGGCGCAGAGCATGTAGCGCGAGCCGTTCTCGCAGACGTCGCTCTCGATCATAAGGGCTTGGGACTCGCCGCAGTCGCGGACGTCGACGATGTTCCACAACGCCTGCCAACCGCGCTGGCACGGGTGCCCGGCCAGCATGCGGCCGAGGAAGAACTGCCACGAGCCGCGCAGTTCATGCACTGGGCTCAGCAGCGGGCCCAGGACCACGCAGGGGCACACCGAGATCGCGTCGAAGCGACCGTCCTCGGCGGCCAGGCGGTTGACCAGGTGTTCGCACTCCACCTTCGCCATGGAGTAGCCGACCTCGCCCTTCTCCACGAGGTTCTCGGTATTCCAGTTCTTGTCGTCGCCGCGGTTGTCGGACGCCCAATCCGCTTCCGTGTAGCGATGGCCCGGCGGCGACGGGTGGCCGATGGCGGCGAAGGAACTGGTATAAACCAGGCGCTTCACCGTCCCCGAGTTCTTGACCGAGCGGACGATGTTGTGTACGCCGTTGATGGCGCCGTCATAGACCTGCTGCGGATTGTTGGCGCCGCCGTAGCCCATCGGCGTGCCGACGTGCAGCACGGCGCTACAGTCCTTGAAAACCGCGTCGTAGCTGCCGTCTTCGAGCAGGTTGGCCTCGTGCAGGGAGACCGTGCCGGGGTGCTCGTCGGCAAGCGCAAGCAGGAACCCGGTTTTGTCCGGGTTCGAGGTGTCGGTGACGCAGGCGCGCACGTCGTAGCCGCGTTTCATGAGGACGATAACGGTGTGCGCGCCGATGTAGCCGGACGCGCCCGTGACGGCGACAGGCCCGTCGGCTGCGGTGACGGAGGGCATCGTGGATTAGCTCCTTGCCGATACGCGGATATGGCGAAGCCGGCAAGTGTATGGTCGGCGGCCCATTTGCGCCAATCGGCGTTTTCGCGCAGAGTGTCGCGTTTTCCCCCGCGCCCACAACAAGGAGAGCTCAAGCCGTGAAAGTCGCCGCCGGCATCGCCCATGCGATGAAGCAGGAAGGGATCGACACGATCTTCACCTACCCCGTCAACCCGATCATCGAGGCCGCCGCCGAGGCCGACATCCGCACCATAGTCGTGCGCCAGGAGCGCATCGGTCTGCACATGGCCGACGCCTACTCGCGCCTGTCGTCCGGCGAAAAGATCGGCGTCTTCACAATGCAGCACGGCCCGGGATCCGAGAACGCCTTTGGCGGCGTCGCGCAGGCCTATTCGGAGTCCGCGCCGATCCTCGTGCTGCCTGCGGGCTATCCGCGCCGGCTCGCACACTACTACCCGAACTTCAACTCCACCCTGAACATGCGCCACGTCACCAAGTGGGCGGAGCCGCTGACCATGGGCCGGGCGATCCCCGAAGTCATGCGCCGTGCCTTCTTCCAATTGCGCAACGGTCGGCCCGGACCGGTGCTGATCGAAGTCCCGGTGGACGTCTTCGGCGAGGATGTCCCCGACGGTTGGGAACATACGCCGAGCTACGCGACACGCGTCGGGCCGGACCCCGACGACGTGGACCGCGCGGCGGTGGTCCTCGCCGGTGCCGAGCGGCCGGTGATCTACGCCGGACAAGGAGTCCACTACGCTAGAGCCTGGGACGAACTGAAGGCGCTCGCCGAGGAGTGGAACATCCCGGTCACCACGAGCCTCGAGGGCAAGAGCGCGTTCAACGAGACCCACCCGCTCTCGCTCGGCTCCGGTGGCCGCGCCAATCCACGCACCGTTAAGACCTTCCTCGACGAGGCGGACGTGATCCTCGGCGTCGGCTGCAGCTTCGCGCTAACCGGCTTCGGCGTGCCCATGCCGCGCGGCAAGACCATCATCCACGCCACCCTTGATCCGATGGACCTCAACAAGGACGTCGTGGCCCAGTACGCGGTGATCGGCGACGCCAAGTTGTCCTTGGCGGCGCTCAGCGCGTCCATGGCGGATCGCGACCACGCCCAGGCGGATGCCCGCCAAGGCGCTGTGCAGAAGCGCATTGCCAAGCAGAAGGCCGAGTGGCTCGCCGAGTGGGACGCCAAGCGCGGCAACAACTCGGCACCGATCAATCCCTATCGCGTGCTCAACGAACTCAACCGGACGGTGGACATCGACAACACGGTCATCACCCACGATGCGGGCAGCCCGCGCGACCAGCTCTCGCCATTCTGGACGTCGACCACGCCGCTGTCCTACATCGGCTGGGGCAAGACGACGCAGCTCGGCTACGGCTTGGGGTTGGCGATGGGCGCCAAGGTGGCGCATCCCGACAAGACCTGCATCAACGTCTGGGGCGATGCGGCGATCGGTTTCACCGGCATGGACTTCGAGACCGCGGTACGTGAACGGATACCGATCCTGTCGATCCTGATGAACAACTTCTCCATGGCCATCGAGATCCCGATCATGCGGGTGGCCCAGGAGAAGTACGGATCCACCGACATCTCCGGGCACTACGCCGACATGGCCAAGGCCTTTGGCGGCTACGGCGAGCGGATCACCGACCCCGGCGACATCGCGAGCGCCATCGAGCGCGGCATCGCGGCGACCAAGGACGGCCAGCCTGCGCTTCTCGAATTCATCACCGACAAAGAGATCACGATCTCCAATGGCTGAGCGCCCGCAGCTGCTCGACGATGAAGCCATGCAGGGCTTCATCCGCGAGGGCTACATCACGCTCTCCTCGGCGCTCCCGCACGACTACCACGATCGGATGTGGGCCGCCCTCGACGACCTCGAAGAGGGCGGTCCGCGCGGTCACAACAACCTACTGCCGTGCGTGCCGGAACTGTCGCAGATGCTCGATGAGCCGATCGTTCGGGGCGCCTTGGAGTCGATCCTCGGGCCCGGCTATTACCTCCACTTCCACCGTCACGACCACTTCAACTTCTTGAACGCCGCGCAACCGCTGCACAAGGACGGCGACAACCACTCGCACTATGCGGTAGACGGGCTGCGGCGCATGCACCGCACGCGGTTCGCCATGCTGTTCTACTACCCGCAGGACACGCCGCTCGAGAAGGGTCCAACGGGCATCGTGCCACGCAGCCACTACGTGCCCAGGCGAGCACTGGAAGCGGCACGGGCGCGCATGAACGAATTCAACAAGGCGCTGCGCCAGCAGGCCGTTGCGAAGTTCGGCGCGGACGTCCTCGGCAGCGAGCAGGCGCGGGCCTGGCACCGCCAGCAACTCGAGCAATACCGGGCCGACAATCCGGATCAGTTCACGGCCATGGCGGCGCTCGACGAACCGTGGGAAGCCGCCAAGATTCCGCTGCTCGGCGACGCCGGGACGGTCAACATCGTCCACTTCGACATGGTGCACGGACGGCACAGCGCCAACGTGACGGACTCATCCCGGCACATGGTGAAGTTCCTGTTCACCCGCGACCGCGATCCGATCGGCGCGTCCTGGCGGCACGACGGTTCGGCATGGCCGGAGGACGACGACACGATGGCGCCTGTGTGGCGATCACTCTGGGACTGGCACCGCGGCGCGCGTCCAGGCCCGATGCCGCCCGAGGACTGGGAGCCCAGGCTCACGAGCGCCGACGACCACGTATCACTCGGCGCCGCCTATTCGCTCGGCATGTCGGCGGCCCGCGGCGCGGACGGGCTCGGGCCGCTCATGGAGGCATTCCTCGGCGACGACGTGGGCTTGCGGACGATGGCGGCCTACGGGTTGGTCGCCGCCGGAGGCGCTGCAGCGGAGAGCCTCCGCGAGACGCTTGAGTACGCCGACTCCGCGCTCAAGGTCCGCGTCCTGGACCTCCTCGGCGACATCGGCGCGCCTGCGTCGAACGCGTTGCCGCAGCTCTTTGAGGCAATCGGCGACGGTGATCCGAACGTACGTCGCTACGCGGTCGAAGCCGTGGGCACGGTGGCTCAGGGTCGGGAGATCGACGCCACGGTGCTGCGCGGCCCGCTCGCCGACGAGGATGCGTTGGTCCGTCGCAACGCCGCCATGGCCGCGGCCCGCCTCGCGCCCGATCTTCGCGACGACGACGTACTTGTGCCCCTGCTGGCGGACAACCTGTACTTCTGGCACCACCATGTCCGCGGCTGGGCCATCGAGGCGCTGCAACGGTTGAACGCGCCCGCCGCGACGCACGCCGCGTTGCGCTACCTGATGACCGCACGCTGGGACCACACCCCGAAGTCCGGCGACACGCCACCCGGAGCGCGGGCGCCAAGACGCGTGGTCGCGAAAGCCAGCGCAGCATGAAGCTCGGCATCAGCCACCAGCGGCCGGCCGACTTCTCCGACGCGCGGTTCCGGTACCTGCGCACGATGGGCGTCGAGACCATGGAGGTACGGCTCGAGAGCGAGGAGGCGACCTTCGAACATCTGCGTGACATCCGCGACCGGGTGACGAGCGCGGGTTTCGAATTGCACGAGATCATGCTGGACGACCTCTACTCCGCAGCGGCTTTCACGCTCGGACTGCCGGAACGCGACCCGGTCATCGACCGCCTATGCGCGTTCATCCGCGACCTCGGCCAGCTCGGAATCCGCTACACGACCTACGCCTGGCACACCGGCGGCGCCTACCAGACCGGCACGACCGTGTCGCGGGGTGCCGAGACGCGGCTCTTTCGCAATGCCGATGCGCAAGCCCTCCCCGCTGCGTTTGCGAGCACATACGACGACGACGCGATGTGGGCGAACTACCGCTATTTCATGGACCGCGTCCTGCCGGTCGCGCAGGAGGCGGGCGTGCACCTGCAACTGCACCCGAACGACCCGCCGGTGAACCACCAAGGCGTGGCGCGGATCTTCCGGAGCACGGATGCGTTCCGCGAGGCCATGGACATCGCCGGCGGCGATACCCATGCCGGCATCCTGTTCTGCGTGGGAACGTGGTCGGAGATGCCAGGCGCCAACGGTCGCGGCGAGGACATCGTTGCGGCCATCCGCGAGTTCGGGGCGAGCGGGCACATCCACCAGGTCCACTTCCGCAACACCTCGGCGCCACTGCCGGACTTCCACGAGACGTTTCCGGACAACGGTTACGTCGACCTCGTGGCTGTCATGCGCGCGCTCGCCGAAGTGGGTTTCGACGGCATCGTGGTGCCAGACCATGTGCCGGGCGACGGTCGGGTCGAGGAGGCCTACACCTTCGGGTACATCCGGGCGCTGATCCAGGCGGTAGGCTAGCGGCTAGGCCGATCGCTGGGATTCACCAGCGCCGTCAGCACATGGTCTTCCCACTGGCCGGCGATCTTCAGGTACGCGCGGGCGAATCCCTCGCGGACGAAGCCGCAGCGCTCAAGGACGCGCGGGCTCCTTGAGTTGCGGGGCATGTAGTTGGCTTCGATTCGATGCAGGCCGTATTGCGAGAACATGATCTCGATGCCGTGCTTGACCACACCCGTCATGATCCCGCGGCCCTCTCTTTCCTTAGCCACCGAGAACCCTAAGTTGCACGCTTGCAACGGCCCCCGCACGATGTTCGTGAAGTTGCATTCAGCCACCATTCGGCCATCGTCGATGGCACAAAGATGCAGGGCCGTCTGCTGCTCGTAATGCCAATGGCGCTCGGCGACGAGGTCGCGCATGCTCGCCGCCGCGTAGTAGGCCTCGTCGCGCGCGGGCTCCCAAGGTGCGAGATGGTCCTTGTTTTGGAGGTAGTAGGTTTGCAGCAGCCCATAGTCGGGTGGTTCCAGCACCACCAGCGGCAACGGTTCGCTACGGATCACATGCATCGCGGCCTTCCGATGCGGCGTCGGGGTTCGCCTGCAAAGTGAACCCGGAGTGCCTTCGATACCATTCCTCGCGGCGACGGCCACCGCGACCGTCATCGGGTTCGCACGGCCATCGCGTCGTGTAAACCGGCCATCCACGGAACCGCCGCCATCGCTTCGGCATCGCCTTCCCGTTGGATTGCCTTGCCAAGGGCAACCTGGATCGCCTCGGGGAGCGGTGGATCGGACGACAACCATCGCGCGGCCGGCAGGACGGTCGCATAGTCCACTGTCAGGCGCAGGTCGGCGTGCGGCAGTATGCCTTCGCCGACTTCCACTTGTCCGCCGGTCACACGTAGGTACCAGCCGATCCGGCCTACGCCATCCGGATCGAGGTGCGCGGGAGGATCGGTGAAGACTTCGTTGAACGTGACGTCGACGCCGTTCAGGTCGGCATCACGGGATTCCCCGAGCAGGTAAGCACGGGCTGCAGCGATCCACGGCTTGCTGCAGAACTCGACCTTGGTCGTATCGTTCACGTTGTCTCCCTCGTCAAGGCCGGCCACCGGTTACCACGAATTGCGGCAGGCTGAAGAGGTAGCGGTCGGCTTCCACCGCCGCTTCGGCTTCGGCGAGCAACTTGGCGATCTCTTCCGCGGGCATCCCGTCGAACGTGCCCGCGTAGCTTGCCATGTTGTGCAGCACGGCCAGGCTGCCGCCGGCCGTGTCGGCACCGGCCTGTATGCGGACCTCGACGTCCTGAAACCCGGCGTCCACCAGTTCCGTGCGCAGGATACGACCGATCTCGGGGGTCTTGAACGCCGGCGATGCGGCCTTGAAGAACCGCTCGGTGTTCGCGCGACCCCAAGGCTCGACGACGACGAAGCCCCAATCGCTGTCGATGAGAAGCAGCCGGCCGCCGGGCTCGAGGACGCGATGGAACTCAGCCAGGGTGGCCCGCACGTCCGGCACGTACTCGAGGACGTTCTTGCACAGCAGCCGATCGACGGCAGCCTCCGGCAACGGGATGCGGCCGTTCTCTGGACCGCCCTCGAGAAGGTGGTATGACACGTTCTGCGCACCCTCGGCGCGTCGCGTGGCATCGGCGACGAAACGCGCATTGAGGTCCACGCCGTAGGCGCGCCCACCGGGACCGACCATGTCGGCCATGCCGAGTGCCACCGCCCCCGGGCCGCAACCATAGTCGAGGACACGGGAACCGGGGCGCAGGTCGAGCGGTTCGAGCATTTGAGCGTGGCCGTCGCGCCATTGGAACATGCGTTCGTAGCGCGCCACGCGCTCGCCCTCGATGTGCTGCCAATGGTCGGTGTAGAACGTGTTCTCGTTCATAGGCGGTCCCGATCTATCGCGCCAAATCGTAGCAGCCGATCGGGGTGCTATGGGGCTTGGGTTGGGCAAAGCGTCTTGCCGACCCGTAGGCAATCCGGACGGTGCCCGTGTAGGATCGATTCGCGACTGTCCGAGCCACTTGGAATCCGCAATCCCATGAGCGAGCGCCGGATTCTCACGTGGATGTGCGTCTTGATCGCCGTGAACCAACTCGGTTTCGGGGCGGTGATTCCCGTGCTTCCCCTGTATGCGCAATCGTTCGGCGTGTCGCAGGCGGCGATCGGTGCGACGGTGGCGGTGTACGGCCTGTCCCGCGTCTTCTTGAGCTTGCCGACCGGGTGGATCGCGAATCAACTGGGACGTCGCACCGCCCTGCTGAGCGGGGGCCTTGTGTCCGCACTCGGGAACCTGTGGTGCGCCGCGGCGGGCTCGTACGAGGAACTGGTCCTTGCGCGGTTCGTAGCGGGCGCGGGGGCCGGGATCGTCCTGACCGCCGGCATGATCGTGCTGGCCGACATCACCAGCACCGCCACGCGGGGCCGATCCATGGCGATCTACCAAGGGGTGTTCCTGTTCGCGGTGGGAATCGGGCCGTTTCCCGGCGGCTATCTCGCCGAGCGCTTCAGCCTCGAGGCACCGTTTCTCGTGTACGGCATCGCCAGCGTCGCTGCGGCCCTGGTCGGCTGGTTCGGCGTATCCGAGACCCGTGGAATGGACCATCGAGGCGCGTCAACACTTCGAGCCGCGTCGTTGCGCGAACAGTTGCTCCTCCTCGCGGGCAACGTCGGCTTCCTCCTCGTTTGCCTGATCGGGCTCATCAACGCCGCGGCGCGCACCGGTGCACTGTTCAGTGTCGTACCCGTGCTGGCGCGCGATCGCCTCGCCCTGACCGCGACCGAAATCGGTTTCGGCTTCGCGCTCGGGAGCATCATCGGACTGGTCGTCACCTATCCGGCCGGAGCGCTGGTGGACCACTACGGCCGCAAGGCCGTGATCGTCCCCGCGACCGTTCTGACGGGCTTCTCCATGCTCGCGTTCAGCATCGCACCGAGCTACTTCTGGTTCTTGTTTGCAACGGGACTCTGGGGCGGTGCCAGCGCGGCGTCGGGCGCCGCACCCGCAGCCTACGCGGCCGACTCCGCACCGAGTGGAATGAACGCGGCAGCCATGGGCGGCTACCGGATGCTGAGCGACATGGGGTACGTGCTCGGGCCAATCCTGCTCGGCGTGCTCGCCGACCTGAAAGGCTTGGACGCGCCGATGTGGATCGCCGCCGCCGCGCTGGTCGTGGCCTCGATGCTGTTCGCCCTAGTCGCCCCGGAGACGCACTCGGCGCGGCGTGGAAACCCGGCCCGCTAACGTCTCGGGCAGGTCCGAACTTGACAGTTGAGCCGAGTCTCGTGGTGACGATGCGGCGAACCTTGACGGTAACGCCTCACACTGGACCCTACCCCGCCCCTGCCTAGGGCGACTGGCGCAGCCGGACCGCCAGTGTGTCCAGCACCTCGGCGAGGCGGGCGTACCCCATCGCCGCCGCGCCTGCCACGGCGGCGTCGTCCGTTCGTATCGATCCCGCCAGGGACTCGAGCTGCGTGGCCAACGCTTGGTCGGTTGCGCCCTGCCCCAGCGCCGCAGCCGCGAGATCCAGCACCGCGTCGAGGTCCGCACCAGCCTCCGCCGACAGCGAACCACGGCGCTGCAGTTGATCCCGGTATGCGCGGGCGACGACCGGCTCGGCAGGCCAGCGGAACATCCTTTGCTGTTGGGGATTGAACGTATCACCCTGGCTGGCGAGAGCAGCCGCGCCGATCTCGCTTTCCGACAGGTACTCGCTCGGCAGCAGCGCCAGTACGTCCAAGCCGCGGATGATCTCGGTCGCATAGATCCGGCCCCCGTACCAGTACGCGGACCAGTATCCGCCTAGCACCGCCTTTTCGGCGTCGATGGGGCCTCGGTCGAAGTAAGCGATCTCCACCGGATTAAGCGAGTCCGTGAAGTCGACCACCGAGATTCCCCCTTGGTACCAGGCTTGGACGAGGATGTCTCGGCCTGGCACTGGGACGACCGAACCGTTGTGCGCGACGCAGTTCTCCTCCTCCGTCTGGGGCGCTGGAATCTTGAAATAGCTCCTGAACTCCAGTCGATCGCCGACGATGTCGTAGATCGCGTCCGCGCCCCAGTCGAGGGGATCGAAGGCACGGCAGCGTGGCATCATGCCGCCGCCCCACTCGTCGGCGAAAACGAGCTTGGTGCCGTCGTTGTTGAACGTCGCCGAATGCCAGTAGGCGAAACCCTTGTCGACCACCGCGTCGATTCGGCGCGGCTCGAGGGGGTCGGAGATGTCGAACAGGATGCCGTTGCCGGAACAGGCACCCGCCGCAAGACGCTTTTCCGGGAAGACCGTGATGTCGTGGCACTGGTCGGTGGCGGGGGATTCCTGCGTCCCGTCGCCATGGTCGCCGCCCCGCCAGAGCCCCGCCAGGACGCCGTCGTCAGGATCAGCGAACACGGCGGGGCTGTGCACGACGCGCGCGCCGGCCGGATCGTCCACGGGAATCTCGACCACGTCGATACGGAATAGCGCCGTGCGGTGGTCGCCCGGCAGTTCATCGATGCAGCCAGCCAGTTCGTCCTCGTCGCGGACGCGCGACGTGCCCGAGTTGTAGACGACAATCCTCTCGTCGTCGGCTGTCACGACGGAATGGGTGTGCGAGCCGCGGCAGGTCTGCACCGCACCCACCTGCACCGGTCGGCGCAAGTCGCCGATGTCGAATATGCGCAGTCCGCGGAACCGGTCGGCGCTCACGTCCTCGGCGACCCCCTCGAGGCCGCAGTCGAGCCGGCCCCGGGTCTCTTCAACCGACATGATCAGGAGGTCGTCGACAACCGAGATGTCGCCCTGCCCGCCCGGACAGACCACCGAACTGAGCTGCACGGGGAGGCTGTCGTCGACCAGCCGATAGACGTTGAAGCCGTGGTAGCTACCGGCGAAAAGGATATCGCCCCTGAAGGCCATGTCGGTATTGGCGAAACGCAGCAGCGGTGCGCGGCGCCACTCGTCGTCGGCCTCCTCGCTTTCGTTGCCGGCATCCGCGTCGTCAGCGGCGGCATCGTCGTCCGTCGCCTCGCCGCCACCCGCCGGTACTTCGTGCCGGGCGGTTTCTCCGTCGGGAGCGTCCTCGCCGTCTTCGTCCAGGTCGGGGCGGTCCGGCGGCAGGTCGGCCGGATTCGCCGGGTCGAAAAAGCCCGGCGGCCTCGGTAGCGAGGCCACGAGTTCCAGGTTCATCCGCGCCTGGCCGGCGTCCTCGAATCCGGCTTCGAGACCGGCACGCGGATCGTCCGACAGCGTGATCAGCAGGGCGTGCATGCGCTCGATTTCGGCGGTCTGATCGTTGGTCACGTCCGTCGTGAATTCGAACAAGACCGGGTCGTACGCGGAACCCGGGCGCTCGAGCAGTTCCTCGACCATCGCCACCGCACCTTCGTGGTGAGCGATCATCAGACGCAGGAAGAGCCGGTCGAAGTCTGTCCCCTCCGACGAGGCCAGTTCAGCCATCTCCTCCGCAGTCGCCATGCCGGCCATGCGGTGGTCGGTGTGCATCCCGGCATGGTCCGACGGATCCGGGACGTCTTCTCCGCGTTCGCTGAGCCATGCGCCCATGAACTCGATCTCGTCCCGCTGCGCGAGGTCGATGCGACCGGCCGCATCCGAGACCTCGGACCGGTTCGTACGCTCCGCAGCCAACTCGGCCATCTGGACGGCCTGGTGGTGGTGCGGAATCATGTCCTGCATGAACCGGACATCGTCCGGCGAATAGCTGGAGTCGGCGACCTTGACAGCCTCTTCGGGGCTGAGCGTCCGCGCCGGGGCACCGGGTGCGCCCGGCTGGACGATGGGTGCGGGGTCGGCAAGAACCGCCCCGGACATCAAAGCCGCGCCTACGATGCCGCAGGCAAGTCTGTGCTTCATCGGATACCAGCGCGGCAAGGGTTGGGCAACACAGCCTGGTGCCGATCCCAATTTGGTGCCGAAGAGAGGACTCGAACCTCCACGGACATCAGTCCACTACCCCCTCAAGGTAGCGTGTCTACCAATTCCACCACTTCGGCTTCGAGGCGTTGCCGCATCATACATCCGGCAGGTCGGTGCCGGAATCGTCAGGCTCGGTCCCGGGGTCTTCATCTTCCGGGAACACGAGGGGTTGCTCGATCTCGGGAAGGCCGATGCTGCCCGCCGCCGCGGCCCGTTCCTTGGCCGTGTAGGCGAGCCCGAACGAGATCGCAAAGAAGGCGATCGACAACCACACCGTGGCCTTGGTCAGAAAGCCCGCCGACCCCGTGCTGCCGAACAAGGTGTTGGCGCTGCCGGAACCGAACGCGGCACCCACGTCCGCACCTTTGCCTTGCTGCAGCAGGACCAGGGCGCCCAACGCGATGGCGTCCACCACCAGCAGGATGACCAGAACGGTTTCTAGCGTACTCACTGTTTCCCTACGGGCTCAAGAATCGGTCTGCCGACCCGCGACGCGGCAAATCTCGGCGAATGCGACCGCATCCAGCGATGCGCCGCCAACCAGGCCACCATCGATGTCGGTTTGCGTGAACAACGCTTCGGCATTGTCGACGTTGACGCTGCCGCCGTACACGACGCGAACCGACTGGGCGAACGCGTCGCCGACATCGCCCAAGCGGGCGCGAATCGTACCATGCATCTGTTGGGCCTGTGTCGGCGTTGCCGTCTCGCCGGTGCCGATCGCCCAAACCGGTTCATAGGCGACGACGAAGTCCGTGTCGCGCGGTTCCGCGCAAGCGTGACCGAGCACGCCGTCGAGCTGCGCCAACACCGTCGCCTCCGCCTGCCCCGCGCGGCGTTCGGCCAGCGTCTCGCCAACGCAAAGGATGGGCACGAGCCCGGCGCGCTTGGTGGCGGCGAATTTCGCCGCGACGACGGTGTCGTTTTCGGCGAAGAGCCGGCGGCGTTCCGAGTGTCCGACGATCGCGTACGTCGCGCCGAGGTCGCGGGCCATTTCCGCAGCGTGTTCTCCCGTGTAGGCGCCTGCCGGTTCGGCGTGTACGGTCTGCACGCCGAGTAGGACACCGTCATCACGCAACGCTGCGGCGATACGGTCGAGATAGGCCAGTGGCGGACAGATCACGACGTCGACCGCGCCGCGCGGGGCCGTCTTGCGCCAATCCTCGAGATAAGCCTCGACGAATCTCGCGGCGCCGTGCATCTTCCAGTTGGCGGCGACGAATGGCCTGCGCACGGCGAGCCTCAAGCGGACGTTCGTGAGGGCGGACTAAGCGCCGTTCGCTTGCCGAACGACGACCGCCAAGGCCTCGGCATGCGCACGAACCGCCTCAGCGTGCTCGCCTTCCACCATGATGCGCACGACCGGTTCAGTGCCGCTTGGCCGTACCAGCACGCGCCCGCGACCGGCCAGGCTTGCCTCGATGTCGCGGGCAGCCTCGACCACGGCCGCATGGTTGATTACATGCAGCGGATCGTAAGTGTCCACGTTGACCATGGTCTGCGGAAAGCGCTGCATTCCGGCCAGGAGTTCGGCCAGCGATCTTCCCGTCTCTACCATCGCCCCGAGCACTTGCAGCGCTGCCACGATGCCGTCGCCCGTGGTGGTCAGATCCAGACAGATCAGGTGCCCCGAAGACTCGCCACCAAGTTGCCAACCCTTGGCGAGCATCCGCTCCAGGACGTACCGGTCGCCGACGGCTGTACGCTCAAACGGGATCTCCGCCGCATCCAGCGCCCGCTCCAGCCCCAGGTTGGTCATCACCGTACCGACCACGCCGCCCTTCAAGCGGCCTTTCGCGGCCGCGGCCGTGGCCACGATGTAGAGCAGGTCGTCGCCGTCGTAGACGTGTCCGCCGGCGTCCACGAGTACGACGCGGTCGCCGTCACCGTCGAACGCGATGCCCACATCGGCCCCGGCTTCCAGCACGGCCGCCGCGACCGTCTCGGGATGCGTGGAGCCGACATGATCGTTGATATTGGTGCCGTCCGGGTCCGCGCCGATGGCCGTCACTTCGGCGCCGAGTTCCGAGAAAACCTTAGGGGCGACGGCGTAAGTCGCCCCGTTCGCACAGTCGACAACCACCTTCAGGCCGTGCAGATGCAGGCGGCGGTCGATGGTGCTCTTGCAGAATTCGATGTAGCGGCCGCGGGCGTCCTCAACACGGAATGCACGGCCCAGGTCGCGCGAACCAACGGACACCAACGGCTCCTTGAGTTGACGCTCGATGGCGGCTTCCCGGTCGTCGGGGAGCTTGTTGCCGTCGGCATCGAAGAACTTGATGCCGTTGTCGTCGTAGGGATTGTGCGAGGCGCTGATGACGATCCCGGCATCGGCGCTCAAGGCTCGGGTCAGGTAAGCGACCGCGGGCGTCGGGATGGGGCTCAAGAGCCCGACGTCGACACCTGCGGAAACCAGTCCGGCCTCCAGGACGGATTCGAACATGTAGCCCGAGATCCGCGTGTCCTTGCCGATCACCACCATGCGCGAACCACGCGACGCCAGCACCTTGCCGGTGGCCCAGCCCAAGCGAAGACAGAAGTCCGGCGTGATCGGTGCCGAGCCGACCCGCCCGCGAATGCCATCCGTGCCGAAGAACTCCCTCACTGCAGTCCTTACTTGGCCCGGGAACTCGGCTGCCGTGTCAAGCGCCTCAATGCTCGCCCGCCGGATCGCCGATCGGGCCGGGACCGGGACGCGGATCCTCCTCCGCCGCCGCCCCCGGCGGCGCCGACTCTTGCGGGTTCGCCGCTGGCTTGTCTTGGGACCGCGCCGGCCTGGGCTGCTCGATCGCCCGCGGCGGCTTGCCGGCCATGATGTCGTCCGCCTGTTCCGGCGTCAGGGTCTCGAGTTCCATGAGCGCGTCGGCCATGGCCTCAAGCTGTTCGCGACTCTCAGTGAGAATCCGTTTCGCCGTGTTGTAGCACTCGTCGACGATGCCACGGACTTCCTCGTCGATCTCGCGGGCCGTGCGGCTGGAAATCGGCTTCGGCTGGGTCGCGGCGGACATGCCGAGGAACACCTCGCCATCGTCCTCGTCGTAGAGCAACGGACCCATGCGTTCAGAGAAACCCCACTTCGTCACCATGCTCCGTGCCAATTGGCTGGCTCGTTCAATGTCGTTCGCCGCACCGGTCGTGATGCCGTCGGAACCGTTGATCATCTCCTCCGCAACCCGGCCGCCGAACAACGTGCAGATCTGGCTCAGGATCGACCGCCGGCTCATGCTGTAGCGGTCCTCCTCGGGCAGGAACATGGTCACTCCCAGGGCGCGGCCGCGCGGCACGATGGTGATCTTGTAGAGCTGGTCGTACTCGGGCACGGTGCGCCCGACGATCGCATGGCCGGCCTCGTGGTAGGCGGTGTTTCGGCGCTCCTTCTCCGACATGACCATGGACTTGCGCTCAGCGCCCATCATGATCTTGTCCTTGGCCTTCTCGAAGTCGTCCATCTCGACCAGCCGCTTGCCGGACCGGGCCGCGAACAGCGCCGCCTCGTTGACGACGTTCTCGAGATCCGCGCCGCAGAACCCCGGGGTGCCGCGCGCGATGATGGACGGGTCGACATCATCGGCCGCTGGCACGTTCTTCATGTGCACCTTCATGATCTGTTCCCGACCGCGGATGTCCGGCAACGGCACCACGACCTGCCGGTCGAAGCGGCCTGGGCGCAGCAGGGCCGGGTCGAGCACATCCGGGCGGTTCGTCGCCGCGATCACGATGATGCCGTCGTTGGCCTCGAAGCCGTCCATTTCGACCAGCAACTGGTTGAGCGTCTGCTCGCGCTCGTCGTGGCCACCCCCGAGGCCCGCACCGCGATGGCGCCCGACCGCGTCGATCTCGTCGATGAAGATGATGCACGGCGCCTGCTTCTTCGCCTGCTCGAACATGTCGCGCACGCGGGAAGCACCGACGCCGACGAACATCTCGACGAAGTCCGAGCCGGAGATGGAGAAGAACGGCACCTTGGCCTCGCCCGCGATAGCCTTGGCGAGCAGCGTCTTGCCCGTTCCCGGCGATCCCACCATGAGCGTACCCCGCGGGATGCGACCGCCGAGGCGCTGGAACTTGCCCGGATCGCGCAGGAACTCGACCAGTTCCTGGACGTCTTCCTTGGCCTCGTCGACCCCGGCGACATCGGCGAACGTGGTCTTGATCTGGTCTTCCGAGAGCAGGCGCGCCTTGCTCTTGCCGAAAGTCATGGGGTTGCCGCGACCACCGATTCCGCCCTGCATCTGGCGCATGAAGAGCATGAACACAGCGATGATGATGAGGATGGGGAAGCTGGCTATCAGCAACTGCGCCCAGAAGCTCTGCTCCTCGGGCATCTGGCCGACGACGTTGACGTCCGCGCTCAACAGCTCGTCGATGAGTTTCGGATCCGGGACCGAGGGCAACACGACCTTGTAGAGTTCATCGCCGTTCATGCGGCCGACGACTAGCTCCTGGCCCGTGAAGGTGACGGTCTCCACCTGGCCATTCTTGACCTGCTTGATGAAGGCGGTGTAGGTCTCCTGCGGGATCTCGTTGGCGACGTTGAACGTGTTGAACACCGTGACCAAGACCACCGCAATGATCAGCCAAAGGAGTAAGTTTTTGCCCATACTGCCCAACGGTCCATCCTCATCAAGGGCCCAACGCCAGGTTAGGCGCCTCAACGGGCTTAGCGTACACGAGTAGTGCTTGAAAGTCCCTGCGGCGGCTACCGTGGCGGTTCGCTTCCCGTCCTATATGGGGCCGTTCGAAAGCAACGCAAGGCACCGGTCCAGGGCCGGTCCGAGGCTCTCATTTTCCGTTGCCCGTTAGGCGCCGGTGCTCTACAGCGCAGCCCCGCTAGGACCCGGGGGTTCCCTCGGTGCCCGGGGCGCTGTCTCGACACCCGCCAGCGACCGCACGAGGCGGACGAGGTCCGCCTGGCGGGAGACTCCCTGTTTGGTGAACATGTGCTTGACGTGGGAGCGTACCGTGCTCACCTTCCGGCCGGTCGCCGCCGCGACCTCGCGCACGGTCATGCCCCGGGCAAGGAGCACCGCGACCTGGCTCTCGGCACGGGTAAAGGGCAGTGCTGCCGCAACCACGCCGACGTCCACATCGGTCCCTTCACCGGCATCGGGGACGAGAACCAGCGCGGCAACCGGCCAGGCTCCAGGTTCCGTCTCCCCGCCCCCCACCGGGATCACATGCAGCACCAAGGGCGGCGGGCCGGACGGTCGCCGGGCGATCATAGTGCCGCCGGCTCCCAGGGTTCCGAACGGCGGCAAAGCGCGGCCCAGCAACCCCTGCAGTTCCGCGTTGGCCGTTGCCGTGTGGGCGAACAGGCAGCCGCCCGTGTCGAACAGGACATCGCCCGCGCGCAGCAGCCTCCGGGCCCGACCGTTCGCGGCCACGATACGAGCCCGCCGATCGAGCTGGATGACTCCCAAGCCGGTGGTGACCTCGAGGAGGTTCTCAAGCGTCATACCGAGCGTGCCAGCCCTGCCCAGCGCCACCTGGACACGCACGGTCTGGCGGATGTGTGGCAGCAGGCGGCGGATCGAGTCGAGTCGCGCGGACGACCAGCCATCGCTGTCGACGGGATCGTGGACGAACCACAGGATGCGCGATCCGCGGGGCCCGTCCAAGCGCACGTTGAGGGCGTCTGCGCCGTTGCTCCGGCTGAAAAAATCATGAACCGGCGAAGTCTTGCGCTCCCTTTCGGTGAAGACCTCGGCGTTGTGGTACAGCCGCCCGTCGGGCGCGTGCCGCAGGCGGGGGACCCGCTCGTCCAGGGGATAATAGGTGCCGTAGTAGAGGCGCTCCAGATCCTGGCGCCGCTGGCCGCGCGTGCAGGTCCACTGGAAGCCGATCCGGGCGTCGTCGTCGGACTCCCCGTCGCCGAACAGCAGGCTGCCGCCGTGGACGCCAAGGGCCTCGTCGACCTCCGCCGAGAAGCCGGGCCAGCGCACCGGGTCGAGCGCGGCCTCGTGGAGGGACGCGAGGACCCGCCCGAACGTCGCTTCGTCCTTCATCGTGCCGCGTCCGCAGGGCGACGCTCCGCCGGTACCGGCCCCGAGTCCGGCGCGAAGGCGTGTTGCCGCTCGAGGCACTTGGAGCACCGGGTCGCAAGGTTCGAGGCGTGCGCGCCCCCGTGCGCCGAATGAGCGATCGCGAGGGGCATCGACTCGGCAACCTCGAAGACCAACATTTCCATCGAGTCCCCCGGTACTCCAACGTGTCCAGCCGCTGCCGGGTCGGTCGTTCCGTAGGGCCCACGGCGCAACGAAGGGCAAGCGGATCGGCGTTCCGCGCTCACCCAATCCATGTAGGGGAGAATAGGGGCGGTCGGCTGGTCGCGCATCCCCAATGTTGGGGATGGAATCTCAACGGCGCCCGCACGACAGGCGGAAGCTTGCAGGACGCCTCGCACGCCTGCACGTCGCACCGGGGGCGCGCCGGCCGGCTTTGGGCGCTCAGATGTGGGCGACCTCGCCGACTTCGTACTCGTGCTCGCCGCCAGGCGTGACCACCCGCACCTCATCGCCCTCAGCTTTCCCGATGAGGGCGCGCGCCAGGGGCGACATCACCGAGATCTTCGAGTCCTTAAGATCCGCCTCGTCCTCGCCGACGATCTTGTAACGTACTTCGGCTTCGGTCTCGAGATCGAGCAAGGTGACCGTCGCCCCGAACACGACCTTCCCCGTTGGCCTGATCTTTGTAACGTCGATAACCTGCGCGTCGCCAAGCTTGCCTTCGATATCGCGGATGCGTGCTTCCGTCAGCCCTTGGCGTTCCTTCGCGGCGTGGTACTCCGCATTCTCCCTGAGGTCGCCATGCTCGCGTGCCTCCCCGATAGCCTTGGAGATCGCAGGACGCACGACGTTCTTGAGGTTGGCGAGTTCCTCGCGCAACCGCTCAGCACCTTCGACTGTCATGGGTGTGGGCATCGATCCACTGCTTCTCTTGAACCCGTCCGTCCCTACGGCGGTGCGCGGACGCCATGTCCGCATTCCGGGCCTCGTACAAGGTCATTGCACGCCGGGAGGTCCGCGCACCTCGGTGGGCTTTAGCCCGTTAGCCGCTTGCCGGCACAAAGTCCTGCAGTCGCCGGACCTTGTCCACGCTACCGTCGCGAATGGCCGTGCAAAACGCCTGGCCACCGGACAAGGTGGTTGTGTAACACACTTTGTTCTGCAACGCGAGCCGACGGATGACGGCCGAGTCGGCGATGGCCTGGCGTCCCTCGGTGCTGTTGACGATCAGGTCCACGGGGTCGTTCATGAGCAAGTCAGCGATGTGCGGTCGGCCTTCTGTCACCTTGTTGACCACGTCGCAAGACACACCGGCTTCGCGCAGGCACTGTGCCGTGCCGCGGGTCGCCACGATGTCGAAACCGAGGTCCTTAAGCTGTCGTCCGACGGCACCGACGAACGGCCGGTCCGACGGCTTCACGCTGACGAACGCCCGGCCTCCGCGCGGCAGTTTCTCACCGGCGCCAAGCGTGGCCTTGGCGAACGCCTCCGCGAACGTCTCGCCCACGCCCATGACCTCGCCGGTTGAACGCATCTCGGGGCCGAGGATGGGATCGACGCCGGGGAACTTCGGAAACGGGAATACCGACTCCTTGACGCAGACATAGGGGGGCCGGACTTCCGCGGTGAATCCCTGTTGAGCGAGAGACTTCCCCGCCATGCAGCGCGCCGCGATCTTGGCGAGTGACACGCCGATGCACTTGGACACGAAAGGCACGGTGCGCGACGCCCGTGGATTCACTTCCAGGATGAAGATGTCGTCTTCCTGGACGGCGAGCTGCACGTTCATCAACCCGACCACCCCGAGTTCGACGGCCATCGCCTTCACCTGGCGGCGAATCTCGTCCTGAAGGTTCTGCGGCAGCGAGAACGGCGGCAAAGCGCACGCCGAGTCGCCGGAATGCACGCCTGCCTGCTCGATATGCTGCATGATCGCCCCGATCACCACCTGCTTACCGTCGGAGACCGCGTCGACGTCCACCTCGACGGCCTGCTCGAGGAAGCGGTCGAGAAGCACCGGCGCCGAATTCGAGGCGTCCACCGCGTCGGCGAAGTAGCGACGCAACTCGCGCGCGTTGTAGACGATCTCCATGGCCCGACCGCCAAGCACGTACGAGGGCCTGACGACGATCGGATAGCCGATTTCCGCAGCAGCCGCGACGCCAGCGTCCACGTCCAGCGCGGTCCGGTTGCTTGGCTGGCGCAAGCCGACCTTGTCTATGACGGCCTGGAACCTCTCGCGATCCTCAGCCCGGTCGATGGCGTCGGAGCTGGTGCCGATGATGGGTACGCCCGCGGCATGGAGCCGATCGACCAGCTTGAGCGGCGTCTGGCCGCCGAACTGGACGATGACGCCGGTCGGCCGCTCGATGTCGACGATCGCGAGGACGTCCTCCAGCGTCACCGGCTCGAAGTACAGCCTGTCCGATGTGTCGTAGTCGGTGGATACGGTCTCCGGATTGCAGTTGACCATGATGGTCTCGAAGCCGTCCTCGCGCATGGCGAGCGCCGCGTGCACACAGCAATAGTCGAACTCGATGCCTTGCCCGATCCGGTTCGGCCCGCCACCCAGCACCATGATCTTGTCGCGGTCGGACGGTGCCGCTTCGCATTCCTCCTCGTAGGTGGAATACAGGTACGCCGTGGCCGCCTCGAACTCGGCCGCGCAGGTGTCGACCCGCTTGAACACCGGCTTCACGCCGAACGTCAGACGCGCGGCGCGAACATCGTCCTCCGTGCTCCCCAGCAGCACCGCCAATCGGGCATCGGAGAATCCGTCGCGCTTGCAGAGCCGCCAATCCGTGGCATCGAGGTCGGTGACCCTACGGCCTGACAGTGCCGCTTCGCGATGAACGAGCTCTTCGATCTGGGCGAGGAACCACGGGTCGATGCCCGTGGTCTGCGCCACCCACGGTACGTCCAACCCATCGCGGAAGGCATCGGCGACATAAAGGATGCGCTCGGCACCGGCGCGACTGAGTTCGTGCACCAAGGTACTGCGACGGACCGGGTCGTCGGTATCGGCCTCCTCGTCGCCGTCCAAGCGCGGATCCAAGCCAACCACGCCCGTTTCGAGACTGCGCAGCGCCTTGTGCAGCGACTCCTTGAACGTTCGCCCGATGGCCATGGCCTCGCCAACCGACTTCATCTGCGTCGTCAGCCTGTCGTCCGCCTGGCTGAACTTCTCGAACGTGAAGCGCGGCACCTTGGTCACGACATAGTCGATTGCCGGCTCGAACGAGGCCGGGGTCACACCGGTGATGTCGTTCTGCAGTTCGTCCAACGTGTAGCCGACGGCGAGCTTGGCGGCCACCTTGGCGATCGGGAACCCTGTCGCCTTGGAGGCCAGGGCCGAAGACCGCGACACCCGCGGATTCATCTCGATCACCACCATTCGACCGGTCTCAGGATCGATGGCGAATTGGACGTTGGAGCCGCCCGTCTCGACCCCGATCTCGCGCAGCACGGCGATCGAGGCGTTGCGCAGGAGCTGGTACTCCTTGTCGGTCAGCGTCTGCGCCGGCGCGACCGTTATGGAATCGCCGGTGTGGATGCCCATGGGATCCACGTTCTCGATGGCGCACACGATGATGCAGTTGTCGCGTTTGTCGCGAATCACCTCCATCTCGAACTCTTTCCAGCCGAGCAGGGACTCGTCGATCAACAGTTCGCTGGTCGGCGACAGATCGAGCCCGCGACGACAGATCTCGACGAACTCGTCCCGGTTGTAGGCGACGCCACCACCGCTGCCGCCCAACGTGAACGACGGCCGGATGATGCACGGGTAGCCGAGCCGGCTCTGCACCTGCAACGCTTCCTCGAGGCTGTGCGCGAGTCCCGCGCGCGGCGTCTCGAGGCCGATCCGGTCCATGGCGGTGATGAACCGCTCCCGGTCCTCGGCCTTGTCGATGGCGTCCTGGCTGGCGCCGATCAAAGCCACGCCGTTGGCTTCGAGCACGCCTTCCCGGACCAGGTCCAAGGCGCAGTTCAGCGCGGTCTGGCCGCCCATCGTGGGCAGCAGGGCGTCCGGCCGCTCCGCGTCGATCACCTTGGCGATGGTGCGCCACTCGATGGGCTCGATGTAGGTCGCGTCGGCCATCGCCGGGTCGGTCATGATGGTCGCCGGGTTCGAGTTCACCAAGACGACGCGGTAGCCCTCGTCCCTGAGCGCCTTGCACGCCTGGGCACCGGAGTAGTCGAACTCGCACGCCTGGCCAATGACGATCGGGCCGGCACCAAGGATGAGTACGGTCTCGATGTCCGTGCGCTTCGGCATGCTCTAAGCCATCGCGTCCACAAAGCGGTCGAACAGGTAGCCGCAGTCGTGCGGACCCGGGCTCGCTTCGGGATGGCCCTGGAAGCCGAAAGCCGCGTGGCGCTTGGCGCGGACACCCTGTACGGTGCCGTCGAACAGCGACACATGCGTGACCTCCACATCGTCGGGGAGTGACTGCCCGTCGACGGCAAAGCCGTGGTTCTGGCTGGTGATGACGACGGCGCCGGTGGCCAGGTCCTTGACCGGGTGGTTGGCGCCGTGGTGCCCAAACGGCATCTTCACGGTCGTCCCGCCGCAGGCGAGGGCCAGCAGTTGGTGACCGAGGCAGATGCCGAAGAGGGGCAGGCCGGCGTCGAGAAAGCCGCGAATTGCCTCGATGGCGTAGGTGCAAGGTTCAGGGTCGCCCGGCCCGTTGGACAGGAAAATGCCGTCGGGTTCGAGCCCGAGCACGGTGTCGGCGGACGTCTGCGCGGGGACGACGGTGACCCGGCAGCCACGGTCGGTGAGCATGCGCAGGATGTTCCGTTTGACCCCGAAGTCGTACGCCACGACATGGCTTGCGCCGGGATTGGCTTGGGCGTCCGCGTAGCCCTCTTCCAGCGACCAGGCGCCGCCCTGCCACGGTCCTTGCTCATCGCGCGTGACGACCTTCGCCAAGTCCATGCCCGCCAAGCCCGGGAACGCCCGCGCGCGGGCCAAGGCTTCATCCGGGCTGGCTCCTGCACCCGCCGCGATGCAGCCGGCCTGGGCACCCCTTTCGCGAATCAGCCGCGTCAACCGGCGCGTGTCCAGGTCCGCTATTGCGACAGTGCCGCTCACCGATAGGTAGTCGGGCAAGGACTGTTCATGACGCCAACTCGAGTGGGTGGCGGGACAGTCCCGGATCACGAGTCCAGCCGCCCACACCCGCGACGACTCGACATCGTCCGCATTGACGCCCGTGTTGCCGATGTGGGGATAGGTCAGCGTGACGATCTGGCGGGCATAGGACGGATCGGTGAGGATTTCCTGGTAGCCGGTCATGGCCGTGTTGAACACGACTTCACCGACCGCGAAGCCGGGCGCACCGATGGAACTGCCGTGGAAGACCGTCCCATCTTCCAGCATCAAAAGCGCTGTCATGGTTAGATTTCGCTGCTCCGGACGAGTGGACCTCGCCGGATACCGCGCCCCGCCGGTGCCTGCCGAACTTGGGGTGACAATTCTATGGCAAACGGGTGGGGCCGCCAACGGCGGATTGACGCGATTGCTGCGTTTTTCGACGAGTCGCCGCTAGGCGACTCGCCTAGGCGGCTTGCTCCATAGCCGCCGTCAATGCATCGACCTTGCGCCGATATTCATCCGCATCCGCGTAGCGGCCGCCGAGGACGAATCGGCTCGCGCCCGCGTCCCGAAACGCGACCAGGTTCGCGGCCGCTGCACCGACGTCGCCGAGCGGAAGACCGCCCATCACCACGATTTCGCCGACATCCCGACCAACTGCTGCGCAGTGCTCCGCGTACTCGGCGCGC
>JAPOYV010000046.1 GCA_026706385.1 Gammaproteobacteria bacterium
GGGCAGCGCCCGGGGATGGCGCCGCGGCTGCGGTGCGCGACCCGCGAGCGGCGGGACCGCGGCCGACCGGCGCCGCGCCGGGCGCCGCCGCGGCCCGCGGGCCTGAACTCGAGGCTGGTCTGCCGGGGCCGGCGAGGCCGCCGAGGCCGTGGTTTCGTTCCGGTTCGTGGACGACGTTTCCCTTGCACGAGGCGTCACCGTGGTGGGTACTGCATTCAAGGAACAGGCTACCCCGAACTACTGTATATGTCAACAGTATTTGGGGCATTGCCGACGAAGTCGACCGCTTTCCCCTCCACCGGAACATCGCCCTTTTCATGCAGGCCCAGCCAGGCCGACGGGTTCCCGCGAATGCCCGGTTGGTCCTACCTCGCCATGGGCCGCCAGCCGTCTTCGAAAAGGGCGATGTTCCGATCGTGGCCGATCCGTCCCGACTCCCGATGAATAGGGCGATGTTCCTTCCGGTGCGGGTACTGCGCCGCGTCGGCCCGCGCGACGACGTCAAGCGACGCTCGGGCCCAGCCCGCCGCCTCCTCCGAACCGTATGGCTGATCGGGACCGGCGTCCGCGCGTGGCACGGCGCCGAAGGGGTTGTCCACGCCTTGTCCATGGTGCCGGTCCCCTTCGATCCAAGAGGCGCGGTGGGCAAGGGGTGGACAACCCCATGTCGAGGTCCGGGCGCGACTGGATGGCGTCCATCGCCGACGCGCGCAGAACCGACGTCGACCTCAGCCCGCGCGACTGGCGGCACGCCTAAGCCCACTCAGTCGGCGGCGGCACTTGGCGGGCCCGCATTGAACAGGGCCATGTTCCCTATGCGTGGGCGGCGTGTGGGGACCGGCGTGGGTCTACGCTGCCGGCATCATCGCGCCGAGATCCGCCACACGGATCCGCGTGATGTTGCCGGTGACGCCCGGCAGCCGGGCGAGTTCGGCGACCGAGTCCTCCACGACGGTCTCGGCGACATCGTTGGTCAGGATCACGATGGGCACCCATGGTTCCGCGCCCGCGCGGATCGCTTGGGGACGCTGGATCACGGCCTCGATGGAGATGTCGTGACGGCTCAGGATGTCGGCGACTTCGGCGAAGACGCCGGGCTGGTCGATGGCCGGGATCTTCAGGTAGTGGGGACAGACCACGCCGGCGATGGGCAGGCTGTGCAGGCAACGCTTCGGCGCGCTCGGGACCGCGTGCGTTCCGCGGGCGACCTCGACCAAATCCGCGACAACGGCGGAGGCCGTCGGCATGCCGCCGGCTCCCGGCCCCACGTACAGCGTGGGACCGACGGCGCTGCCGTGGACCATAACCGCGTTCATGACCCCGGAGACCTTGGCGAGGAGCAGCGTGTCGGGCACGAGGGCCGGGTGGACGCGGGCCTCGACGCCGGCGTCGGTGAGACGGGCAATGCCCAGATGCTTGATGGAGAAGCCGAGTTCGCGGGCGTAGCGGATGTCTTCGATGTCGACTTGCGAGATGCCCTCCACGTGCACGCCGGTGAAGTCGATGTCCGTGTCGAACGCCAGTGCCGCCAGGATCGCCAGCTTCTGTGCGGCGTCGATCCCCTCGATGTCGAAGGTCGGATCGGCCTCCGCGTAGCCGAGGCGTTGGGCTTCGGCCAATGCGTCGGCGAACGACCAGCCGTCGTCCTCCATCGCCGTGAGGATGTAGTTGGACGTTCCGTTCACGATGCCGGCCAGGACATCGACCTCGTTGGCCGCGAGGCCGTTTCTCAATGCGTTGATGATCGGGATGCCGCCTGCCACGGCGGCCTCGAACCCCAAGGCCAGGTTGCCCTGCTCCGCCTTGTCGAACAACTCGCCGCCAAAGGCTGCGAGCAGCGCCTTGTTGGCGGTGACGACGTGCTGACCGGCGTCCAGGGCCTTCGCGACGATTTCCCGGGCCGTCGTGTCGCCACCGATCAGTTCGACCAGCACGTCCACGTCGTCCGACGCCAGGGATTCCAGGTCGGTGTCGAAGACGGCATCCAACCCGAGGTCGGGCTTCGGGGTCCGGCTCGCCGCTCGCACGAGTTCGATCGGCCGTCCGGCCCGTGCGGCCAGCGCCGGACCGTTCGCGCGCAGCAACTCGACGACGCTCGCACCGACTGTCCCTAGGCCGGCGATGCCGACCCGCAACGATTTGGCCATTGACTAAAGCTCCAGGAGGGCGGCGAGCTGGGCCGGCGGGGTGTAGCCAGGCAGCATTCGACCGTCGGCAAGCACCAGGGTCGGCGTACCGCTGAGCCCCACGTCCTGGCCGAGTTGATACTGTGCGGCGACTGGGTTCACGCACGCCCTTGGCGGGATCTCCTCGCCGTTCTTGAGCCGTGTCAGCGCATCCAGGGGGTCCACGGCGCACCACGCCGATACCATGCGGTCGTAACTCGGCGATCCAACGCCCGCGCGGGGGTAGGCCAGGTAGCGGATTTCGATGCCAAGAGCGTGATATTCGGGCATCTGCTTATGCAGTTGCCGACAATAGCCGCAGTCAGTATCGGTGAACACGAGCACGCTCGCCTTGGGCGTCCCGTCGGGTGAGAACACCAGCATGTCCGACTCGGCGATACCGTCGACGATCTCCAGACGCCGCGCGCTGCGACGCCCCTCCGTGACGGCCACAAGCCGGTGGTCGTCCTGGATCTCGTAGAGGTTGCCGAAGATGAAGTAGCGGCAGTCCGGGGTTACGTAGAGGTAGTCGCCACCTTGCACCTCGACCTCGAAGAGCCCGGGGGCCGCTGCCGGAACCACGCTTTCGGCCGGCAGGCCCTGGGTCGCCATGCACTCGGCGATCTCGGAAGCAACATCGTCCTGGTCGGCCGCCGCCGCGACGGCCGCAACGCAGAGACCGACACCTAGGCCTAAGACCTTCTGCGCAGCGGGCAAGACGTTACTCCTGTTGTCAATTGCATTCCCTTGGACTCTAGCCTCGGGGATGGTGTTCCGCGTGCAGTTCCTGCAAGCGCTGGCGGGCGACGTGAGTATAAATCTGCGTCGTCGATAAGTCCGCATGGCCGAGCATGAGTTGCACGGCGCGCAAATCCGCCCCGTGGTCGACCAAGTGCGTGGCGAAGGCGTGGCGCAGCGTATGCGGGGAGATCGAGCGGACGATCCCGGCGGCGGCCGCATGGCGCTTGATGGCATGCCAGAACGTCTGTCTGGTCATCGCCGTGCCGCGGTTGCTCGGAAACAGCGCATCGCTCGCCCGCTGTCCGAGCAGGGCCGGTCGCGCCTCGTCGAGGTAGCGCCGGACCCATCCCAAAGCAACCTCGCCCACAGGCACGAGCCGCTCCTTGCCGCCCTTGCCGACCACCTGCACCGTGCCGCGCCGCAAGTTGAGCGCGGGAACCGTGAGGCCGACGAGTTCGCTGACCCGCAAGCCCGTGGCGTAGAGCAGCTCGAGCATCACACGGTCGCGGAATCCCTCGGGGGAGTTGGTCGGGTCATCGCACTTCGGTGCGGCCAGCAAGCTCTCGATCTCCGTCTCGGTCAGCGAACCCGGCAACGGGCGACCCAGGAGCGGTCGACTGACGTTCGCCGTGGGATCGGCGGCTACCGCGCCGGACTCCGCCGCACGCCGGTAGAAGCTGCGCGCAGCGGACAGGAACCGCGCGACGGTCCGCGGCGAGCGTCCTGCCGCAAGCCGGTCGGCCAGGTACTGATGCACATCCGCTTCGGTCGCCGCGTGCAAGTCCCGGTCGAGCCATCGCGCAAAGCCGGCCAGATCACGTCGATAGCTTGCGAGCGTAGCGCGGCTCAGGCCGTGCTCAAGCCACAGGTGGTCCAAGTGGGCATCGATCGCACTGTCCGACGCACCAGATTGGCGCATTCCCTTGGACTCCTAGGCGGTGGCGTGCCGCCTCTGCGACTGTCGCAATCCGCAGAACATCCATAACGTATTGAAATGTTGGGCCAGATTCAACTCCCGTGGGTCAGAGTGCGGGACTTGGCACAAAGTCTGCTTCTACGTTGCCACGGCGAGTCCGGCGAAGTCCTCGGTCACCCGAGACTCAAGCGATGTCGGACCGTTCAGGCCGGTCGCCTCTCCCGTGCCTGGACGTACCAGCTTGCCAGGCGGCAGTTCTCCCCTTCACTCATTGCCCCTGGCAGGCTGGCCGCTTGACCGACCGTGGGGCGCCTTCAGATCTTTTCGCGAATCCGGGCTGCCCGGCCGCGGCGCTCGCGCAGGTAGTAGAGCTTCGCCTTGCGAACGTCGCCCCGGCGTTTCACGCTGACGCCGGCGATCATGGGGCTATGGGTCTGGAACGTGCGCTCCACGCCGACCCCGTGGGAAATCTTCCGCACCGTAAAGGACGAGTTGAGCCCCCGGTTGCGTTTGCCGATCACCACGCCTTCGAAGGCTTGGAGGCGTTCGCGGGAACCCTCGCGGACGCGCACCTGCACCACCACCGTGTCGCCGGGAGCGAACTCCGGGAGATCGTCCTTCAACTGGGCGTTTTCGACTTCCTCGATGATCTCATTGCGGCGCATGGGCATCCTCCAGTGTGTTCAATCGGGTCTTTACGATGTAGTCCGCCAACAGCGTCCGGTCGGCGGCGGTCAAGTCGCGGTCGAGCAGCATATCCGGGCGCCGCTGCCATGTGCGACCGAGCGCTTCCCGGCGCCGCCAATCCGCCACCGCCCCGTGGTCGCCGGACAACAGGACGCTTGGGGCGGAAACGCCGTCCACGACTTCCGGGCGCGTATAGTGGGGACAGTCGAGCAGGTCGTCCATGTACGAATCCGCCGGGGCCGACTCCGGGTTGCCGAGAACGCCCGGCAACACGCGCGCAACAGCATCGAGTACCACCAGCGCCGCCAATTCACCGCCGGACAGGACGTAGTCGCCGATGGACAGTTCGCGGTCCACTTGCGTCGCGACGAACCGCTCGTCCACGCCCTCGTAACGGGCAGCGACGAGCACGAATCCGGGCAGCGCCGCCAAATCCGCAGCGATCCGCTGGTCGAAACGCTCGCCCTGCGGGGTCAGGAAGACCACCGGCGCGGACTCTGGGACGAGCGCCTTCGCCGCACCCACCGCGCGCTTCAGCGGGTCCACCATCATGACCATCCCCGGACCGCCGCCGAAGGGGCGGTCATCGACCGTGTTGTGCCGGTCGTCGGCGAAGTCGCGCGGGTTGACCGTCGCACAGTGGAGCTTGAGGTCGCGTAACGCGCGCCCAGTGACACCGGCGGCCAACGCCGCTTCGACGACATCCGGGAACAGGGTCACGACGGCTGTCTGCATGGTCACGCTCCGCCCGACCACGCGGATTGCCAGTTTGCATCGATGGTCTTCGCGACGACGTCCACGGCCCTGACGATCTCGGGCACGAACGGGATCATGTCCGTGCCCTGGGGCCCCTCGACGACGAGTACGTCGTGCGCGGGCGTTTCGAATACTCGGACCACGGTCCCCACGTCGCCATCCTCGCCGAGGACCCGACAGCCGACCAGGTCCCGCCAGTAGTACTCGTCAGCGTCCGTGACCGGCAGCAACTCGGCCGCCACCGCGATCTCGGCGCCGCGCAGGCCGGCCGCCGCATCGCGGTCGGCACAGCCGTCTATGCAGGCAACGAAACCGCGTTGGTGTGGTCGAACGGCGGCGTCGACTGTCCGCCAGTCAGTACCGCGACGGAGTTGCCACGGCCGATAGGTTGCGAGGTTTGCGGCCGGCTGCGTGAACGACCTCACGTGCACCCATCCGTGGACCCCGAACGGGCCGCCAACGGCGCCGATGACCACCGGATCCACCTTGCCGCACCACGCTTACGCCGTCTCGGACGCCTCGGCTTCGGCGTCCGCCGGCGTTGACTGCGCCTGGCGGTGACGGGCAATCAACTGAGCGGTGCGCTCGGTCGGTTGCGCGCCGACGGACAGCCAATAGTCGACGCGTTCGAGATCGATGCGAAGTTCCTCTTCGCCACCGCGCGCCAACGGGTTGTAGAACCCGACGCGCTCGATGAAGCGACCGTCGCGCTTTGCGGTCTTCTCGGCCACGGTGACCTGGTAGAAGGGATGTTTCTTGCCCCCGTGGCGGGCCAGTCGAATGGTGACCACGTCTTTGAAGCGCCGTTCTGCGAAAGGCGCGCGATTCTAGCCGATCGAGACGATGAGCGATACCGCGGCGCGTGGCTTAAGTCACCGCAACGTCGCGGTGAGTCCAGCCGCGACTATGCGATGGTCCCGGGTCAGCAAGGTCGCGCCCAGTATCCGGGACGTGGCGACGATAATCCTGTCCGCGGGGTCCCGGTGGAACGAGTCCGGCAAGGCCGCGACCTCGGCAGCCACGGCGGGCGAGATCGCCTGTCGGCGCACGAGCGGCGGCGCCACCGCCTTGTCAAGCCAATCCCGCAGGGGCAGCGCAAGCCGGATCCGCCCCAGACTATGGAGCGTGGCCACTTCCCAAAGCGAGATATCGGATACATGGACCGGACTATCCGGGCTCGCGGATTTCAGGACCTCGCGTTGTGCCTCCGAGAGCTGCGCCATGTCCGTTAGCCACCAGATCAAGATGTGCGTATCGAGCAGCGCGATCACGACTGGTTGCTTTCCCAGTCGCTCTCCGGGACAGCGGGCCCGATGATGTCGCCAACCACGGTGACCGTGCCCGCCAACTCCAACTGGGGGAACGGCGCCTTCGAACGTGTCGGCGGCCACAGCTCCGCTACCGGGCGACCGCGTTTCAGGATGACGACGTGCTCGCCGGTGTCCCGAACGCGATCGAGGATGGCCAGGCAACGTGCCTTAAAGTCTGAGGCGTTGATCGTCTCCATAGATGACTAGTATCAATGACTAGTCATGACGAGTCAACTCGTGCTGAGCCGAATCGGCCCGACGAACCTATCGCCGGCGTCGTCCGCCGCGCACCGGGGCGCCGCCCTGGGCCGCCTCGAGACCACGCATCATCCGCTTCATCGCCCCCTTGCGGGTGACCTTCTTCATCGTCTTCTGCATCTGCTTATGCTGCTTCAGGACGTGGTTGACGTCCTGGATGCGGGTGCCACTGCCGGCCGCGATGCGACGCTTGCGCGAGCCGTTGATGAGGTCGGGGTATTGGCGTTCCTTCTGGGTCATGGAGTCGATGACGACGGCCATCTTGCGGAACATCGCGTCGTCGATCTGGGCGCGCTTGGCGTTGCTAAGCTGATCGACCCCCGGCAAGCGGTCCAGCATGCCTTCGGCGCCGCCGAGGTCCGACATCTGGCGCAACTGATCGCGAAAGTCGGCTAGGTCGAAGCGCCGGCCGCGGCTGACCTTGTTGGCGAGCCGGGTGGCCTTCTTGCGATCGACCTTGCGTTCCGCCTCCTCGATGAGTGAGAGCACATCGCCCATGCCGAGGATCCGCGATGCCACGCGGTCGGGGTGGAACGCCTCGAGGGCGTCGGTCTTCTCGCCGACGCCCAGGAACTTGATCGGCTTGCCCGTGACCGCGCGAACGGAGAGCGCCGCGCCGCCGCGGGCATCGCCGTCCGCCTTGGCGAGAACCACGCCCGTCAGCGGTAGCGCCTCGTGGAACGCCTTGGCCGTGACCGCCGCGTCCTGGCCGGTCATGGCGTCCACGACGAACAGGGTCTCGACCGGATCGATGGCCGCGTGGATGGCCGCGATCTCCGCCATCATCTGCTCGTCGATGGCGAGGCGTCCCGCCGTGTCGACGATGAGCACGTCGTCGAAACGGGCCTTGGCGTCGGCCACTGCACGCTTGGCGATCGCGACCGGACGTTCGTCGGAGGTGCTCGGCACGAAACGGGCGCCCGCCTCCGCGGCGAGGGTCTGCAACTGGTCAATGGCGGCCGGGCGGTAGACGTCCGCGCTGACCACGGCGACCTTGCGGCGCTCGCGGTCCTTGAGGTAGCGCGCGAGCTTCGCAACCGTGGCGGTCTTGCCAGCACCCTGCAATCCCGCCATCAAGACGACCGCCGGCGGCGAGGCGGCGAGATCCAGGGCGTCGTTGGCGTCGCCCATCAAATGGACGAGTTCCTCGTGCACCACCTTCACGAAGGCTTGCCCGCTGTCCAGCGAAGCCAGCACTTCGCGGCCGACGGCGCGCTTCTGGACATCCGCCGTGAAACTGCGCACGACCGAAAGGGCGACGTCGGCCTCCAGGAGCGCGATGCGCACCTGCCGAACCGCGTCGCGGACGTTGTCCTCGGTAAGACGGCCGCGACCGGACACGTTCCTCAACGCGCCGGTCAGGCGCTCTGCGAGGCTGTCGAACATCACCAATCCAACGGGCACGAAACGTTGCCGCGCGAGTCTATAGGTTGGCCGCGCCTTTCGACACCGCCGCCACGGGCGCACAATCGAGAACGATGACCACCGACCCCGACAACGCTGAACGGCGCATCACGCTGCTGATCGAACTGGAGGACCGCCCCGGAGCCCTGGCGTCGGCGCTACGGCCGTTCGCCCGCCACGGGGTGAACCTGACGCACATCGAGTCGCGACCGCGGCAGGGACGCACCTTCGATTTCCACGTCGACTGCGAGGGTCGGCGCGGCGATCCCGGCGTGGACCGGACCATCGCCGAACTTTCGCGCACGACGGTCCACGTCATGGTGCTCGACGACAAGGAGGTGCCGTGGTTCCCGCGACACATCGCGGAACTGGACCTGGTGGCCAACAACACGCTCGACGCGGGCGGCGCATTGCAGGCCGACCACCCGGGGTTCTCCGACCTCACCTACCGCCGACGCCGCACCGAGATCGACGGCCTAGCCAGGCGCTACCGTCACGGCGAGCCGTTCCCCACCGTCGACTACAACGCACGTGAGGCGCAAACCTGGGGAGACGTCTACCGCCGCCTCGCACCGTTGCGCCGACAATACGCCTGCGGCGCCTACCAAGCCGCCTTTCGCGCCCTGGAGGCGCATTGCGGATTCGGCCCCGACGCGGTCCCCGAGGGGCGTGACGTCAGCGCATTCCTCGAAGCGCGCACGGGCTTCGTGCTGCGTCCCGCACCCGGGTTGCTGCGACCTCGCGACTTCCTCAATGCGTTGGCGTTCCGGGTGTTCTTCGCGACCCAGTACGTGCGCCACCACACCGTGCCTTTCTACACGCCGGAACCGGACGTCTGCCACGAACTGCTCGGCCACGCGCCGATGTTCGCCGATCACGCCTTCGCGGAGCTGTCGCAGGAAATCGGCCTCGCGAGCCTAGGCGCCAGCGACGAGGACATCGAACGCCTCGGGCGATGCTACTGGTACTCGGTGGAGTTCGGCCTGTTGCGGGAGGGCGGACGATTGAAGGCCTACGGCGCCGGGGTGCTTTCGAGCGTCGGCGAGCTCGAGCGGGCGTGCGCGGGTGATCTGCCCGACGAGTCCCTCAAGCCGTGGGACCCCGAGTCCGCTGCACGAGAACCCTATCCGATCACCGAGTTGCAGCCGTGCTACCTGGTCGCCGACTCGTTGCAGGACGCCAAGGCACGCATGCGGGATTTCTGCGAGTCGCTCTCAAGGCCGTTCCACGCCCGCTACAACGCGGCGGCGCAACGCATCTGGGTCGACCGGGCGGTTCGACGTCGACATTGACCACCAGCCCCCCTTTTCGACAGACTCGCGCGGATTTTCGCCTTAAGGGACTTCACGACGTGCAACTCGAAGACAAGGTGGCCGTGGTCACCGGTGCTGGGCGGGGCATCGGCCGCGCGATCGCCATCGCCTATGCCAAGCACGGGGCCAAGGTCGTCTGCGCCGCCCGGAGCATGGACGAACTGAACGCCGTCGCCGCGGAAACCGGCGGCGCGGCCGTGCACTGCGACGTCGCGTCGGAGACCGACATCCGCGCCCTGATGGACGGCACGCGCGATCAGTTCGGCCGCATCGACATCCTCGTGAACAACGCCGGCGCCGTGGCGCGCCTGCCGGTCCACGAGCTGCCCGTCGAGGACTGGGACATGGTGATGAACGTGAACCTGCGCGGCCTGTTCCTGTGCACCAAGTACGCCTTGCCGGCCATGCTCGACCAAGGTTCCGGCTGCATCATCAACATCTCGTCCGGTGCTGGGGTGGTCGGGCCGCCGAATCGATCCGCCTACGCGGCATCCAAGCACGGCGTGATGGGGTTCACCAAGACCCTCGTCGCCGAGTACCTGCGTCGCGGAATCCGCTCCCACGTCATCCTCCCGGACGCCACCGTGTCGCGGATGCGCAGCGAGGGCTTCCCGGACGAGGATCCGGCGTCGATCATCCAGGCCGAGGATATCGCCGACGCCGCCGTGTTCCTCGCCACGCAACCGGCAACCGCGCACACGATGGAGATCCGGGTCAGCCAAGGTCTGCCCACGCGCCGGATCCAACGCGACTGAGCGATTAGCGACGACGCGCTCGCCAGCGAAGAACGGCGATCGTGTAGATCACGGCATTCAGCACGAGCAACGCGACACCCAACGCAACCCGGACGGCCGGCGTCAACAGGCCGTCCTGCAGCAGGTCCGGGTAGATCAGCGGCATCAAGGTCGTCTCGATGAAGCGACTGCCGCTTGCGTCGCCGCGGAGCGCGTTTTCGAGATACGTCAACGGGCACACCCAGTCCCCGAACTGAACGGCGGCGCCCCAGACGGTCGCCGGGATGTGCACCCATGCGACGCGCGGAAACCAGAGCACCAGGAGACCCCCGGCCGCGACGAAGACGATGAAGCCGAAGTGGAGGAGTACGACGGCGTCCGCAGCACTCATCGGCTTGCCGTAAAACGGCCCGTTACTTGGCTCGCCAGCGCCGGTTGACCGCCGATACGATCGCCGTCAAGGCCGCGGTCACGGTGTTCCGACTCAGGCCGATGCCGAAGCTGTTAGCGCCCGCCTCGCTCAAACCCACGACGCAGATCGCGCGCGCATCGTTGCCCGTGCCGATCGCCTGCTCGTGGTAGTGGACGATGTTGAGCGGTTCGTTCAGCGTCGTCGCCATAGCGTTGACGAACGCCTCGATGGGCCCCGTGCCCACCCCTTCGACACGAACTTCGCCATCCGGTACGGCGACGCGCGCAACGCAACGCTGGGCGTCATTGTCCGCATGGGTCAGGTCGTACTCGATCAGTCGGTACGGCTCCGCATCGACCACGTACTCCTTGACCAGCGCCCCCATGATCTCGTCCGCGCGCACTTCGCGGTCGAGTTCCTCGGTGAGGCTTTGCACCACCTTGGAGAACTCGACAAGCATCTCGCGGGGCAGCGAGATGCCGAAGCGCTGTTCGAGCACGAAGCCCACCCCGCCCTTGCCGGATTGGCTGTTGACACGCACGACCTCCTGGTAGGACGAACCCACGTCCGCGGGATCGATGGGTAGGTACGGGACTTCCCAATGGTCATCCCCCACCCGGGCGACGCCCTTCTTGATCGCGTCCTGGTGGGAACCGGAGAAGGCGGTGAACACGAGGTCTCCCGCGTACGGGTGGCGCTCGTGGACGGGCAGCTTGTTGATGCCTTCGACCGTCTCGCGAATCCGCGGCATGTCGCGGAAGTCCAGTTCCGGGTCGACGCCTTGCGAGAAGAGATTCATGGCGACTGTGACGAGGTCACAGTTGCCGGTGCGTTCGCCATTGCCGAAGAGGGTGCCCTCGACGCGTTCCGCGCCCGCCATCAAAGCCTGTTCGGTGGCCGCAACGCCGGTGCCGCGGTCGTTGTGGGTGTGCAGGCTGATCACGATGCGGTCGCGGTCGGGGAAGTGGCGCGCGAACCACTCGATCTGGTCGGCATAGACGTTGGGCGTGGCCATCTCGACGGTGGATGGCAGGTTGACGATGATCGGCGCCTGCGCGGTCGCGCCCCACTCGTCGGCGACCGCCGAGCAGATGTCCACGGCGAAGTCGAGCTCGGTGCCGGTGAAGCTCTCCGGCGAGTACTCGAACTGCACGTTCGTGTCGCCGAGATCGGCGACGCCTTCCTTGACCAACGCCGTGCCCTGCACCGCCAAGTCGACGATGCCCGCCCGGTCCATGTTGAAGACGACGCGCCGCTGCAGCTCCGACGTGGAGTTGTACAGATGGAAGATGGCGTTCGGTGCGCCGTCGAGTGCCTCGACGGTGCGCGCGATCAGTTCCGACCGGGCTTGGCAGAGAACCTGCACCGTGACCTCGTCCGGCACCATGTCGTGGTCGATGATGTGACGGATGAAGTCGAAGTCCGGCTGCGACGCCGCGGGGAATCCCACCTCGATCTCCACGAAGCCGACTTCGAGCAGCAACTCGTAGAGGCGGAGCTTCTCGTCCACGTTCATCGGATCGATCAACGCCTGGTTGCCGTCGCGCAGATCGACGCTGCACCAGCGCGGCGGCGTGGTGAGAACCCGGTCCGGCCACTGGCGGTCCGGCAGCCGCACCGGCGAGAACGGGCGGTATTTCTGGAACGGCATGGCACCCTTGCGGCTGCCACGTAACGGTTCTGCGTGCTGCGTGGTCATCACGAAACGTCCTTAGGCTAGGTTTGGACTTGGACGGTGGGCTGACTTTGCCCTGTGGATGAGGTAGTGCCGGCTAAGCCGGCAGTAGCAGCAAAAGGCGGCGGGCGATCAGCGCTGGGCTGCCCGGTGCGAAGCGGAGACTGTTCGACTCGGGGTTCAAAGGAACTCGCCGCCGTGGGTGAACGGCGGGGAATATAGCCGAACGGCCGGCACCTTGCTAGCGGTTTAGGACCACAGCATGGCCGCTGCTGTCGTCTGCGTGCGGAATCCCCCTTCATTCCCGCCCCAATCCTTCACAGCCGGCGACACCACGTTGCTAGGCCGTGAGACCTAGATGCTCTACCTCAAGGTCTCCCGAACTCGCTGCGAGATACTCGGCCACCAACCTTCGGTGACAGTGGTGCGGCTGGTCTTCGCTGCACAATAGACACCCGTCCTCGATCACGTCCCTTGGGACCTTGGCTTCGATCTCGCGCTCCCGCATGAGGTTGAGAAACCTGGTTTCATACTCCGGCCAATCTATGCCCCCGGTTCGATAGGCCCGCATCAACTCATTGGTCGGCGCCAGCTCCGGCAAATACACGTAGTCCATGTCGCACAGCTCGCGCAGAAACCAGGCCAGGTCGTCGCGCTTCGCGAACGCAGCAAGCTGGGACGTGTTGTTCACTCTCACGTCCACGATCCTTCGCGCGCCTGACTTCCGCAGCAGATTGAAGAAGCGATTGGCGCTCTTCTTGGTGAAACCGATCGTGAGAATTCGAGCCATGGCTTGGATTTCTTACCCAGTGACGACTGCGGGAAGTCTGGCCTGTTCGACTGTACGCTGACCTCTTTGTCGGCTCAGAGGACGTATGTCACGGTGTGGAGTGAACAGGGTGCCACTTGCGTTGTGGCACTCGGCGACCCCGTAGGCTTGACGCCGCCCGAGCCTCAATATTCTCGCCGTGCACCAAACCGGCTCCTGTCGGGCTGACTGAAGAAAGGACGTCGTCAGATAAGTGGTCACCGCGCTGTGGTCTGCACCGAGCCGCGTCGCGATGGCCAGCCAGAAGGCGACGTCGGCGGCGGTCATGTAGATATGCCCGGCGACGATGCCCCCGAGTCGCTCCAGCTCGGGTTTGAAGGGCACCTTCGACGTGCACTCGCCGCGATCCACGGCTTCTACCAGTACACCCAAGTCACGGGTGAATGCCATGCTGTCGAGGATGGAGTTGAGCGTAGGCACGCTCGCCAACGACTCGTCATCTTCCATACTGCAATACTCCTTGGAAGGTTTTCGGGGCGCCCCCGAGGGGAACAATACACCAAGTGGTAACGTGGCCGGCACCGCTCGGCGCCTACTCCGGAGCGTCACACCTGTACGTCTACCGCGGCCGCCACCGTAGCGGCGGCTTCGCGCGCGGCGGTGATGCTGTCGCGGCGCGCGAGCGCCACGCCCATGCGCCGTTCTCCATGGACCTCCGGCTTGCCGAAGAGGCGGATTTGCGTATCCGGTTCGCCGAGAGCCGCCGCGAGGTTGCCGTAGGCGACGCGATCCGAGTCGCCGTGGGCCAGGATCACGGCGGATGCTGACGGACCGACCTGGCGAATCGCCGGGATCGGCAGACCGAGAATGGCGCGCACGTGCAGCGCGAACTCGGACAGATCCTGGCTGATCATGGTGACCATGCCGGTGTCGTGCGGCCTGGGGCTCACTTCGCTGAACCAGACGGCATCGTCCTTGATGAAGAACTCGACGCCGAAGAGGCCCTGGCCGCCGAGTTCGCCAGTGACCAGACCCGCGATCCGCTCGCACTCCGCGAGTGCCGCCGACGACATCGGCTGCGGCTGCCAGGACTCCTGGTAGTCGCCACCCTCCTGCCGGTGCCCGATCGGCGCGCAGAAGCTCACCCCACCGACGTGCTGGACGGTGAGCAGGGTGATCTCGTAATCGAAGTCGATGAAGCCTTCGACGATGACCTTGTCGGCGCCACCGCGAGCGCCGGCCCGCGCGTACTCCCAAGCCGTGTGCGCGTCGGCTGCCGCACTGACCGTGGACTGCCCCTTGCCCGACGAACTCATCACCGGTTTCACGACGCACGGCGTGCCGATGGCCTCGACGGCCGCTAGGTACTCGGCTTCGTTCGCCGCGAACCGATACGGCGAGGTGGCCACCCCGAGCTGTTCGGCGGCCAAGCGGCGGATACCCTCCCGGTTCATCGTCAACTGCGCCGCCCGCGCCGTCGGAATGATGCGGCGACCGCCGGCCTCGAGGTCGACGAGCGCATCCGTCGCGATGGCCTCGATCTCGGGGACCACGAGATCGGGATTTTCGGTTTCGATGAGATCCCGCAAGGCCGCCCCGTCGAGCATGTTCAGCACGTGGGTACGGTGCGCGACCTGCATCGCCGGCGCGTTGGCGTAGCGGTCCGCGGCGATGGTCTCGACACCGAGGCGCTGCAGCTCGATCACGACCTCCTTGCCGAGTTCGCCCGAACCGAGCAGCAGCACGCGGGTGGGGGCCGCCGATAACGGGGTGCCGATAGCGGTCATGGCGCGCCGGATGCCACCAGCCCCGCCTGGTAGCGCCTGAAGTTGCGCACGTAGCGATCCGAGAAATCCGTGATTTCCGCGACCTCGTCGTCGCTGATCTCGCGCACGACCTTCCCCGGCGAACCCAGCACCAGGCTGCGCTCCGGGATCTCCTTGCCTTCGGTGATTAGCGCATTGGAGCCGATCAGGCAGTTGTCGCCGATGACGGCGTCGTTCATGACCACCGCGTTGATGCCCACCAGGCTGTTGTTGCCGATCGTGCAGCCGTGCAGGACGGCCTTGTGCCCGATCGTGACCTGGTCGCCGAGCGTCACGGGGAAGTCCTCGTCCATGTGGATGACGCTATTGTCCTGGACGTTCGTGCGCCGGCCGATGGTGATGGTGTCGTAGTCGCCGCGGAGCACCGCGCCCCACCACACCGACGACTCGTGCTTCAGGCGCACCGCGCCGATCACCACGGCGGTTGGTGCGATGAAGACATCGCCCTCCGTTTCGATCGCGTGGCCGTCAAGCGAGTAGATCATGGCGTCTCCCAATCCCCTGCCAAGCCCATTGTTTCCCTTAACCGCGGGCGACCACAAGGGTCGCCGCGGGTGAGCCAGGGGTCGCCGCGGGCGACCCAGGGGTCGCCCGATATAATCGCCCCATGAACTTCTGCAGCGCCTGCGGCGGCCCCATCGTGCGAAGAGTCCCGCCGGGCGACAACCGCGAGCGGTTCGTCTGCCAGCGCTGCGAGACGGTCCACTACGTCAATCCGAAGATCGTGACCGGTTGCCTGCCCGTTTACGACGGCGCCGTGCTCCTCTGCCTGCGGGGCATCGAACCGCGCAAGGGTCTGTGGACCTTGCCGGCGGGTTTCCTGGAACTCGGCGAGACCACCCTCGCGGGCGCCTTGCGGGAGACGCGCGAGGAAGCGTGCGCGAACGTCGACCCGCTCGGGCTGTACACCGTGTTCAACCTGCCGCACATCTCGCAGGTCTATCTGTTCTATCGTGCCCGACTCACGGACGACGGGTTTTCGCCGGGCGAAGAGACCACCGACGTCCGGCTGTTCGACGAGCGGGACATCCCCTGGGACGACCTCGCGTTCCCGGTCGTCACCAATACGCTGCGGCATTACTTCTCAGACCGTGTGAGCGGCGACTTTCCGGTGCGGGTGGAAGACATCGTCATCCAGCGCCGTTAGCGCGCCGATCACCCCAGCGCCACGCGAGCGTTCCGGAACAAGCGCAGCCACGGGCCGTCCTCGCCCCACGACGCGTCGACCCACGAGTTCTGCACGGCGCGGAAGACGCGCTCCGGGTGGGGCATCAGGATCAGCACGCGCCCGTCCGCGGCCAGCACGCCGGCCAGGCCGCGCACGGACCCGTTGGGGTTCTTGGGATAGGACTCCGTGGGCTCGCCGGCCGCATCGACGTACTGCAGGGCGACCGAACCACGCGCCGTCAGTTGCGCGAGATGCGTATCCTCGTCGAACTCCGCACGACCTTCGCCGTGGGCGACGGGCACGGGCAACATCGTGCCCGCCATCCCCACGAGCCAGGGGGAACTCACGTCGTTGATCCGCGTCTGCACGGTGCGCGCCTCGAACCGCTCCGAGCGGTTGCCGACGAACCGCGGCCAGCACTCTGCGCCCGGCACCAGGCCCTTCAGTTCAGCGATCATCTGGCAACCGTTGCAGACGCCGAGGGTCAACGTGTCGCGGGAAAGGAACGTCGCGAAGGCGTCGCGAAGGCGCGGCGCGAACAGGATCGACTTCGCCCAGCCGCCGCCGCCGCCGAGCACGTCCCCGTAGGAGAAGCCGCCGCACGCCGCCAAGGCCTGGAAGCCGCCAAGCTCGTCCGGGGCGGCGAACAGGTCCGACATGTGCACGTCAACGGCCTCGAAACCGGCGCCGTCGAAAGCCGCGGCCATCTCCACCTGGCCGTTGACGCCTTGCTCGCGAAGGATGGCGATGCGTGGTCGTATGCCCGTTGCGATGTACGGGGCCGCGATGTCGTCCGCCGGATCGTAGGATGCTGCGAACGTCAAACCCCCGTCCCGTTCTTCGATCGCAGCGAATTCCGCGTCAGCGCAAGCCGGGTCGTCCCGCCGCCGCTGCATCGCGTAGCTGGTCGTCGCCCAGGTTCGTTCGAGATCCCCGCGTGTCGATTCGAGGAGTTCGCCCCTCGCGTTCGCGACGACGATGCGGCCGTCGCGACGAGGGGTCGCCACACGTGTGCAGCGAACGCCCAACCGCGCCGCCAACGCGGCGGCCGCTTCGGCATGTTCATCCGCGAGCCCCACGACGAAGCCGACCTCCTCCGCGAAGAGGCCGGCCAACGCGTCCTCCTCCGCCACGATATCGAGGCCCGAGCGGGTCGCGATCGCCATCTCCAATAGCGCCACCAGCAGCCCGCCGTCCGAGCGGTCGTGGTAGCACGTCGGCCAGCCGTGCTCGTGCAAGCGGGACGCGAACTCGAGCAGGGCCTTGAGCCCTTTGGCGTCGTCCACGTCCGGCGGCTCATCGCCAAGGGCGCCGAAACACTGGGCCAGCGCGCTCGCCCCTAGACGACGGCGGGCAAACGCAGGTTCCGCGAGGTAAAGCCCTTGAGTGGTGGGCCGCATGAACGGATCGAGCGTTCGTCGCACATCGGCCACCGGCGCGAATGCGCTGACGTTGAGAGTCACCGGGGAGACCACCGTGTTGCCGTCCCAATCGGTTCGCATGGAAAGACTGTCCTTGCCCACCGGAATGGCGATGCCGAGCGCCGGACAAAGCTCCTCGCCCACCGCGCGTACAGCCTCGTACAACGCCTGATCCTCGCCCGGGTGCCCGGCGGCCGCCATCCAGTTCGCCGACAAGACCGTCCGCGCGAGGCTGACGACAGGGGCCGCTGCGAGGTTGGTCAGCGCTTCGGCGACGGCCAGCCGGGCCGCCGCCGCAGGATTGGTCACCGCAACGGGCGACCGCTCGCCCATGGCCATCGCCTCGCCGGCATAGCCGTCGTAGTCCGCCAGCGTGACCGCCACGTCGGCAACGGGCACTTGGTACGGGCCGACCATCTGGTCGCGCGCCACGAGTCCCGTGATGCTCCGGTCGCCGATGGTGACCAGGAACTTCTTGCTGGCCACGGCCGGCAGGCGCAGTACGCGATCGATTGCCTCCGCGAGATCGATCTCGCCGTACTCGAACGGCGCCGAAGGGCGCTCGGTCGGACTGAAATGCCGGTGCATTCTTGGCGGCTTGCCGAAAAGCGTCGACAGCGGCATGTCCACCGGGGTTTCATGCCGCTGCGAATCGGCAACCAGGAGCCGCGGCTCCGCCGTCGCCTCGCCGACGACCGCGTACGGACACCGTTCGCGAGTACAGATCGCCTCGAAAACGGCCATCCGCTCGCGGGCGACAGCCAGGACATAGCGCTCCTGGGCTTCGTTGCACCAGATCTCCATTGGCGACATGCCGGGATCGGCGCTCGGCACTGCGCGGATGTCGAAGCGCCCGCCGACCCCGGCGTCGTTGACCAACTCCGGCAGCGCATTGGACAAGCCACCGGCCCCGACGTCGTGGACGAGGCGGATCGGATTGTCGGTCTCCAAGGCGCAGCAGCGGTCGATCACCTCCTGGCAGCGGCGCTGCATCTCCGCGTTGTCGCGCTGCACCGACGCGAAGTCCAATTCGGAGTCGCTGGCACCCGAGGCCATGCTCGACGCCGCCCCGCCGCCCAAGCCAATCAGCATGGCCGGGCCGCCGAGAACCACCAGCCGCGCACCGGGAGGCACGGGCGATGCATCCACATGCTCGGCGACGATGCTGCCGACGCCGCCGGCGATCATCACGGGCTTGTGATAGCCCCACGTCTCTCCCAGTACCGAACCCTTTGCCTCGAACGTCCTGAAGTAGCCCGTGAGGCAGGGGCGGCCGAACTCGTTGTTGAAGGCCGCGGCGCCGATCGGCGCTTGCAGCATGATGTCGGCGGCCCACGCGATCCTGTCCGGCTTCCCCACCCCGGTTGCCCAGGGTTCCGGCCGCTCACCGAGGTTGAGGTGGCTGGTGGTGAATCCGACCAGGCCCGCCTTCGGCTTCGAACCGCGCCCGACTGCTCCCTCGTCGCGAATCTCGCCGCCCGAGCCGGTCGCCGCCCCGGGATACGGCGCGATGGCCGTCGGGTGATTGTGCGTCTCCACCTTCATCAGGACGTGCAAGGCACCTCGACGGCGCCGGTAGACCCGGTCCTGATTCGGCGTCAGGCGGGACGCCGTGTGACCCTGGACGACGGCGGCATTGTCCGCGTAGGCGGACAGGATGCCCTCGCCGTTGGTCCGCTGATAGGTGTTGCGGATCATGCCGAACAAGGACTTCGACTGCGCCTCGACGCCGATCGTCCAGTCGGCATTGAAGATCTTGTGCCGGCAATGCTCGGAGTTGGCCTGCGCGAACATCATCAACTCGACGTCCGTGGGATCGCGGCCAAGGTCGCGATAAGCCAAGGCGAGGTAGTCGATCTCGTCCTCGGACAGCGCGAGGCCGAGGCGCACGTTCGCCTCTGCAAGGGCTCTTGGGGCGTCGCGGCCCAAGCTGACGACCCGCAACGGACGGGGCGTGGCTTCCGCCGCCAGCACGCTGAAGTCCTCGTCGAAGAGCACCGCCTCGGTCATGCGGTCATGGAGTTCGGCGGCAACCGCGGGGCGCAAAGTCGGCGGACACGTCCCGGACACGTACCAACGCACGCCGCGCTCGACGCGAACCACCGCCGCCAGGCCGCAGCGAGCGAAGATGTCCGTCGCCTTGCTCGACCACGGCGAAATGGTGCCCGGGCGCGGGATCACCGTGCAAAACGGCTCGCCGACGCGGTTCGGCAGTTCGCGTCGGGGTCCATACGCCAAAAGGGCATTCACAATGCGCTGGTCGGGCTCGTCCAACGCGCCGGCCAACAACAGGAAGTGCACGAACTCGGCGAAAACGCCGTCGATTCCCGGGGCGATCGCAGAGACTTCCGCGTGCTTTGCGCCGAGCCGGGCCGCCGAGAACGCGGGCGGGCCGGTGAGTATCTCGACGACGGGGGTCATGAGGGCGCGCATTATACGAGACGCGAGTTCTCCCGGGACGTCGCCGAGGTCACCGAGCCGCAAACTACCCTTGTTTCGCCGAGGAGGGACCGCCTCGCCAAGTCACGACGGGAACACCTCCCATCGGCGTATGATCGAAAGAGGTCAGCCGAGAGGAGTCACCCATGAACCGACGCAAGGTACTCCAATCCGTCGTCTCCGCCGGCGTCCTGGCCAGCGTGCCGGGGGCCGCCGCCGAAGAGCGTCCCAAAACGCCGAGCGACTTCACCGGACCGTTCTATCCGCGCGGACCCCGCATCGGCGCAAGCGACTTGATCGTCGGCGAACCCGAGGCCGACGTGCTGCACCTGCGGGGACTCGTCCTGGCACCCGACGGCAGCCCCCGTCCCGGCGTCCTTGTCGACATCTGGCAGGCCGATCCCAACGGCCGTTACAAGCACCCGCGCGACAGCGGCCAGGACAGCCTCATGGAAAGGTTCCTCTACTGGGGCGAGGCCACCGCCGACGCCGCCGCGCGGTTCCAGTTCCGCACGTACGTCCCCGGCCGCTATGCGGCACGTCCGGCACAGCACATTCACTACAAGGTCTGGGCCGGCGACCGGGAACTGCTGACCAGCCAGATCTACTTTGAGGAACTGGGCGGCACCCGGGGACTCGCCCGGTCGGATGCAGCGGCGGCGCTGCAGACAGTGACGCTCGAGTCCGGCGGTGATGGCAGCGTTACGGCGGAGATCGAGATCGTGATCTAGGTGCTTGTGTGTCCACGACGTAGGGCCGGAACCGCCGCACCTCAGGCGAGCGCCTAGCACATACGTAACCTATTGATTATATGGACATTATAATCTGTGCTGCACAGTGTCCCACCCCGTTGGCGGCTTCTTTCGTGGGAGTTAGCTCTAGCGCCGCCTGTCGCGCACGCACGACAAACTGACTAATCAGTCAGCAAGGTCAGGGTAGATCCTCTGCCTTTGACCCCTTTGGGAGCCCCCGAGGTGTTTCTCTCCGATGGTGCTTGCCTGTTCTGTGCCATGGCGAACGCGGCTTCTCCCTCTGGCGGCGGGTGATGCGAGGCACGTCGACTGCGGGACGGAGAAGCAAACGGTCAAGTTCGCCCGGGAACGCGTTCGCCTCCGCCATGCCCGTGATCCGCCCCGCGCAAGCTCTCGCGAGACGCCAGAGCGTCAACTCGCCTACCGGAGCCCACGCGTCCCTGATCGACGGGTCGTGTATGAGCATGCGGCCCTGAGAGCGGTTCTCGTCACGGCACAGTTCTGCGGGCACAGACGTGCCATGGTTTCAGCCGTTAGACAATCAAGGTGCTGCTATGCTGAGCCTTTTCGGTCATCCGCAGGAACCACGCAATGGGCTTCCGAATCATCGTTGCACTCATGCCCATCTTGGCCACGATAGGCACGCTGGCTCAAGACGATCACGGCGACGAGCCGGTTTCGGCCACTCTACTTCCCATTGGCGGCACGCTTCCCGGCCAGATCGACAGTTCGCGCGACGTGGACGCGTTCCGCGTGGACTTGCCCGGTGTGGTGGCCATAGAGGCGCGTACCACTGGCCAGACGGACACGAGCGGAGAACTGCTGGACTACACTGGCAGCTCGATTGGTGGCGGATGAGGACGCAGGGCCGGGAGACAATTTCTCAGTGGTCTCGGAAGACTTGGCCCCCGGCGCGTACTACGTGCTGGTGAGCGGCGAGCCCGGCCCCTATGCCGTCAACGTCCGTCTCGCGGATGCCTTGGACCACGGGGCTGCTTTCGAGGCATCTACCCTGCTCAAGCTGCACACGGAAGAAGACTTGGCTGGCGTCAGTCCCCAAGTCCTTCTGGCCACGTCCGGGCGCATCCACCCCGACACCGACGACACCGACACCTTCCGGCTGGACGTGACGGGAGAGGCTGCTGACGTGACGGTGCGCGCATCGGGCGGCGTTGACACCTATGCCACCCTTTACCGTCCTGACGGCACCGAGTTGGCCTTCAGCGACAACGGCACCGCCAACTTCAACATCAACATGCCTTTGGCCGGGGGCATCTACTACGTGGCGGTCAAGGGCCACGGAACCGGGGCCTACAGGGTGCTGGCCTCTGGCAAGCCCACTGACGAAACGCCGGGGACCACGCTCATGCTACCGGCACCCCGGTTCCATGACGAGACCGCTACCGGATTGAACGTCAGTTGGGATTGGACGTTCGCTCCCTTGGAGCAGGTGTCGTTCGATTTCCAAGGCCGCATTGAAGGCATGGACATTTGGCCCATCCAGGCTTGCTTCGCACTCGCCAATCCGCGGAACGAGGAATTGCGCGACACGATAACCGCGGTCCTTACCCAGTTGGAGCCGGACACGACCTACGAAGCACGCTACCGCTTCCGTGACACGCGAGAGTGCTTTTCGGCTACCGGCCCCGACAGCCTGTGGTCCGCCATCGGAAGCGGCACCACATTGCCGCCTGACACAACGTCCTCCGACGAATACTGCCGCGACGGCGACACGATCGACGCCGGCAACGAGTGCAGCCTATACGACACCCCGCTCGTCTTCGAAGCCAGGACGAACGGAACCGGGTGCCTGGTCGGTGGCGGCTTGCTGAGTTGTGCGGGCAATAGGCACAACATCCGCGACTCGACCATCAACGGAATACAGGTCACCTTCGTGGCCGAACGGAACGACGATGACAGTTGGACCATCGAGGACGTGGAACCGGAACCGGAAGACGGTGAGTCGGTGTCGCTGAACGCCCGCAGGGCGGTGCGACAGTGAAGAAGAACGCTGTGAAGACTCGGCGGCGCCGACGGCGGTCGTTGTCGGTCACGCGGCCTCGCCGACCGTCACGGTGACACGCTTGCCCAACTGGCGTAGCGCGCCGTCCATGGTGCCCGCCCGCGTGGCATGGTCCGGATTGAGCATGCGCCGCACCTCGCTCTCCGCGACCCCTAGGTTCTTGGCAAGGCGACGTTGCGACATGCCAGTGTGCCGAAACGCCTCGTAAAGCGCCGCCTTTAGCGCAATGGGCACGGGCGGGACCACTAACCTCCGGCGCCCAGCAGCGCGAGACGGTTCCGGCAGGTCGCGGCCCTCGCGCATCGTGACCGCGATCAACTCCCGAAGCAGGTCCCGGGCTTCAGCCAATGCTTCGTCCCGGGTTGCCCCGTCTGTGGCTCCCCAACCGAAATCCGGAAACACAACGACGTAACGCCCGTCCTCGTCTCGCTCGATTTCGGCAGGGTAGTTGTATGTATCAGTCATCGGCTAGTCTCTCCCTCCCGCTTACCGCGCCTCTTTCGCCGTAGAAGTCGCCTTTCTCTATCCCCAAGTCGGCGAGCATCTTGGCCTGCAGTCCCTTGCCAATCTCCTTCTTCCGGTCCTTTAGGTTGTTTTGCGCCCGCCCGCATAAAGAGTCCCGTGCGACCCCGGTCCCTCCGACGCGACGAAACGCACGTCAAGATCCCGCGCTTTCGCCCACCGGCGGACCCTCGCGATGAACTGGCGACCGTTCATGCGTCTACTACGTCAGTCCACACCGCCGGCTCCGAAGCATAGTTGCGCGCACTAATGACCGCAACTGAAACGTATGCCCCAAAGTCTGTCGAAAGTCGCGCGAGGTTCTCGCCCTCAAGTAAAGAAACGAGGCAGTGGATACACGTAAACGTACAAAAAGCTATTTTTAATCAGCAACTTGACATACCCTCCTAAGGCTGAGCCCGGCATCAAAAACGTGGCGTGGCGCGCATCCGAGTTCGCGCCAGAGCCCATCGAGGACACCCGACGAACAGGGCGACTTGCCCAGGCGACGACGCTGATTGCGTTCTAACACTTGACATCGATCATCGCGAGTTGTGCACAATCACAGCCATGCCGAGCGGAACAGCGCGCACAACCAACCACCCATCGCCCGCGGGACGGAAAAGCCGATCCGCCATTACGGATGTCATTGCCAACAGCACAGCGTCGCTGGTGCGCGCGGTCCGGGACGACGCGGTGTTGATCGCATGGCACCTCGGTGCCGCCGCGGAGATGGTCGCGGCGGTCCATCGCCAACGCATGAGCAACGGGCCGATGTTTGGACTCGGCTCCGATTTCGTCGGCGTCGAGTATGGCAAACGGGCAGTTAACGTCTCGCCTAAGGGTGTTGGCGGCTTCATCGACGCGGTGCGGCAAGGTGCCGACCGACCCAGATCCGGCAGGGGAACTCCTCCCGTCCCTAAGTGACAGTCACATGAAGGGTGTTTTGCAGTTACCGCCCTCCACCGGGCCGCTTCAGGTGATGGCCACAGCCGTCGGCAGGACTTGCGCGGCAGGACACCTGCCAATTGCGTTGCTCCTTTTCGCCTGCCTTGCGCAGTTCGCCGCAAACGGCGCATCCCACACGAGCAGTCGACCGAGCGACGCCCCCATCTTCAACGACGCCCACTTCCACCTCACGAACTACGTGCAACGGGGCATCACCGCCCGCCAGTACTTCGAGATGGTGGGCGACCGGGTGGGTCGCGTCGCCATGTTCGGCATTCCCCTGCAGCAGAAGTGGGACTACTTCGTCTCCGGCGAACGGGCGCCCGACTACTACCTGCTGTCCGACGCGGCGCTCTACTACTACTCGTTCGTCGACGCCGCAATCGCCATGGAGTACCTGTCGCTGAGCGATCCCCTGAAAGCCCGCGTCGATCCGATGATCACGGGCTTCAACCCGACGGACATGTTCGCCGCCGAACACATCCGCCGGGTGCTGCTTGCGTTCCCCGGCGTGTTCTCGGGAATCGGCGAGTTCAGCGTGCACAAGGAGTTCGTGTCCTCGAAGGTCGCCGGACACACGGCGAGCCTCCGCAATCCCGCTCTCGGCCGCATCCTCGAAGCGGTGGCCGAGATCGGGCTCGTCGCGATCATCCACTGCGACATCGACCGAGTACGCGAAGGGCAACGACCGGTCCACTACGACGACCTGCTCCGGCTATTCGCGGCACATCCGGGTGCTTCGGTGATCTGGGCGCACACCGGCCTCGGCCGGTTCGTGCGCCCGGCAGAACAGCACCTCGCGCTCCTCGACGCATTGCTGAGCGACGCCGCCTACGATCACGTCGCGCTCGACATCTCGTGGGACGAGGTCGCCCGCTACGTCGTACGCGACCACGAGGCGACCGCAGCTTGGGCCGCGCTGATCGAGAAGCACCCTACGCGTTTTCTGTTCGGCACGGATTCGGTAGCGCCGTTGAACTGGGATGCCTACGCCAGGACCCACGCCGTCTACCGGCCGCTGTGGGCCCAACTCGACCCGACAACTCGGGCGCAGGTGGAACGGCTCAACTACGAACGGGTTTTCGACGCTGCGGTTCCTCGGGTCCGGGCCTGGGAGCGGGCCACAGCGGCCGCGCGCTGATCGCGGCCCGCGCACCCGCATGACCACCACGCAATCCGGATCGCTGGAGAAAGGTGCGCTCGCGACAGAACTCGTACCCGCGGGGTCGCGGGTGGTTGGGCAACTGTTTCGACCCCAGGCGTGAACGGTGATCAGCGCGGACCGGCTGTCCAGGGGATCGACGGTCGTCACGCCGGTGTTGCGAAACTCGCCGGTGTCCCGCGACACGATGGACAAACCGCGAGAAGCGGCCGCGCCCGCGAGGAAGGCATCAGGGACGTGATCGTCGAGCGGCTCGCCGTGGCGGCGCTTGTCCTCCATCATTCGCCGTCCTATTCGGCGAGTGGAAGTGGGCGGTAGCCGAAACGGGCCGAGGTAGGAAGTTCGACACCGTGCCGCTCTCCGAAGTGGCGTGCGAAGGCTTCCGAGGGCTTGGGCCAATCCTCGGTCTTAGTGCGTTTCTCGTGGATCAGGCGGCGGACGAACTCTTCCATAGACACCCCGACATGGCGTGCTTCGCGCCGCAACCAAGACGTGTCGGCGGGATCTATGTCCCTGACGGTGAGACTTGTACTCATGGCGTTGCCTCCGAATCTGGGCGGGCATCCGATCGACGGAGCCCGCGACAGCAAAACACGCTATCAGGCGACGAAGAGCAAAGCTCGTTGCGCAGTTCGCGCATTGGATCAGACATGGGTGTAGCTCGGTTGCGTAACGCGCCTCGCCACGCGCCATCACCCGCCTCAACCGTCCGAAACCCGAAACGCGTAGCTCCCTTCGATAGCGTCGTGGAATGTGCGGAACAGCTCACCGACCTGCCGGAGGTCGCCGGACCCGCAGTCATGCAACTGTTCGTCGAGTCGGTTCAGGATGGCGAGCGGTCTCTTCCCAAGCCCGTCGGACGGCGTAGGGCCGATCACGTCCAGATTTCCCCGCAGCCGCTCCAGGCAGAAGCGCAGCGAGTACGGCAGATCGCCTTCGTACAAGAGCAGGCCGACGACGGCGCTCTCCTCGAAAACAGTGCCGCATTCGCGCCCATAGGCCTCGAACGCGTTGCAGGCCCGCAGCAGCACCGGCCACTCGCCGCCGTTCTCGCGACCTGCCGCATCGCCGCAGTGCGCCACGAGCATGGAGACCACGAGCTGCGCACGCTCGACGTATCGGCCGAGCTGCATGAAGGACCAATCGGTGCCGCGGCGCATCGACGAGTCGCAGATCCCGTGGAACCGCTGGATACCCTCGGCGACATCCCGGTACAGCAGTTCGGGCTCGCGCTTCCAGATCTCGACCAGCCGAGTCTGGCCGAGCGCCAGGTACTCGCGGTTGAGGCTCGACCAGATTCCGGGACCGATGGCGCTGCGCACCTCCCGCGCGTTCTCGCGGGCGGCCGCGAGGCAGTTCGCGATCGCCGCCGGATTGCCTTCCTCGAAAGTCAGAATGTCGGTCAGCGTGTAGCCGTCCACGAACAGGAAGTCGTCGTCCTCCATATTGCCGAGCGACTCGGACTCCGGCGGGTCGTTGCCGATGCCCGCGAAGAGCAGCCGCCATCCTGCGGCGACTTCCACCGCCGTGCCAACGGGCAGCCGCTGAATCTGCAGGCCGACCAGTCGCGCGGTGAACTCCGCTCGTTCCAGGTAACGGGCCATCCAGTACAGGCTGTCCGCGACCCGCGCTAGCACGCGTCGTCCTCGACGACCCACGCGTCTTTCGCGCCGCCGCCCTGGCTGGAGTTGACCACGAGATTCCCCTTGCGCAGCGCGACACGGCACAGCCCGCCGGGCACGACGCGGGTCTCCGCCCCGTGCAGCACGAACGGCCGGAGGTCGACGTGGCGCGGTTCGAGCCGGCCGTCGATGAGACACGGCGCGCACGACAGGTCCAGGGTCGGCTGCGAGATGTAGTTCGCCGGCCGCGCGCGGATCTTCTCGGCGAAGGCGTCGCGCTCCGCGCGACTGGCGTGGCGGCCAACGAGCATGTCGTAGCCGCCCGACTCGCCCACCGCCTTGACCACCAAATCGTCCAGGTGTTCGAGGGTGTAGGCGAGGCCGGCCGGTTCCCGGCACAGGTGCGTCTCCACGTTCGCGAGAATGGGATCCTCACCGAGGTAGTAGCGGATGATGCGGGGCACGAAAGCGTAGACGGACTTGTCATCCGCCACCCCGGTGCCGGGCGCATTGGCCATGGCCAGGTTGCCTTTGCGGTACACGTCGAAGAGCCCCGGCACGCCAAGCACCGAGTCGGCCCGGAAGGCGCGCGGGTCGATGAAGTCGTCGTCGAGACGCCGGTACAGCACGTCGATGGGGCGCAGCCCGTGCGTGGTGCGCATGTGCAGGCGGTCGTCGCGAACGACCAGGTCGCTGCCTCGCACCAGTTCGATGTCCATCTCGGAAGCGAGGAACGCGTGCTCGTAGTAGGCCGAGTTGTAGATGCCAGGGGTCAGCAGCGCCACAGTCGGCGACTCGACTTGCGGAGCCAAGGATTGCAGCGCACGCAGGAGTTCCGACGGGTACTGTTCGACGGGACGTACGCGGGAGCTGCGGAACGCACGCGGCCAGGCGCGGCGTATGGCCTGGCGGCAGGCCAGCATGTACGACACGCCGGAAGGCACCCGCATGTTGTCTTCGAGGACCATGAAGCCGTCGTGGGTGCGGACGATGTCGCTTCCGCAGACCGAGACGTAGGCGTCGAGGGGAACTCCGACGCCCTCCATTTCTGGCCTGTAGTTCGGGCAGCCGCGCACGAGATCCTCCGGGACCACGCCGTCGCGCAGGATCAATCCCCTGCCGTAGACGTCCGCGAGGAAGAGGTTCAGAGCCTGAACGCGCTGAACGAGGCCCCGCTCGATGAACTCCCATTCACTCGCCGGGACCAGCCTCGGTAGGCAGTCGACCGGGAAGACGCGTTCGATGGACTCGTCGCCGCCGTAGACGGTGAAGGTGATCCCCTCGTGCAGCAACGCCCGATTCACCCGACTCTGGAGGCTGCCGAGTTCGACCGGGGGAAGGTCCGACAGTGCTCGGAGCAACGCCTCGCAGTACGGTCGCGGGCGTTCGCGCGCCGCGAACATCTCGTCGAAGTACCGCTCGTCGAAGGCGTAGCCGTCAAGCAACGCGGGGCGGGCAATGCCCGTCTGGTCAGGCATCGACGGCACCGCTGTTGGGGTCGGCGTACAAGAGGAACTACGCCGAGGCTTCCTGCGGCACCTCCACCGGCGGCAGGCGCCCCGAGGCATACGTCGGGCTGGCCGGGAACTCCAGGCGCACGGGGTAACGGCCCCCTTGGTTCGCCCTCTCCCGCTCGACGGTTTCCCTCATGCCATCCCATTGCGACCACATGTCGCAGAGGTGATCGATGGTCATCTGATACGGGTTGTAGCGCCCGTAGTCGAACGTTGCCGCCGTGGCGTCAGCCAGGCGGTCGTTCTGGTCGCGGGTGCCGTGAAGCCACCGTGGATCGCCTTCGTAGGGGTTGGTCGGGCGGAAGCGGCGTACGCGGTAGTAGGCCGAGTAGCGGGTGTGCCGGGAGTGGTTGGCGGTGCCCGCGTGGGGCAAGCCATGGAGGAGCACGACCGCGTCGCCTTCCTCGAGCACCACCGGAGCGATCCACGTGTACGGCTTGCCGCGACCGTCGCGCCAACCCGCGACATCGACCAAGCCGCCGTGGCGGGCCTGCGGTGGCTGCAGCAACGGCGCTGGCATGCCCATCCGGGGCGTGCCGCGTGCGACGGATGCGGGGTCCACGCGCGGCCAGCCTGGGCCTTCGTAGCCGATGGGGCCGCCGGCGTCGCGCTGCATGCGGAAGAACTGCTCCATGTCGTGATGGAAACCGCGTCGCACGCCGAGTTGTCCGCAGCCCATCCGCGTCTGGTCACTGAAGGCGATGCCGACGAACGCCGTGAAACTGCCGAGGGTGAGCGTTCGCTCCGGGTCCAGGTAGAACGGCGTTCCCATCGGGTTGTGGGCGGTGTGGTCGAGGTGGCTCATGTAGCGGTGCATCGCCTCGGGGTCCCGCGGATCCTTGCCGAGCGCCACGATGTCGTCGATGCTCTGCGGGTAGTACTGCGGCGGCGGCGCCATCATGCCGTCGATGTGGCCCATCTCGCCCTGGTCGCCGCCAACGAACCCGCCGTCGTCGGCACCGGGCGTGTTGTGGGCGTCGCAGGCGATGATTGGCGAGAACGGCCCGATGAGCTCCCGGAGGCACTCGCCGAGCCGGCTGCCTTCGAACATGTTCACGAATCCTTGCTGGCACTGCGGCGTGGTCGCGAAGAACTGGAACCCCCGCTGGAAGTCGGTCGTCCCGCCGCTCGCGCGCAAGGCGTGAACCCGCTCGCGCGCGTCGCGGGTCAATTCCAGCGGCACCGCGGCCTTGATGACCAGGAAGCCCTCCCGGTAGAGGCTGGTCTTCTGCTCTTCGGTGATTTCAAGCCGGCGGCCGATCCGCGCCGGCAACGGCCTCGGGTTGATGCCGGCGCGGACCTCGGGAAAGTGCGCGTAGTCCGGCGGCGGACCGTTCCTCGCGAGCTCCCAGCTCACGCTGCCAGCAACGTCGTTGACGGGGTCCCCCATACGCCTTGAGCCGACGGCGGCTCATTCGCTGCACGTTCTATGGAGTGTGTAGCAAAACGCCCAGTGGAGCTACAGCGGGCGAACCCCAAGGATTTCCAGCACATCTCCGAGGGGTTCGAAGCCACGAATCTCGACGGCGCGTCCCACATCCGGGCAAGCCAGGCGGTAACGGTTGAGCCACACCGCGGCCATACCGCTTCCGAGCGCGCCGAGGACGTCGTTCTCCCAGGAATCCCCGATCATCGTTGCGCGGGGCGGTGCCACGCCGAGCCGCGTGAGGGCGAACGCGAAGATCGCCGGATCCGGCTTGGTGGCACCCACCTCTTCGGAAATCGCCAGGGCGTCGAGGTCGTCGGGACGGATGCCGAAGCGCTCGAGCTTGCCCCGCTGGCGCGCCGACGGACCGTTGGTGACGACCCCGATCTTCACCCGTCCGCGCAAGACATCGAGCAACTCGCGAACGCCCGGCACCAGGCGCGCGTTCGACTGCTGTGCATGCGCGTAGGCAGCGGCCGCTTGCGCAACTGTCTTTTCGTTGGGCTGAAGGCCGTGCCGCTGGCAGATGCCGCGTATGCGCTCGACGCGGGCCGCGTTGTCGGACAGGCCTCCGCCGAGGGTGCGCAGATAGTTGGCGTGGAGTTGCTCGTCGTGGACCAGTTCCAGCTCTTCGAGCGGTACTCGCGCCAGCGCGGGGAGCAACGCTTGGACGGCGCGCAGACCGTGTCGACGCGAATACTGGAAATCGACGAGCGTGTCGTCGAGGTCGAAGAGGACGGCGTGCGTATCGCTCATGGGCTGCCATCAACACACGGACGGGCGATCACCGCCAAGCCGCGACGGACCGGCACGTCGTGACGTCGATAGCGACGTGATGCATCCATGGTCAGGGTCCAGATCCAACTCACGGAAATGCAAGCCGAGTCATTGAAGGAACGCGCAAGGCAGGAAACCGTTCAGTCGCGGACCTCGTCACACCGAGCAACGCGTGTCATCGGTCGCCCAAGACGCTTTCCCAGAGCTTCCGCTCCTCCCGGTTCAGATCCGCCTCGAGGCGCGGGTTGGCGTCGAGAACCAGGGTCCGCCTGTTCTCGGCGTCGTACCGCGGCCAGTATGGCAAGCCCGCACCGTTGGGCTCGCCCGTTCTGGCGAAGGCGATGATCGTGTCCGACCACCGCTGCGACAGGTCGCGCACGACGGGGTCTTCGGGGTCGTGGAACACGAGCGCGCCGGGGTCGTCGCTGTTGAAGCGGTTGAAGGTGAAGGGAATCTCGGCGCCGTGGGTTGCGCCGACGTCGTGGCCGAGGAAGTCCACCGTGGTCGGCAGGTCGAAGCGGTAGAGCCAGCCGCCGGGCCCAGCCGCCGTGGCCTGCGCGGCACTCCCCATCGCCGCCTTGAGGAACATCGCGCCCCAGATGTGCTCCTGGATCTGCTTCGCATCCGCGTCCGGATAGCGGGCCTTGAGGGCGGCGAGGTAAGGTGCCGGGTCAGAGCCTGCCATGACGGCCCCGGCTAGCCCCGGATTCATCGCGGCCATCATCTGTTCGGCCGCCACGCCCTCGGGCGCGAACGCCGCGAACAGGGCGGTGAAGAACGTGCCTTCGTCGCGATTCGTGCCCGCTATCAGCGGCACACCGCGCGCGCCTCGTTCGGCGATCGCGGCATCGGTGGCACGGGTCACAACCGTCCCATCGACCCCGGCCGTGACGCCGGGCAACGCGGTCTGTACCGCGAATAGCTCATCGGCGGTCATCGCGTGGAGCGTCTCGACGACGCGCTCCCGCCCCTCGCCAAGATGCGCCAAGAGCGCGGGCAGGAGATCCGTCGGCGGCTGGTCGGCGGTGCCCGGGCTGTGCGCAATGGCCTTGTGGTAGAGCCCGTCGGCCGCTGGCGTGGCCAGGAGGGCGTGTACCGAATGGCCGCCCGCGGACTCGCCGAAGATCGTGATATTGCGGGGGTCGCCGCCGTAGTCCGCGATGTTGTCGCGCACCCATTCGAGGGCGAGCACCTGGTCGCGGATCCCGTTCGAGGCCGAGCCCGCGAACTGCTCGCCCAGCGAGCCGAGGCCGAGGAAACCGAAGAGGCCCAGGCGGTAGTTGATGGTGACGACGACAACGTCGCCCTGGCCGGCGAGCATCGAGCCGTTGTACTCGTTGGCCGAACCGTTCACGAAGCCACCGCCATGAATCCAGAACAGCACCGGGCGTCCGGCGCCCGTCACGGCCGGCGTGACGATGTTCAGGAAGAGGCAGTCCTCGCTCGTCGGTGTGCCCGGCGGCGCGCCCGGCAAGGCCGTGTCGGGCTGGGTGCAGCGATTCGGGAACCGGGTGGCTTCCAGCGTTCCCTGCCATGGTCCTGAAGCAAGCGGTGCCAGGAAGCGCCGTTCCCCCACCGGCGGCTCTGCGTAGCGCACGCCGCGGAAGTGCAGCACGCCCGCTTCGCGCACGCCGCGAATCTGGCCGAGGCTCGTCGCGACGATGACAGAGTCGCCCACATCATCCATTTCCGTCTCCTCCTCCGGGGCTTCGACCGGCTGACAGCCCACGACGACCGCCCACGAGAACGCGGCGGCGACCATGCGTAATCTATGCTGGATTTCGGGAATCATGCACATAACTCTTTTAAAATCAATAGGTAGAGACGCCATTGCGAGCCGTAACCCTTTCCTGCGAGGGGCATCGCGCTCCCCGGCTGAGGGCTCTACGCGCGCTCGGCCCAACAGTAGCGTGCGACGTCGGCGTGCGTCGCGAACCAAACCCCGGCGTGCGAACGGATGTGACGGATGAGTTCATCCAAGACCTGGATGCGCGACCGGTGGCCGATGATGTGCGGGTGCATCGTCAGCAGGGACAGCCCGCCCTCGGCATAGGCGCCGTCGAACTCGCGCCGGAACACCTCGAGCACGCCGGACGGCGAGGTATGGGGTCGGAGCCCGCCGAATCGGTCCATCGCCCAGTAGGGATAGTCGTCGCGGATCCATTCCACCGGCAGTTCCACCACGCCGGTCGGCTCATTGTCCTCGAGGAGCTCGTAGGGATCGTCGTCGGCCATCAGCGACGAGTCGTAGGCGAGCCCCATCTCCCGCGTGATGGCGAGGGTGTGCGCCGAGAAGTCCCACGACGGCGTCCGGATGCCCACCGGGCGGGAGCCCACGATCTCCTCGAGCTTGTCGGCGGCGCGCATCTGCAGATCCCGCTCGTCCTCGGGCGGCAGCTCGGCGTTGCGCTCGTGGATCCAGGAGTGGATGCCGATCTCGTGGCCGGCGCCGACCACCGCGCGTTGTTCGTCCGGGTACAGCATCGCGGTCACCGCAGGCACGAAGAACGTGGCCGGTACGGCGTATCGGTCGAGCAACCGAAGAATCCGCGGCACGCCGGCGCGGGCCCCGTACTCGCCCTGACTGAGCCGGCCCGGGGAAGCCTCGCCGGCGCGCAGGGTCAAGGTCTCGTGATCCGAGTCGAAGGACAGCGCGACCGCGCAACGGGCGCCGTCCTGCCACGTGGCCGGCTTCAACGACCGCCCGGCGCGCACCTTTTCCACGATCGGCCGCCAGCGTGCCTCGGGCCAAGTCCAGGGCTCATCGGGAGGCGTCGTCATCGGTCCATCAGCCATTCGATCGGCGAGCCGCGAAGAAGGTCTGCAGCAAGGCCGCGGACTCCTCGGCAAGAACGCCGCCGGACACGGCCACGCGGTGGTTCAGACCCTCGGCGCAAAGCGCTCGACCGTTGCTCACCACGGCACCGGCCTTCGGCTCCAGCGCCCCGAAGACCAAGCGGGCGATCCGCGCGTGAACGAGAGCGCCCGCGCACATCAGGCACGGTTCCACGGTGGCGTAGAGGTCTGCCCCGGGCAGCCGGTAGTTTCCGACCGCACTTGCGGCAGCCCGTAGGGCGACGATTTCGGCATGGGCGGTGGGGTCGTTGCTGCCGATCGGCTGGTTGTGCCCCGCCCCCAGCAGCAAGCCGTCGCGGACCACCACCGCGCCCACGGGGACTTCGCCCCCGGCTGCCGCCTTTTCGGCCAAGGCCAGCGCCGCGTGCATCCAACGCTCGTCGTCGCGTGCCTGCGGACTCATTCCCACTCGATGGTTCCGGGCGGCTTGCTCGTCACGTCGTAGACCACGCGCGACACGCCCGGCAGTTCGTTGACGATGCGGTTGCTGACGCGGGCGATGAGATCGTGCGGCAGTTCGGCCCATCCGGCGGTCATGAAGTCGGTCGTGACAACGGCGCGCAAGGCGATCACGTGGGCATAGCGCCGCGCGTCGCCGACCACGCCGACCGACTTCACTGGCAGGAAGACGGCGAACGCCTGGGCAACCCGGTCGTACCAGCCGGTCCGGCGCAGCTCGTCGATGTAGATGGCGTCCGCCTCGCGCAGCACGTCGAGGTATTCGGGGCGGATCTCCCCCAGGACGCGGACGGCGAGACCCGGTCCCGGGAACGGATGCCGATGCACCAGGCGTTCGGGCAGACCGAGTTCCAGGCCCACGGCGCGCACCTCGTCCTTGAAGAGGTCGCGCAACGGCTCGATCAATTCGAGGTGCATGCGCTCCGGCAGGCCGCCGACGTTGTGGTGCGACTTGATGACGTGCGCCTTGCCGAAGCGGGAAGCGGCCGACTCGATGACGTCCGGGTAGATCGTGCCCTGGGCCAGCCACTCCACGCCGGGAATCGCCGATGCGGCCCGTTCGAATACGCGGATGAACGTGTTGCCGATGGCCTTGCGCTTCGCCTCCGGGTCGGCAACCCCGGCCAACGCGGAAAGAAACTCGTCCGCAGCGTCGACGGTGACCAGGTTGATCGGCAGCGCATTGGACGGGCCGAACGCCGCCTGCACCTCTGCGACCTCGTCCTTGCGGAGCAGCCCGTTGTCCACGAAGACGCACGTCAACTGATCGCCGATCGCACGCGACAGCAGCGCAGCGACAACACTGGAGTCGACACCGCCCGAGAGACCCAGGATGACGCGTCCCGTGCCCACGCGTTCGCGCACCGCAGCGACGGCGCGGTGGGCGATGTTCGCGGCGGTCCAGTCGCCCCGACAACCCGCGACGTCGTGCACGAAGCGGCGGATGATCTCCCCGCCGCGGGCCGTGTGGGTCACTTCCGGGTGGAATTGGAGGCCGTACAGGTGGCGAACCGGATCGGCCATGGCGGCGATCGGGGCGTTGTCGCTCGCCGCGGTGCCGACGAAGCCTGGCGGCAGGGCCGTGACCCGGTCGCCGTGACTCATCCAGACGTCGAGCGCGTCGCCCAGTCCAGCCAGAAGACCCTGGTCCGCCACGCGGATGCTCGCATGGCCGAATTCGCGCTGCATCGATCCGGCCACGGCACCGCCGAGTTGCGAGGCCATGGCCTGCATGCCGTAGCAGATGCCGAGCACCGGCACGCCGAGGTCGAAGACGGCGTCGGGAATCCGCGGCGTCCAACCCTCTGTCACAGTTTCCGGGCCGCCGGACAGGATCGCACCGCTCGGTGCGAAATCCCGGATCGCGTCGTCGCCGATGTCGAACGGATGGATCTCGCAGTAGACGCCTTGCTCGCGCACGCGGCGTGCGATGAGCTGGGTGTACTGCGAGCCGAAGTCGACGACCAGGATGCGGTCGCCAACAGCCATCGTCTCAGCCACGTTGGTCAGCCGACCGGATAGTTCGGGGGCTCCTTGGTGATCGCCACGTCGTGGACGTGGTTTTCCGCCATCGCGGCCGCCGACACCTTGGTGAACTTGGATTCGGTGCGCATTTGCGCCACGTCGACGCAGCCGGTGTAGCCCATCGATGCGCGCAGACCACCCATCAACTGGTGGATGATCGGGCCGAGCGGCCCGCGATACGGCACTCGTCCTTCGATGCCTTCCGGCACGAACTTGCCGCCGTCGCTCAAGGGTTCCTGAAAGTAGCGGTCGCTCGATCCGTAGCGCTCCGACATCGCGCCGAGCGAGCCCATGCCCCGGTAGGCCTTGTAGGTGCGACCCTGGTACAGCTCGGTTTCGCCGGGTGCCTCCTCCGTACCCGCGAACAGCGATCCGACCATGACCGCCGAGGCGCCGGCGCTGATGGCCTTGGCGATGTCGCCGGAGTAGCGTACGCCGCCGTCGGCGACCACCGGCACATCCGCCTCCTCCGCTTGGGCGACCGCCTCGGAGACCGCCGTCACCTGCGGCACGCCGACGCCGGTGACCACGCGCGTGGTGCAAATGCTGCCGGGCCCGATGCCGACCTTGACCGCGTCCACGCCGGCGTCGAGCAGGGCCCGCGCGCCATCACCCGTGGCGACGTTGCCCCCCATCACGGGCACGCTCGGGTATTTCTGCTTGATCCAGCTAATCCGGTCCAGGACGCGTTGCGAATGGCCGTGCGCGGTGTCGACGACGATGATGTCCGCGCCGGCCTCCACCAGCGCCGCCACGCGGTCGTCCGTGTCTGCCCCGGTGCCGACACTGGCCCCGGTGCGCAATTGGCCGCGCTCGTCCTTGCAGGCGTTCGGATAGGCCTGGGACTTGGCGATGTCCTTGACGGTGACCATGCCCTTGAGTTCGAAGCGTTCGTTGACGAGCAGCACCTTCTCGATCCGGTGCCGGTGCAGCAGGTCGGTGACTTCGGCCAGGGGCGCGTCCTCGCCCGCCGTGACGAGGCGCTCCTTGGGCGTCATCACCGTCGAGACCGGCGCATCCAGCCGGCTCTCGAAGCGAATGTCCCGCGCGGTCACGATGCCGACCAGGTCGTTGCCGCGTACGACCGGAACGCCCGAGATGCGATGTTCCGAGGTCAGTTCGAGCAGCTCGCGCACCGTCGCCTCGGGCGCGATGACGATCGGGTCGCGGATGACGCCGGTCTCGAACTTCTTGACGGCGCGCACTTCGCGGGCCTGGGATTCCAGCGGCATGTTCTTGTGCACGATGCCGATGCCGCCTTCCTGGGCCACCGAGATCGCCAGGCGCGACTCCGTCACGGTGTCCATGGCGGCCGATACGAGGGGGATGTTGAGGGCGATGTCGCGCGTCAGGCGCGTCGCCAAGTCGACTTCGGAAGGCAGAACTTTGGAGTAGGCCGGCACGAGGAGGACATCGTCGAAGGTGAGTGCTTCGTGCGCGATCCTGAGCATTGCATTTCCCCTTTTGCCACGGTCTTGCTCGGGTGTCGCTCAACCGGCGGGCAACAGCGAATATGCGCGCGCATCATAGGCGTGCCCGGGCAGCGTGTAAACCGCTACACTGCCCCCAGGAAGTACCTTGAGCGACTCAATCCCATGAGACCTACTTTGCGGGCTGCCGCCATCGTCGCCGCGCTTGTCGCGATCACCGCGCACGCATCGGATCGCACGCGCGTCGACAACTTCATGCTCCTCGACCACCAAGGGGCGGCGCACGAGCTCTACTACTACGCCGACGCCCCGGCGGTGGTGCTGATCGTGCAGGGCAACGGCTGCCCCATCGTGCGCAATGCCCTGGCCGACTACCGGACGGTGAGCGACGCGTACGCACCCAGGGGCGTCGAGTTCTTCATGCTCAACGCCAACCTCCAGGACGGTCGCACGACCATCGCGGAGGAGGCCCGGGAGTGGGGCATCCCCTACCGGATTCTCGTCGATGAGACCCAGCTCGTTGCCGAGTCCCTTGGGCTCACCCGGACGGCCGAAGTGCTTGTCATCGACCCCAGGACCTGGCAGGTCGCCTATCGCGGGCCAGTCAACGACCGCTTGAGCTACGAGCGCCAGAAGAAGGCCGCATCCGAGCACTACTTAAGCGACGCCCTGGATGCCTTGCTCGACGGCACCGCCGTCACCGTCGCCTCGCGGGACGCCATGGGCTGCCTGATCAACCTGCCTGGCGCGAACGCCGACCACACTAGCATCTCGTACAGCGAGACCATCGCACCCATGCTCCAGGAGAACTGCGTCGCCTGCCATCAGACCGGCGGCATCGCGCCCTGGGCCATGACCGACTACAACATGGTCCGAGGCTTCGCGCCGATGATCCGCGAGGTCATACGCACCAAGCGCATGCCCCCGTGGCACGCGGATCCGCACATCGGGCAGTGGCAGGACGACCGCAGTCTCACTATCGACGAACGCCAGGCACTGGTGCATTGGATCGAGGCCGGCGCGCCACGCGGCGACGGACCCGATCCGCTCGCCGAAGCGCCGACCGAAGCGCCGGCGTGGCCCTTGGGCGAACCCGACCTGATCGTACGCGTGCCCGCCTTCGACGTGCCGGCAACCGGCATCGTCGACTACCAGTTCCCCGTGGTCGCCAATCCCCTGGACCGAGACGTCTGGGTGCGCGCCATGAGCGTGAAGCCGGGCTCCGTGGAAGTCGTCCACCACGTCCTGGTGGGGACTACCGACGTCGGCGCGGAGGCCAGGTATTCCGGCGAAGCGCTGATGCGCAACTACCTCGGGGGGTACGCCCCGGGCATCCAGCCGCACGTGATGCCGGACGGGACAGGCGTGTACCTGCCGAAGGGCACCGGGTTCATGGTCCAGATGCACTACACGCCCTATGGCAAACCAGTCACCGACGAGACCGAAATCGGCCTGTATTTCCACGACAAGCCGCCTGCGAACTTCCTGCGCCACAGCGTCGTCCTGAGCCCGACGATTCGCATACCACCGAACGCTCCGGCCCACGAGGAGTCCGCGTACTTCGAGTTCGAGCGGGACGCGATCCTGTTCTCGGTCCTGCCGCATTCCCACTACCGGGGTCGGAGTTCGACCTTCGAGTTGGTGCACCCGGACGGGAGTCGCGAGACGATTCTTTCCGTGCCGAACTACGACTTCAACTGGCAGCGCGGCTACGACTTCGTGGAGCCGCGGAAGATCGCCGCCGGCACCCGCCTGATCCACCGCACGGTCTACGACAACTCCAGCCGCAACCCCGGCAATCCGGATCCGACCAGGACCGTGGTCTGGGGTTTGCAGTCCCACGAGGAAATGCTCTACGGCGACTTCATGTTCAGTTGGGTCGATGAGCGCTCCGATGCACCGGTGCACGACCATGAGCACACCGAGGCCGTGCAATGGGTGGGCTACACCGACCGCGACATGAGCGGCGGGGTCAGCATGAACGAGATTCCGGAGCGGCTGCGCGAACGGTTCGTGGATGCCTTCGAAACGGGTGACGCGAACGCCGACGGCGAACTGAGCGCCGATGAGTACTACGCCGTCCAGCGGGACATGAAGAAGCGCCGTGCGGAACGGCAGGACTCCGCCGGGGAGTGATACTCGCTTCCGAAGTCGCCCTCGTGGCCAGCCGGCGTCGGCGTCACGACCAGTATCAACCGTCCCAGGGCGCGTCTCTCGTCCCAACCCTCAAAGAACAACCTCTTTCAACGCACAGAGAAAAACACTCATCTGGATAATTTAGGCAAAATGGCATATTCTCTGGATTCATAATATCATCGAATACCTTGAAAATGGAGCGCGATCCACCTGCCGAAAATGACCCCTTCGCCAACTTTATCCAGGCTCTCGAAGCGTTGCCGGGTGCGCAGGCCAGCCTAAGGACAGACGACCCCGCAACCGCTCACCTCAGCCTTCCCTGCGAAACCCGTTGCACGCTCCGGCTCGAGGCAAAGAGGCACGTGTACCCGCGCGATGCGCGTGAACTCCTTTGGCGCCTCGCCGCAGCCCGGGACGGGCTCGACGACGACGTCCATCCGGTTGTTGTGGCCGAGTCCGTGTCCGTCGGTGCCAAGGCACTGCTGCGAGACAACCAAGTCGGGTACTACGACACCGGTGGCAGTCTCTTCCTGTGTCACCGCGGCATCTACGTCCACATCGACAAGCCGCCGCCTAAGGCGCTGTCTAGCCGTGAACGCTCGCTCTTCTCCGGTCACCGTGCCCGTGCCGTCCTCGCCTTGCTCCTCGACCCGCAGCACCCATTCGGCGCCACCGAACTCGCCGAGCGCTCTGCGGTTTCGGTGCCCACGGCATCGGTCGTACTCGTCGAACTCGAGCGCCACGCCTGGGTCGCGACCACTGGCCGCGGTCCTCGCAAGAAGCGGCGTCTCGCGGATCCCCGCGCACTCCTGGACGCATGGGTCGCCCACCTGCCGAGCCTTCGCGCACCGACGGCTCGACACTATTACGTTCCGTTTGTCGGCGTAGACGAGCTCGCGAGGCGTCTCGGGACCGTCCTGGATCAGCACGGCCTCGAACATGCGCTGACTCACGAGGTGGCCGCGCAGCGCTATGCGCCGTTTCTTTCCTCTCTTTCCCGCGTGTACTGCACCGTGCCCCTCCGGCCAAGCAGAATTCCGGCCATGCGTGAACTCGGCGCGCGCCGTGTCGACGACGGCGCGAACCTAACGATCCTCGTCGCCCCTGTTGGCTCCACACTGTTCCGACAGCGTGTTGACGGGCAGTGGCTTGCCAGTCCCATAGAGGTCTATCTGGATCTACTCCGCGACACGCGACGTCGTGCCGCTGACCTCGCTGAACATCTGCGCCAGGAATGCATCGGATTCTGAGGACATGAAACCCGCCACCCGCGTCGGTTACACAGAACTCGTCACGGCTGAATGCGAGCGCACGTTGGTTTCGCTGCTGCGCGGTCTTGGTCCCTGGAAAGAGGCGATCTACCTCATCGGCGGCCTTACGCCACGCTACCTCGTTCGCGCGACGCCGCCGGATCGGGTCGAAGCACACGCGGGTACTCTCGACATCGACGTTGTAGTCAACCTCGAGATCCTCGTCGGCACCGACGCGTACCGCCGGCTTGAAGACAACCTCGCGCACCTCGGATTCGAGCGGGCGACCAACCGGGAGGGTGAGCCGGTGTCGTGGCGCTGGCAAACCGTTACCGACCGCCGCGTTCCGATCACTCTCGAACTACTTACCGACCACCCTGGCGGCGTCGGCGGGAAGGTTCGGGGGCTACCCGTAGCCGGTCGCATCTCGGCCCTTCATATCCCCCGTTCGTCCATCGTTTACGACCTTTACGCGGAGACTGAAGTCCGTGCCACGCTTCCCGACGACCGCGGGATCACAGCGGTGACCGTGAGGCACGCCAACCTCGTCTCCTTCACCTGCCTCAAGGCATTCGCCTTCGAAGACCGCGCCGAACCCAAGGACGCCTACGACCTCGTCTATTGCATCGAACACGCCCCGGGCGGCCTCGCCCAGGCCACCAGACCTTTCCAGACCGCTCTGCGGCACCCGCGCCACGGCGACACTGTTGGCGATGTGCTAGAGATCCTCCGTCACCGGTTCGCAGACGATGCTGAAGTGGCCGGTCACCAAAAGGAAGGCCCGGCCACTGTGGCCACGTTCGAGCTCGGCCAGGGCCCCGAAGAAGCCGAAGCGAGGGCGCTTAGGCGGCGGCAGGTCAGCGACCTCGTCCAAGACCTTTTGCGACGGCTCTCCGGTTAGGAGCTGCGGGTCTCAAGCGGCTGTCGGCTCCGACGACACAACCAAGCAGATGCAAGCCGCGACCATGCTCCGGTTGGCAAAACCCCCGCCGCGGAGTAGTATTTCGCGCCCACTTTCGGGACAACCCATGCCGTTCGTCAAAGTCAGAGAAAACGAGCCCTTCGACGTTGCCTTGCGACGCTTCAAGCGGTCCTGCGAGAAAGCCGGCGTGCTTTCCGAGGTCCGCAAGCGCGTCTACTACGAGAAGCCAACGGCGGTCCGCAAACGCAAGGCCGCCGCTGCGGTGAAGCGCCACTTGAAGAAGCTGCAACGCGAGGCGCGACGCTTCGAGAAGGCCTTCTAGCCACCATCTGCGCTCATTCGGGCGGTTCGACAAGGCAACCATGACCGCCACGTCCGAAATCCAGTCCGCGATCACCGCCGCCACCAAGGCGGCTATGCGCGCTCGCCAGCGCGAGCGTGTCAAGGCCCTGCGCCTCGTCAATGCCGAACTCAAGCAGGCCGAGATCGACGGTCGCGCGAGCCTCGCCGACGCCGACGTGCTCGCCGTGCTCACCAAGATGCGCAAGCAGCGCCGGGACTCGCTCGAGCAGTTCACCGCGGCCAACCGCGAAGACCTCGCCGCGATCGAACGGTTCGAGATCGAGGTCATCGACGAGTTCATGCCGCAGGCCCTGTCGCCCGAGGAACTCGAAGCCGCGGTGGCCGACACCATCACCGCCGTCGGCGCAACCGGTATGCGCGACATGGGGCGTGTCATGGGCGCCCTCAAGGGCACGCTCGCCGGGCGGGCGGACATGGGCGAAGCGAGCCGCCTGGTTCGCGCCGCCTTGCAGGCCTAAGGGCGCCGAACGGAGCGACACCGGCGGGTACAAGGACTATGCTTGTGCGATGCCCGGCCGGATCCCGCAGTCGTTCGTCAACAGCCTGATCGAGCGGGTCGACATCGTCGAGGTCGTGGGCAGCCGCGTGCAGCTCAAGAAGGCTGGCGCCAACCACATGGGCCTGTGCCCCTTCCACGACGAGAAGACCCCCTCCTTTCACGTCTACCCGGACGGCCACTACCACTGCTTCGGCTGTGGCGCGCACGGCACGACCATCGGCTTCCTGATGGACGTTGACGCCTTGACCTTCCCCGAAGCCGTGGAGTCGTTGGCGGACATGTTGGGGGTCGAGGTCCCACGTGAAGGCGGCGACGTGCGGCGGGTGGACCCGGGCATCTACGATGTGCTGGACGCCGCCAGCAACCAGTTCAAGGCCTGGCTGAGACACCACGACGAGGCTCCGTCCGCCGTGGCGTATCTCAAGGAACGCGGCCTGTCGGGCGAGGTCGCGCGGGACTTCGGCATCGGTTTCGCGCCGCCGGGATGGCAGGGGCTGAAGACGGCGTTGGCGTCCTTCGGCGACGAGCGCTTACTCGCGGCCGGGCTGCTTGCCAAGGGCGACTCCGGGCGTACCTACGATCGGTTCCGGCAACGGATCGTGTTCCCCATTCGCGACACCCGCGGACGCGTCATCGGCTTCGGCGGCCGGATCTTCGGCGCGGACACCGAGGGTCAGCCCAAGTACCTGAACTCGCCGGAGACCGACGTCTTCCACAAAGGCCAGGAGGTGTACGGGCTGTTCGAGGCGCGGCGGGCGCGCAACCGACTCGACACCGTGGTCGTCGTCGAGGGCTACATGGATGTCGTCGCCCTCGCCCAACACGGCATCCACAACGCGGTGGCCACCCTCGGCACCGCCATAGGCGAAGCTCACTTCGCGAGGCTCTACAAGGTCGTCGACCGCATCGTGTGCTGCTTCGACGGCGACGATGCCGGGCGCGAAGCGGCCTGGAAAGCCGTAAACGCTGCGTTTCCCACCCTGTCCGCTGGCCGGCGACTGGACTTCGTATTTCTTCCGGACGGTGAAGACCCCGATACCTTGGTGCGCAAGCAGGGTGCGGACGCCTTCAACGCGCTTGTCGCCGAAGCGGCTTCCGTGGGGCGCTACTTCCTGGAACGCCTGCAGACCGGCCTCGATCTCGCCAACGTCGACGATCGCGCCACGCTCGGGGAACTGGCGCTGCCCTTGATCGGCCAACTACCGGACGGGGAGCTCCGCGCGGTGCTGCTGCGCGAGTTGGCGCGGCTGACCCGCAGCGACCTCGCCCACCTCGAGCAACGGGTCGCCGGTGACGGCGCGCGCCGCGCCAGTGCCACCGCAGCGCCCTCCGGCACCGAGTCCAAGCTGGCAACCACGCTGCTCCGCCTCCTAGTGAGGCGGCCACAGGCACTCGCCGGACTTGACGACACGGAAAGGCAGCAACTCCTGCTCGCCGCCGAGGGTACGCTGCGCGAGGTCCTGGGCTTCCTTGCGGAGCAGCCGGAAGCCGACACCTCGACGCTTCTCGGGCGGTTCGTGGGCGACCCCGTGCACCCACAGCTCGTCGCACTTTGCGCGGGCGAGGACGTCCTGCCCGGGACGGCGTCGGAGAGCGACTGCCGCGATTGCGCACGGCGCTATCTGCACGAGCGGAATCGCCAGCTGTTGCTCGATGCCTACCGCCAAGTGGGCACAGACGATGCCATGCGGCGCTATCTCGACGCCAAACGCCAGCAAACAACCGGGGTTGATGATCGGCGAAACGCCCCCATGTAGGGGCTTCTCGGCGGCCGCGAGCGATCTACCCTGTCCGGACGGGCTATAATCCACGCTGCATCGAATGCAGCGCACGCCAAGCGCACCCCCCGTCCAAGCCACGCTCAGCGCCCTCAACCGTCCAATACGAGGTGACATGGCCACAGAAACCAAACAGCAGAAATCGCGACTCAAGGATCTGATCGGCAAGGGCAAGGAGCAGGGCTACCTGACCTACGCGGAGGTGAACGACCACCTGCCGGCCGACATCAGCGACCCCGACCAGATCGAAGACATCATCCGCATGATCGAGGACATGGGGATCAAGGTCTACGAATCGGCCGAGGCAGCTCCCGACGCGGACGAACTGCTGAACACCGGCGAGAACACCGCCGACGAGGTGGCGGCGGAAGAAGCCGCCGCGGCCCTGGTGGAGGTGGAAACCGAAACCGGGCGCACCACCGACCCGGTGCGGATGTACATGCGCGAGATGGGCACGGTCGAGCTCTTGACCCGCGAAGGCGAGATCGCCATCGCCAAGCGCATCGAAGAGGGCATTCGCGATGTCCTGAACGCCGTCGCCTACTTCCCGGGAACGGTGAAGTACATCCTCGACCGCTACGCCGAGTCGGTCGAAGAGGACAAGCTCGCCGACCTTCTCGTCGGCTACCTCGATCCGGCCGAGCACGTGCCGCCGGCCGCACAGGTCGACCTCACGGCCACCACGGACGACAAGGACGAGACACCGGAGCGCAAGGGGCCCGACCCGGTGGTCGCGGACATGCGCTTCACCGAATTGCGCAAGGCGTTCACAAAGGCCAACCGCGCCATCACCAAGCATGGGCGCACCGAGCCGGGCGCTGCCCCCGCCGTTCTGAACATGGCCGACGTGTTCTCGTTCTTCAAGCTCGTGCCCAAGCATTACGACCACATCGTCGACATGCCCCGCGCGGCGCTGCGGCGCATCCGCCGCGAGGAGCGGGCGATGCTCAGCACCTGCGTGGACCAGGCCGGCATGCCGCGCAGGGACTTCGTGGCCGAGTACCACGGCCACGAAACCTCCATCGAGTGGGTGGACGAACGCATCGCCGCGCGCCACGACTACAGCCGGAGGCTTGCCCGCGTACGCGAGGACGTCCTGCGCGCGCAGAAGAAGATCCAGGCCGTGACCGAACGCACCGGCCTCGGCGTCAAGCAGATCAAGGACATCAACCGCCGCATGTCGCTCGGCGAGGCGAAAGCCCGCCGCGCCAAGAAGGACATGGTCGAGGCCAACCTGCGCCTGGTGATCTCCATCGCCAAGAAATACACCAACCGCGGCCTGCAGTTCCTCGACCTGATCCAGGAAGGCAACATCGGCTTGATGAAGGCCGTCGACAAGTTCGAGTATCGGCGCGGGTACAAGTTCTCCACCTACGCGACCTGGTGGATCCGGCAAGCGATCACGCGCTCGATCGCCGATCAGGCGCGCACGATCCGCATCCCCGTGCACATGATCGAGACCATCAACAAGCTCATCCGCATCTCTCGGCAGATGCTCCAGGAGAAGGGTCGCGAGCCGACGCCCGAGGAACTCGGCGAGCGCATGGAGATGCCCGAAGAAAAGGTCCGTCGCGTGCTCAAGATCGCCAACGAGCCCATCTCGATGGAGACGCCGATCGGCGACGACGAGGATTCCCATCTCGGTGACTTCATCGAGGATGCGACCATCGGTTCGCCCGCCGAACTCGCCACCGGTCAAGGGCTGAAGGAAGCCACGCGCAACGTGCTCGGCGGACTGACGACCCGCGAGGCCAAGGTCCTGCGCATGCGTTTCGGCATCGACATGAACACGGACCACACCCTCGAGGAAGTCGGCAAACAGTTCGACGTCACGCGCGAGCGGATCCGCCAGATCGAGGCCAAGGCGCTGCGCAAGCTGCGCCATCCGAGCCGCAGCGACCATCTGCGCAGTTTTCTCGACGAGTGGACCGAGAACCGCCGCTAGTTGACCGCCGCTTAAGCCGCTAGCGCGGGCTGTTGACAACGGAGTCGAGTTTTCGGGACTCTCATAGGGAACGCGAAGTACCAAACGGCGCGTAGTTGCTTGGCGCCCGGGTGCCGAGCGAACGGCACGGAGCGAATGTGAGCGAACCGGCACCGCCAAGCGAAACGGAAGCCACCTGCAAGATTCTCGTCGTGGACGACGAGCCCGACCTCGAGCACCTGATGCGGCAACGGCTTCGGCGCGATGTCCGGGCCGGTCGCTTCGAATTGGCCTTCGCACACGACGGCGTCGAAGCGCTGGAGATGCTCGCAAGCGACCGTGACATCGACATGGTCCTTTCCGACATCAACATGCCGCGCATGGACGGCTTGACGCTGTTGGAGCAGATCCCGAGCGTCGATCCGAACATCCGCTCGGTGATAGTGTCAGCCTACGGCGACATGAAGAACATCCGCACGGCGATGAATCGCGGTGCATTCGATTTCGTGACCAAGCCCATCGATTTCGAGGATCTGCGCATCACGATCGACAAGACTCGCCAGCATTTGGCGGCGTTGCGCGAAGCCTTGCGGACCCGGGATCGACTCGTCGCCGTGCAGAACGAACTCGATGTCGCCCGCGACATGCAGCAGTCGATTCTGCCCCGCCAGTTCCCCAGGCAGCCCACGTTCGAGGTATTCGGCAACATGGAGGCCGCCCGCCAGGTCGGCGGCGACTTCTTCGACATTATCAATCTCGAAGGTGGCAAGGTCGGTCTCGCCATCGCCGACGTCTCGGGCAAGGGCGTGCCAGCGGCCCTGTTCATGATGTCGAGCCGTACCTTGCTCAAGGGCGCGGCGATTGGCCACGGGGAACCTGGCGCGGCGCTTGCGGAGGTCAACGACCTGCTCGAGGCCGACAACGACTCGGCGATGTTCGTGACCGTCTTCTACGGCGTCTACGACCCGAACACCGGCACGCTCACCTACGCCAACGGCGGGCACAACCCGCCGCTGATCGTCCATCCGGACGGGAGTTCCACCGTCCTGGAACCGACCGGGGGCATCGCGCTCGGCGTAGCGCCCGGCTTGCCGTACGGCCAGGCGGAAGCCCACCTGGATCCAGGCGACATCGTGGTGCTGTACACCGACGGAGTCACCGAAGCGATGGATCCCGACAACGTGGAGTTCGAGCTCGAACGACTGCAAAACGTCTATGCGGAAGCTCCTCCGACGGACGCACGGACTGCGAACGATGCGGCCTTCGAGGCGGTGCATGCCTTCGCCGCGGGGGCCCCGCAGTCCGACGACATCACTTGCGTCACGCTGATGCGAATCTAGGGAAGGACTGCAAAGCGATGAGATTGACCGTTTCCGTCGAGGCCAGCCTCGACCAACTAACGGGCCTTCAGGAGCGGGTCACTGCATTCGGCGAGGCTCAGAGCTGGCCAGCGGATATGGCCTTCCAGGTCGAACTCACGCTTGAGGAGATCTGCGTCAACATCGTCAACTACGGGTTCGAGGACGACGGCGACGAACATGCCATCGAGGTCATCGTGGACTCCGAGCCCGACGCCCTCACCATGGAGATCATCGACAACGGGCGCGCCTTCGACCCGTTGACGGAAACGCCGGATCCCGACCTCGACTCGGGGGTCGGCGATCGCCCGATCGGCGGACTGGGCGTTTACCTAGTCAAGCAGTACATGGACGACCTGCAATACCGTCGCGCGGACGGCCGGAACCACCTGAAAATGGTCAAACACCGCAGCGAATGAAAGCGGCACGCGTTTGGCTGGCTGGCATCGGCCTGCTCGCGGCCGTTTCCGCCGGCGCCAACGCGGGGGTCTCCGATGCCGCCGTCCTGTTCGGGCAATCCGCCGCATTTTCCGGCCCCGCCGAAGAGCTCGGCCAGAACATGCGCTTAGGGCTCCAGGCCGCCTTCCGCGAGCAGAACGAACGCGGCGGCGTCCACGGTCGCCGCCTCGAACTCGTGACGCTCGACGACGCCTACGAGCCGGAAGCGGCGATCGCCAATACCCGCCGCTTGATCCAGGACGAGGGTGTCTTCGCGCTCATTGGTGCCGTCGGCACGCCGACGTCGGTTGCCGCAGTCCCCGTCGCCACCGAGGCCGGCGTGCCTTACGTGGCACCTTTCACCGGCGCCGCGTTCTTGCGCGATGCCGCTGGCCGGGGCACGCATGTCATCAACCTGCGGGCATCCTACGACGACGAGACCGAAGCCATGGTCGCCCACCTCATTGCCGATCTCGGCATCGAGCGCATCGCCGTCATGTACCAGGACGACTCGTTCGGCCGAGCCGGCCATGCCGGTGCCCGGCAGGCTCTCGCCAAACGCGACATGGCGCCGGTGTCCGTGGGCGTCTATCCGCGCAACACCACCGCCGTCAAGACCGCCCTGCTCGACGTGCGCGCCGGCGAGCCGGAGGCGGTGATCCTGGTCGGCGCCTACGAGCCGGTGGCCGCGCTCATCGCCTGGTCGCGGGAGATCGGCTTCCGCCCGGTGTTCATCACGATCTCGTTTGTCGGCAGCAACGCGCTCGCGCGCGAACTCGGTGCGGCGGGCGCAGGCGTTTTCGTGACCCAGGTGGTGCCGTTTCCCCGCGGGGAGGAACCACCCGTCGTGGCCACCTACGGCCGCGCACTCGCGGCGCTGGACCCGGACAGCACGCCCGGCTTCGTGTCGCTCGAAGGCTACCTGGCCGGCCGGCTGGCCATCGCGGCCTTGGAGTTCTGCGGACGCGACGTGGATCGTGACTGCTTCCTGCGCGCGATGCGGCAGCACGACAGCGTCGACATCGACGGCTTCGAACTCCGCTACGGCAACGACGACAACCAGGGCTCGGACCGGGTTTTCCTGACCATGATCGACTCAAGCGGTGGCTATCGGCCGATCACCTCCTTGGCACAGCGATGATGGCCGGCCTGGTCCGCCGCATCTCCGAAGGCCGGTTCCGCATATCGAGCCAGCTCTACACGGGCATCTTCGGCGCCGTCGCCTCGACCATGATCGCAAGCCTGGTGGCCTGGTACTCGTTCAGCCGCGTCGGTGATGCGCAGGACCGCGTCAACGAAGTCCTGCCGAACATGGAGGCGGCCTTCGGCGTCGCCCAACGCGCCGGTGCCCTGGTCGCGGCAGCGCCCCGGCTGGTCGCGACGGCCAGCGCGGAGGAACTCACGGGACTGTCCGCGAACATCGCCGACGAGCGCCGACAGTTCGCGGCCCAGTTGAACGCCCTCAGCATGGGCGGCGGCGACCATGCCGACATCCGCGCCACGGGGACGGCGCTGATAGACAACATCGCGGCGATCGAGTCGTCGGTGGCGGAACGGCTGGCTCTGGCCGAACGCGGGACGACGATTCTCACGGAGGTCGCCGCCCTGCAGGACGGTCTCGTTCGGACGCTCGTCCCGGCGATCGACGACCAGTTGTTCTACACCATGACCGGCTACCGGAATCTCGGTGCACCGCCGGCGGCGCGCGAAGACCGTCTTTCGGAGGCCGAGGTCGACCGCTATCGGCAACTGGCCGACCTCTATGCCGACGCGACGATGGCTATTCAGCTGCTCGCGAGCGCCTTCGACCTCGCCGACAGGGCCCGCCTCGATCCCTTGCGGGATCGCTTTCAGGCGACATCGGAGCGCATTGCGCGCAGCCTCGATGCCCTCGGCGCCGCGCCCTTGCGCGACGATCTCGCGCCTTCGTTGGACCGGTTGCGTCAACTGGGCCTGGACCCGGATGGCGGCATCGTATTGCGGATCCAGGAGCTGACCCTGGCCGATGCCCAAGCCGAATTGCTGGCGGACAACCGCCGCCTCGTCAGCGAACTCGTGACGCAAGCACAGAACCTTGTCAGTGGGGCCGGGCAACGCGCGGGCCTCGCCACCGGTGCCGCCAACGACGCCATCGTCACCGGGCGCAGCCTGCTCATCGGTCTCAACGCCGTGAGCATCGTCGGCGCCATCATGATCGCGTGGCTGTTCGTCGGCCGCGTGCTGCTGCGTCGCCTCGCGCGGCTCTCGGAACGGATGCGCGCCATGGCCCGCGGCGACCTCGAGGGCGAAGTGGACATCGGCGGCCACGACGAGGTCGCGGACATGGCCGCAGCCCTCGAGGTGTTCCGCCGGCATGCATTGGAGGTGCAGCGGCTGAACCTGGTGGAGAAGCTCGCGAACGAACTGCGCGACAAGAACGGCGAGCTCGAGTCCACCCTTGAGCAACTGCATCGCGCGCAGGACCAGATCGTGGTGCGCGAGAAGCTCGCCGCGCTCGGCGAACTCACCGCGGGCGTCGCCCATGAGATCAAGAATCCCTTGAACTTCGTCAAGAATTTCTCGGAGGCATCCCAGGAGCTGGTCGCGGAACTCAACGAGGAACTTGCGGACAACGCCGAGCCCTTGGACGCCGAGCAGCAAGCTCTGGTGCGCGAAATCTGCGACGACCTCACCGAGAACATGACGCGCATTCGCCACCACGGCGAGCGCGCAGACCGCATCGTGCGCGACATGCTGAAGATGGGCAGCGACAGCGGCGAAAAGCAGCCGACCGACATCAACGGGCTACTCGAAGAGCACGCCCGCCTGGCCTTTCACAGCGCCCGCGCCACGGATCCCGATTTCCAGCTTGAAATCGAAGAGGATCTCGACCCGGCGGTCGGCGAAGTGGAGGTCATCCCCCAGGACCTCGGTCGGGTGTTCCTGAACATGGTCGGCAACGCCTGCCACGCAACCGATGCGCGGCGCCGCGCCGAGGACACCGACTCCGACTACAACCCCACGCTGCGGATCGCGACCAAACGCTTGGAGACGCGGGTGGAGATCGCCATAAGGGACAACGGCACGGGCATCCCGCGCGACGTGATCGACAAGATATTCAACCCGTTCTTCACCACCAAGCCGACCGATCAAGGCACGGGCTTGGGGCTAGCCCTGTCCAACGATATCGTCCGCCAACACGGCGGGGAGATCCGGGTGGACTCCGAACCGGGTAGCCACACGGAGATGGTGGTCACCCTACCGTTGTAGATGGACAGCGGGGATGCGGACGTGGACGTCCGCGCAACGTTGGGACTTGACTCAATTGTAAAGGTGGTCGCGGTACATCAGCACCGCGGGATCGCAACGAGCACTAGCCGACGGACGACAGCGCGGCGTCGCGGCTATCGTGTATGTCGATGATCTTGTCGAAACCACTGATCTCGAAGACTTCGCGAATCGGCTTGGACGGTGAGCAGAGCGCGAACTTGGCCGAGCGCCGCGAAAGGGCCTTGGCGGTCAGTAGGACGGCACGCAATCCGGCACTGCTGATATACGAGAGGTCAGCCAGATCCACGATGACGGCCGTATCGCTGTCATCGATCGCACCGCTCAAACTCTGTTCAAAGTCGCTGGCATTCACACCGTCGATGCGGCCCGCCGCCTTGGCAATCAGCGTGCCCCCCTGCCGTTCGACATTGAGTTCCATGCTCGCTCGCCCACCTACCAGAATGAGACGCGAACCATACCACCCTGAAAGGCATGTTGTCTCGTCACTTCAGCGGCTCCCTACTTACGAGGGGCGAGCCCCTCGCGCTCTTGTGCTGAGGGCTCCCAACGCCCGAGCACCGCCTGAAAGTGGTGGGCCCACCAGGAATCGAACCTGGGACCGATGGATTCGCTGATCCCGGGGTTTCCCCCGGGCGCGGACTATCTCATCACCCGCCACGGCCGCCGAGTCGGTCTCGTCGACCGCGGCTGGGGCGCGGGACGCTCCAGCCTGTCATCAAGGGCACTCGGCGTGGCGGACACCGCGCCAGCCCCCAGGTAGTCTCTGCACCTTCCGGCGGTGTACCGCCGGCTTGGCTCAGGGTTGCCGGGGCTTCCAGCCGGACGGTTTCCCTGAATTCATCCCGTTCATCCGACGCCTTTCGGCGCCGGCGCACCAGCTTGGCGAGCACCGCGTGCTCGCGCCGATGAGTCCACTGCTCTAACCAACTGAGCTATAGGCCCGTCAAGCAAGTGTAGCCGCGCCGGGAAGGTTGAGTCCACGACGCGACCGCTTCGCGGTCGCCCCGAGAATTCGCTGCGCGACGCGACCGCTTCGCGGTCGCCCCGAGAATTCGCTGCGCGAATTCTCCTGGTACGGGGGCCGCCGGGGAACAAGACGCGGTCTTGTTCCGTGCGGGTCAGATCGCCAACAGGTCCTCTTCCTTCTCCGCCAATGCGGCATCGACCCGCCGCACATGCTCGTCGGTGACCTTCTGGACGTCGTCCTCCGAGCGGTGGCCGTCGTCCTCGGTCGCTTCCTTCTCGCGCACCAGTTCGCGCACATCGGCAATCACGTCGCGGCGGATGTTGCGAATGGCGACACGGGCGTTCTCGGCCTCCTGACGGGCGAGACGGATCAAGTCCCGGCGGTTCTCCTCGGTCAACGGCGGCATCGGCAGGCGGACCACGTCGCCCGTGCTCGACGGCGTCAAGCCGAGGTCGCTTTTGAGGATCGCCTTTTCGATGTCGGGGACCAGGCGCTTCTCCCAGGGCGAAATGAGCAGGCTGCGGGCCTCCTCGACGGTGATCGTCGCGACCTGCTTGATCGGGGTCGACGTGCCGTAGTAGTCGACCTCGACGCCATCCAGGATCGCTGGATTCGCGCGCCCGGTGCGGATCCGGGAAAACGCCGTGCGCAACGCGAGCTGCGACTTCTCCATCCGTTCGGCCGCATCCTCTATGAACTCGTCAAGCACCAAAGCGTCCCGCGTGTATGCGCGTGCCAACCTTGTCACCGCGCGCCACGCGCGTCAACGCGCCGGGTTCGGCGAGGTCGCAGACAACGACCGGCAGGCCGTGTTCCTCGCAGAGCGTGATGGCGGTCAGGTCCATGACCCGCAATCGCCGGTCGAGCACCTCCCGATAGGTCAACTCCGGCAGCCGTTGTGCGCGCCGGTCTTCCTCGGGATCGGCGGAATAGACGCCGTCAACCTTGGTGGCCTTGACGACCGCTTGCGCACCGACCTCGATGGCACGCAGGCAAGCCGCCGTATCCGTCGTGAACAACGGGTTGCCCGTGCCGCCGGCCAGCACGACGATCTCCCCCGCCGCCAGGCTCGCACGCGCAGCCTCGATCGAGTAGCCGGCAGCGATGCTCGGTATGGCGTGCGCGGCAAGGACCCGCGCCGCACGGCCTGCCGCAACCAGGGCGTCCCGAAAAGCCAGCGCGTTCATCACGGTCGCGAGCATGCCCATGTGATCGCCGGTGATTCGGTCGAGTCCCGCGGCCTCAAGCTCAGCCCCCCGCACTAGGTTGCCGCCGCCCACCACGACCGCAACGTCCGTACCGGACGCCGCCACCTCCGCGACGTCGACGGCCGTCCGCTGCAGCACGGTCGCGTCTATGCCAACGCCCGTCGGACCCCCGAGCGCCTCGCCCGAGAGTTTCAAGAGCATGCGCGGTACGGGCTGCGAGCCGTGGGTCTGCTCGGGGCTTAAGTCCATCCTCTATCCGCCATGATGAGCCGTACGGGAAGCAGCGGCGTCTCAACACCGCCGCGTTCGTTTTGCGCCGACGATGGTATTGGGTTTTGCGCCGTTGCGGGGAATCCGTTGCCACGCCGAGCCCGCCGCGCCGGCCCGGACGCTCGCAAGTCCCCGCGCGCTTCGGGATAATGCACCGGCTCGGGGCAGCCGCGTAGTTTGCGCGTGCCGCGGGGCGTCCGGGGTGTAGAACGGCTTCAGCCCGGTGGAGATGGAATCACGCGTGAGCGGAGACACGGACAAGGCACTGGTTCGCCGCGTGCAGGCGGGGGACGCGCGCGCGTTCGATCTGCTCTTCATGCGCTACCAGCATCGGATCAACAGCCTCGTCGCCCGGTACGTGCGCAGCAACGAGGACGTCGAGGACATCACCCAGGAGGCGTTCATCAAGGCCTACCGGGCGTTGCCCCGATTCCGGGGCGAGAGCGCTTTCTACACCTGGCTCTACCGCATCGCCGTCAACACCGCGAAGAACCATCTGGCGTCCTCGAGTCGTCGGCTGCAGGAGGTGGAGATCGAAACCGACGGGTCCGATACGGGCCAAGTCGCGCAGGCGCTCAGCAGTGCGGATGACCCCGAAGGCGCCCTGCGCAGCGACCAGCTGCGCCGGGCCGTCGACCGCGCGATCAGCGCCCTGCCAGCGGATCTGCGCAGTGCGCTAACTCTTCGCGAGTTTGATGGTCTAAGCTATGCACAGATCGCAGATGTCATGGAGTGTCCGGTCGGAACCGTACGCTCGCGCATCTTCCGCGCGAGGGAGGCGGTGGACGTCGCGATCCGGCCGTTGCTCGATCGCGGCGGCAAGGCCACGAACCGAGCGGAGAAGTGAAGATGACGGAGTCGGAGCAGTCGCTAAACGAATCGCTGTCCGCCGCAATCGACGGCGAAGCCGAGGAGCTTGAACTGCGGCGGGTCCTCAACGCTGTCGACGAAAACCCCGACCTGCGCGCGAAGTGGCAGCGTCTGCACCTGATCGGCGGCGTTCTGCGGCGCGAGACACCGCCCGTCGTCCGTTCTCCGCTGCCGACGTGGCCAGCGGACATCGAAACCGGTGCTGCAGACGACCACGCAGCGGGGGAACGCGCGGCGCCCGGCCCGACGCCTGAGCCCGAGAGCCGGCGTCTCGGCGGTCGCTGGCTGGCACCGGTGGGCGGCGCCGCCCTGGCTGCCGCAGCGGCCCTGGTCGTCGTGTTCTACTTCGGCCCGGACGAGCCGACCGGCACCGAACCGGTCGTCGCGGACGGGTCTCAACCGCCCGCGCATGGGCTGGCAAACGTGCCGACCGAGTTGGACCTCGAGCGCGCAAACGCCTACATCTACCAACACGCCCGCGGCACGTCGATCGCTGCACGACCGGCCGCCATGCCGTTCGTCAAGGAGCTTTCCACAGCGCCCGTCGCGCCACAGCGAGAAGACCCCGACAACCGAACCGGGCGGGCGGCAAGCCAACAACGGCAGTGAAACCGCGCGCGAACTTCGTTCTCGCTGCGAGGCGCCGGGCCGGCTTTGGCGCGCTCGGTTGGGGGCCGGCCTCAATCGTGTTCGCACTTGCCGCGACGGCGCTGGCGGCGCATGCACAGCCAGGGGTGGTCGGTGTCGAGCGCCGCACGCCCACCGAATGGCTGCAGGCCATGGACGGCGCGTTTCGGACGTTGGACTACGACGGCGTCTTCAGCTACTACGCCGCCAGCCACTCCGCGCAGGTCGGCATTCTCGAGGAGCAGGGGCCGCGGCGAGGCCAAGTGACCCGAGCGTTGCGCGCAGGTTCGCGGACGACGGCGAAACTCGCGACATTCCGCATCGTGCACATGGTCATCGACGGGATCGAACGCGAGCGCATCGTCCATCTGAACGGTCCCCGGCGTGAGATTCTGCGCACGGGCGACGAGGTCGCCTACCTGCTCACGCCCGGCGATGCACTTCTGGATCTCGAGGGCGCGACGCCGGGCGGCGCGTACGGACGCGTGTTCGCGCGGCGTTTCGAGAACATCGCCGAGCACTACGATGTTTTCGTCCAAGGCCGCGACCGGGTTGCCGGGCGTGCCGCCACGCACCTGCAGGTGATTCCCAGGGATGAGGACCGGCTGGGCTACCGGCTGTGGTTGGACGACGCATCGGGCCTTCTCCTGCGCTCGGAGCTGCGCGACCCGAGCCGTACGAATCTGGAGATCTTCCAGTTCACCAGCCTGCTGGTGGGCGATGAGGTCGACCCGGCGAACCTGGTCTCGACAACGCAAGGGGCGTTGATCCGGCAACTCGCCGTCATCGCCGACGACGCAGCGCCGGACGACTCGGCCTGGCACGCGGGGTGGGTGCCCGCCGGATTCGAACTGACGAGCGCCAACACGCAGCGCCTTGCCGATGATCCCCGCGGATTGAGCATGCTGACATTCAGCGACGGCCTGGCGGCGTTCTCGGTGTTCGTCGAGGCCATGCCCGAGACCGGTGCCGGGCACGTCGTATCGCGCAGCGGCGCCACGGTTGCCTTGACCCACATGGCGGCCAGCGCGCGTGGCAACCACCTCGTGACCGTCGTCGGGGAAGTACCCGTCGCGACGGCACGCCGCATCGCTGCAAGCGTCGACCACAAGTCCAGCTCACCCTAGGGGTACGCCGTGGGCGCGGATACGCTCGAATGCAGCGGCGTGGTCCAGCAAGATCGCGCCGACGGTCGGCGGGTCATCGATTTCCGCGCTCGGCACTGCCCGGGCTGCAACGGCCGGTGCGGCGTTCGCTTTCGCGCGCCCCCGGTGGCCATTCCAGAGGCTCTCGACCTGCCCCCAGGTGCCGACATCGTCGTTACCGCCTCGGCACGCGGACTGCGCCGCGGGGCGTTTTGGGTTTTCGGGCCGCCGCTCGTCGCCGTGGCCGGGAGTACTGCCCTCGCCCACTTCGGCGCATGGAACGACTGGACGCTTGCAGCGGTCGCCGGGCTCGCCATCGCCATGACGCCAGCGTTGGCACGCTGGAAATACGCCGCGTAAGAGCGCTTACAAGTGTCCGAAACGCGCAACATCCGCAACTTCTCGATCATCGCCCACATCGACCACGGCAAGTCCACGCTCTCGGATCGCCTCATCCAACTGTGCGACGCCCTGAGCGAGCGGGAAATGGCGGACCAGGTGCTCGACTCGATGGACCTCGAGCGCGAACGCGGCATCACCATCAAGGCGCAGTGCGTCACGCTCCAATACGCCGCCGACGACGGCGAGACCTACGAACTGAACTTCATCGATACGCCGGGCCACGTCGACTTCAGCTACGAAGTGTCCCGTTCGCTAGCGGCGTGCGAAGGAGCCTTGCTGGTCGTGGATGCCGCCCAAGGGGTGGAGGCGCAGTCCGTCGCCAACTGCTATACGGCGATCGACCAAGGCCTCGAAGTCCTGCCGGTGCTCAACAAGATCGACCTCCCGCAAGCCGATCCGGCCCGCGTCTCGACGGAGATCGAGGACATCATCGGCATCGACGCCAGCGGGATCTTGAGCGTCAGCGCCAAGACCGGCGCCGGCGTGGCGGCGCTGCTGGGGACGCTCGTGGCCAAGATCCCCGCCCCCGACGGTTCGCCGGACGCGCCGTTCAAGGCGCTGATCGTCGACTCCTGGTTCGACAATTTCCTCGGCGTCGTCTCACTCATACGAGTCTTTGACGGCCGTGTCGGCGCCGGGGACAAGATCATCGCCAAGAGCGTCGGCCGGGTACGCACCGTGGACAACGTCGGCGTCTTCACGCCGAAGCAGACGCGAAAGGACACGCTCGAAGCCGGCGAGGTCGGCTACCTGGTCGCCGGCATCAAGGACATTCGCGGCGCGCCCGTCGGCGACACGCTCACGTCGGCCGAGGTCCCCGACCTGCCCGCCGTGCCCGGGTTCCAGACGGTCAAGCCGCAGGTCTACGCCGGGATGTTTCCCGTCAACTCCGAGGACTTCGAGAACTTCCGCGACGCGCTCGCCAAGCTGACGCTGAACGACGCATCGCTGTTCTACGAGCCCGAGACATCGGACGCGCTGGGGTTCGGCTTCCGCTGCGGCTTCCTCGGCATGCTGCACATGGAGATCGTCCAGGAACGCCTGGAACGGGAATACGACCTCGATCTCATCACCTCCGCGCCGACCGTCATCTACGAGGTCGCCACGCGTTCGGGGGACACGCTGCGGATCGACAACCCGTCGCAACTGCCCGATAGCGCGACCATTGCCGAGATGCGCGAGCCCATCGCCGCGGTCAACGTGCTGACGCCGCAGGAGTTCGTCGGCAACGTCATCAGCCTGTGCGTCGAGCGGCGCGGCGTCCAGAAGGGCATGCAGTTCACCGGCGGCCAAGTCTCGATCGACTACGAGATTCCCCTGGCGGAGGTGGTGCTCGACTTTTTCGACCGGCTGAAGTCGACGAGCCGCGGCTTCGCCTCGCTCGACTACGCCTTCACGCGGTTCGAGGCGGCACCGCTCGTGCGCCTGGACGTGCTGATCAACGGCGACCGGGTCGACGCGCTGGCGATGATCGTGCATCGCACTCTCGCCGAGGCGAAGGGCCGGCAACTGGTCAAGGCCATGAAGAAGGTCATTCCGCGGCAGATGTTCGACGTCGCCTTGCAGGCCGCGATCGGCGGCCAGATCATCGCCCGCCAAACGGTGAAGGCCCTGCGCAAGAACGTGACCGCCAAGTGCTACGGCGGCGACGTCACGCGCAAGAAGAAGCTGCTCGAGAAGCAGAAGGAGGGCAAGAAGCGGATGAAGCAGTTCGGTCGCGTGGAGATTCCCCAGGACGCCTTCCTCGCGGCGATCCATGCGGAGCGTTGAGGCACGCTTGGCGGCAAAGCAGAATCGGCTTGGTACGCTGGAACGCCGCCTGGGGTACGTGTTCCGGGACCCGGAACTCCTGCGCAGGGCGCTGACCCACAAGAGTGCGGGCGCGGACAACTTCGAACGGTTCGAGTTTCTCGGCGACGCCGCGCTCGGCTTCGTCGTCGGCCGGATGTTGTTCGATGCGCTGCCCGACGCCAGCGAACATCGCTTGACCCTCATGCGCGCGAGCCTGGTCCACGGTGGCAGTCTGGCCACGGTGGCCAAGGACCTGGATCTCGGCGCGTTCCTTGAACTCGGCGCCGGCGAGCGCAAGTCGGGCGTCGCCAGGCGCACGTCCGTCCTTGCCGACGCCCTCGAAGCCGTACTCGGCGCGGTTGTCTGCGACGGTGGCATAGAAAACGCGGAGACCGTGGCACGCCGGCTTTTCGCCGACCGGCTCGCGGTGATCGACGACGACGACCACAAGGATCCGAAGACCAGGCTCCAGGAGATCCTGCAAAGCCGTCATCTCGACATGCCGGTCTACGAGGTCGTCGACAGCGCCGGGCCCGACCATGAACGGCTGTTCACCACGGTATGCCGCGCCGACGGCCTCGGCTTGCGGGGCGAAGGCACGGGGCGGAGCCGCCGCGAGTCCGAGAAGGTCGCCGCCGCAGCCGTGCTCGATCAGCTTAGGCCATGACCCGGTGCGGGCACGTGGCGCTCGCCGGCCGACCCAACGTCGGCAAGTCGACGCTGATGAACCACCTTCTCGGCGTCAAGCTCTCGATCACGTCCCGCAAGCCGCAAACGACGCGCCACGCGCTGATCGGCGTCCTCAACCGCGAGGACGCCCAGGTGATCTTCGTCGACACGCCCGGCATCCACGTCCCGCGCCGCGCCTTGAACCGCTACATGGTCGGCCAAGCGGTCGGCTCGCTCACCGGCGTGGATCTCGCCGTGATGCTCATCGAAGCCTCGGGCTGGCAAGGCGGCGACGACGTCGTGCTCGATCGAATCGCCAAGGCCGACGTGCCCTGCCTATGCGCCATCAACAAGATCGACCGCCTTCGTGCCAAGGACCGTCTGCTGCCGCTAATCGACGATGTTCGCCACCGGCACGACTTCGAGGCCATCGTACCGGTCTCCGCGCTGCGCAATGACGCTCTCGATGTTTTGACCACCGAGATCATCGAACGCCTGCCCGAAGGGCCGCCACTGTACGGCGACGATGCGATCACCGACCGACCGCTTGAGTTCCTGATCGCCGAGATCGTCCGCGAGAAGGCCATGCGCCGTCTCGGTGCGGAACTGCCCCACCAGACCGCCGTCACCGTGGAGGACATCACACGCAAGCCGGGCTGCACCGATGTCCATGCGGTAATATACGTCGAGCGTGCTTCGCAAAAGCGGATCGCCATCGGCAAGGGGGGCACGATGCTGAAGTCAATTGGCGAAGACGCCCGCAAAGACATCGAAGCGTTGCTCGGCGGAAAAGCCATGTTGAGGCTGTGGGTCAAGGTCGCACCGCACTGGAGCGAGCGCCCCGCGACCTTGAATCGATTCGGCTACCGAGCCCCTCCCAAGGCATAGGCCGTGATCCTGCCTCCCGCCAAAGACCAGCCCGCCTACGTTCTCCACCGTCGCGCATTCCGAGAGACGAGCGTGATCGTCGAGTTGCTGACTCGGGACCACGGACGCGTCGCAGCCGTGGTCCGGGGCGTCAAGGGGGGCGGTCGACCGCGTATGAGCATCGAGCCCTTCACGAAGATCGAGGTCGCTTGGCGCGGCCGCGGCCAGATGGTGACGGTGATCGGCAGCGAGGCGGTCCAGGCCACGTACCTCACGGGCGACTCGCTGTTCGCCGGACTCTACGTCAACGAGTTGCTCATCAAGACCCTGCAACCCCAGGAACCGGTGGAGAGCGTCTTTCGCCACTACGGCACCACCTTGACGGCCCTCGCCGTCGACGACCTCGAGCCCGCTCTGCGGCGCTTCGAGAAGGCCCTGCTGGACGAACTCGGCTACGGCCTCGTGTTCGATGTCGATGTCAAGACGGGGCTGCCGATCCAAGCCCACAAGGTCTACCGTGCCGTGGACGGCGAAGGCTTCCACGAGACCGGGAACGGCGCCGCCGAGGGCGAGGCGACCTTGACCGGTGCGGAAATCGCCGCGATCGCCAACGGCGACTTCACCGATACGCGAACGCGCGCCGCCGCAAAGCTCGTGTTGCGTCGCGCCCTCCGGCAGCGGCTCGCTGGCAAAAGGCTCAATACGCGCCAGCTTTTTGCACGCCGCCCGGGCCAACAGGCCAATGTCTAGCTTCAACCCCGCCCTGCCGCGCCTTTCGAACGGCGAACCCGACATGGATGTCTGGCTCGACGAAGCGTCGCAGTTCTCTCCGACGGCGCGGCAGAAGGCCGTGGCGGTGTTCGAACTGCTCACGGAGCCCGAGTCCCGACATCTGGGCCTGGCCGTCGTCGAGCTGCTTCTCGAGCTCAAAATGGACATCACCACCGTGATGGCCGGGATGACGACATTCGCCGTACAGCGCGGCACCCTGGAGGTCGATCAACTGCCCTCCGACACGGCCGCCCTGGTGAACTCCGTTCTTCCGCTGGCCGCCACCAACGTACTGGCGTTCAGCAATTCGGCGGTTCTGGCGAGCGAGTCGAAGAGCCAGACCGACAACGTCCGCGGCATGCTCATCGCCTTGATCGACGACCCGCGCGTTGCCGTCATCAAACTCGCCGAGCGCGTCGTGGCGTTGCGCGACGCGAAACAGCACGACGACATGAGCCGCTGGGTGATCGCCCAGGAAGCGATGGAGTTCTACGCGCCGCTCGCGGGCCGGCTCGGCATCTGGAGCCTGAAATGGAACCTGGAGGATCTCGCCTTCAGCGTTCTCCACCCCGTCGAGTACCGGGAGATCGCCGCCAAGCTCACCAGCCGTCGCGACGAACGCGAACGCCACGTCGAGGCGATCCGCCAGGACCTCGCGTTTCGCCTGGCGGCCGTGAACATCAACGCCGAGGTGCAGGGACGCGCGAAGCACATCTACAGCATCTGGCGGAAGATGAACCACAAGTCCATCGACTTCTCTGAAGTCCGCGACGTCCAAGCCGTCCGCGTGCTGGTGGACAACGTCGAGGAGTGCTACCTGGCGCTCGGTGTGGTGCACACCTCCTGGCCGCCGATCCCCGGGGAACTCGACGACTACGTCGCTTCACCCAAGGAAAACGGCTACCGCTCGATCCACACCGCGGTGATCGGCCCCAAGGGCATCACCCTGGAGGTCCAGATCAGGACGCGGGAAATGCACGAGGAGTCCGAACTCGGCGTTTGCGCGCATTGGGCGTACAAGGACGACGGCAACGGCTATGCGGGGCTCGAGACCGGCAAGGCGGAATGGCTGCGCAGCATCCTCGAGTGGCACGACGAGGTGGGAGCCGTTTTCAACGGCGGCTACGTCGGACAGGACCGCATTTTCGTCACGACGCCGGCCGGACACGTACTCGACATGGCGCCCAACGCGACGCCGGTGGACTTCGCCTACCGGGTGCACACGGAGGTCGGCCACCGCTGTCGCGGCGCTCGGGTCAACGGCCGGCAGGTGCCGCTCAACCGCCGTCTGGCCACCGGCGAGTGCATCGAGATCGACACCGGCGACACCGAGGCACCGCGCCGCGAATGGCTGAATCCAGCGCTCGGCTACGTGAACACGGCCCGCGCGCGAACCAAGATCCAAGCCTGGTTTCGAAACCAGCTCGCCGAGTCGAACATCAATGCAGGACGTGCGTTGCTCGAAGAGACCCTGACGCGGCTCGATCTGTCCCACGACTTCGCGGCGCTGGCGACCTTGGCCGGCTACCCGGGCGAAACGGATCTGCTCATGGCGGTGGGCGTCGGCGATCAATTGGTGATCGACTTGGTCAGGCTGCTTTCCAGCGCAGGCCCGGAGGACCTGGGAGCGGAGCCGCGAGAGCCCGGGGCCGGTACCGGGTCGTTCCACGGGTTCGTCGTGTGCGGCAACGATCGCGACGGCTTGCTCCGCGACATCACCAGTGCCGTCGCCGAACGGTCGATTTCGGTCGTGGCCGCGAACGCTCGCGTCGACGTCGCGACGCAAACCGCGACCATCACCATGGAACTGCACGTCGACGAGCTGTCCCAACTCGCCCAGGCCGTGGACGACATCCAGCGCATCCCCGACGTACTCACCGTGCGACGCAAGCGGGCGGACGACGACTAGGCGCGTTCGCGACGCGGACGCGCGCATCGTCGAAGACCCCGGCCACTGCGGCTTGGGTACAATCGGTGTCCATCGCCTTTTCGGTTTCGCCTCTCCATGAGACTGATCCTGTTGGGCCCTCCCGGTGCAGGAAAGGGGACCCAGGCGGCTTTCGTCTGCCGCAAGCTTGTCGTTCCGCAGATTTCCACCGGGGAGATGCTGCGTTCCGCCATCGCCGCAAGGACTCCACTCGGCCTGCAGGTTCAGCGGGTGATGGACGCGGGCGAACTCGTCGCCGACGACACCATCGTCGACCTCGTGAAGCAGCGAATCCTGGCGGACGACTGCGAAAACGGTTTCCTATTCGACGGATTCCCGCGCACGATTCCCCAGGCCGAAGCGCTGGCCGAGGCCAACATCGCCATCGACCACGTCCTCGAGATCCGCGTCCCCGACGACATCGTCGTCATGCGGATCTCGGGACGTCGCGTGCACGAAGCCAGCGGGCGCACCTACCACGTGCGTTTCAACCCCCCGCGCGTCGAAGACACCGATGATCATACCGGTGAGGCGCTCATCCAACGCGACGACGACCGGGAAGACACGGTTCGCGAACGTCTACGGGTCTATCGCCAACAGACGCAACCGTTGGTCGGTTTCTACCGCGGACGCGCAGCGTTGGGCGAGATGGCGTTTTCCGTCATCAACGGCGCCGCCACGGTCGGGGAAATAGAACGCGAAATCAGCCGCGTCCTGCGTCTTCCGGCGGACTAGAAGACCAAGCGGTACCACGCGATTTCAAGAACCAGGCAAGGCCCCAAAGGACAAGCGCCACCCCATATGCAGCCATTGCCAGAATCCAATATGATTTCCGTACTCCAACGAGGCACGCGTGAGGAGACGCAGATGGCGCGAGCGAAGTCGAAAGCCGAACGCACTTCCGCCAAGACCAGCCCGACCGGGGACAAGCCACCGGCCAAAAAAAGGCGTGGCCGACCGCCCAAAAGCCAAGCGAGTAGTACCGTCGCGAAAAAGACACCAACCAACGGCCGAAGGAAACGCCGCGTCGGTCGACCGCCGAAATCGCAAGCCGCGAAGGCCACCAAGGCGACCGCAAAATCCACACGAAAGACATCGGCCAAAACGGCGACCAAGAAGCGTGTCGGTCGTCCGCCGAAAACCGCCGCCGCGAAGGCGAAAGCCACACGCCGGACCACTACGGCCAAGAAGCGCGTTGGCAGGCCGCGGAAAACCGTCGCCGCGGACGACGGTCGCCGCATCCCCGTTTCCGCCGCAACGACGCGCGCGCTCGCCGCCGCATCCCGCGCCTCGGACGCGTTGAAAAAAGAACGCGGCGCACTTGCGGACGCGGTGGATGCCTCGGCCGCAGCGCGCACGAAGGCCCGCGCTTCGGGCCAAAAGCGCGACAAGACATTCGCAAAGAAAGCGCGCCAGAAGGTTCAGCGAATCACCGAGAAGGTCTCCGTGCGGCGTACCGCGGCGCGGGAGGCCAAGGCCGATGTGGCGAAACTCAAGGCGCAGGATCTTCTCGATGCCCGCATGAACAACATCGAAGTTCGACTCCGGCGCGCCGAGGAAGCGGCAACCGAGCGGATTGCGGCGAAGCTGGAGCGGCAAACCGAGAAGTTCCGTGCTGCCACGTTGGAACGGCTCGACAAGGTCGAAGCGCGCAAGAGCAAAAAGCGCACCCGCAAAGCGGAGTCGGATCGTGCCGCGCTGCGGCGCAAGTTCCAGGCGACGGTGCAAGCGGCCGACGATGCCCTGATGCCCAAGGAGCGCAAGAAACGCCGACGCAGAAGGACGCGCTCCGCCTAGAACGAGGGCAAGCCCCTCGCGCTAGTGCGCCGGCACCGGGTGGCCGGCGTCCGCCGCCAGCAGCAGAACGTCGACCCAGTCGCCCGCGACCAGGTCGCCGGTGGCCTCATCGATGACGACGAGCGCGTTCGCATTGGCGAATGTCGCCAGCCGATTGGAACCCTGGTCGCCGGTGATCGAGACGACCAAGCCGTCATCCGTTCTGCGCACGACTCCGCGCATGTATTCACGGCGGCCTACCGAATGTCGAACGCCTTCGGCCATGCGCGCCCGAAATGTCAATGGCGGCTCGGGCACGGTGCCCCCGAGCGCATCCACCGCCGGTGCCACGAACAATAGGTACGTGACGATCGTCGACACCGGGTTGCCCGGCAAACCGAAGAACAGCGCATCGCGAATGCGCCCCACCGCCAACGGCTTGCCCGGCTTCAGCGCAATGCGCCAGAAGTCCACGTGGCCGATCTCGGCGACCACGTCCTTGACGTAGTCCGCCTCGCCGACCGACACGCCGCCGCTGGTGACAACGACGTCGGCAGCTTCCGACGCGTCGCACAACGCGCCGCGGATCGCGCCACGGTCGTCCGGTAGACGCCCGAAGTCGATCACGGTCGCGGCCTTTTCCCGGAGCAGCATGGAAACCGAGAATCGGTTCGAATCGTAGATCTGGCCAGCCCCGAGAGGCGCCCCGGGTTCTGCGAGTTCGTCCCCGGTTGAGAAAACCGCGACGCGAACCCTTCGGTTCACGAGGATGCGGGCGACGCCGCAAGCGGCGAGCCAGCTCAGGTGGTAGGTATTCAGCCGCGTGCCAGCCGTGCACAGGGGCTCGCCGGAGCGCACATCATGGCCCCGGCGACGCACATGTTGGAGCGGCTTGACCGGTGCATCGGACGTCACCGTGTGGTCGTCGCCCGTCACATCCTCCTGCAGGACGACCGCGTCCGCGCCTCGCGGCATCACGGCCCCGGTGAAGACGCGGATGGCGGTCCCCGCCGAGACCGACGTCTTCGCCGGATGACCGGCCAGACTGGCATCGACCACCCGCCAGGTCTTGCGGCCGCCGCCGTCCAAACCCGCGCCATCGACAGCGTATCCGTCCATCGCCGACGCATCGAACGGCGGCAAGTCCACGGGTGCCGGAATCGTCTCAGCAACGATGCGTCCGCGCGCATCGGCGAGGTCGACCTCCTCGCGTTCGCCAACCGCGTGAACGAGCCCGTGCAGACGTCGGATGGCGACATCGACATTTAGTAGCATCGCGGAATGAACCTGCTCGCAATCGACACGACGACCGACGTGTGCGCGCTCGCCGTCTATCGACAAGATCGATGGTTCGAGCATAACCGCTTCGCGCCGCGCCTGCATAACCGCCACGTCCTGTCGATGGTCGACAGCGTCCTGGACGCAGCCGGGATAACGGCCCTGGACCTCGACCGGATCGCCTTCGGTGCCGGGCCCGGATCGTTCACCGGTGTGCGCATTGGCGCAGCCGTGTCGCAAGGGATCGCGCTGGCTTGCGACGCCAAGCTCATCCCCATCGCCAACTCCGCAGTGGCGGCCGAGGCGCTGCGTCGCATCGGCGGCGTGCGCGGCGCGGTCGACATAGTGCGCGCATCGAGACCGGGATGGTGCTATCGCGCACGCTATGAACTCAGCGATACCGGAGTGCGCTGCATCGACTTCGATCGGCTCATCGCCGCTGGCGAGGCCGAAGACAACACCCTCGACGCCGATGCGCTTCCGGTTTCCGCCCACCTCGTCGGCACACTCGCGTTGCGGAATCTCGACGACGCCGTGGCCCCCGCCTTCGCGCAACCGTACTACGTCGACGGCGACAGTCCTTGGCGGCCAACGGAATCGGGATCGAACGGCTAGCCGCGTTCCAGGGCTTGGCGCAAATCGACCGCAATGACGCCTTGCGCGGCGCGCACGATCTCCGTAACACGTTCGTCGAAAACCAGCTTGCCGGCGTTGTTCTGCACCACGCCGGATTCCGTCATGTGCTGAAGGAAACCGTCAATCAGACGGGTATCGGAAAACTCCGGCGCATTCAATCCGTATAGGCGCGAAATGCGTCGTGCCGTTGCCGTCCAGTCGCCTAGCAAGGTCGTCCGGTCGATGCTCCCGGAGCCGGCTCGGCACAGCAACGAGATACAGATGTAGAACCGTTCCAGGACCGGCATGACGGCGTTCGCTAGCAATCTCAGCCGGAATCGTGCACCCGGATCACGCGGCGCGACGAACGCATTCCCGCGCAATTCGGCAAGTCCTTCCGACCGCAGATGATCCAGCCAACGGTCCACATCGTCCGAGCCGTCGGTTTGCACTTCGTGCTCCACGTACGGGTACACGGCTTTGAACAAGCGATTGATGTCCGCTCGGCGGATACCCATGCGCCGGTTGACCAATAGGCAGGCGACGAATGCGGGCGCTGCCAACACGTGGAGCACGTTGTTTCGATACCAGGTCATCAAGACGGCGGTGAACTCGTCGTGGCTCAAAACCTGTCCATCCGTGCCAGCCGCCGACGCGGCACCGGTGTCGCGGTTCAATAGCCCGAGTTTTTCCACGTGTCGGACGACATCCTCGGCCGGCATGTCCGTCACGCGATAGTCGTGGTGCGATGCGTCGCGCTCGATGAGGTTCCTGTACAAGTCGACCTGTTCGATCAGCGCCGACTCGTCGATGGCTTGGCGCGGCATCGACAAGGTTGTCAATGCGACGAGGTTCGTCGCATTCAGGTAGGCGCAAGCATTGATTCCGCGACCGATCCGCGCACCGAGAACGCGTGCCGGACGTTCCGTACCATCGTCGAGCAATCCGTCCAACGAGATGGGTTTGCCGAAGCACAACTGCGCGCTACCGAACGATTGCCGCACCATTCTCAAGTTCCGGAATAGACCGGAAACCGACTCGCTTTGCTTCGCCGCACCGCGCAGCTCATCGACGTAGCTCGCCGCCTCGACAAGCTTGTCGTAGCCGACGTAGACCGGCACGAAGACGATGGGCCTCGGCAGGCCCCGGCGGTAGGCATCGATCGTCATCTGCAGGACGCCGGTGCGTGCGGGAAGCAGTCTCCCGGTGCGCGTTCGACCCCCTTCGACGAAGTACTCCACCGCATGCCCGCGGCGAAACACCTGGTAGATGTATTCCGAGAATACGGCGCTGTAGAGCCTGTCACCAGAAAACCGCCGACGCATGAAGAACGCACCGCCGCCCCGCAACACGCCCCCCACGATCGGCAGATCGAGATTGTCGCCGGCGGCCACGTGGGGGACCATGAAACCGCGATGGAATAGCACGTACGAGAGCAGCAAGTAGTCGATGTGCGAGCGGTGGCACGGCGTGTAGACCACCGTGTGGGTCTCGGCCAACGCCGCGACTCGCTCGAGCCCATGCACCCGGATGCCGTCGTAGATGCGATGCCAGAACCACGTCAACGCCACGTCGAGAAAGCGCAGCGTCAGGTAGGACAGATCGGCGGCAATCGTGTTCGCGGCCTTGCGTGCCGACTTCAATGCCGCGCTCCCGTCGTCATTCGCCGCCTCGGCTTCGATCGCCGCCGTCACCTGGGGCGACCGGAGGATCAACTCCACGAGCGTACGCCTATGCGACAGGTCCGGCCCCAGGGTTGCCACCTTCTGGTTGCGGAACTTCGTGCGCAGCAGCCGCGCCGTACGCCTGGCAGCCAACTCCGGCGATGGGCTTTGAGTGCTCGCCCTTCGCCCGTCGAGCTGCGCATTGGCGCCCCCCGGCCAAGGCAACGGTTCACCGAAATGGACGATGATATCGCCGCGGTTGAGGAGCAGGACGATGAACCTGCGAAAGCGGGACGACACCGCCCATCCTTCCGAGAACAGGGAACGGATCAGCGACCGTTCCTTGTTCGCCGCGCGACCCCAGAACATGGATACGGGGACCAGCGCCAAGCCGGTATCGGCATCGGCGAGCTTGGTTTCCAGGCGCAGCAGCCGGGGCGGCAACGTACGCATGGTATTGCGCCGCCAAACCCCGGCCGGCCGGTTCAGGAAGAAGAACCGCTGCGCCTCGTCTAGGTCCTCCAACGCCGACATCGGCGAGCGCCAGCCGCGCTGTGCGGCCACGATGTCGAGCAGCACGACGTCTGTCAGCGACCGCGACGACAAGGCGTAGACGACCTCTTCGTCTGGGGGTTCCTCGCGGCCGATCAGGGTTGGTCGGGCCCAGATGCGAACGAGGCGACGCACCAGGCCGTAGTTCAACCGTCTCAAGACTGCCTGCACTCTGAGGGCATCCAGCCTAAAACACAGACTTTACACGCGTATCGGGTAGGCTGACGAAAGTCCACCAACTCAAACGCTGACGTGGCGAGCCTAGCCTCTGACATCACACAACTCGGTGCCCTTGCGCTTGCAAGGGCGATTCGCGACGGCCGCTGTACGGCCGTCGAGGCGGTGCGTGCCCATCTCGACCGGATCCGAGCGTTCGACCGCGACACGCCGCGACTCAACGCCGTGCTCGAGACCAACCCCGCCGCGCTCGCCACAGCCGCCGAACTGGACGCGCGGCAGGCCCGGACCGGCCCCATCGGCCCGCTCCACGGCGTCCCGGTGCTGATCAAGGCGAACATCGATACCACCGACGCCATGGCGACAAGCGCCGGCTCGCGAGCGCTCGCCAACCACCGGGCACAGCGCGACGCGCCCGCGATCAGCCGGCTGCGCGCGGCCGGGGCCGTCCTGATGGGCACGACCAACCTGTCCGAGTGGGCCAACTTTCGCTCCGCCCATTCGATCGACGGCTGGAGCAGCCTCGGCTGTCAGACCCGCAACCCGTACCGGCTCGATCGCAGCCCGTCCGGATCCTCAAGCGGCTCCGCCGTCGCCGTGGCCGCGCGGCTCGCACCCCTGGCGGTGGGTACCGAGACGGACGGGTCCATCGTCTCGCCGGCGAGCGTCAACGGGGTGGTCGGCATCAAACCGACGTCCGGCGTCGTCGACGCTCGCGGCATCATCCCCATCGCGGCGAGCCTGGATACGGCCGGGCCGTTGGCGCGCACCGTGCGCGACGCGGGTGCGTTGCTCGCCGCGATGGCAAAGCCCACCGCGCCGCTCCTGCCCGCGGCCGCGCTCGACAACGCGTCACGGCCACTACGGGGCGTTCGGATCGGCGTCTTGCGCGGCTTCGGCACGGCCGCCTGGCCACGACAACTGGAGACGGCAATCGCCGTGCTCAGCGAGCTCGGCGCGGACGTTGTCGACCCGGTGGCCATCACGGTCGACGAGGGATGGCGGGACGCCGAACGCCTGCTGCTGTTGCACGAGTTCAACGTCGGATTGAACAACTACCTGAGTCGGCACCAGACGGGCCTGGCCAATCTAGGCGAGTTGGTCGCCTACAACGAAGCGCACGCTGCCGAGGTGATGCCGGTCTTCGGCCAGGATCTCCTCGAAGCCGCTGCCAGCGCCACCCTGGATCAACACGCCTACGCCGCCGTGCGGCAGTCGTGCATCGGCGCGATGCGGCGTGGACTGGCGAATGCGTTTGCCGCGCGCGAACTGGGCTTTATCCTGGCCCCCGCCGACGGGCCAGCGCGGAAGATCGACCACCCCAACACACCGACGATCAGCAGTTCTTCCATCGCCGCGCTCAGCGGGTATCCAAGCCTCGCCTTGCCGTGGACGCTTATCGATGGTCTACCCATGGCCGTTGCGCTCATCGGCGAGCGTTTCACCGAGCTCGCGCTCCTGGCCACGGCGATCGCATGCGAGACGACACGAGGGCCGTTCCCGACACCGACCTACGAGCCTTCTTGAGCGTCGGTCCTAACCGCCCTCGAAAACGCCGTCCAAGTCCCGCGGCACGTCTTCCATCGTTCCCTGCACCCTGTAGATGCCGTTGTAACGGTCGCGTGCGAGCCGCTCCGCTTCATCCGCCGTACGGAAGATCGTGGGTTTCAGGAACATGAGCAGGTAGCGCTTGACCAGCGTCTCCGTCTCGGACCGGAACGCCCGGCCGAGCACAGGCACGTTGCCGAGCAGCGGAACGCGCTTGGAGACGTCGCGATAGTCGTCCTGGATCAAGCCGCCAAGCAGGATGATCTGGCGGTCCTGGACCAGGATCGTGCTGGTCAGCTCGCGCTCGCTCGTCACCACGTCGGCAAAGGACCCGGCGCCAACGGCCGCATCGACCACATTGCCCGCTTTCACCGCCACCACCATGCGGATCGAGCCTTCCTCGTGGATGTGCGGCGTCACGGTCAGCGTCACGCCAACGTTCTCCCGGTTGATCGTCTGGAACGGATTGCTGGCACCGTCCGTCGTGGTCGTGAAGGACCCCGTCCGAAACGGGATCTTCTCGCCAGCCACAACCGTCGCTTCCTCGTTGTCCAGCGTCAACACGCTCGGATTGGAAAGCAGGTTGGCGCGCGTATCCGAGAGCAGCGCGTTGAGCACCGCGGCGAACGAGACGCCGTCGGGGTCGAGCTTGGCGACCGCCAGCGTTGGCGAGCCCGCCGCCGCGATCGCCGCCGGTGCATCGAACGTGTCGTCCCCGTCGACCTGCGCCAGCATGTCGCCGACGATGCCGTTCAGCGTCGTCGTCACCAGGGGGACGGAGCCGTCGCGGCTGTCTCCGCCTGCGAACTCCACGCCCAGACTGTCAATCTGGTTGACGGAGACCTCCACGATGGCGGCCTCGATCAACACCTGCAGACGGCGGACGTCGAGTTGGCTGACGGTGGACAACAGCTCGTTGGTGGTGCCCGGATCCGCTCGGATGATGAGCGCGTTCAGGGACTCGTCGGCCTGGATGTTCGCGACCGGCGTGTTGGCGTCGTCGGCACCCTGGGCCAAGTTGTTGAGCAACTCGGCCACCTCCTTGGCATCCGCGTGATTCAGGTAGAAGACCTGCGCCGCGCCGGTAGTGGTCTCCGGCACGTCGAGCTCGTCGATCAGCCGCAACGCCTCGGAGATCGGGCGCATCTTGCCGCGCAGCACGAGTGAATTGTTGCGTTCGTTGGCCACGATCTGCACACGCTGCGGGCCGGTGGCGTTGGGACCGAGTTCGTCCGGAGCGATCTCTTCGAGCACGGCCGCCACCGACCCCACCCAGGCATGCTCGAGCACCCTGTGCACGATCTCGTCACGGTCGAGGACGTCGATCTGTTCGATGACCCCCATCAGGCGCCGCAGGTTGCTCTCGTGGTCGGCGAGGATCAACACGTTGGGTTTCTCGATCGCCGCGACGTGGCCGGTCTGCGGACTCAGCGGCCGCAGCACCTTGAGCGCCTCGGACGCGGGCACGTGGTCCAGCGGCACCACGGTCGTGATCAGCTTCAGCGCCCCGCCTTCGGTCTTGGCGCGGACGTTCTGCACGATGCTGATGATGCCGTCGTGTTCCACCGCGACGAGGTCGTGCACCTTCAAGACTGCGAGGAACAACTCGTAGACCCCTTCGGCATCCAGCGCCACGTTGGACAGCACCGTGACCACCTGGTTGTTCTGCCGCGACCGTTGGTCCACGACGATCGTCTTGCCGATGATTTCCTGGACTTGCGCAATGAACTCCTTGAGCGGCATCTCGTCGCCGTTGACCGTCCAGGTCCCGGGCTCCTGGGCGTCCGCCCGCCACATCAGCATCGCCGCAAGGACCGCGACTGCAACGAGCGCGCTGCGCCCCATCCGACGATCGGTCCATGCAAGCCATTTCGATTTCATAGACAAAAGTTCGTCCAATGTTGGCGGTCAGTTGACGGGAACGGTGACGAAGAAGCGGCGATCACCGCGTTGGATTTCCAGCCGCGCCGCACCGTTGGCGAGAGAGTCCTCGATCTTCAGGCTGTCGGCACCCGGTTCGCCGACGGCGAGGCCGTTGACGGACAGGATGCGGTCGCCGGCCTGCAACCCCGCGTGGCTGAGTTCGAACAGGTCCGTGAGCGCGCCGACCACGTAGCCGTCCCTGTCAGGCGCCAAGGCGATACCTGCATCCGCGAGCGCTTGCTCGGGATTCTGCTCGAAGGCTTCCCGATACCGGTGGACAGCCTGCCGCGCGTCCCGGCCCGGACCCCGTGGCCGCGCCGACTCCACCACCGCGGCGGCCTGCGGTTCCGCAGTTTGCGGTGCGATGCCGGTCCCCTCGATCCGCTGGATGTTGCCCGTGTCGTGCTCGAAGCGAATCAACTCGTGCTGGCCGGCACGGCTGATCACGACCCGATTCCAGTACACGTCCACCAATCGGGCGTTGCCCGGCAGACGATCGCCGGGCGCGTAGGTCTCGGGGGCGCGACCTTTCTGGGCGATGAGTGCCCGCGACTCGTCGGCCATCGTCGCCACGAAAACCCCGACCAGTTCAAGCGACAAGCGCGTGTCGCGCAGATTCTCCGTCGCCGCGATGCCCCCGGCGCCGCCCGCCGTCGCTCGGGATCGGCCGAACAAGTGCAACGCGGTGACCTCCGCAATCGGCACGCCGCGGTCGTCATCGACGCGGTCAAGGGTCCGGGGCGATGTCTCCGACAAGGCGGGATCGGCCAGGAAGAAGAACCATGCGTTGGCCAACGTGAACCCGATGCCGACCACCATGACGCAGAGGGCGGCGATCGTCAGCGCTTTGTGGATGTCGGCCAAGTGGGCGTGAGGTCTCTTGGTGCGAGGGACGTAAGGGATTTTACCAGTCCGCCCATGTGCCTCGCCCGCAGGCGATGCACTTTCAGGGGAACAGTTGCTCTTCGACGGTAAGCACGACGGCGTCGTCGTCTCCCGGGACGGGCCACGGATTGCCCGCGAGCGTGGTGAAGCGCCTCGTGAGGCCGATCTCGATCCAACCGGAGGACTTGAGCCGCGCTTGGATGAGTGGAGCGGCGCTAATGTCTGCCAGCTTGGCGTCAAGCGTGTGCTCCCCATCGACCGTGCGGATCTCGGCGATCATCGCCGGCATTGCCGTGTCGTAGTTCTGACCGGACAACCGGTAAAAGGTTCGACCGCCCGACCAGGCAAGTGCGCCCGAGGCCCGCACCGACGCGTCGGACACCAAGGCCACGTCGGTGGCCTCGAAGTCGCCGTCGATCGCGATGTCGTAGCGTCCAAGGACGCGATTCACCGCCGCCGCGCCGACGTGTCCGGACGCACTCAAGAGAGCGTGGCTCAAGCCCTGTGCCGCGGTGCCCGAGAGGTCGAGATCGGCGTCGCTGAGGCGCCAGCGTACGCGGACCTCGCCGTCCAAAACCCCGAGGGGCATGAACGTCCATTCCAACGTTCCGATCCCCGCGCCGCGATAGGCGAGATTCGCCTGCCCGTCCCATAGCGTGCCGCCCACCGCACGCATCGCTAGGCCCTCCACCCGGTTCGCCGCCAGTCGGGCCACGCTCGCCGGCATCAGCACCACGGCAAAGGCCAGGAAGGCGAGGACGCCGATCAGTATGTAGTTGCGCAAAGCCGGAACCTCGGCCGTTGCCGGACTGCCCGTCAAATCAGGAGGTTGGTCATCACCCGCTGGTAGATGCGCGCGAGTGGCGCGAGGTCCGCGATCGCCACGCGCTCGTTGCGCTTGTGGATGGTGGCGTTGACAGGACCGATCTCAACCACCTCCGCACCAGCCGGCGCGATGAAGCGACCGTCGGACGTGCCGCCGGAGGTGGATGTCACGGTTCGCGTGCCGGTCACCGCCTCGATGGCCTCGCGCACCGCCTCGATCAGTTCCCCGCCGCGGGTGATGAACGGCAAACCCGAGAGACGCCAATCCAACTCACAGTCGGCGTCCGCAGCCGCGAACGCGCCAGCGACCGCCGCCTGCAAGCCGTCGGGCGTCTGCGTCGGGTTGAAGCGGAAGTTGAAGCGGCATTCGAGTTCGCCGGGGACGACGTTGGTGGCGCCGGTCCCCGCGTTGATGTTGGAGACCTGGAAGCTGGTGGGCGGGAAGTCGTCGTCGCCGTCGTCCCACCGCACCTCGACCAGATCGCGTAGCGCGCGCGCCGCCGCGTGAATAGGATTCACGGCCTGATCCGGATACGCCACGTGACCCTGGACACCCCTGACCTTCGCGACGCCGTTCAACGATCCGCGCCGGCCGACGCGCACGACGTCGCCGAGGCAGGCGCTCGACGACGGCTCGCCGACCACGCAATAGTCGAGCCGTTCGCCGCGGGCGACGAGCGCATCGACCACGCGCCGCGTACCGTCGACGGCTAGGTCCTCCTCGTCGCTCGTGACCAGGAAGGCGAGTGCGCCGAGGTGGTCCGGATGGGCCGTCACGAAGCGTTCCGCCGCCGCGACCATGGCCGCGAGGCTCGATTTCATGTCGGCCGCGCCGCGCCCGTAGAGGTAGCCGTCGCGCCGCGTCGGTTGAAACGGCGGCGAATCCCAATCGGCGAGTGGACCCGCGGGCACGACGTCGGTGTGGCCTGCGAAAATCAGCCGGGGCGCGGTCCCGCCCGCAACTGCATGCTCCGCCCAGAAATTGTCCACGGGACCGAAGCGCATACGTTCGACGGTGAAGCCGGCGCGCTCGAGACGATCGAGCAGCAGATCCTGGCAGCCGCCGTCCTCCGGCGACACGGACGGGCGCGCGATCAGCGCCTCGGTCAGCGCCAGGACATCGTTCGTGAGGGCCGTCTCAGGCGAAGTCATGGCGATGCGCGAATTCAGCCAGGCGTTCGGCGGCGGCGACGCAGTCGGCCAACGGTGCTACGAGCGCGATGCGCACGCGGTCCGCGCCGGGATTGACACCATCCTGCCGGCGCCCGAGGTAGCTGCCCGGCAATACCAGGATGTGTTCGTGTTCGTAGAGCGCCGCGGCAAAGCGCTCGCCGTCCACGGGCGTGCGCGGCCACAGGTAGAAGGCGGCGTCCGGCATGGCGACATCCAAGGCGGCGGCAACGATGGGGTGCACGGCGTCGAACTTCGCCCGGTAGACGGCCCGGTTGGCCACCACGTGAGCCTCGTCGTCCCACGCCAGCGCGCTGGCCTCGGCGACCAGCGCGGGCATCGCACAGCCATGGTAGGTGCGATAGTCGTAGTAGCGGGCGATCAAGGAGGCATCCCCGGCCGCGAACCCGGAGCGCAGTCCCGGCAGGTTGGAGCGTTTTGACAGGCTGTTGAAGGCGACGCAGCGATCCTGACCAAGACCTGCGTTCGCGGCGGCTTCCAGCAAGCCCACGGGCGGGCGCGCCTCGTCGTGGTAGATCTCCGAATAGCACTCGTCCGCAGCGATCACGAAGTCGTACTCGTGGGCCCGCTCGATCAGGGCGACCAAGGCGTCCTCGCCGATGACCGCGCCGCTGGGATTGCCGGGGTTGCACAGGTACACCAATTCGACCTGCGGCCACAGCGACGCCGGCACGGCATCGAAATCGGGCACCTCGGTGGCCGGCACGTAGTACGGCCGCGCGCCGCGCAACAGCGCCGCCCCTTCATAGATCTGGTAGAACGGATTCGGCATGAGCACGCGGCCGCCGGGGTTGCCGGACAACACGGCCTGGCCGAAGGAGAACAGCGCTTCCCGCGTGCCGTTGACCGGCAGTATGTTGCTTTCCGGGTCGAGCACCGCGCCGAAGCGCCGCCGAATCCAGCCGGCAATCGCCGAGCGCAGCCCGAGGCTGCCGCGCGTCGGCGGATACGTCGCCAGGCTGTCCCGAACGCGGGAAGGCTCGGTCAGCGCATCGACGACGAAGTCCGGCGCCGCATGCTTGGGCTCGCCGATGGAGAGGCTCACGCGGATACGCTCCGGGTTCGGCTCGAGGTCGTCGATGAGCGCGTTCAGGCGCTCGAACGGATACGGCTGGAGGCCGTCCAGGTGCGGGTTCATGTTCGTCACCGTCCTGCGACTTCCGCGTCCAGGCGGCGTCGGATCGTCTCGGTGATGGTGTCCGCCTGGCCGGAATGCGTGATCGCCCGCTTCGCCCGGTTGGTGACTTCGAAGACGTCCTCCACGCGCTCCCCGAGGGTCGTGATGCGCGCGCGCGTCACGCTGATGCCCAGTTCGGCGAATAGCCCGCCCAAGGCCGACAGCAGACCCGGCCGGTCCGACGCGACAATGCGCAATACCGAGGTGGACGCTCCCGGGTGCGTCTCCAGGCTCACCTCGGTCGGCATCACGAACTGCTTGAGTTGCCTTGAGACGCGCCGCGCCGGCGCGTCCGGGACAGCGCCATTCGCGACCGCTGCCGTCATGCGCTCGACGAGGCGCGTAGCCCGCGTGTCGCTGGCGTTCATCGAAGTACCGCCCTGGCCGAGCACGACGTAGGAGTTGAAGCAGGTGCCGGAGGCGCCGGTAGCCACATGGGCGGCGACGATGCTCAGGCCCGCGTTCTCGATACCCGCGACGCTGTCCGCGAACAGGTTGTCGCGGTCTCGCGCGTAGAGGAAAACACCCGTGGCGTCAGCGCCTGCGCGGCCACCGAGGTCGAGCAGCGCCACCAGGGGTCCGTCATCCAGGTCGTGCTCGGCAATCGCCCGCGTGATCGCCGCGACCTGGCTCGGGGTGTGATGCAGGAAGAAGCCATCGCCGGGATCGTCCCACAGCGCGAGCGCCTGCTCGCGCGCGATCCCGCCGTCGCGGAGTTCGTCCAGCGCCGCCTCCCGCCGCTGTGCGGCCCGCTCAGTGCGATGCGCGCGCGCATCCTTTTGCGCGTGGGCATGCTCGCCCTGCGTCAGCGCCTGCCTGGTGCCGTGGTAGAGCTGGTGCATCAGGGTCGCCCGCCAGCCGTTCCAGAGCGTCGGGTTCGTCGCATTGATGTCGGCGACCGTCAGCGCGTAGAGATAGTCGAGGCGCGTCAAGTCCCCCACCAACTCCGCGAACTCGTTGACCACCGCCGGATCGGCAATGTCCTTGCGCTGCGCTGTCGCCGACATGACCAGATGCTCGCGCACAAGCCACTCGACCAGGGCCGTGTCCTCCTCGTCGAGTCGATGACGACGGCAGAAGGCGACGACGTCCGAAGCGCCGAGCGTCGAGTGGTCGCCGCCGCGGCCCTTGCCGATGTCGTGGAAGAGACCGGCGATGTAGAGGAGTTCGATTTTGGGGAGCTTGTGCACCACCTCCCAAGCCACGGGGAACTCCTCGCGCGACGAGTCGTAGTGGAAACGGCGCATCCGGCGGATGACCATCATCGTGTGCGCGTCCACCGTGTAGATGTGGAACAGGTCGTGCTGCATCTGGCCGACGACGCGGCCGAACTCGGGAATGTAGCGGCCGAGGACGCCGTAGCGGCGCATGCGCGTGAGTTGGCTGACCAGCGTATGCGGCGCGCGCAGAAGGTCCATGAAGTAGCCCGTCACGCGCGGGTCGGCGCGGAAGCCGTCGTCGATGAGATGGAGGTGTTCGCGCACGAGGCGGATGGTGGACGCCCGCACGCCCTGGATGTCCTGCCGATTGGCCATCAGCACGAACAGCTCCATGATCGCCGGCGGCGAGTCGCGGAACACCGCGTCGTGGACCACCTCGATGTAGTGGTTGTTGATGCGGAACCGCTCATTGACGGGCTCGATCCTGGGCGTCTGCCCCAAGCGCAGGATCACCTCGCCGAAATGCTGCAGCAGGATGTCGTTGACCTCCCGCAGCAGCAGCACGTGGCGGTAGTAGTCGTGCATGAACTGCTCGACGGCGAGTTGCGCATCCGTGTCCGTGTAGCCGAACCGCCGGGCGAGCTCGCGCTGATGGTCGAACAGCAGGCGGTCCTCGCGACGGGAAGCGATCAGGTGCAGGCCGAAACGGACCCGCCACAGGAAGCGACGCCCCTCGACGAGCCAGCGACTCTCGAGCGGCGTCAGGAACCCCTTGTCCACCAGCGACCCGAGCGCCGCGGACCCGTCATGCCGCTGGATGATCCAGAGCACGGTCTGGATGTCGCGCAGACCACCCGGCGAGCCTTTGATGTTGGGCTCCAAGCCGTAGTCCATGTCGTCGAACTGGCGGTGGCGTTCGGTCTGCTCCTCCTGCTTCGCGCGATAGAAGCGACGACTGGGCCAGAACGAGCGACGCGCGAGCAATCGGTCGAGCTTGGCGACGAGGCGCGCGGAGCCCGCGAGCCGGCGCCGCTCGAGCATGGTGGTCGCGACGGTCACGTCGTGCTGCGCCTCGCGCTTGCAATCCTTGAGCGTGCGCACGCTGTGCCCGATGTCGAGCCGCAAGTCCCACAGGAGCGCCACGAACGCCGCGATTTCCTCGCGCACGGCGTGCGGACGACGCGCGAGGATCAAGAGGTCTATATCGGATTGCGGATGCAGCTCGCCGCGCCCGTAGCCGCCCACGGCGAGCAGGGCCAGCCCGTCGGTGTGCTGGAACCAGTGCTGCCAGATCTCCGCCAGGAAGGCGTCGATGTAGCGCGCCCTCTCCGCCACCAGTTCCTCGACGTCGCCGCCCGCCCAGAACCGGCGCGCGAGTTCGGCATCCGCCTGCACGATGCGCCGGCGCAACTCGCCCGTATCCGGTAGCGAAGCGTTGCGGCGGCGCGAGGTCGGCGCTTTCGAGCGCGCATCGACGGATGGCGCGGCATCGAGGGCCGCTTGGCTCGCCTGGGTCGACATGCTAGTTCGCTTCGAAGCGTTGCAGCGCGAAGCTCAAGAAAAGTCCTCCTCGCCGCGCAGTGTCAACACCTCGAATCCGCCGGCCGTGACGAGGCAGGTGTGCTCCCATTGCGCGGAGAGCTTGTGATCCTTGGTCACCACCGTCCAATGGTCCGGCAGGATCTTCACGTGACGGCGGCCGGCGTTGATCATCGGTTCGACCGTGAACGTCATGCCCTCGCGCATTTCCATCCCCGTGCCCGGCTTGCCGTAGTGGAGGACCTGCGGATCGTCGTGAAATACATCGCCGATGCCGTGCCCGCAGAACTCCTGGACCACGGTGAACCTGTTAGCCCGGGCCAGCTTCGATATCGCGTGGCCGATGTCGCCAAGGTGGGCGCCCGGCCGGATCGCCCGGATACCCGCGTACAGGCATTCCTGGGTAACTTCAGACAGCCGTCGTGCCAGCACGCTCGGCTCGCCGACGAGAAACATCTTGCTGGTGTCGCCGTGGTAGCCGTCCTTGATGACGGTGACGTCGATGTTCATGACATCGCCGGCCTTCAGCACCTTCTTCGGTGACGGGATGCCGTGGCAGACGACGTGGTTGACCGACGTGCAGATCGACTTCGGGAACGGCGGCTGACCACGGCCTCCGTAGTTGAGCGGTGCCGGGATGCAGTCGATCTCATCGACGATGTAATCGTGGCAGATGCGGTCGAGTTCATCCGTCGAGACGCCCGGCCGGACGTGGTCGCCGATCATTTCGAGGACGCTGGCGGCCAGCCGACCGGCGACGCGCATCTTGGCGATCTCGTCGGGCGTTTTTGGCCGCGCCGTCCCGTAGCTGCGCTGGGCATCCGCCATTGAACCGCATCCCTCCGACGGCCGGTGAAGTGATTGGGATTACGCTCGGCTCGGACGTTCGCGTACGTCGTCGGCACGCCCGCCGAGCAAGGTGCCAAGTATGCGCGAAAGTCGCAGCCGGTGCTGGCCACGCTGGCCACCGTGGCGCCGTTGGCGTATGTTCTTTGGCGCACTTGGAGCGAGGGAGACGGCGCATGGCGGCTTTGGACGGCATGAGAGTGCTCGACATGACCCAATACGAGGCCGGGACCTCGTGCACGCAAGCACTCGCCTGGCTCGGCGCCGATGTCGTCAAGATCGAAGCGCCCGAGTACGGCGACCCCGGCCGCGGCGTGGGCCGCTCCGCGAACAAGGACTATTCGGCGTACTTCTGCGCCTGGAACGCCAACAAGCGCAGCGTCGCGCTGGACCTGCGCACAAGCGAGGGGCGAGATCTGCTGCTGCGCATGGCGCCGAAGTTCGATGTCTTCGTGGAGAACTACGGCCCCGGCGTGATCGAGCGGCTGGACATCGGCTACGACGTGCTGCGCGACGCGAATCCGGGCTTGATCTACGCCCGTATCAAGGGTTTCGGCACCAGCGGGCCCTATGCCGACTTCCGCTGCATGGACATGGTCGCGCAGGCGGCGGCCGGCGCCTTCTCGATCACCGGTGAAGCGGACGGGCCGCCCATGATGCCCGGCCCCACCACCGGCGACTCGGGCACCGGCGTGCAAGCCGCCATGGCGATACTCGCTGCCTACGTGCAGAAGCAGCGTACCGGCGAGGGCCAGGAAATCGAGCTTTCCATGCAAGAGGCGATGGCCTACTACGTGCGCACCCGGGCCTTCATCGGCTCCGCCTGGGGAACGCGCGCGACGCCTCGCTCCGGCAACGCCGGCGGCCTGCCGCCGGTCAACATCTACGCCTGCAAGCCGTTTGGCCCGAACGACTACATCTACCTGATGCCCGTCAACCAGGGCCATTGGGACGGCCTGTGCGCGGCGATGGACCGCGGCGACCTCTTGATCGACCCACGCTTCGCAACGACCCGGGAGCGCATGGCAAACGGCGAGGCGCTGTACACGGAGATCAGCAACTGGACGGGCGAGCGCACCAAGTACGAGGCGATGGAGACGATCGCTGCCGCCGGCGTGCCCTGCGCGGCCTGTCTCGACACCGCCGAACTGCACCACGACAGGCACCTGACTTCGCGCGGCTTCGTGCACCACCTGGACCTTCCCGTTCACGGGGAGGTGCCGATGCTCGGGTTCGCCCCCCGCATGTCGGCCTCCGAGGTGCCCATGGCCCGGCCGCCGCGCCTCGGCGAGCACACCGACGAAGTGCTCGCCGAGGAGTTGGCCCTCGATGACGACGCGCTCTCGGCGTTGCGCGAGGGCGGCATCATCGGGGACCCGGCCCGGTTCGCTTAACCGCACGGATCGCTCGACACAGCACTGCACGCGGAGGGGATACGCCTTGGAAAACCTGGAACGCTCGATCATCGCCATGGAACTCGTCCAGCGACGCGAGGAGGGCTGCGACGTCAAGAACTTCGAGGCGAGGGTCGAGGGTGCCGTCGCCGACGAGGGCACGCCGGACGCCGTGTTAGCTGCGCTCTACGACGAACTCGATGCGCTTGAACCCGAGGCGTCGTTTCCCTACGACGAGCCATCCGACCTCGCGGCGATCCGCGCCTGCCGCCCCGATGGCCCCCGCCGTATGGAGGTCCGCCTCGGCGAGGACGAGATGCGCAACCGCATCCTCGGCGCCTGGCTCGGCCGCGCGGCTGGCTGTTCTCTCGGCAAGCCGGTCGAAGGGTGGCTGCGGAAACGCATCGACGCATACCTCGAGTCCGTCGACGCGCTGCCCCTCGACGACTACATCCCCTACACCGAGGGCGAGATCCACCCCCGCCTCAAGAGCAGTACCCGAGGGAACATCGAGTGCATGGCGCGCGACGACGACATGGACTATCCGATCCTGGGATTGCTTGCCCTCGAAGGCCACGGTGCCGACCTGACATCGCGCAACATGGCCAACACCTGGCTCAGCCGGATGCCCTTCTACCTGCTCTACACGGCAGAGTCGGCGGCCTACCGGAACCTCGTCAACCGTCGCTGGCCGCCCGAGTCCGCGATCTGGCGCAACCCGTTTCGCGAATGGATCGGCGCGCAGATCCGCGCCGACATCTTCGGCTACGTCTCGCCCGGCTGGCCGGAACGGGCCGCGGAGTTGGCGTTCCGCGACGCCTGCATGTCCCACGTCAAGAACGGCATCTACGGCGAGATGTTCATCGCCGCCATGCTGGCCGCCACCTTCGCGACGGACGACATCGAGGAGATCATCGACGTGGGCCTCTCCGAGATTCCCGCGAACTGCCGGCTCGCCGAAGCCGTGGCCGAGACCCGCGCCTGGTGCCGCGCGGCGGCCGATTGGGAGGAGGTCTGGGAGCGCATCAACGAGCGGTTCGGGCACTACCACCGCGTGCACACGATCAACAACGCGGCACTGGTGGTGATGGGGCTCTACTTCGGCGCGCGCGACTACGGCAACGGCATCGTCGTCACCGTCCGCGGCGGATGGGACACCGACTGCAACGGGGCCACCGTCGGCTCGATCCTCGGCGCTCGCCTTGGCGCGGGCGACCTCCCGGAGAAGTGGGTCGGCGTTCTTGGGGACCGCCTCCTCTCCTGCGTGCGCGACTGCAACGACAACAACATTTCCGCGCTTGCGGAACGCACCCATCGCGTCGCGGCGGCGATGACCGGGGGTACCTAGGGCCACTCCCTTCAAGCCTCGCGGCAACCCCATGCGACGTCCGCGTTGTGGTATAAAGCCGCCCGCTCGAAACGCGGCTCGAAGGTTGCACAACCCCTTTGGGCCGCAATAAACCCACCTGGCCCAACAACGTCGTTGCGGGTGGTCGTCGCGTTGCGAAGCGCGGCGACGGATTCAACGCCGGGGCCAAGGTGGCCAACACAACCCACGAGGAAGCTCTCATGGCAGCAATCAGCATGCGCGACATGCTGGCCGCAGGCGTTCACTTCGGCCACCAGACGCGCTTTTGGAACCCGAAGATGTCACCGCACATTTTCGGCGCGCGCAACAAGATCCACATCATCAATCTCGAGGCGACCGTCCCGGCCCTCGACGCGGCCTTGGCCGAGGTCCAGCGCCTCGCCACCAGGCGCAACAAGATCCTCTTCGTCGGCACCAAGCGGGCCGCCTCGAAGGTGGTCCGTGAACAAGCCGAGCGCGTCGGAATGCCGTTCATCGACCAGCGTTGGCTTGGCGGCACGCTGACGAACTACAAGACCATCCGCCAGTCCATCCGCCGCTTGACGGACCTCGAAACCCAGGCCGAGGACGGCACCTTCGACATGCTCACCAAGAAGGAGGCGCTGCAGAAGACCCGCCTGATGGAGAAGCTGCAACGCAGCCTCGGGGGCATCAAGGACATGGGCGGTCTGCCGGACGCCTTGTTCGTCGTGGACGTCAACCACGAACGCATCGCGGTGACCGAGGCCAACAAGCTCGGCATCAAGGTCATCGGCGTCGTGGACACCAACAGCGACCCGGACGGCGTGGACTTCGTGATCCCCGGCAACGACGACGCGATCCGCGCCGTTCGCCTGTTCGTCACGGCGGTCGCCGACGCCATCGCCACGGGCCAGGCACAAGGCTCCGTCGACGCCGAGATGGAGGAGGTCGTAGAGATCGTCGAACAGGGTCAGGAGGAGGCGCCGGTCGAGGCTGAGGCCCCGGCCAAGGCTGATGCTGCACCCGAGCCCGAAACTGATGCCGATCCCGAGCCTGCGCCCGATCCCGACCCCGCGCCCGATGCCGAGCCCGCGCCCGATGCCGAGCCCGCGCCCGATACGCCCGAGGCCCCGGAACCGCCGGCCTAACACCCCAAGGAGACACACCATGGACATGGCCCTGATCAAGGAACTGCGCGAGCGAACCGGCGTCGGCTTCGGCGACTGCAAGAAGGCGCTCGTCGAAGCGGACTGGGACATGGACCGCGCGGTCGACATCGTGCGTCTGCAGAGCGGTGCCAAGGCCGCCAAGAAGGCCGACCGGACCGCTGCGGAAGGGCTGCTGGGCTTAAAAGTCGACGGTGACCGCGCGGCGATGGTCGAGGTCAACGTGGAGACCGATTTCGCGGCCCGCAACCCGAAGTTCGCCGCGTTCGTGGAGCGCGCCGTCACCACCGCGCTCGAAGACGGTACCGATGGGCTCGCCGCAACGCTGGAAGCGGAGCGCCAGGCGCTCGTCCAGGAAATCGGCGAGAACATCAACGTCCGGCGCGCCACCCGCTTGAGCGCCGAGCCCGGCGGCGCGGTGGTTGGCTATCTTCATCTCGACGGCAAGAAGGGCACCCTGGTGGCCATCGGCGGCAGCGACGATTCCGATGGCCTCGGTCAGGACATCGCCATGCACATCACGGCGATGCGGCCCCTGGTCGTCGCGCCCGAGGACGTGCCGGCGGACGTCGTGGCCAAGGAGAAGGCGATCTTTGCCGAGCAGGCCGCCGACAGCGGCAAGCCGCCGCAGATCATCGAGAAGATGGTCACCGGACGCGTGCGTAAGTTCCTCGCCGAGTCGAGCCTCCTCGAGCAGCCCTTCGTCAAGGACAGTTCGGTGAAAGTGAGCAAGCTCTTGAAGAGCGCCCAAGCGACCTGCACCGGATTCGAACGCTTCGAGGTCGGCGAAGGCATCGACAAGAAGGAAGAGGACTTCGCCGAGGAGGTGAAGAAGCAGCTCACCTAGGGGCCAGCAGATGGCAACTCGCCGTGTGCTCGCCAGTCTTGACGAACGACGGTGGTGTGCGGCGACACGCGTCCATCGCGTGCGGACAGCGCGGATGGAAGCGGCACCCGGACGGCGGTTCTAGGGGACTCGCGATCTCGCCGTGTACCTGACCCGAAGCCCGCGGCGCCCGAGGATCGGGGCGGGGCACCGCGCCTAGAAGGGCCTGCGTATAGGGGTGGCGCGGATTGTCGAAGACCTCGACCTTGTCCCCCACCTCGACGATCTGGCCCAAGTACATCACCGCCACGCGATCCGCCACGTGTTCGACCAGTGCTAGGTCGTGGGCAATCAACAGGTAGGTGAGCCCGAGTTCCGTCTGCAGATCCTGCAGCAGGTTGAGGATCTGGGCACGGATGGACACGTCCAAGGCCGAGATCGGCTCGTCTAGGACGACAAGGTCCGGTTCCAGGATCAGCGCCCTGGCTATGGCGATGCGCTGCCGCTGCCCGCCCGAGAACTCGTGCGGATAGAGGCCCGCGGCGTTCGGCGCGAGGCCGACCAGCGACAGCACGCGCCTCACCTTGGCGGTCACTTCGCCACGGGGCGCACCGTGGGCGAGTAGCGGCTCGGCGAGGATGGTCCTGACCTTGAGGCGCGGATTGAGCGAGCTGTAAGGATCCTGGAAGACGGCCTGGACCCGCGACCGGTAGCGTTTCGCCGCCCGGCCCCGAAGCCCGCCCACGTCTTCGCCGGCGAACGTGATGCGGCCGCCACTCAGGGGGTTCAGCTTGAGGATCAAGGTCGCGAGCGTGCTCTTGCCGCACCCCGATTCGCCCACCAGCGCGAAGGTCTCGCCGCGCGCGACCGTCAAGGTGACGCCGTCCACCGCCTTCAACGTTCCACCGCGGGTCCGGAAGTGGCACGCGGCGTCCTCCAGGCTCAGTAACACGGTCATGCGTGCAGCCAGCAAGCGACTTCGCCGCCGCCGTCCACCTGCACGGCCGGCGGCGCTTCACGCCGGCACTGCTCCGTCGCATGGGGGCAACGGGGGTGGAATGCACAACCGGACGGCAGGTCGAGTGGGTTCGGCGGGTTGCCCGGAATGGCTGTCAGCCGCTCACCCCGTCGGCCCAGTTTGGGTACCGACGCCAACAACCCCTGCGAATAGGGGTGCTTCGGCGCCGCGTACAGCTCGGTCGCGTCCGCCAACTCCACGATCCGTCCGGCATACATCACGGCGATGCGGTGGCATAGGCTCGCAGCGACGCCGAGATCGTGCGTGATGAACAGCAGGGCGGCATCGGTCTCGGCCTGGAGCCGCTCGATCAGGTCCATGAACTGCACCTGGATCGTCACGTCCAGCGCACTCGTCGGCTCGTCCGCGATCAACAGCCGCGGACGACACGCGATGGCCATCGCCGCCACCACCCGCTGGCGCATGCCGCCGCTGAACTGATGCGGATAATCGCGCGAGCGTTCCCGGGCCGACGGCACGCGCACGCGGTCCAACTCGTCCACGGCCATGCCCATGGCCGCCGATGCTTCCGCCAGCCCGTGGGCGCGGATCGGTGCCGCCACCTGGGCACCCACCGTGAAGACGGGATTGAGCGAGGTCATGGGATCCTGCGAGATCATCGCGATCTGCCGGCCGCGCACCTCGTCGACGAGGACATCCTCCGGCAAGCCCACGAGCTCGCGACCGTCGAGCTTCACCGAGCCCTCGACGATCCGCCCCGCCGGCTTCGGCGGCAGACCGAGCAGCGACAGGCCGGTCATGGTCTTGCCGCTTCCGGATTCGCCGATCAGACCGAGGGTCTCCCGCGCCGCCAGGTCGAAGCTCACGCCGTCCACCGCCTTCAATACGCCCCGCTTCAGGAAGAGGTGGGTCTTGAGGTCGCGGACCTCGAGAAGCTTGGCAGCGCTCACAGTTGCCGCCTCACCGGGTCGAGCGTGTCGCGTAGCCAGTCGCCGAGGAGATTCGATGCGAGGCAGGCCGCCATGATCGCGAGCCCCGGCATGGTGATCAGCCACCACGCCACTTCGATGAAGTTCCGCCCATCGGCCAGCATGCCCCCCCAGGACACGTTCGGCGGCTGGATGCCCAGGCCCAAAAAGCTCAGTCCCGCCTCGAACACGATGACGCTCCCGAACTGCAACGTGGCGAGCACCAGCAGCATGTTGAGGACGTTCGGCGCCAAGTGCCGGTAGAACACCGTCGGCGTGCCGACGCCGGCGACCTTGGCGAGCTTGACGAAGTCCCGTTCGCGCAGGCTCAGCACCTCGCCACGCACCAGGCGCGCATACCAGGTCCAATAGCTCAAGACGATGATGAAGATCACCATCGCCTCGCCCGGCGGCAGCACGGCGGCGAAGAGCATAGCGAGCGGGATCGACGGCACCGACATCTGCACGTCGATCAACCGCGAGATCAGCGCGTCCACCACGCCGCCGAAGTAGCCCGCGGCCATGCCAAGGACCGCACCGATGAAGCCGGACAGCACGATCGCGTAGAGCGCGACGTTGGCCGACACGCGGGCGCCCGCGATGATGCGGCTCAGGATGTCGCGGCCGAGGTTGTCCGTCCCGAGCACGTGGCTCATGCTCCCGCCCTCGAGCCAGGCCGGCGGCGTCATCGCCTCGCTGAGCGCAATGCGACCGGCGTCGTGCGGCGAGATCCAGGGGCCGAGCAGCGCACACACCAGCACCAGCGCGAGCACCGACGCGGCGATGTACGGGAACCCGCCCTCCCGCGCGCGCAGCAGGCGGCCCAGCCAGGGCCTCGGCAGCACCGCCTCAGCCATGCCGGATCCTCGGGTCGATGAAGCCGTAGGACAAATCGACGATCAGGTTCACCACCACGAAGACCACCGCCGCCAGCACGACGCCCGCCTGCACAACGGGGAAATCCCGCGCGAAGACCGCGTCGACCACGGCCCGTCCCACGCCCGGCCAAGCGAACACCACCTCGATGACGAAGGCGCCGCCCAGCATGTTGGCGAAGTAGACGCCGATCATGGTCACCAGCGGCACGAACGCATTGCGCAGCGCGAAGCGCCAGACGATCCAGCGCTCCGGCAGGCCGATGGCCCGCTCCATGCGCACGTAGTCGGAATCGAGAATGTCGAGCATCGACGAGCGCAACGTTCGCGTCATGGCCGCAACGGGGTACCAACCGAGCGCGATGGCCGGCAGCACCAGGTTCGCGAAACCGCCACGGCCGAATGCCGGAAGCCACTGCAATTCCACGGCGATGAACAGGATCAAGAGCAGGCCGATCCAGAAGCCCGGGACGGCCTGCCCGAGCATGGCGAAGATCTTCGCCACGCGGTCCACCAGGCCACCGCGATGGACGGCCGAGATCACACCGAGCGGTACGGCCAGCAGCAGCGCGAACACGAGGCCCGCGAGCGCCAATTCCAGGGTCGCGGGAAGTCGTTCGAGCAGGAGCGCCATCGCCGGCGCCTGCCACTGGTACGAGTCGCCGAAGTCGCCCTGCACGGCGTTCGCGATGAACACCACGAACTGCACCGGCAGCGGTCGGTCGAGCCCGAGCGCCTGGCGCATCGCGGCGAAATCCTCCTCGGTGGCATCCATGGGCAGCATCAGCGCCACCGGATCCCCGGACAGACGCTGCGCAACAAAGACGATCAGAAGCGCGCCGACGATGGCGACGACACCCTGCAGCAGGCGGCGCGCGATGTAGCCGCTCATGGCGCGGATCCGCGCAACCCCCGCATGGAGCGCCAGAAGGCGGCCGGCCACGGGTCGAAGTCGACCCCCTCGCGCCAAGCCAGGGTGATCATTGGCCTATAGGTGGGCAAACCGCCGGCGACAAGTTCGTGCTTGAGGCGTGCGATCTCTTCGATCAACCGGGTGCGTGTCTCCAGATCCATCGTGGTCCGCAGGGTCTCGATCATCGCGTCCAGTTGCGGCGTCGACTCGTAGGAGTACGAGCCCCACCCGTCTCCCGTCGTGTGCACATGGCCCGACCAGGCGTCGGTGGGGTCGCCCGGCAGGCCTTGGCCCCACATGGTGCTCATGATGCCGTCCATATGCGGTCGCACGTCGCGGCGGCCGAGGTTGATCCAGGCGCCGTACTCCAACTGCACGATCCGGCAGCGGATCCCCGCTTCGGTCAGGTAGGCGAAAATGGTCTCGCCTACTTCCTTGAAATACGGTTCGCGCGGGGTCGTCAGGTTGTAGCAGTTGACGTTGACGCCGGCCGGGTAGCCGGCCTCGGCCAAGAGTTCGCGTGCGCGGGCCGGGTTGTAGGAATAGGGCTTGAGAGCCGGGTCGTAGCCGAGCGTCCCGGGGGCCAGTTGGGCGGTGCGGATGCCTTGTCCGTAAAGGACGTATTGGACGATGTCGTCTACGTTCACCGCGTGGGCGGCCGCTTGGCGAACCTTGGGAAAGCGGAATGGACTGCCGGCGTCGATGGCGTTCAGGGCGACGTACAGGTTGTTGGGCGCGGGCAGCGACGCGATGCGGACGCCTTGGGTCGCGGCGAACTCCTCGACCTGCGCGGGCGGCACGGCATCGATCCAGTCCACGGCCCCGGTCTTGAAGGCGGCGACGCGCGTGGTGTCCTCCGGGATGATCTTGATGCGCAGGCGCTTCGCGACCGGCATCGCCTCCCGGTTCCAATAGTCCTCGAAGCGTTCCACCACCAGTTCCTCGCGCACCTTGCGGGACACGAACTTCCACGGCCCGGTGCCGATCGGGTGGACCTGGACGCCATCGTCGCCCACCTCCTCGTAGTACTTGCGCGGAATCGCCGCCAGGATCAGGTTGAGGGGCTCCAGGGAGCCGTCGGGGCTGCTGAGAACCATGTCGAAGTGGTGGTCGTCGTGGACTCGGACGCTGTCCACGTGGCGCAGGCGTCCCGCCGTGCGCGACGTCGGGTCGCTTTGCCGCTCGAAGGCGTAGGCGTAGTCGTGCGCCGTGAGTTCGTCGCCGTTGTGGAAGGTGACGCCTTCGCGGATCTTGACCGCGATCCGCAACCCGTCGGCGTCGTCCACGACCTCCCAGGACTCGGCCAGCCAGTTGACCCGCTCGAAGTCCGGCGTGACGGCGAGCAGGTTCTCGTAGAAGAGATCCATGTAGTAGCCGTCGACACCGGCCGACGAGCGCGTGGGATCCACCTGCTGAGGTTCCGCGCCGAAGGCCACGACGATTTCGTCACTGCGTTCCGCCCCTTGCGCCGCCAATGCGAGGAGCACTGCCGCCGCGACGAGCGGCCCGACGCGGCGAGGCTTCAAGCGGTCACTTCGACGCCGTGCCAGAACGCCACGCGCCCCTCGATCTCGGCCGCAGCGGGTTTCGGATCGGGGTAGTACCAGACCGCGTCCGGGTTGGTCTCGCCTGCGACCGAGAGGTGGTAGTAGTGCGCCGTTCCCTTCCACGGGCAGAACGTGGTGGATTCGCTCGCCGTCAGCAGACCGTCGTCGATGGCCGCGCGCGGGAAGTAGTGGTTGCCCTCGACGACCACGGTGTCGTCGCTCTCGGCAACGACTTGGCTGTTCCAGATTGCCTTCACGGTAGATCCCCTCCAATCACGCGCCCCATTACAAGCCACCGCGGCGCATCGGGCAAGGCCCGACCGTTGCGGGCGTGCTAGTGTTCGCAACCCAAGAACGCTTGGAGCGTCATCATGCAGATCGAGTCGCTTGGCCACGTGGTCATCAAGGTTCGGGACATCGCCCGGTCGGAAGCCTTCTACAACGGCGTCCTCGGGTTGCCCATCGTCGCTCGCAGCACGCGGGCGCCCATGACGTTCTTCTCCCTCGGCGACCACCACGACTTCGCCATCATGGCGCTCGGCGACGACGCCGAAGGTCCCGGGGACAAGGCGGTGGGACTCGCGCACGTCGCGTTCAAGATCGGCAACTCGCTCGACGAGTTGAAGGAGGCCAAGGGACACCTCGACGCGCAGGGGATCGCGAGCGCGCCGGTCGACCACGAGGTCACCCAGTCGCTGTACTTCGCCGACCCCGACGGCAACCAGGTCGAGCTCTACGTCGATACGTCCGACGTCTGGAAGGCGGAGCCGCAGCGCGTTGCCCAGGCTTCGAAGCTCGCGCTCTAGGCACGGCGACAAGCCCGGCCGAAAACTACGCCATAATCTGCGGTTACCAAGAGGAGGGATGTACCCCATGCGTTACGGGAAATTCGTGGCTGCCGCCGCGTGCGGCTTGCTCTTTGCCTGCCAGCCGCCACAGGGAACGGGAACCGAGACGGATGCCGTGGCACCCGCGGAAGGCGAGACGGCCTCCGAGGTCGCCGTGGCGCCGGAGACGCCGACCCATTGGACGAGCGACGGCAACATTGGCAACGGCCTCGGTCCGGTCAGCAACGACGACCTGCTCGCCGGTTCGGCCGACACCGAGAAATGGCTCCTGTACGGCGGCAACTACGCCAACTACCGCCACTCGCCCATCGACGACATCAACGTCGACAACGTCGCGGGCCTCAGGGTCGCCTGGGCATTCCCGACCGGCACCGTGCAGCAGTTCGAGGTCTCGCCGACCGTCTACGACGGCATCATGTACGTCAGTTCCTCGAACAACCGCCTGTTCGCGCTCAACGCCGCCACCGGCGAACTGTATTGGCGCTACGACCATCAACTGCCCGACGACCTCCGCCTCTGCTGCGGTATCGTCAACCGCGGCGTCGCCATCACCGGCGACACCATCCTCATGGCCACGCTGGACGCCAAGATGGTCGCCTTCAACCGCCTGACCGGCGAAGTGCTGTGGGAGGTCACCCTGGCGCCCTACGCCGACGGCTTCAGCGCCACGTCCATGCCGATGATTGTCAGGGACATGGCCATCATCGGCATCGCCGGCGGCGAGTACGGCGTGCGCGGCTTCTTCGACGCCTACGACGTCGCCACGGGCGAACTGCGCTGGCGGCACTACACGATTCCCGAGGAAGGCGAGCCGGGCGTCGAGACGTGGGCCGGCGACTCCTACAAGACCGGCGGCGCGCCCGCGTGGACGAGCGGCGCCTACGACCCGGAAACCGACATCCTGTACTGGACCACCGGCAACCCGGCGCCCGACTGGAACGGCGATCTGCGCGCCGGCGACAACCTGTATTCGAACAGTCTGCTCGCGGTCAACCCGAACACCGGCGAGCGCTTGTGGCATTTCCAGTTCACGCCGCACGACGTCTGGGACTACGACGGCAATACGCAACTGTTCCTCGTCGACGTCGAGCGCGACGGCGAGACCATCTCCGCGATCGTGCAGGCCAACCGCAACGGATTCTTCTACATCCTCGACCGGGCGACAGGAGCGTTCATCGAAGGCACGGTGTATGTCGAGGAGCTGAACTGGGCGACCTTGGACGAGAACGGCCGGCCGGTCGTGAACGAACTGGCCAACCCGGTGGAGGAGCCCGACTACCGCGTCTGCCCCAGCAACCTAGGGGGCATGAACGGCGCCTGGACGGGCGCCTACAACCCGGACCTCAAGCTCGCCTACATCCCGAGCGTCGAGTCCTGCCAGTACTACGAAAAGGGCATCACGGTCTTCCAGAAAGGCCAGGCATTCCTAGGGGGCACGCCAATTCCCGTCGACGTGGAAGAGGGCATCGCGCACGGTCACGTCTCCGCCATCGACGTCAACACGGGCGAGGTGAGGTGGCGCTACATGGATGCCGACCCGATGATGGGGGGCGCCCTGTCGCTGGCCGGCGGCGTCGTCTTCACCGGCAACCAGGAAGGCTTCGCGCTGGCTCTCGACGCGGCCACGGGCGAGCTGCTCTGGAAGTTCCGCATGGGCGGCGGCATGCGCAGCCAGCCGGTGGCCTACCAGGCCGAGGGCAAGAGCTACGTCGCGATCGGCTCCGGCAACTTCACCACGTTCGTGGCGTTCGCCGGGGGGCCGACGGCCATACCGGAAGGCGGCCACCTGTTCGTATTCGCGTTGCCCGATTGAACGACGCCGCTCGAATCGTCGCCATCGTGGTGCTGGCGACGATTATCGCTTGGGCTACGGCCCAGACCTCGACCGCCGCCGAGCCTTCCGCGCTACGCGTCTGTCTGCCCTCCGACGACGCGCCCCGCTCGAACCGCGATCGCAGCGCAGGCCTCGATGTGGATGTCGCGCGGCTGCTCGCGCGGGCGCTTTCTCGACCGCTTCGTCTCGTATGGCTCCCCGAACTCGGCGAGATCGACGAGGTCTCGGACTTCAACTTCCGCCCGTTGCTCGCCGAGGTCTGCGATGCCCGCCTGTCGGTGCCCGGCGTCGAGGCGCTCGGCGGCTATCGCCAAGCGCTGTCGTTGTCGACCCCGTACTACGGGGCCGCCTACGAGCTCATACCGGAGACCGCGGCCTGGCAATGGGGCGAACCGGCCCCCGGAACCATCGCGGTGATGGCGAACTCCGTCGCCCACGTCGCTATCGACGCTGCGGACCTGCCTTGGTCCATGCGCCCGAACACGCGGGACATCGCACACGCGGTCGCGACGGCCGAAGCGTCCATCGGCCTGGTCTGGGGCCCGGACTTGAGCGTATTGGACGAACCGCGCGCCACGTCGTTCGCGCCACCCCCGGTGCTGCGTTGGAACCAGCACGTCGCCACTCGCCGCGACGACCCGCTGCTCATGGACGTCAACCGGGTCATCGCCGAGCCAGCCTTCAGTTCGCAGATCGGCGCGATCCTCGAGCGCCACGGCGTCCCAGCGCACGCGCCCTTCGAGTCCGTCTATTCGCGCGAGGCGCTGCGTGCCATCGAACCGCACTAGGGGGCTCGTCGCGGGAACCGTCGCTCTCGCAACGACGCTGCTCGGCGCCTGCGAATCATCCACCCCGGCGGACGCCTTCCGCGCGGACGCCGAAGCCCTGAAACGCGGCAAGGCCTTGTTCGCCGGCACGTGCGCCGGCTACTGCCACAGCCCCGCCGTCGAGCGGGCTGCCCCCTATCTGTTCGACTGCACCTGGCGCAAAGGCAGCGGCACGGACCAGGAGATCTTCGACGCCATCGCCGACGGCGTACCCGATACCGCCATGCTCGGCTTCCGGGGCAAGCTGCCCGAAGGCGACGCAGACATCTGGCGGCTGGTGGCATACATTACGACCTCCGGCCCCGGGTGTTAGCGCATCCGCTACGAGGGTAAACGCCGATGTCGACGCCAAACGCCCTCTCCCAGCCTCCGACGGGCGTGCCTCGCCTCGCCGTCCTGATCGACGCCGACAACACCTCGCCGGACTGGACGGAGGCGATCTTCGAGGAGGTGGCCACGCTCGGCGAAGCCAGCGCCCGGCGCATCTACGGCGACTTCTCCGGTTCCCAACTGCGCGGCTGGAACAAGAAACTGGAGAACTTCGCCGTCCTCCCGCACCAGCAATTCGCGTACACCAAGGGCAAGAACTCGTCGGACATCGCGCTGGTCATCGACGCCATGGACCTCCTGCACTCCGGCCGCTTCGACGGCTTCGTCCTCGTATCCTCGGACAGCGACTTCACCCGCCTCGCCAGCCGCATCCGCGAACAGGGAATCGATGTCTTCGGCATCGGCCGCGAGAACACGCCGGAGTCGTTCCGCAAGGCGTGCAAGCGGTTCATCTACGTAGAGAACCTGCTCGAGGACGACCTTGAGGACGACAAGCCCGCGAAGACCGCGAAGTCGCGGCGCAAGCTCCAGCCGTCCAAAGCCGTGCCGCTGATCCGCGCGGCCATGCGCGGCCAGGACGAGGAGGACTGGATCGAGTTGAGCATCATCGGCAGCCACATCCATGCGGCGAACCCGGACTTCGACTCGCGCACCTACGGCTGCGCCAAACTCTCGGATCTCCTCGAGAAGACCGGACTCTTCGAGGTCGACCGCAACGCGACACCGATGCGCGCCCGCGCGCCGCGAACTTGAGCCGGGCGGAATAGACGAAGCCTCTTCGGTGCTACCATCGCCTCGGGAGATGAGGGAGGCGACATGTTCAAACCCGTGCAATTCCGTCCCGAGGTCGAGGCGCGCGTGCGCTGGGTGGAGGAAACCGATCCGGCCGACATCGTCGCCGAGACCTACAACGAACTGAAGGCGGGCACGCCGCCGGTCGAACTCCTGACGGCAAGCACGTTGGCGGTGGTCCGCTCCACGGAGTTGCCGCCGCAGCACCACGGCGGTCCGCTGCATCCGGTCTGCGGCGTGCATGCCGTACACAACGTCGCCAAGCGGCTCCCCGGCCAAACCGGCTTCCTGCCCATCATCCAGCACACGGCCCTGTGCAATAACCACGTCCACTCCCCGCAGATGGGCCCCTACCTGATGCCGGCGATCAAGCCCATGGAAGGCTCGCCGGGCGAGATCGGCAGCTACCACATCAGCGACGAGGAACTCACCGAGGGGATGTCCGCCGAAGCGCGAACCGGTAGCGACAGCATCGAGGCCACCAAGGGCGCGTTCCACAAGAGCCTGCGGGCGCTCGCGCCGCCAGCGGCCGAGCACTACTTCCTGTGGCTCCTCGAGCAGCTTTCACCGGGCGAGGCGCTCGATCAGCTTCTGCCGATCGCCGTCGCGCGCAACGGCCTCGACGACCACAACTTCCTGTTCCCCGTGTACAGCGCCCGCGCCCTCGACTGCATCGGCTGGCAGTGGGCGGACGTGGTCTTCCGTCCGGCCGTGCGCTACCAGGCCCGGCGCGCGTCCCGGCTGGTCCGCAACAGCTACGACTTCGCGCAGGTCCAAGCCCTCATCGACGACTACAACCTGCTTGAGGCCGACATTCCCGCGGCCACCCATGCGGGCGAGACGGCGCGCATCGGCGACCTCGGCCTCGCGATGGGGCGTAGCAAGAACTACCTCGACAACATGGAACCGATGGCCCAGGCGTTGGCGGAAGGGCTGTCCCTCGAGGGTGCGGGCGAGGCGCTCTCCGTGGGGGCCGCCGCAGCCTACATTTCGACGAGCTACGGCAATCCGATGGACTCGCATCTGCACACCGGGACCACGAACCGCCGCTACCTGCTGCGCACCGACGGCGTCAGCCAGAAGCACAAGATCGAAGCCCTGCTCACCGGTTTCACGGGCCCGGAAGTCCTGCTCGCCGAACGCCTGCTGAACTGGGGCGAGAACCTCGACGGCGACCTGGCGTCCGCGCTTCCACCGCGAAGCCAGGCTGACCTGCTCGATGCCGTGGTCGAGAGCATCGAGGGCCAGCCGTGGCTCGACTGGCGCAAGATCGGCGTCGCCATGACGGTGGCCCCGGACAGCGTCAAGGAGACCGTCGCCCTCGCCCGTCAGTACGCCGAGAGCGGCTACGACGCGACCGCCTACTTCGAACGACTCGGCGAGATCGCTTGCCGCGACGACTTCACGGAGATGCACGCGCTCAAGCACTTCCAGGCCATCGCCGACGAGTACGAGTCCACCCGCGAGCCGTACCGCTGGCTGCACATGGCGGCAGCGGCCAAGTCAGCGGCGATCATCCACTTAGGCCAGGAGCACAAGGTCTACGAGGAAGCCAAGGCCCTGCTCGCGGCGTAGCGCGACCCGACCCACGCCTTAAGCGTCGGACATCATCGCCGCCATGCGGGCGTTGATCTCCGCGGGCGTCAGCTCCTCCACCACCGTGCACACCGTCCAGCGGTTGCCGCCGACATCCTCGACGGTGCCAGCGCGGTAGCCGTAGAACTGGTCGGTCGGTGCCGCCAGCGACTTGGCGCCCGCATCGAGCGCGCGCTGGTAGGTCGCGTCCACCGCGTCCGCGTCCTCGACGTAAAGCGACAGCAGCGCGGGCATCGGCGCATCCCCCGGCATCGGCTGACCGATCATGACCACCGAGTCGCCGACCATGACTTCGGCGTGGGCGACAGAGCCGTCGGGGCCCTCGTAGCGCTCGACCACCTGGCCGTCGAAGGCTTCCTCAACGAAATCGAGGACGGCGCTGGCGTTCGGCACCGATGCAGCGGGGGTGACGACGTGGTGGCCGTCGGGCGGGGGAAAGGCCATGGTTTGTTTCCTTGTCGGGCGATCAAATGAGGCGCGGATTCTAGCGGCGCTGGTTTCCCCACCGCGGTGTCCAGTCCTTCGGCGACCAGGTGCTGCGTCACGCCGCGGCGGAGGTGGTAGAGGCGTTCGATCGCCCCCGTCTCGACGGCGTATTCGCGTTGCCGCTTGGCGAGCCGGTCCCCTACGAACGCGGCGGCCCGCGTGTCCTTCCCGAGACGGTCCTTGAGGTCGGCCCATTCCGCGACGAGCGCCTCGTAGTCCAGGGCCGGCCACTCATGGGCGTCGGGCGGCATCCCGGTCAACGGCCGCCACCGCCAGGGATCTCGGACGTCCGCCATCGGGTGACTCAGTCCAGGTCCGCATACACCGGCACGTGGTCGGACGAGGTGAGCCCGTCCTGCTTGTAGCGATAGGCGCGATCGATCACCACGTCCTTGACGCGCGCCGCCAACGCCTCGTTGCCGAGCAGCATGTCGATGCGCAAGCCCATGCCGCGATGGAACGCGCCGCCGCGGTAGTCCCACCAGGAGAACGCCTGCTTGTCCGGTTCGACGCGCCGGTAGAGATCCACCAGGCCGCAGTCGAGCAACGCCTGGTAGCGGCTGCGCTCGTCCACGGTACAGAAAATCGTGCCGTCCGCGGCCTCGCCGCGCCAGCAGTCGACGGGCTCGGGAACGACGTTGAAGTCGCCACCGATCAGGAACGGATCGCCCCCGTTCACGCCCGCGAGATAGTCCCGCAGACTGTCGTACCACTTGAGCTTGACGGGGAAGTCGGTATGCCCGATGTCCTTGCCGTTGGGGCAGTAGGCCGTCGCGAAGCTCACTCCCCCGATGCCACCCGGTCCTCCGATCCGGCCGCGAATCAGACGCGCTCCGGCATCGGCTTCACCCGGCAATCCGCGTTCCTTTGCCTCGATGGGCAGCCGGGAGGCGATGGCGACACCATTCCAGCCCTTCTGCCCGTGCGTGATCACCGTGTAGCCCAGGTCGTTGAACGGTTCGTGCGGAAACTCGTCGTCCGTGACCTTGAGTTCCTGCATGCCGACGACGTCGGGCTCCCGGCTCTTCAGCCAGTGCGCGATGAAGTCGATCCGCGCGCGCAGGCCGTTGACGTTCCAGGTCGCAATGCGCATCGATGAGGCTCAAGCCTCCTTCTTGTGGAAGATGGCAACGCCCACGAGCCCGCCCAGGGTGGCGAAGATGCCGTACAGGATCACGTTCATGACCAGTTGCGTGCCAAGCATCGCGGCGCTGAGACCGCCCGCGCCCATCATGTCCCGGACCATGTCCGGCAACTCGATGCCCGCCTGCTCGAGCTGCTCGAGCGCGGCGCCAGCCTCAGCGGGGTCCGGCCCCAGACCCGATGCCAACACGAGAGCGTTGACCACGGTCGCGACCACGCCGCCAATCGCGCCAGCGATCAGGCCCACGAGGGCGCCGTCGCCGTAGGGTCTCTTCTCCGACGGCGGTTGGTCCTTCAAATAGAGATACGCCGCGAGGACGCCGCCGCCGATGTACAGCGCACAGCACACTACGTTCAGCATGTTGATGTAAGGCAACGCGGCCAGCACGCCGAAGACGCCGCCGCCGATCAGCGCGGCCTTGAATTTGGGGTTGTCCATCATCCGGGATCGCCTCCTGTTTGGTTTTGCGCTTCTGTTTGTTCAGCGATGGCCAACAGCGGCAGCAGCGCGCAGGGGAACGCTGCCACAAGGCCCGTTGCGAACCGCGACAGCGCGGTGTTTTCGACCCATACGTCGACCGCCAGCGGCACCATGAACACGAGAACCCACCTCGGTCGTTCAGCAAGTGCCCGGGCGAGCCGCGGCAGATGCGGCCACGCGACGACGCCCAGCGTGAAGCCGAGGTAGAGTCCGGTGCACCGGGCGCATGCCGCAAGCGGTTCGCCAAGCAGGTGGAAACTGCGTTCCGGGATCTGGTGACAGACCGGATGCAGCAACCAGTGCAGCAGCTCGCCGTAAGGCCAGCCAGCGGCGATGGCCAACGGCGGTGCAAACACCAGGGCAAGCCAGCATAGACACGCCAGGAGTAAGGCATAGCGCCACGGCGACTGCAGGTCTTCGCGGGTCACGCAGCAAGCCTATGTGAACGGCCTTACGGCGGCAATCGTTACGGACGCTTGTACAATCGAGACCTCACCCGCGAGCGGAACAAGCCTTGCAGCGCATTACCGAAGACCACGCCGAGCACTACCGGGAACACGGTTACGCGATCGTCCGGAACTTCCTCACCGACGAGGAGGTGACCGGGGCGCTCAGCGAGTGGCAGCAACTGTTGCCCGGGTGGGTGGAGTACTGCCGTGACCCGAGCCAGCCGAAGCCCGAGCACGGCCGCGATGGCCGTCGTCCAATGAACCTGCTCGCCTACCGGTTTCCGTTCCCGGGCCGGCATTTGAACGCCATCACCCACCACCCGGACCTCATCGAACTGGCGGCGCGCATGGCGGGCGGCAGCGAGATGTTCTGCGAGCAGTCGCACCTGAGCTTCAAGTACAAGGGCCACCCGGCGGACCAGGACCAGGGCATGCACTGCGACTACGGCAACCACACCCTCGCCTACCCCCCTGACGACCCGGCCTATTGGCAGACGGCCTACCTCCTGTACTACACCGAAGTGACCGCCGCCCACGCGCCGACGGCAGTCTGCTCGCGCCGCCACTATCCGGAGAAGGTCCTGTGGCCGGCGCACTACAAGCGCGAGGATCGACCCGAGATCTACGACAACGAGGTGAAGGTGGTGGTGCCCGCGGGATCGCTCTTCGTCTACAGCATGCGCACGTTCCACCGCGGCACGCCGTTTCTCGCCGAAGGCGGACGACTCGCGCATTTCATCACCTACGCGCCCGCCGCCTGGAAGTGGCTCGGCATCATGGGCTGGTCGGTGCAGGCGATCAAACCCGAGTATCGCGCCTGGATCGAGACGGCGACCGTCGCGCAGCGCCAGTTGTTCGGTTTCCCCGCCCCGGGGCATCCGTACTGGACCGCGGAGACCCTCGCCGGCGTCGGCGCCCGCTACCCCGGCATGGACATGGCGCCCTACCGGGAGACCATGGCCGCAAACTGACGGCCACGGACTGATGAGCGTTCCCGCACCCGTCAAGTGGCACGACGGCCGGCTCACGCTCCTCGACCAGCGCCTCTTGCCGGGCCGCGTGGCCTTCGAAGACCAACCCGACGTCGCCAGCGTCTCGGGCGCGATCCGCGACATGCGCGTTCGCGGTGCCCCGGCGATCGGCATCGCCGCCGCCTACGGCATGGTCCTCGCCGAACGGGCCGGCGTCGATCTCAACCAGGGCGCCGAGCAACTCCGCGCAGCGCGTCCGACAGCGGTGAATCTCGCCTGGGCCGTCGACCGCATGCTGCGCGCGCACGCGGCCGGGCGCGATCTCTTGGCGGAAGCGCGCGCCATCCACGACGAGGATCGCGCCATGTGCGAAGCGATCGGTCGCTTCGGCGCGCCATTGATCCAAGCGGACGCGAACCTGCTCACGCATTGCAACGCGGGCGCGCTGGCCGTCTCGGTGCTGGGTACGGCGACCGCACCGATGTACGTCGCGCACCGAGCGGGGATTCCGTTCCACGTCTACGTCGACGAGACAAGACCCGTTTTGCAGGGCGCACGGCTGACGGCATGGGAACTGACGCAGGCCGGCATCGACCACACCCTCGTCTGCGACAGCGCCGCCGCCCACCTGATGGCGGAGAACGCCGTGGACCTGGTGATCGTCGGCGCGGACCGGATCACCACCAATGGCGACACGGTCAACAAGATCGGCACGCGGGCACTCGCCATCATCGCCGACTACCACGGCGTGCCGTTCTACGTCGCCTGTCCGTCGTCCACGTTCGACCCGGACACCGCGTCCGGACGCGACGTGCCCATCGAAGAGCGCCCCAGCGGCGAGGTGACCGATCCCGTTCCCGTTCCGGCAGGCGTCCGCGCGCGCAATCCCGCCTTCGACGTCACCCCCGCCGGACTCGTCACGGCGTACGTCACCGACAGGGGCGTTTTCCCAACGGCCGACGGATTCCGGCGTGCCCTCGCGTAGAAGCGGTTATCAACCCTTGTTGGAGAACTCAAACGATGAAACTCGACGACCTGCGCGTCACCATCACGGTCGCCGTCTGCATCACCGCGGCCGCCCTCATGGCCATGTCGGCCAACGCGCACGACCGCGCCGCCGGCATCGATCTCGACGAGTTGAAGGCCGAGGCCGAGACGCGATTCGCCGCGGCGGATGCCGACAGCGACGGCAGCGTCTCCTTAAGCGAGTTCGAAGCTGCGGACTTAGGTCCCGAACACCGCCTTGACCGGCAAGTCCGCCGCGCCCCCTGGCAATTCCGCGGCCCCGGCCGCCGCGGCGACGGTCCCGGCCAGGTCTTCGACGAGGCCGACACCGACGACAACGGGGAGCTCTCGAAAGCGGAGTTTGAAGCCATGCCCGACGCTGTCAGCCGACTCGCCAAACGGCGCCTCTTCAGCCGTCTCGACGAAAACGACGACGCGTCCTTGACGCGCGACGAATTCGCGCCCCGATACAATCGTCTCGCCGCACTCGATGCCAACAGCGATGGTCAGGTCACTCGCGACGAGATGCCCCGCCGATTCCGCCGCGGGCCGCGCTAGCGTGCCGAATGGGCCCTCTTCCATGCGGGGGTTGCCGCTCGCGCTCCCCCGGCTGAGGGCTCTTTCTTGCGAGGGGCAGGCCCCTCGCGCTCCCGGCTGAAGGCTCATTGAGCATTGGATCAACAAGTTACGGATGAAGCGCTCATGGCCCGTGTGAAAGCCCAGGACCGCGACGCCTTCGCGGTCCTGGTGGAACGCCACCTCGCCACCATCCACGCGTTCAACTATCGGCTGACGCGGGATGCGGAGGACGCCGCCGACCTGGCCCAGGAGACGTTCCTGCGGGTCTGGAGCAAGGCGGCGACCTACAAGCCCAACCGCGTGAAGTTCACCACCTGGCTGCACCGGATCGCGCACAACCTGTGCATCGACCAGCACCGCCGCCGGCGCCCCATGGACGACGTCGACGTGGACACCTTGGACGGTGACGAGGCGGACATCGACCAGCTACCGGCCAACGAACGCCTGCGCCACGCCGTCGACCGTGCGCTGGCCGACTTGCCCGAGCGGCAGCGGACCGCGCTCCTGCTCTGTCACCGTCGAAACATGAGCAATCGGGAAGCGGCCGAAGTGCTCGACATCAGCGTCGACGCCCTGGAGTCGCTCCTGTCCCGGGCACGACGGACGTTGCGAACAACATTGCGCGCCTATCGGTGAAACGCGCCACTTGAGAGGGGATTACTGGACATGAACACCGAGTTCGACTTGCAGCGCTTCGAGGCGCTGCTGGACCGGCACGGCGCGGAACCGGACGACTGGCCGGCGACGCTGCGCGAGCAAGCCTTGACGCTGCTCGCGTCCTCCGGCGACGCCCGGCTGCTGTACGACGAGGCGCGCCTGCTCGATGACACCTTGGACGCCGTCCTCGTCGAGACGCCGACGCCGTTGGGCTTGAAAACGCGCGTGCTCGCCAATACGCCGCGGCGGGATCCGTGGCTGGACTGGTTCACGGTCAGGATCTGGCGACCGGTCGTGCTCGGTTGCCTGCCGCTGGCCGTCGGGTTCGCCGTCGGCGCGAACTTCGCCGACGACCCTGTCGACCTCGAGGATCAAGTCCTCATCGCGTTTGCCGATACCGACACGCTCGAAGCCTTGGCGCTCGTGGAGGAGGAATGAGAGCCTTCAGCCGGGGAGCGCGAGGGGTCGGCCCCTCGCAAGGGAAGGCCCGCTGGCTGGTGATTGCCCTCGTCGTCTCGCTGGTCCTGAACCTGGCGCTGGTTGGCTTCCTGATTGGCGCGGCGGGTCAACCGCCGCCGTGGCGCAACCCGACATTCGACGCCACCGCCGGCTTCAGTCGGCTCGTCCGCTTTCTCCCGGAAGAGCGCCGCGCAGCCGTCTTCGGCAACGGCGACGATCTGCGTCGGGAAATCCGTCAGTCGCTGCGCACCATGCGTCGAGCCCAGCACAGCATCGAGGAAGCCCTGGCCGCGGAGCCGTTCGATCCGGTTCGACTCACCGCGGCGCTGGAGGACTTCCGCGCCCAGTTCACGACCAACCAACAGCGCTCTCACACGGGTTTCGTGTCCATCATGGAGAGGCTGACGCCCGACGAAAGGCGCCAGTTCGTGGAGTCAATCCAGCATATGCGCGACCCGCGCCATCATCGCGGGCGGCGCGGCGACGACCGGCGCGGCGACAACCGAGACCGGGACCGAGACGACGACAACGATTAGCCGAGCGCCGTCCGCTTCTCCAAGGCGAGCAAGTAGCGCTTGGTCTCGAGACCGCCACCGAAACCGGTCAATTGGCCACCCGCCCCGACGACCCGATGGCAGGGGATCACGATCGGTAGCGGGTTGCTGCCGTTGGCGGCTCCGACCGCTCGCACTGCCTTGGGGCGCCCGATGCGTGCGGCGACCTCGCCGTAGGTCCGGGTTTCACCGTAAGGGATGCGACGGAGTTCGCCGAGCACGGCATCCTGGAACGGCGTGACGGTAAGCCGGATGTCCAAGTCGAACGTGCGCAACTCGCCCGAGAAATACGCGTCCAACTGCGCGGCCGCGTCGGCGAAAGCGCGCTCGGCGTATTCCCAATCCGGCCCTGGCGTCCGCGCCTTCGCTCCGGTCGGGAAGCTAACCAGCTCCAATGCGTCCGACGATCCGGCCAGCAACAAATCGCCGACCGGGCTCGGGAAATGGCAATACTTCATTCAGGTGCTCCCCGTGGCCCACAACACCATGGTGGCGTAGGCACGCCACGGCCGGCAAGGCTCCGCCCACTCGCGCGCCGGACGCCCCTTGCAGCCGAGTGCCTTGAAGACACCCCAGTCGGTGTCCGGGAAGGCGTCCGGATCCCGCGCCACACGCATCGCGGTGTATTCCGTGGTCCAAGGCCCGATCCCGGGGATGTCCGCGAAGCCCGAGCGCAGTGTGTCCGGCGTCAAGAGCCAGGCGTCGCCCTCGTCGGCCACCCGCTCCGCGACCTTCGAGACGGCCCGACCGCGCGTGCCGGGCATGCCGATGGACGCGACGTCGGCGCGTGCCAGCGCCTTGGCGCTCGGAAACATGCCGCCGCCGAAACGCTCGCACAGGGCAGCGGCCAACACCGTGGCCCGGGAAACGCTGACCTGCTGGCCGAGGATCGCTCGCACGGCACCCTCGAAGGCATCCCAGAATCCCGGGACGCGAACCCCGTGAAACCGCCTGACGCGATCCGCCAAGGCGGAGGACTCGGCGAGGTGGGCGTCGATCGCTGCGGCCGGAGCATCCAGATCGAACAGCCGCCGCAAGCGGTCGCATGCATCAAGCGCGTCCACACCCCTGGCCGGCACGTCCACGCGTAGACCGCGATCGGTGAGTTCCGCCTCGACCCAAACGCCTCCCGCAAGCTGACGTCGATAGTGCGGGCCGGCAACCGACTCGACTCCCGCGATCGCGCGTCCGGCGAGGAAGGCCGTCACCCAGGCCGCGTGGTAGGGCCGCTGGAACGCCAACAGCACGGCCTATTCCGGCTGGACGGGCGTGAAATCCTCGATCCTGGCGCGAAACAGGTCGCGCTGCTCGTTCGTCAACCGCAATGACGTGGCGTCCTCCCAGGCGAGTGCTTCCAACTGCTTGGCTTGGTCCGGATCCAAGTCGAGTCGCCAAGCCTTGCCTGACAACCAGTCGTCGCCATCCGCGGGCCGATCGAACAGCCACAGTGTCGTGTACGTGGCGACGGCCAGGCGCGATCCGTCGGGGGACATGTCGGCCGCGGTCACCTGGGAGACGTCCTCGCGTCGGCCAAGGAGCGTAAGCACGTTCTCCACGTCCGTGTAATCGGTGTCGAGCCGATACAGCTTCGTGCCCGGCGCGCCCTCCCCGATCTGCCGGGATTGACGGTGTTTGGTCAAGAAATACAACGAGCCGTCGGCGACGAACACCGCTTCGCAATCGAAGTGCCAGACGTCTCCCGGATGGTCCTCCTGGTCGGGATAGCGCACCGGCAGGTAGCTCTGCGCCCGCATCTTGTGAATCGCCAGCGGGTCCGGTTCGTTGACCATGTAGACCCCGAGATCGCGCCGAGCGTTGCCGTTGTTGCCGACATCGGCGATGAACAGCACGCCGTCGGCCAGCGCGATGTCCTCCCAGTCGAAATGCGTTGCGTTGTCGATCGCGTGACCCGGCCAGTCGGCAAGCTCGATGGGCATCCACGGCGGCTTTAGCGGAACGCCCTCGGCGTCGATTGCGAAGACGCGCGGCGAGTCGCCGCTATCGTTGTGCACCCAGTAGAAATCGCCGCGCGACGACTTGACGATGCCGCTGACTTCCCCGAGCGCCTCGTGGGAGAGCCGGCCGATCAGTTCCATCTCGGCGCCCGTCGCAAACAGCGACGGCAGCGCCAAAGCCCCCAGGAGGGCGCGCATCGCATAGCGCATCAAAGGCTCAAGCGTCGATGGCGTAGCGGATCATCACCCGCGCACCGTCCTGCAAGCCGGCCCGGAACTGCGGCCCGTACCGCCGCCAACCGTCCTCGGCGTACTTGCCGCCCATGATGTCGAGAACAGCCGCGTGCACGCCGGCGTCGGTCTCCAAGGAGGCCGTCGCCATCAGTTCGGGCGCTTGCCGGAACGCATTGTCCGCGCGTGTCCAGATGCCGAACTCGCCCACCCAGAGCCGGGCGCGGGTCAGACCCTGGGCCACGGCCCGGGCACGCCAGGCATCGGGCGGCGTGACCACGAAGCATGCGCCGTCGTGGTAGGCGAACCAGATCTCGGCCTTGCACCGGCTCTCCGCGCCGTCGCTCTTGAGGGGCGTGACGTAGATCAAGCCCGACGTGGCAAGGCCCGTTTCGGCATCCTGCGCCCAAGCAACGCGGTTCAACACGGGCCAGGCCAACGCCAAGGCCGCACCGCCGACGAAAGTCCTTCGCGTTGTCATGCCGTAGGCCTCCTATCGCCGAGAATCGACACGCGCTCACCGTAACGTGAATGTGGATAGTAGTCCCAGACCGCGTGATGCTGCGTGCACCGGTTGTCCCAGAAGGTCAGCGTATTCGGCTCCCAAGCGACCCGGCACCACAGCCTCGGCGTCGAGGCGATGTGCCGGTAGAGCATGTCCAGCACGGCACGGCTCTCGGCCCGGCTCAAACCGACGATGTGCGATGTGAATCCCTGGTTGACGTAGAGGATCTTGCGGCCCGTCCCCGGGTGCCGCGTGACCACGGGGTGCTCATTGCGCGGATAGCCGCCTTCCGGGGGCGTCGACTTGTACGAACCGACGTAGGGAATCGCGCCATCGTGAACCGCCGTCAGCCCGTCGAGGAACGCCTTGATGGGGTCGGAAAGCAACTCGTAGGCCAGGTACATGTCGGCGAACAGGGTGTCGCCGCCGCCCGACTCGGGCGTCTCGGTCACGTACAGCATGGACCCGAGGGGCGGAATGGGGTCGCAGGTGACGTCGGTATGCCAGCCGTCGCCGGCCGTGTACGGCGACTTCGCGGTGGTCTTTACCGTGAGAATCTCGGGGTCGCCGCCGTACTTGTGCTGCATCGGGTGCACGTGCAAACGACCGAAGCGTCGCCCGAAGGCTTTGTGCTGATCCCGGTCCAAATGCTGGTCCCGGAACACCAGGATCTTCCAGTCGAGCCACGCATCGTGGATGTCCTGCGCCTGCTCGTTGGACAAGGGTGCGGCCAGGTCGACGTCCTGCACCTCCGCGCCGATATGCGGTGTCAGCGACTGGACTTCGAAGGTGCGGTACCGCGTGGGAATCTGCCCCGCATCGAACTGTCCGTCTCGGGTGTTGAACATCTCAAGATCCTCCGATTCTCTTGCGTTGCCTCAGGCGGCCGCCGCACCAGCCAGCGATTTCATGTCGATGTAGCGGACCGGCACGAGTCGATGGCCGAGCATGTCCACGGCGGCCTGGGCCTGCTCGAGGATGACGTAGCCCAAGAGCGGCTCCGCGTCTTCGCCGTCTTCCCCGGTCAGAAAGATCGCCTCGTTCCAGACCGGTCTGAATCCGTGGATCCTGATCTCCACGGGTCCGCAAGCCTCCCCGCGAACAGCCTCCTGATTGGCCAATTGCAGCTCGACGGGGTCCGAGCGCACAAAGCGACCGAGTCGCGCCTTCCACGACGCCGGCAAGATCAGTGCGCCTGCACCGGTGTCGACCAGCATGCCGCACTCAATCGACTTGTCACCGTCGGCGCGGTTGGTCACCGTCGTCTCGGCAACGATTCGGCCCATTGGCTTGTATCCCATACGGCATCGGCGGGACGCCTGGAACGCGTATCCTACACGCCACGCGCACATTGCGAAGCTTGATCAGGACGCTTAGCCCATGACCGTCATCGACTGCGACTCCCATGTCATGGAACCGGCCGACCTTTGGCTGCGCTACCTCGAGCCCAAGTACCGGGACCGCGCGATCCGCATCGAGGAAGAGGACGGCGTCGAGAAGCTCATCATCGGCGAGAAGGTCGTGCTCGAACGCGTGCTGGCCGGGCTCGGCGGCGCGCACATCGACCGCGTGAAGCTCTTCACCGGCGGCCTCAAGTACGCCGACGGCTGCCCGCCAGCGAGCTACGAACCCCACGCCCGGGCCAAGCTGCTCGACGAGTGGGGCGTGGACCGCGGCGTCCTGTTCCCGACCATCGGCATCCTCCCCTTCCCCACCGAGGACGTCGACCTCGCGAACGCCTACTGCCGGGCCTACAACTCCTGGCAGGCGGACTTCTTCCGTGCCATCCCCGACCGCGTGGTGCCCATCGCCGCGGTGAACTGGTTCGACGTGGACGAAGCGGCGAAGGAACTCGACCGCTGCCTGGAACTCGGCTTCCGCGGCCTCTTCGTGCCCCCCGAGACCGTCGGCGACAAGCGCCCGGGCGATGCCCACTTCGACCCCATATGGGCGCGCCTGCAGGACGCCGGCGTACCCGGCTGCCTGCACGTGATCGTACGTTTCGAAGGTGCCGCCGTTCCGTTCTCGGCGTGGCACGGAGCCGGGCCGGTCTTCGGGTTCGGCCTCGGCGCGACCGGACAGCTCATTCCGGCCATGGCGAGCCTCGTTCTCGATCTCGTCTTCGAACGCTTCCCGAAGCTCAAGGTGGTCAGCGTCGAAGCCGGCTGTGGCTACGCCGCCTACCTGATGGACAGGCTCGACGAGAAGCACCACTTCTTCAAGGCCATGGTCCCCATCAAGCGCAAGCCGAGCGAGTACATCCGCAGCAACTGCTATTTCGTGGCCGAACCCGAGGAGCGCAGCATCGGCGCCATGCTCGACCTCGTCGGCGAAGACAACATCCTGTGGGGCAGCGACTACCCGCACGTGGACTCGCGGCTCGACGCGGCCGAACTGATCCGCGAATCGGTCGCCGGTCTCGACGCCGACCAGACGCGACGCGTCTTGGGCGAGAACGCCGTACGGCTATTCGGCCTGGGCTGATCAGGGTAGCCTTGAGCAGCGCAACACGGCCTCAACCACCCTTGGATTGCCGAACTCTCGACCGTCTTGACGTCCCTGCGGACGAGGAGCCAATGTCGGCGACATCAAACTGAATGCCAAGCCCCAATGAGCCGAGTCACCGTCCGTTTACCCGACATCTTTCTCGAACGGTTGAACGCAGCCGTGGCCAAGCTCGACCGAAGCCGGGCCGAGATCATCCGCCATGCAATTGAACGCTACCTCGACGACTTCGACGATCACTCAATCGCCGTAGACAGGCTTGCTGACCCCAACGACCCGGTGCTGGACTGGGACGAAGTGAAGCGTGAGCACCTCGATCCGTTTTGACGGCGCCTCGAATGCCCGCCCTTGCGCCATGTCGACGGTTCAAAAGCCCTGGAAATCCGTCTCGCGCCGATCGGCGAACGCGCGCATGCCCTCAACCGAATCGCGCGACAACCCAACCACGGGAATCGCCGATTCCGACCACTGCATGGCACTGTCGAAGTCGAGGTGGGCCGTGCGCAGCGCGAGCATCTTGCCCAGTTTCTGGGCGATGGGCGGGCCCGCCTCGACCGCCAGCGCAAGCTCCATCGTCTTGGCTTCGAGCTCGTCCGGCTCGACCAGGTAGTTCGTGAGCCCCGATTCGTGCGCTTCCTCGGCGCTCATGAAGCGCCCGGTCATCATCAGTTCCATGGCCTTGCGCCAGCCGAGGATCTTCGGCAACGACCAGAAGCCGCCCAGGTCCGCATAGACGCCCCGCTTGACGTAGGCCACCTGGAAACGCGCGGCCGTCGAGCCAACGGCCAGGTCGCAGTGGCTCGCCAAGTCGAAGCCAGCGCCGACGCATGGTCCGTTGATCATCGCGATCACCGGCACCTCCAGGCGTCGGAAGGCGATGTAGGTCTCGGTCTCGTTGCGAAAGTTCAGCCGATAGCCTTCGGGGTCGGGTCCGTCCGTCGGCGGCGGTTCGCGATCCGGGTTGGCCCCGCCCCCCATGTCCATGCCCGCGCAGAAGCCGCGACCCGCGCCGGTGATGACCACGCAGCGAACCGAGCGGTCGAAGCGGGCGTCAACGAAGATCTCGCGCAACTGCCGGAGCAGCGGGAACGTCAGCGCATTGAGCTTGTTCGGACGGTTGAGGGTCAGCCACAGGATGCCCTCCTTGTTGCCGCGGCGCTCTTGGAGCACCAGGTCGTCGTCGGCCATCGAAAGTTCCTCAAAGTGTGATCAGCGCGCCGAAGTCTAAGCGAATCGCGCTTTCGGCGAGCGCGCCTGCGCGCCGGTACAATCTCCGGGTTGCCACGGGAGGCCAACCATGCCCGAGCGCGTCTACTGCTCAGACCTCTGCCTTGCGTCCGGCGAGCCCCTGCTCGGCACAGCCGGCCAAGTCGACGTCTGGCTGATGCTCGAATACAAGCCGGTCTGGCGAGCGAAGGCGACAGACGACAACGACCTCGCCGCGCCGATGAAGGCGTGGCTCGAGCGAACCGTCGCCGCCTACGCCGCCAAGGGGCAGACTGCGCGGCCGCAGTTCATCCGCCGGCCCGAGCTCGACACGAGCGACGTTTCGCTGTTCGTGGGCATCGACGGCGAACTCCGCCGCTTCCAGGGCGACTACACGGCGATCGCCACACTCGACCTCCCCAACCGCCACGAAGCGCTTGAGCGCGTCGATGAGCCGCACTACTTCGTGTGCACCAACGGCCAACGCGACCTGTGTTGCGCACGGTACGGCCTACCCGTTTACGCTCGGCTGCGCGAACTGGCGGGCCGGCGCGTCTGGCAGACCACCCATGTCGGCGGCCACCGGTTCGCCCCGAACGTCCTGGCGTTGCCGCAAGGCGCGCTCTACGGCCGCGTTTTCGCCGATGGCGTCGACGCGTTCTTCGCGACCGTCGAATCCGGCGACCTGGCCTTGCCGCATCTGCGCGGCCGTGCGGCGTTGCCGCCGGCGGCCCAAGTGGCCGAGACGCTCATCGACGGTGCGCGCGCCCTGCGCGGCATCGACGGCGACCGGGTGACCTTCGAGACCGACGCCGGGGCGCGGAGCGTCTGCGTGCGCGAATCCGACTCGCCCTTCGAGGTGATCGCCAGTTGCGGGAAGACGGAAACCGAGACCGTGGTCCCGTGGGTTGCTGCAAGCCAATAATCAGCCGGTATCGAACCGACGCGCGCCGCGCCGCATGTCGCGCACCACGAACCGCCGCAGTGACGAGGCGAGTTCGTTCGGCTCGCCGCGCGGCTTGAACAACTCGCCGACGTCGATTCGGTAGCTGCGCCCGCGCTTGTTCACGACCTCGCGGAACAAGGTCATGTCCTTGAGTTCGCGGTTCAGGAACCAGAAGCAGTAGTACAGAAGCGAGTTGTGGCCGCGGATGTGCATCGGCACGATCGGCGCATCGTGCTTCTGCGCCAACGCGAAGGCGGTCGCCTGCCAGGGGCGTTCCCACAAGCCGATCGGTGTAGGCCGGGCCAGCCGCCCGGACGGAAACACCACGATCAGGCGACCTGCCCGGAAGGCCCGGTTGGCGGCACGCAACGTCTCCCGCGCCTTGGCGCGCGTGCGTTCCTCCTCGCGCCATTCCACTGGCACGATGACTTCGGCAAGGGCGGGAGAGATGCGGATGGCGTCCCGGTTCGCGAAGAAGGTGATGTCCGGACGCACGCGCCGCAGAGCCTCGTAGACCGCGATGCCGTCGGCGATCCCGGCCGGGTGGTTTGGGGTCACGAAGACGAGGCCTTCGCGGGGGATGTTGTCGAGACCGGTGACGGCGATGTCCATCGCGAGCGTGTCAAGGAGATAGTCGAAGGTCTGCTCCGCGGACATCGGCGCGACGACGTCCGCCATCTGCCGCGCCGTGTCGTAGAGCAGGAGCGGGTAGAGGCCGCGCTTCAGGACTTCCCACAGCGCCGGATGGCGCATCAATCGGATGGCGCGTTCTTCGATCAGGGTATCGACGATGTGCGCCATCGGTCCTAGTGCGCGCTGATGAACGCCGCCACGTGGGCATTGAACGCGTCCGCCGCCGCCATGTTGACGGCGTGGCCGCTGTCGACGTCGACCACCTCGAGGTGGGGCATGACCGCCTGTGCGTGGGCCCGGTGCGGCGCGAAGCGTTTCTCGAACCGACCGCAGACCAAGAGCGCCGGCTTCGAGTTGTGCCGGAGTTCGTCGCGTACCGAGGCCGTCGGCATCATGGATTCCATGGCATTGGCGATCCCGGCCGGATCGATCCGTTCGGCGTCCGCCACCAGCGCCTCGTAGACGTCGCGGGGCAGCCTCTTGGCGCGCTTCGGGTGCACGGCGATGTTTTCCAACGCGGCCTTCCCGCCGACGCGGATGCGCTCCGCCGACGCACGTGCGTTGGCGCGCCAAGCGTCGCCGAGCCGGCGCTCGGCGAACGCCGAAGCGGAGTTGGTGAAGATGTGGCCGCGGACGCGATGCGGGTAGTCGAGCGCGTAGCGGATGCTGACCGCCGCGCCGAGCGAATAGCCGCAAACGAACCACGAGTCAGCGTCGAGTTGCTCGCGGATGCCGTCGATCGCCTCGGCGTACCGGGGCGTTTGGTAGGGAGTCAAGGCGGTTGGCGATGGTGATTGGCCATGGCCATACAGTTCCAGCGTGACCGGCCGGCAAACGTCGCCAAGGGCTTCGATGTTCGGCAGCCACTGGGCGCCGCTCGACAGGAAGCCGTGGATCAGAAGCAGGTACGGCCCGGTGCCGTCGTGGACTTCCCAGTGCGGCTGTGGCACGGACTTCTCGCCCATCACCGCGGCGTGGTCAAAGCGCCCGACCGACCGCCGCGCAGAACGCCGTCGTACTCGCCTCGCCGCCCTGGTCCGGCGTCAACGCCACGCCCTCGGCATAGACCCGTGCCACGGCATCCTCGATCTGCTTGGCCTGCGCCTCGAATCCGAGATAGTCGAGCATCATGGTGGCCGAGAGCATGGCCGCGGTGGGGTTGATGATGTTCTGGCCGGCGATGTCCGGTGCCGTCCCGTGCGCCGGTTCGAAATAGGCGTAGTCGTCGCCGTAGCACCCGCTCGCCGCCAAGCCCAAGCTCCCGACCAGACCGCCAGCCGCGTCGGACAGGATGTCGCCGTACTGGTTCGGCATGACGACCACGTCGTACTTCTGCGGCTCGCGGATCATCCGGCAGGCGAAGTCGTCGATGATGAAGGACTCGAAGGCCACATCCGGGTAGTCCGCGGCGAGGTCGCTCGCCACCTCGAGGAAGAGGCCGTCGGTGCCGCGCAGCATGTTGTGCTTGGTGGCGCAGGTCAGCTTGCGCTTGCCGTTGCGTTTCCGCGCCAACTCGAACGCGAAGCGGACCACGCGCTCCGTGCCTTCGCGGGTGATCGCCTTGATGGCGAAACGCCCCTCGCCGACCTCGTGGACCGGTTTCCTGATGGTCCGCCCCGTGAGATTCAACGGGGCCAGGTCTTCGAGCGGACCCTCGACGCCCACGTAGAGGTCCTCGAGGTTCTCGCGCACGATCACGAAGTCGATGCCGTCCGGCTGCGCCAACGGACTCGCGCAGCCCGGGAGGTAACGGCACGGGCGTACGTTGGCGTAGGTCTCCTTGCCCCAGCGGAGGTAGTTGAGCGCGACGCCGGTCTTGCCGCTGGTGGAGCCGAAGAAGGTACTGTCCGCGCGGTCGATCGTTGCCTTGGCCGCCGCCGGGAAAGCCGACCCGGTTCGCTCCTCCGCCGCCTCGCCCACCTCCGGGTAGGTCCACTCGAGTCCCATGTTCAGCGAGTCGAGGAGTTCGACCACCGGCCGCATGGCTTCGGGGGCCGCGTCGTCGCCTTCGATCACCGCGATGGTCTTGATCATCGATGCCTGTTTCCCACCACAAACCGTCCCATCGTAACGCGACTTCACCCGGACGTTATACTCGCGCTCTTCAGCTTCGCGTTGGATGGTGGGGTGGTCATGGCCTACGACCTAGTGGTTGCCAACGGCACCGTGATCGACGGCTCGGGCGCACCGCGCTACGTTGCCGACGTCGCGGTCAAGGACGGCCGGATCGCCGCCATCGGCCGCGTTCGCGAACGCGCCAGGCGCACCGTCGACGCCGAGGGCCACGTCGTCTCGCCCGGCTTCGTCGATGGGCATACGCACATGGACGCCCAGATCTTCTGGGACCGCCTCGGCTCGTGTTCGTGCTACCACGGCGTCACCAGCGTCGTGATGGGCAACTGCGGATTCACCATCGCGCCGTGCCGGGAACAGGACGCGGACCTCGTCTTCCGCAACCTGGAACGCGCGGAGGACATCTCGCGCGACGCCATGCTGGCGGGCATCGACTGGAGGTGGGAGACGTTCCCGGAGTTCCTGGACACCATCGATGCGCTGCCCAAGGGGATCAACTACGCCGGCTATATCGGCCACTCGGCGCTCAGAACCTATGTCATGGGCGAGCGCGCCTTCACGGAACCACCGACTCCGGACGAGTTGGAGGCCATGTGCCGGCTCGCCAAGGAAGCCGTCAACGCCGGCGCCATCGGCTTTTCCACGTCGCGCACGGTCAACCACGTCACCGCCGACGACCGACCGGTGGCGAGCCGCGCGGCGGAGTGGGACGAAGTCCGCGCCATCGTCAACGCCGTCGGCGAAACCGGCCGGGGCATCTTCGAGATCGCCCACGAACAGGTCGGCCGGCGCCCGGACCGGCTGCGCGAGTACTTCGACCGGCTGCGCGACCTCGCCGTCGAGTCCGGGGTGCCCCAGACCTGGGGCATGTTCAGCTCGCGTCACGCACCGGACTATTGGCGCGGTTTCGTGGACCTGGTCGACGAGACCTGTGCCGCAGGCGGGCGCATGTTCGTCCAAGTGCACTCGCGACCGCTCAACATGCTGCTGTCGTTCAAGACCCAGTTGCCGTTCGACCGCTGGGACACCTGGCGGGACATCCGCGCCCTGCCGATCGATGAGCAGAAGGCGCGGCTGCGCGATCCCGACCTGCGCGCCAAGCTCGTCGAAGCCGCCAGGGGCGAGGCGCCGGGCGGCAAGGTCGTCGGCGTCGAGGCACGCGCCCCGGACTACGATCACTTCTACATCATGGACGACGTCTCGGGCGACGACCGGTTGCTGCGCGATGTTGCGGCGGAGCGCGACATGGATCCCGTGGATCTCATGATCGAGCTTGGTCTACAGAAGGACTTCAACCAGTTCTTTCGACAACCCGCCGCCAACGAGAACCAGGACGACGTCCTCGAACTCATCCGCCATCCCCGGTCCGTTGTGACCTTCTCAGACTCCGGCGCCCACGTCTCGCAGATCATGGACAGCTCCCTGCAGACCCACCTGCTGGGCTACTGGGTGCGCGAGAAGGAAGCCCTGACGCTGGAGGACGCGGTGCGCCAACTCACCTACAACACGGCGACGCAGTGGGGCATGCACGACCGCGGCCTAATCCGGGAAGGCCTGAACGCCGACCTCGTCGTGTTCGACCCCGACACCGTGGGACCTGCGATGCCCGAGGTGGTCCACGACCTGCCCGCGGGGGCCAAGCGGCTCAAGCAGGTCGCCCGCGGCATCAAGAACACCATCGTCAACGGCGAGGTATTCCTCGAGGACAACGAGCACACGGGCGCGGTCGCCGGGCGCCTCTTCCGGGGTTTGCGGAACGGCGGCTGACCACGCGATGACGGTGCGCGCGGACCGGCAGGTCCGCCACGTCCACCGAGTTCAACACACTGACCGCAAGACCTGATCAGCCACCGTCGAGCGTGTGGAAGTACTCCACGTACGCGCCGAACCGGTCGCGGATATCGCCGACGTATTGAACGACTTCCGTGCCGCGCACGTAGCCGTGGGCTGCGCTTCGGGCGTATTCCGGTTCCGCCAGTTTCAGCATCGCCCTCTCGACGTTGTCGAACCACAACGAGCTGTCGAGGCCCAGCCGCGCCGCCAGGCGTCGCCCGTCGCGGACGTGACCTGGCCCCGCGTTGTAGGCGGCGAGGGCGAACCAGAGCTGTTCGCCCACCGGCAGGTTGGGGAATCGCTCTCGCGTCCACGCCAGGTACTTCACGCCCGCGGTAATGCCCGGCTCCGGCTCCGCGAGGCGGTCGGGGTCGATGCCCACCTCCTCCGCCGTCGACGGCAGCACCTGCAGCAAGCCGCGCGCCCCGGCGAAACTCACCCGATCGGGGTCGAAGCCGCTCTCCTGGTACATCTGCGCGACGACCAGGCGCCAGTCGAAGCCTGCGGTTTGCGCTAGCGGCCGGACGATATCGTCGTACGGGGACAGCACATCTGAAGTGACCCGGTGCTCGCGCTGCCGGCTCATGCGCCGCTTGTTCACGAAGTACTTGTTGCGCAGGACGTTGAAGTCGTAGCCGCGGTAGTTCTCGTCGATGAACGCGTCGAGTTCCCGGAGCAGATCGACGCTGTCCTCGCGCACGGCCCAGGCCAGGCCCTGGGCGGGTTCCAGCGCCAGGCCAAGGGTCAACTCCTCGTCGAACGTGGCAGCAAGCTCGGCGTGCTGGCCATCGACGAGCGTGGCGTCGTAGGTGCCGTCGGCGACACCGGCGAGGATCGCGGCGGTGGACTGTTCGACGTGGTCAATGGCGAACGGCTGCGGCACGGTCAACGTACGCAGCGTGGCGGCGTGGCTCGTCGCCGGATTCACGACGACGCGGCGCCCGGCCAGACCGGCCAAGTCGGTGATCGGGGCCGCCGCGGTCACAAAGGTCTCCCGGATCGACAGGTAGGGGCGCGAGAAGCTCAAGCCCCGCGCCTCGCGTGCCGGCGTCGGTGTCAGCCCGGCCGCGATCAGGTCTCCGCGTCCCGCGAGCAGACCATCGATCAGGGCGTTGGTGTCGCGGGCAACGATCACCTCAAGCTCCAAGTCGTGGGCGTCGGCGAAAAGCCGCACAAGCTCGTACTCGTAGCCGAGCAGTTCGCCGCGCCACAGGTAGTACGTCGTCGGGGCATTGACCGTGAGCATGCGCAGCCGTTTGGCCGCTTGCACGGCGGGCCAGTCCCGGTGTGCCAGGATCTCTTCGTCGACGCTGTGCCGTTCCCGCAGGTAGGCGTCAAGAGCCTCCTTGAGCAGCGGGTTGGTTTTGCGAACTGCCCAGGCATGTTCGTGGAGTTCCGGCAGTTCGCGGAGTTTCTCGACCCCGGGACTGGTCCGCACCACGACCCGGGCCGCCGCCTCGTCCATGATCGTCGCATCAATCTCGCCCGCCTCGATGAGGCTGCCGAACATCACGGGGTCCGCGTCGCCCGCCACCGGCACCCGCGCGGCATCCGGATAGTGGGCCGCCAGGGACTCGACGTAGGCGGTGCCGGCGGCAACGCCGAAGACGCCGTCTTCACGAGAGCCGATCACCCACTCGCGCGAACGCGTGAGCGGCACGGAGAAGGCCACGCGCTCGGCGCGTGAGGGCAGCACCGTGATGTTGTGGACGGCGACGTCGGCACGTCCTTCGTCGAGAACCGCGAAGATCTCGGTCATGTCGGCCGCGATCGCCCAGTCCACTGCTAGGCCGTGGCGGGCCGCAAAGCCCTCGGCGAGGCGCCGGTACTGCTCCGTCGACAGGCCCTGCGAAGGCAGCGTCTCGAACCCCGTCCAAGACCGTCGCGCGAGGCGGATCGTGCCGCGTTCGACGATCTCGGGCCAATCGCCGGTGAAACGCTCGGGCGCCGCCACCGCTGGCGGGGCGGCGACCCCCGGATTCGGCCCGCACGCCGACGCGGCGACGGCCACGAGCAAGAACGCACACGACCGCACCATCCTCTTCACCGGTACAGTTCCCCGTCCGGCAGTTCCTCCGGCGCCAACTCCGACCAGACCTCGATCTCGCTCTGCACCGCGAAGTCCCCCGAAGGTCCGCGCTTCAGCAGCACGAGGAAGGCCCGTTCCTGGACACCGAAGACCTCGACGCAGACGAGCGCCGCGTCGTCCACGATGCCGATGCGCGAAACCGCGACGACCGGTTCTGCGTTTTCAGCGCTCAACCGCCTTGGATGCAGCCCGCTTGAGTCCACGCGCAAACGCGCCGCTGGTGCGCCGAACGCAAGGCTTACCGGCACGGCCTCGGCGTTGGCATCCAGAAAGGCTGCAAACAGGGCGGCCGCGACCGCGGCGTCGGTCACGCCGTCGGTGCGGCAGTCGCTTGGCCACCCGGCAACGCGAACATCGCCCATCGGCAACAGGAGGTCGGTGGCCAAGGCCGCGAGCACGTCCTGCTCGGTCGCCGGCGGCGGCTCGGCCGCGCATCCGGCGAGTAGGACCAAGGCCATCAGGGTGTGCGGATAGCGTCCGCATTCCGGCTTGGTACGGCGTCCATCACGGGCCCGGAGGCCCGCGCACCACGGGGCCGCTCTGGACGTCATGCGGCTTCGCGTGCGTACACCTTGCGGCTATCGACCAGCGCTCGGGACTCGGTCGCGGAGTAGCCCAGCTCGTCGAGAAGGGCTAGCGTCGAATCCCCCATGGCGCTGGCGCCACCGTAGCGATCGTGCTTCGAGAACCGGGCCATGGGACCGTTGCGCAGGTAGTCGCCCCAGTCGGGGTGGACCGCCGGGGTACGCAGTTCCTCGATGCCGCAGTGCTCGTCGGTCAGGAAGAAGTCCGGCGGTGCCAGGCCGTCCGCGCGCACGCAGCCGACGCCCTTGGGTGCAAGCCGCGCCTCGAAGTCATCGGCGGCGCCGCCCGCGAATACGCCGTCGAGCACACCGCCGAGGTCCGGGTCGTCCCGGGCCACATCGAGGGACAGCTCGTCGGCGAAGGTCGCCCACTCGCGGTCGTTGACGATCATCAGGAAGACCCAACCGTCCGCGCACCGGTACAGCCGCTGCAGCGGCGACACGCCGAAGCCGTCCGCGTCGACCGCCGGCCGTTCCGGCTTGCCTTCGTAGGTCAGGAAGTCGTCCCAGTTCGCATACGCGTTGGCGCCGAACATGTCGACGAAGATCTTCTGTCCCTTGCCGTGCGCCTTGCGTGCAGCCAGGCCAAGCAGAGCCGTCGTCGCGACGACCATCGACGTGTTCGGATCCGGGTTGACCTCGTTGGCGCGCAAGAGCTTCCGGGCCGTCTCGCGCAGGCCGTCCATGTCGGGCGCAACGTCGGTCGGGGGCAGGCCACCGAGCTGCCACACGACGCCGCCCAAGGCCGCCCCCGGGATCGGGTGCGTCGACGGGCGCTTGGCGCCGGGCCCGCCCGGTCCGTAGCCGTTGGCGGAGACGTAGACCAGGTTCGGATTCACGGCGCTGAGATCCGCATAGCCGATGCCGAGTTTCTCCGGCACGCCCATGCGGTAGTTGTGTATCCAGATGTCAGCCTTTGCCGCCAACGCCTGGGCGATCTTCTGACCTTCGCTCGACTTCAAGTCCAGGCAGATGCTCTCCTTGCCGGCGTTGCACTTCGACGCCCCGAAGCCGTGGAACATGCTGCGGAACGGATCGCCCGTGATCGGTTCGAGCTTGATCACCCGTGCGCCGAGATCGGCGAGTACGGACGCGCCCAGCGGGGCGGCGATGATGGTCGCGCTTTCCACCACGGTGACCCCCGCCAAGGGCTTGCGAGGCGCTTCGACGCTCGCCGACGGCATGGTCACCGGCCGTGCTTCGATGGCGTCGACGGTCGTCTCCGTCGCCGGCCCGCCCACGTCGCCCGGCGACTCGGTCAAGTTCGCGACCAGGCCGAGCTGCGTCATGCCGTTCCGCTCGACCACGTGGCCGTTGGCCACGACGTCGGGGTCTACGAGCGCGTCCTGCGTGGTCTGGTAGGCGTGCGAGACGACGCCGCCATCGCTGACGAAGATGTCCGTCCACTCGGCGAGCGTCTTGGTCTGCATGTGCTCGAAGAGGCGTTCGCGGAACGCTTCGCGCACGTCGGGGGGCCAACGCAGCGGGTCGCCCTTGAACTGCGGCTCCTTCAGTTCGTCGGCAAGGCCCGAGGCGCGGAAGAAATTGGCCAAGAGGTGCGGCAACAGGTTGCCGAGTTGCAGCCAATGCCCGTCCTTCGTCCGCACCGGGTGGTAGTTGAACGTCGGCATGGACTTGGTGCGGTCGCGCGTCGCCTTGGGCCGTTCGAGAATGCCTTTGTCCCAAAGCTGGGACATGGCCATGATCCCCATCTCGTAAGGCATCATGCCGCGCAAGAGCGAGGTCTCGAAGGTGAAACCGGCACCGGTCGCCTCCCGGCCCAGCAGTGCGGCCAGCAAGGCCGCCGCCGCGCTCTGCGCGGTGGCATGCGTCCCGACCTGCAAGGCCGAGTAGTTGGGCCCGTCGCGGTCGGCGACGCCCGCGAAGCTCAGCATGCGTCCAGACTTGGCGGCGACGACCGGTTCGTAGCCAGGGTATTTCGCGTACGGCCCGTCTTCGCCGAAACCCGAGACCACGCCGAGCACCAAGTCGTCCCGCCCCAGGGAGGCCGGATCCAGATGCAGCCGTTCGCGCTGCTCGGCGTTGAGGGTCGTCAACACGGCGTCTGCCGATTCCGCGATCAACGAGCGCACTTCTTCGGCCGTCGCCGTATCGCGCAAGTCCGCGTGCACGATGCGCTTCCCGCGTGTCCACAGCGGCCATGAACCCATGTCCGCGAACGGGTCGCCGCCCGGCGGCACGACCTTGATGACGTCCGCCCCGAAATCCGCGAGAACCGTGGTGGCGAGGCCGGAAACCGGGCCGATGCCCAGTTCCACGATGCGAAAGCGCGACAATGGCAGCACAGGGGTCTCCCGCTCTTAGCAGCGGACAACTGTGCGTGACGCGCCAAGCATGGTCAACCGCACCGAGGCGTGGTCCGTTCGTAGCCATTGGCGCGCCATCACTTGCCGATTCGGCCGGTTCCCACCACACTACCGCCATGACAGCCATGCACCGTTTTCCGAGCGCCGTACTCGCATGCGTCGTCGCGGTCTGCGCAGCGGCCGATCCGGTGGCGCCCGGCTTCACGCTGTCCGTGCTCACCGACGAGGTCCCCAATGCGCGACAGATGGCCCTCGCCGAGTCCGGGCTCTTGTTCGTCGGTACGCGCCGCGCCGGGAAGGTGTACGCAATCGTGCCTTCAGACGATACGGATGCCGACCCCGAGGTCGTGACCTTCGCATCCGGTTTGGTCATGCCGAGCGGGGTCGCGCTCCTTGGCGACGATCTCTACGTCGCCGCGCTCGACCGCGTCCTGCGCTACCCGGACATCGAAGCGACCTACCGGAGCAGACCGCGCCCGGAGATCGTGACCGACGAACTGCCCGATGCGCGCCACCATGGCTGGAAGTACCTCTCCGTCGGTCCAGACGGATTCCTCTACGTGAACGTGGGCGCGCCGTGCAACATCTGCAAGTCCGACGATCCGCGCTTCGCCAGCATCCTGCGCATGGACCCGGCCACCGGCGAGACGACGGTGTACGCGCACGGCGTGCGCAACAGCGTCGGCATGACCTGGCATCCCGAGACCGAGCGGCTCTGGTTCACCGACAACGGCCGCGACATGCTCGGCGACGACGTCCCGCCCGAGGAGGTCAACGTCGTTGTCGACGTCGGCGCGCACTACGGTTATCCCCACGTGCACGGCGAAGCGATCCTGGATCCGCAGTTCGGCGACGGCCACGACCCCGCCGACTACGTACCACCCACGGTGGAGATCCAGGCCCACTCCGCCGCCCTGGGGCTCGCCTTCTACACGCACAGCGCGTTCCCCGCCGAATACGCGGGCGCACTGTTCATCGCCGAGCACGGCTCTTGGAACCGCTCCTCGAAGGTCGGCTACCGCGTCAGCGTCGTGCGCTTCGGCGCGGACGGGCCAGCCTACATGCCGTTCATCGACATCTGGCTGGCGAATGAGCGCGCTTCGGGGCGGCCGAACGACGTCGTGGTCGCCGCCGACGGCAGCCTGCTCATCTCCGACGATCAGGGCGGCCGGATCTACCGGGCGACCTACACCGGGACCGAATAGCCAGCGATCCGACGGAGCCGTTTGGAAATGACGGCATCGAGGACATCGCCAACCTTATGCGTCGAGTTTTTGCGGGCGCTCGGCACGGCTGTCGTCGTCGGCATCGCCTCGCCGGCGATCGCCGATCCCGTGACCGGTCTCGACGAGGCCCGAGGCTTCGTGCGCACGTTCTGCGCGGCCTGCCACACCGAACGCACGCAGCATGTCCGCTGCCTGCGCTGCCACGTCGAGAACGGCGAGATCAAGTTCGCCGACCTCGATTTGGCCGACGTCGGCGCCCATCCCGAGGCCTGGGAGAAGGTGGTCGACAAGCTGCGCGCCGGCACCATGCCCCCGCTCGACGCCAAGCGCCCGCGCGCGGCAACGGTCGACTGGTTCCGCGCCTGGCTCGCGACGGAACTCGACCGTGCAGCCGCGGCCCGGCCAAACCCGGGCCCGTCCCCGGTGTTCCGGCGTCTCAACCGCAACGAGTACCAGAACGCCGTGCGCGACCTCCTGCACCTCGAGATCGACGCCTCGCGGTTCCTGCCCGCGGACGACTCGAGCCACGGCTTCGACAACATGGCCGGTACGCTGCGCCTGTCGCCCCTGCTGATGGACCGCTACCTGGCAGCCGCCAAGGCGATCGTCCGGCTGGCGATCGGCGATGCGGCCACGTTCGAGACCACGACCTACCTCGTCGGCACCGAGACCGAACGCCGCGCTCGCACGAATGATGCGCCGCTCGGCGCCGAAGGCGGCACCGAGATCCGCCACAACTTCCCCGCCGACGGCGTCTACGAACTGACGGCGTCCCTGACGCCGGTGAACCGGCCCGGGGCCCGGCGGACCATCCCGTTCCTCGTCGATCACCGGCTTGAGATGACCGTCGACGGGATGCAAGCCGGCACCTTCACCGTCCCGAAGCCGCTCCAGGAAGTCCGCGATCCACCTAAGCACCGAGCCCGCCTTCGCGTGGCCGCCGGCAGCCATGCCGTGGCGGCAAGGTTCTACAAGATGCCGCTCAATCTCGTCGACGGCATCCTCGAACCGCTTGTCAACGAGCGCGGCGAAGGCGACATCGCCGGCGCCAGCGGCGCTCTTCCCCGCCTGCAGTCGCTCGGCATCGCCGGCCCTTACGGCGGCGCCCGGGTCGGCGAAACGGCGAGCCGCCGGGCGATCTTCGGCTGTACGCCGTCCGGGCCGGACGCGCCCGCCAAGGCGGGCGACGAAGAGACCTGCGCCGGTCGAATCCTCGACCAACTCGCATGGCGCGGCTATCGCGGCGCGGGGCCCGCCGCTGAGCGGCAGGCCTTGCACGACGCCTACGCGCAGGCACGTGGGCAAGGAGCCGATTTCGAGGCGGCCATCGGCTTGGCCGTCCGCCGACTGCTGGTGAGCCCCCACTTCCTGTACCGGATCGAGCGGCCCAACCCCGCGCCCGAGCCACGCCCCGCAATCGGCCTCGAATTGGCTTCGAGGCTCTCGTTCTTCCTGTGGAGCAGCATCCCCGACGACGAGTTGCTCGCGGCGGCGACGAGCGGACGCCTGCGCACCCAAGCCGACATCGAGCGCGAGGTACGCCGGATGCTGGCCGACCCCAAGGCCTGGGCGCTGACCGCCAACTTCGCGAGCCAATGGTTGGAGCTGCGCAGCCTCGCGTTCCACCGGCCCACGGAACCGGCGAGCCTGGACTACGACGAGGCGCTGCGCGATGCCCTGCAACAGGAGACGGAGTTGTTCTTCGACCACGTCCTCCGCCACGACCGCCCGGTCGCGGAATTGATCGGCGCCGACTACACGTTCCTCAACAAGCGTCTGGCCGACCACTACGAGATCACGGGCATCCAGCACGCCGACCTGCGCCGGGTCCCCCTGCCGCCGGGAAGCCTCCGCGGCGGCTTGCTGGGCCAAGGCAGCCTGCTGACGATCACGTCGCACCCTGACCGCACGTCGCCGGTGCTGCGCGGCAAGTGGGTGCTCGCCAACCTGCTCGGTACGCCACCACGTCCGCCGCCCCCCGACGTGCCCGATCTCGAGGCCGGCAAGCCGGGTACGAAGGCGCCGACCTTGCGCGAGCGACTGCGCGAACACCGCGACAACCCGGCCTGCGCGGCGTGCCACGACGCGATCGATCCGCCCGGCTTCGCTCTCGAGAACTTCGATTCCATCGGCCGCTACCGGGAACGCGATGCGTCCTGGAACGCGATCGACAGCGCCGCCGTCTTGCCCGACGGCACCCGGGTGCATGGCATCGTCGGATTGAAGCAGGCGCTCGTCGCCAAGCCGGAGCGCTTCGCGACCACCGTCGCGGAGCGCTTGCTGACCTACGCGCTCGGTCGCGGACTCGAGCCCTTCGACGCGCCGAGCGTGCGGGAGATCGTGGCACGCACAGCGGACGACGGCTTCCGCATGCAGGCCTTGATCGTCAACGTCGCGCAAAGCTATCCGTTCCGCATGCACGGGTCCGACGCGGACCGGGTCGCTTCGGCCCCGTGACGGGCGTTCGCTGCCGAACTGTGGTATAGCTTTCGGCTGGGCAGTCGCGCACCGTACGCGCCATGTTCATCACCAAGAAGGCGATCAGCCGACGCCAACTGCTGCGCGGCAGCGGTGCTGCGGTGGCACTGCCGTTTCTCGGTGCCATGGTCCCGGCCCTCCGCGCCAGTGCGGCACCGCGAACGCCGTCGCGCCTCGCCTTCTTCTATGTGCCGAACGGCATCGTCCCAGCGAGTTTCCATCCCGCGGGCGATGGCGGTCGCGACTACGCCATGACGCCGGTGCTCGCGCCGCTCGAAGCCCTCCGCGATCACGTCACGGTGCTGAGCGGCCTGAGCAACATCGCCACCGCCCGCGGTGGCGGTGGCCACTCCAGCGCGCATTCCGGCTGGCTGAACGGCGCGCCGTCGAAGAAGACCGAAGGATCGGATATCCGTGCCGGCAAGACCCTCGACCAGTACGCCGCCGATTCCCTCGGCACCGACACGATCCTTCGCTCGCTGGAACTCACCACCGAGTCGAGCATCGTCTCGGGGCTATGCGAACTCGGCTATAGCTGCGTCTACCGTAATTCGACGTCGTGGCTGACCCCCACCACGCCGCTGCCCCACGAGAACGATCCCAGGCGCGTCTTCGAGCGCCTCTTCGGAAGCGAAGCCACGCCGGCCGCGAGGCGGCGCGAACTGGCCAACGACCGCAGCATCCTCGATTCGGTGGGCGACGAACTCGACCGCCTCACCCGGTCCCTCGGTGTCGGCGACCGACGCACGGTCGACGACTACACGACGGCCATTCGCGACGTGGAATCCCGGATACAGAAGATCGAACGCAGCCAAGCGCGCGACGTAGCCACCGGGATGACGCCGCCGACGGGCATTCCCGAGGACTTCGAAGACCACGTGAAGATCCTCTTCGACCTGCTGCTCGTAGCCTTCCGCGGCGATATCACCCGCGTCAGTTGCACGCAGGTCGCCCGCGAAAACAGCAACCGAAGCTACCCGTGGATCGGCGTCAACGGCGGACACCACGCGATCACGCACCACGGCAACGATCCGGTGAAGGTCGCGCAGCAGATCAAGATCGACACCTACCACGTGTCGCTGTTCAAGGACTTCATCGAAACCCTCGAAGGCACGCCCGACGGCGACGGCACCTTGCTCGACCACGCGCTGTTGGTCTACGGCGGCGGCTTGGGCGACGGCAATACGCACAGCTTCAGCAACCTCCCGCTGCTGGTCGCAGGCGGCGCAGGTGGGCACCGTGGCGGTCGCCACTTGACCTACTCCATGGACACCCCGCTGATGAACGCCGGGCTGTCGCTGCTCGACAAGGTCGGCGTGCACATCGACCAGGTCGGCGATAGCACCGGCCGACTCGCCAACCTATGACTGTTAGGCGCCGGCTGGCGGTCCTCGCGGCCGCGTGCGCGGCATTCCAAGTCGCGGCCAACGGACCGGTCGCGCCGTTGGTGGACGCCGCCAAGACCGGCGACTTGCCCGCCGTGATGCGCCTGCTCGGGGACACCGGAATCGATCAGGCCGGGACCGACGGCACAACGGCCCTGCACTGGGCCGTCTACCGCAACGACGCCAGCATGGTGGATGTCCTCCTCGATGCGGGCGCTACGCCGACGCTCCTGAATCGATACGGCTTCCCGCCGCTCTACTTCGCCGCTGTTAACGGCAATCCGGCAATCCTCACGCGGCTCCTGGCGGACGGCGCTGATCCCGACACGACCGTCCCTGGCGGCGAGACCGTGCTGATGACGGCATCCCGAACCGGCAACCCCGCCGTCATCACCGCGTTGCTTACCGCCGGCGCGGATGCGAACGCGGTCAACGATGCGGGCCAGACGGGGCTGATGTGGGCCGCCGCGGCCAACAACGCCGAGGCCGTCGCCGCGCTCGTGGCAGGCGGCGCCGAACTCGCCATGCGCACCGAGAAGGGCTTGGATGCGCTGCTGTTCGCCGTACGCGCGGGGCGAATCCAGGCTGTAACGGCGCTGCTCGATGCAGGCGCCGATATCGGCGCGACCCTCGCGACGGGCGAGAGCGCCCTGGAACTGGCGTTGGTCAACACCCATTGGGACATCGCCCATCTGCTGCTCGACCGCGGGGCCGACCCCAATCAGTCCGACGCGGGCTATGCGGCCTTGCACCGCCTCGCCGTGCAGCGCGCGATCATCCGCGGCGTCGTGCCGAGCGAGGAGGCGGACATCCCGATCGGGGCGCTGGACATCACCCTCGACCTCGTCGCCAAGCTGATCGCGCTCGGCGCCGACGTCGATGCGCGCATGGCCAAGGACCGGCTCAAGGAACAGCGCTTCGTGAACATGCGCGACGTGCTGTTCCGAGTCGGCGCAACACCGTTCCTGCTGGCCGCCAAGGAAGCCGATCTCGAATTGATGGCGGTCCTGCTCGGCTCCGGCGCCGACCCGACATTGGCCACGACGGACGGAACGACCCCGTTGATGGTCGCAGCAGGCCTCTACAGCGATACCGGCAACCTGCACCGCTTCCGCGAGCGCGGCTGGGAAGCCGACGTCCTCGAAGCCGTCGAGATCTGCCTTGCCAACGACAACGACGTCAATGCCGTCAACGCCGTCGGCGACACGGCCCTGCACGGTGCCGCCTATCGCGGCGGAGTCGACGTGGCGCGGCTGCTTGTCGCACGTGGCGCCCGGCTCGATGCCGTCGACAGCCGCGGTCTGACGCCGCTGTCCGTGGCCACCGGCGTCTACTACAAGATGGGCGTCTCGGCGAAGCCGGAGACGGCGAAGTTCCTGCGCACGATCATGCAGGTTCGTGGGCTGCCGACCGACGTGCTACCCCCGGACATGGACGAACGCTGCCTCTACTGCTATCTGACGCAGTACGCGCAGTTGGAGGCGGCGAAGAAGCGTGCCGAGGAACTCGAGGCGCAATTCGCCCTGGAAACCGGTTCTCGCTAGCTAGGCCCCGTGTGCAGGGCGCGCACCGCGTCCAGCGTATCGGCTGCGGTGGCGGACTTGTCCGGGCGGTAGCGCTTGACCCGAGCGAAGCGGAGCGCCAAGCCCGCCGGATAATGCGGACTCGTCTGCACCTCGTTGCAGAGGATCTCGACGACCAGGCGCGGCTCGACGTGGACGGCGTACCGGTCGCGGGAAACCTCAAGGTCGAGCAACGCCCGCGTCTGCCAGTCCAGCATCTCGTCGGTGAGGCCCTTGAAGGTCTTGCCGAGCATCACGAATCCTCCGCCGTCCGGGTCGCGAGCACCAAGGTGCAGGTTGCTGAGCCAGCCTTGGCGCCGGCCGTGCCCCCACTCCGCCGCCAGGACCACGAGCTCGAGGGTGTGCGCCGGCTTGACCTTGAGCCAGGCCTTGCCGCGGCTGCCAGCCGCGTACGCGGACGCGGGATCCTTCACCATCACGCCCTCGTGCCCGGCTTCGAGCGCGGCTTGCAGGAAGTCGCGCGCCGCGGCGGAATCGCTTGTCAGCGTCCGGGGCATGTGCAGCGCGGCCGGGACGAAAGCGTCGAGAAGCCCGATGCGCTCGGTCAGCGGCGAACCGATCGCGTCTTCCCCATCGGCGTGCAAGCAGTCGAAGAAGTAAGGCTGCACGGGCAGGTCGCGACGCAAGGCGCCGACATTCTGGCGGCGGCCGAAGCGGCGCATCGTCGTCTGGAAGGGTAGCGGGCGGCCGTTGCCGTCGAAGGCGACCACCTCGCCGTCGAGAACGAGGTCGGACGCGGGCATGGCGGCAACCGCCTCGACCACCTCGGGGACGCTCGCCGAGACGTCGTTGTGTTGGCGCGAGAACACCGCCACGTCGCCACCCGACTTGTGCACCTGAACGCGTGCGCCGTCCATCTTGGTGTCGAGCAGAGCGCTCGGCATGGCGGCGACCGCTTCGCCGACCTCGGTCGCGGTCTGCGCAAGCATCGACTGCACCGGCGTGCCGACGGACAGGCGGATACGGCGCAGACCGGGCTCGCCCGCGGTCATCGCAACGTCCGCCACGCGAGGCAGATTCCCCTGCAACATGTGGGCATGGCGCACGTAGGCAGCGCTGCAACCCGAGGCCAAAGCGATGGCCTCGACCATGACCCCGTCAAGCGCGCCTTGCCGCACCTCGCCGACCAGGAGGCGGACGAGGAACAGTTGCTCTTCCGGCACGCACCGCCCGAAGAGTCCGCGCAGCGTGTCCCGCTTCACCGCCGCCGACCCGGGGCCCGCAGCATTCCGTACGCGCTCGATCGCTTCGTCGACCTCGGTCAGGGATACCGTCGGCGCCGCGCTCGCGGGCACGTTGGCGCTGTCCTGGAGCGCCGCGGGGCCCACGCCCACACGGCCTTGCGGCAGGGATCCGGACAGGTAGGCGACGCCCACGGCCCGCTCGGCCGGCGCCATCGCCCGGATCGCCTCCGCGAGCGCATCGCGCTTCGCGTTCCTGCTGCGTGTCGCCGCGACCGACCTGGACACGCCGACGAGGTGATGAAGCTTCAAGTGGACGACACCGGCAAGCTAGGCGACGGCCATCATAACGGGCACCGTCTTGAGAATTCGCCCAGCGAATTCTCGGGGCGACCGCGAAGCGGTCGCGTTCTTGACAGCCGGCCGCCCCCGCACGACGATGTTGGCTCGAGGGAATCAGTTGATTGAGGCAATCAAGGGGAGAGACCCAATGCACGATATCGTGATCCGAGGCGGCGAACTCGTCGACGGCACGGGCGCCGAACCCGTAGCCGGCGACCTCGCCATCAATGGCGGACGCATCAGCGAAGTCGGCGAAGTCAGCGGCCGCGGCAAGCAGGAAATCGACGCCAAGGGCATGACCGTCACGCCCGGATTCATCGACCTGCACACGCACTTAGACGCGCAGATCGGCTGGGATCCCGCGCTCACGCCCGTGAGCTGGCACGGCGTGACAACCGTGCTGATGGGCAACTGCGGCGTGACCTTCGCGCCGTGCAAGCCGAGCGACCAGGAACTCCTGGCCGGCATGATGGAGACCGTCGAGGACATCCCGAAGAACGCGATCCTCACCGGACTGCCTTGGGACTGGGAGGACTACGGTGGCTATCTCGACGCCATCGAGCGGCTCAAGCCCGGCATCAACGTCGCGGGCATGGTGGGGCACTGCGCTGTCCGCTTCTACGTCATGGGCGAGCGTGCCGTGGAGGAACAGGCGAGCGACGACGAGCGCCGCCAGATGGCGGACATCGTCGGCATGAGCATCGACCGCGGCGCGGTCGGCTTCTCGACCAATCGCCACGCCCCGCATCGGCTACCCGACGGCCGCTCCGTCCCGGGCACCTTCGCGGATCCGGCCGAACTCGTGGAGATCGGCAAGGCGGTGGGACCGCGCAACGCCTTGATGCAGGCCGTCGGTGCCAACTTCGACGTCTTGAAGCAGATCGCCAGCACGACGCATGGTCGCGTGCTGTTCAGCTACGGCGCCGGGCCCGGCGGCGAGTCGGGTTTGGAGCGCAAGCAGGCCCTCGAGGAGTTGCGCGCCGAAGCCGGCGACGTCACCGCGATCACGCACGTGCGTAGTTCGGGCTCGATGTACGGGCTGCAGTCCCGTCTACCGGTGGCGGGCGAGACTTGGGACGCGCTCCGCAAGCTCGACCTCGCCGGGCGGTTGAAGGCGATCAGCGACGCCGACACCGCCGCCAAGCTGGTCGCCGAGGCGAAGCGCGAACGCGCCATGCGGCTGCCGGTGAAGAACCTCTTCTACCTCGGTATCGACGAGACGCCGGACTACACGGCGGGGCCCGAGGCAAGCCTACAGACAATGGCCGACGCAGCGGGCGAGCATTGGTGCGAGACCTTCCTGCGCCTGTCCCGGGAGAGCAAGGGCTTGGGCCTTTTCAACTACCGCGCCTTCGCGCCGAACATGAACGCGCTCGGCGACCTGATCGAACACGAGCACGTCTTCCCGGGCCTCGGCGACGCCGGCGCGCACGTCTCGCAGATCATGGACGCGGGCTGGTCCACGTTCCTGCTGTCGCACTGGGTGCGCGACGCCGGGCGCTACAGCATGGGCGAGGGCATCCGCCGGCTGACCTCGGGCCCCGCCCGGGTGATCGGGCTGACCGACCGCGGTCTGCTGAAGCCAGGTTTGCGTGCGGACGTGAACGTTTTCGACGCCGACGCGGTCATCGAGTGCCAGCCGCAACTGGTGCACGACTTCCCCGGCGGGGCGCCGCGCTACATCCAGCGTTCCAAGGGCTACAAGACCACGATCGTCAACGGCGAGGTGAACGTCGTCGACGGGGAGCACACGGGGGCTCGCGCGGGACACGTTCTGCGCCACCAGGCGTAGGCCATGCGCTTCGCAGACGCTGTGCGGCGACCGTCCGCACAGCGCCTGCCGACGCGTGCCAGCGCGAGACTGCCACTCGAGGGAGACCATGATCGAACGCATCCCCTTCGGCCACACCGGCCACATGAGTACCCGCACGATCTTCGGGGCGGCGGCGCTCGGCTCCATGCGCCAGGAGAAGGCGGACGCCGTGCTCGAACTGCTCTTGGAGTTCGGTGTCAACCATATCGACACGGCCGCGGGCTACGGCGACTCCGAGTTGCGCATCGCGCCCTGGATGGCGAAGCACAGGGACCGCTTCTTCCTGGCAACGAAAACCGGCGCGAGAGACGCCGTGGGCGCACGAGAGAGCCTGGCGCGATCACTCGACCGCCTGGGCGTCGACCAGATCGACCTGATCCAACTGCACAACCTGGTCGAGACGGGAGAACAGGATGTCGCATTGGGACCTGGTGGCGCCCTCGAGGCCCTGGTGTCCGCGCGAGACGCCGGCCTGGTGCGCTTCATCGGCGTGACCGGCCACGGCACGTTCGCGCCCAAGCGGCACCGTGAGAGCCTGCGCCGATTCCCCTTCGACTCGGTCCTCGTGCCAAGCAACTTCGCAATGCTGGCGCAACCGGAGTACGCCCGCGACTTCGAGGAACTCCACGCGACATGCCAGGACCGCGGCGTTGCGTTCCAGACCATCAAGAGCATCGCTCGAGGTCGCTGGCGGGTCGGCGACGACGAGCCCCGCCATAGCTGGTACCGGCCGATCCGCGACCAAGGCGCGTTGCAACGTGCAGTGCGTTTCGTGCTATCCCGTCCTGGCGCTTTCCTGAACACCTCCAGCGACACCACGCTGCTGCGGGCAACGCTTGAAGCCGCCGCCACGGCCGGGGCAGCGCCGAGCGATGGTGAGTTGCGGGAAGACTGTCGTGCGCTGGGCGTAGAGCCACTTTTCGTGCGAGGCGTGTCGGATCGCGTCTAACGTCGAGCGCGGCTCCACTGCCGGGATGCGGACGAGGACGTGGCGGACCTACAGGTCCGCGCGTACCGTCAAAGCGCGTCGCGCGCATTGCGTTCAGCCCGGATGAAGTCGCCGATGTCCAACGAGGTTTGCGTCGTGCCATGGTGGACGAGGATTCCGCACTTGCGGATTAGGGCGGGTTCGGTAGGTGCTCGACGCAAGGTGATCGTGTCGCCAACCACCTCGATCTCCAGTTCACACCCTGGTGTCAGGTTGAGTTGCTCCCTTAGCGGCTTGGGCACGACAAGGCGACCTGAACGGTCAACGGTAATGACCATGCCGCAACGGTATTTTGGATGGCGGTCGGAGGTCAATCGAGGACTGGACGGTTGGCCCATGGCGGCGACTTCGGACCTTTGAACGACCCCGACGAAACGGGTGGTCTCGAGTATTCTCGGCGTCTGTTCGAGATTCACGGTCGGACATTCCTCGAACGTTTGGGGCTTCTGGACGTCTGTTCGGTCGCTTGCGTCGGCGGCACGTCGCAGAACGCCGCCTTGGACGACTCGATGTCCCGCGATCACATGTGGGGGCCGTACCTGACCTTCCTCTTGCCGGATTCGGCCTGGCGACTCCATGGTCGTCAACTCAAGCGCGCCCTCAAGCGCCTGCCCGACCGGGTCGAAGATGTGGAATGGCGCGGATATGACGGGCCAGAACCGAGAAGGACAGACGCGCATGAGATCCTTGGTTTTCTCCACCGCCTAACCGGCTATCGCACGCTGCCGAAGCGGGATGTCGATTGGTTGGCGTACCTGAACGCGCAGAGTTTCCTTGGCCGGCGGTGGTCCGAGCGCATGTTCGACGCTGGCCAAGGTGCGGTCTTCCACGACCCGGATGACCAGTTCGACGATCTCTGGCGACGCTTCGTCCGGTATCCGCCACCCGACATCCAAAGAGCCCTCCTTGCGCGCTCGCTATTCCGGGCCTGGAATGCGGGACCCGAGTACAACCTGACGCGGGCGTGGCAACGCGGCGATCTGGCCACATACTCGCAGTGTCGATCTCGTTTCGTCGACGAGGTGGTGGAGGCCGCGTTCTGCTGGAACAAGAGCTACGTTCCCGCGTTCAAGTGGCGTCTTGCGCATTTCGACCTCCTGCCCGATTGCCCGGTTTCTGTCCGCGAGGGCGTGGCGACCCTTGCGATCCACCCGCTTACGGACGGCGTGCTGGCCGTCGCCGACACCGTAGTGCACGGCATCAAGCAACTCGTCAGCGACCGGTTCCAAGTTTCCGCCGGGGACCAGCCCCTTTCGACCTACGCTCACGCGATCCATGGCGGAATCGTCGACCGTGCGATCCGCGAAGCGACATCCCTAGACTGGTAGTCTGCAAACCTCTGGCGAGTCATCTCGCGGCAATCGAGTCAATCGTGGCGTCAGCGTTGATCACGGGAGGCGAGCTCTCTGCGTACGTAGACACCGACGGCCCCAATGGCTGGTGCGGGTTACGACAGCTTCGACATGCGGCGTCCTCGACCGAGTGGCTTCTGTCCCCCGCCCTCACACTTGAGCACTACATCGGCGTTCCCCCCAATGCTCCCGAATACATCCAATACGAACCCTGCTATTCGCCGAGGGTGTTGCGGGACATCCGGCCGGACGGATGCACTCTCAGTTATCGCCCGACGTCCTGCGCCGAGACCACCTGCAACATCACCTACACCGTCACGCCACCGCACGCGGTCGATGTCGCCATCCACGCAACGACGTCTCGCCGTTCTTGGCCCCTAGGGTCGTTGGCGCTGTTTTTCGCAACGATAGTCAGGGCACCGGTGTACACGGGAGTGACTCTCCGCGGCTACGACAACGCGCGGCATCCGAAGGCTAGCCCTTGGCTCCACTTCAACGGTCACGCCGAGATTCCCGGCCGGGTCGTACATCCGAGCGGCTTGCCGAACCCTGGACTTGGTCGTCCACAGCCGGCACCGCCGACCTACTACTACGCCGACTCATCCGTCCGGTTCGACGAGCCATTTTTCTTCGGAACCGTCGCGGACCTGTCTTACGCCGTGCTCTTCCCGGCATCCCAGCGCCAATATGTCCGCTTTGTGGTCAACCCCCTTGCGCCTGCATTTGGCGGACCCGCTTGGGACTTCTTTTCGGTCATCCCGTCGCCTCAGGCCGGACAGCAATACAAGCTGGCGATGCGGATTCTTCTGAAACCGCTGCTAGGAGCTGATGACATCTTAGGCGCACATCGCGCCTACGTCAGGGGCGTGCTAGGCGCCGAGTGGCACTGAACCTGATTCGTGCTTAACGCGACTGCTAGCCGTCGTCGAACAGCGAATCGAAGAACCAGTGGGCGCCGGCGGGCTCTTCGAGGAGGCGTTGCTGGCGCTCGGTGAGCTCGATGCCTTCGGGCGGCCGAACCCGGGCGCGGGACCACACCAGTTGCGATGCGCAGTACTTGTAGAGCAGCGAACGGCGCTCGTGGTTGGCTGTCCATCGGCGCGTGCCGTGCGTGGTCGCCTCCGTGAAGAACGTGACGCTGCCCGCAGGCGCCGTGGGTATCTGCACCACGTCGTCGAACCGCTCGTCGCGGATGCTCTGCGGCAGGCGGATGTGCGTATTGTGGCTGCCCGGGATGCAGCATAGGCCGCCGGTCTCCGGGCCGCAGTCCGTCAGGTTGAACGCGGCGACGGCGAACCCGTGCCGCGCCTGGTGCCCCGGTTGCGGGTAGTACTCGCCGGGCTTGGCGCCGGTGAACGGGTGCGACGGCCCGTAGTCCGAGTGCAGTCGACCGCTCGGCATCCCTTCCCGCATCCGCATCCCGAAGATCCGATCAAGGCGGAAGCAGTCGCCGAGTTGGGTGCGCATCATTTCCATGGTCAGCGGGTGATCCATGAGGTCGCAGAACGGTTGACCGAAGTCCAGGAATCCCGGGTGCGTCCCGTGCGAACCGCCCGCGGCCCCGAACCGATAGAAGTTGTAGAGCCCCTGGGGCGCATTCTTGGCCCGCTCGCGCCAGTCCTCGGGAAACTCGGGGAGTTTCTCGTCGAGGATCGCGTTCAGTGCCGCAACCTCGGCCGGGCTCAACACGTTCTCGACGACGAGAACCCCGTGAAGGTCGTAGAGGTAGCGCCTGAGTTCCCTGGCCTCCTCGGTCGTCTCGTAAGCGATCGGCATGGCATCCCTCCCCTTTCTATCAAAGCGGTTCCGGCCCGACGCGGCGCGAGAAAGCGCCGGTCACGCGGAACCGGTCGTTCTCCAAGGCCATCGGCAGCATGGCGAGCGGTTTCGGTGCCGGACCCACAGCGACCCGGGCCGCGTCGTGGATATCGAACTGCGAGCCGTGGCAGGGGCAGACCAGGTGCTGCTCCTCGGCCAACCAGCCGCTGACCTCGCAGCCGGTGTGCGTGCAGGCCGCCGAATAGGCGACGAACGGGCCGGCGGCGAAGCCGCGGGTCTTCTCGGTCATCGCCGCTTCGTCCAAGCGCACGATCGCCAACTGGTTGTGCAACGAGCCGTCCCGGACCACGCCGTCGGGCGCCTTCGGGAACGCGAACAGGCGCTCTCCGTGCCAATCCGCCGGCCTGATCGGTTCGCCCGCGCTGGTGCCGAAGGCGTGCACGAGGACATCGTCCACCTGCGGCTTCAGCCGATTGGGCCGGGTCGCGCGGGCCGCTTGAACGCGAACCGACAGGACCGCAACCGGCGTCGCGGCGATCATGTCGCGCCGTTTCATGGGCAGCGATGGTAGCCCAAGGCACTTCCATGTAACAAAATCGTGTCTTGTTGCCTGGCGGTCGGCGCCGCTTCGCTGCCCGGCGGCGACCGCGAAGCGGTCGCGTCTTGCACGCAACACCGGGCGCAACATGCCGTCGGTTATACTGATTCGCATGGCACTCCAATACCCCTACGACTCCCACCCCAAGGCAGGCACGACGGTGGAAGTCGCCGACGGCGTACGCTGGCTCACGATGCCCATGGGCGGGTCGCTCACGCACATCAACCTGTATCTCATCGAGGACCGCGACGGCTGGTTCGTCGTCGACACGGGCCTCGGCAACGAGCAGACCCAAGGGCTCTGGCACGACATCTTCGACAACGAACTCGGCGGCAAGCCCGTCAAGGGCGTGATCTGCACGCACATGCACCCGGACCACATCGGCCAGGCCGGCATGATCGTCAACCACTTCCGCTGCCCGCTGTACATGACCCGCGCCGAGTACTACCAGGCCCGCTCGTACACCACCATGGGGTTCTCGTCGTCGCAGGGCAGTTGGCAGGGCGAACAGTTCTACCACCGCTACGGCATGCCGACCCAGAGCATGGAGCGCATGCAGAACGCCTGGCGCCGGCGCGAGCCGGCGCGAGACACGCCCGCGCAAGGGGGCGCGTCGGCCATGACCATGCCGAGCGCGTTGCCGATGGGCTTCCGCCGCTTGGAGGACGGCGACATCCTGACCATCGGCAGTCACGACTGGCACGTCGTCGTCGGTGCCGGCCATTCACCGGAACATGCGTGTCTGCACTGCCACAGCCTCGGCGTGATGATCTCGGGCGACCAGATCCTGCCGCGGATCACCTCCAACGTCAGCGTCCATCCGACCGAGCCGGAAGCCAACCCCTTGAAGATCTGGATGGAGTCCCACGACAAGTTCCTGGACACGCCGCCAGACACCTTCGTGCTGCCGGCGCACAACCTGCCGTTCTACGGGGTGCGCGAACGGCTCCGGGATCTCATCAGCCACCACGAGGACCGCATGCTGGCGATCGAGGAGAGCTGCGTGGAGCCGCAAACGGCCAAGGATCTCCTCCCGGTCCTGTTCAGGCGGCACTTGGACGCCCGGCAGACGATGATGGCGCTCGGCGAAGCCATCGCCCACTGCCACTTGCTGATGCACCGGAATCGGCTTGAACGCTCGCTTGACGAAGACGGTCGGTTCCGTTTCCTGTCCGTCGACCCGGATCTGGAACGACGCGCCCACCCCGACCGCCACGACGCTCCCGACGACCGGCCCATCCTGGTCTGACCGGCCGGGTCACGCCAATCAACTGGGGGGCCGTCGCCATCGACGCACCGCATCGCGAACACCATCTGGCCAGGAGACTGGCGGGCATCACCTACCGCATCCTGAAGTGGGGAGACGACCACGTGCCTTTCGGGATCCGTTCCGTCGTCGGCGTGCTTTTCATGGGCGGCGGGATCTTGGGCTTCCTGCCGATCCTCGGCTTCTGGATGTTCCCCCTCGGCATCGCCTTCGTGGCGCTCGACATCCCCTGGACGCGGCATCACATCGAGGCCTGGATGGTGAAACTGAAGGCCAAGGCCGCAGACTGACCCGTCGGTCGCGTCCGAAGGACGCACCTAGACCTGCAGCCAGTACCCGCCCGCGTCCCGTCGCTTGACGTGGCCGGCGGTCGGCGTCGCGAAGTGCGTGCCGATCACCAGCACGTCGGTATCGACCATGCGTTCGAGCAGCGACTCGCGCGTCTCAAGGCCCTGCGCCTGGTCGGTGTCGGCCGAACTGCACCAGTCCGTGCGAGTCATCTGGCATGGATGGTGGATGCAGTCGCCGGTGATCAGCGCGTCCGCACCCGCCGAGGAGATGCGCACGCTGACATGCCCCGGCGTGTGGCCCGGTGTCGATTCGAGCCAGACCTCATCGCAGACCCGGTGGTCGACGGGGACGAAGTCCACCAGCCCGGCATCGATCACCGGCCGTACCGAGTCGGCCAACACCTGGGTGCTCGTGTCCCGGTCGTCCCAGTAGCGCCACTCCGTCTCGCCGACGAGATAGCGGGCGTTGGGGAAGGTCGGCACCCATTCGCCGTCCACAAGCATCGTATTCCAGCCGACGTGGTCGACGTGCAGGTGAGTGCATAGCACCGTGTCGATGGACTCGCGCGGGTAGCCCGCAGCCTCGAGGTCCGCGAGGAAGCTCGTCTGCAGGTGGCTCCATGTCGGGATGTCCCGGACCTTGTCGTTGCCGATGCACGTGTCGACGACGATCCGCCGCGCGCCGGTGTCAACCACGAGCGCATGGATGCTCATCACCAGGTTGCCGGCGTCGTCCATGAAGTGTGGAAACATCCACCGGTAGCCGCGACAGGCGTCGCGGGTCGCATCGGGTAGGATGAACCGGGACCCGCCGGTGACTTCCATTTCCACCACGCGGCTGATCTTCACGCCGCCGATCTGCCAGACTTCGTTCACTGCGTTCTCCTGTATGCTCTCAAGCCGCTTGGGGGAACTGTACAAGAGGCGCGTGATGGGAATCCGCAACGTCATCTCGACATTGGCCGACGTGCCGACGCTCTTGGCGCTGAAGAAAGGCCTCGTGCCCCGGCCCATGGAAGAGAAGGACTGCCTGGGCGCCGTCCTCGAGCGCAACGTCGAGCAGTTCGGGCCGCTCACGGCCGTCGTCAGCGAGGGCCGCTCGCTGACCTGGGCGGAACTCAACGCCATGGCCAATCGCTACGCCCACACCCTCAAGGCGGCGGGGCTCGAACGCGGCGACACGGTGAGCATCATGCTCGAGAACCGGCTGGAGTTTCTGCCGCTCATGATCGCGACAAACAAGCTCGGCATTACCGCCGGCTTCATCAACACCAACTTGCGCGAACGTCCCCTCGCGCACTGCATCACGGTGACGGAGTCCAAGAAGTGCATCTTCGGGGCCGAGTTGCAGAACGCCATCGAGACCGTCAAAGGCGATCTGCTTCTCAACGAGGGCGCCGACTACTACGTCATTCCGGACGGCGAGACGCCGCTCGCCAACTGGGCCATCGATCTCGCAGCCGCTAGCGCCGATGCATCCGACGCCAACCCGGAGGAGACCAACGACATCACCCTGGGGCAGACCGCGATGTACATCTTCACATCCGGCACGACGGGTCTCCCCAAGGCTGCGGTCATGTCGAACCGGCGTTTCCTCATGAGCGCGGCCCTGGCCGGCAAGGCGGGATTCCGGTCCACGCCCAGCGACCGCATCTACATCTGCCTGCCCCTTTACCACGGCACCGCATTGCTCGTGGCCGTTGGCGCAGCCATGACGACGGGGGCGTCGATGTTCCTGCGCCGGCGATTCTCGGCCAGTGCGTTCCTGTCGGAGATCCGCGAGCACAACTGCACATGCTTCGTCTACGTCGGCGAGGTCTGCCGTTACCTGATCAACACGCCCGCAAAGCCCGACGACGCCGACACGCCACTGACCACGGCCATGGGCAACGGTCTGCGGCCGGACGTCTGGGGCGACTTCAAGAAACGCTTCGGCTTGAAGCGCATCACCGAGTTCTACGGCGCCAGCGAAGGCAACGTCGCCTTCGCCAACCTCATGAACAAGGACTCAACGATCGGCATGACCTCGTCCAGGATCGCCCTGGTGCGCTACGACGTGGACGCCGACGAGATCGTGCGCGGCGAAAACGGGCGTTGCATCGAGGTGCCGGAAGGCGAGCCCGGACTCCTACTTGGGCATATCAATCCGAACGCCGTGTTCGAGGGCTACACCGACCCCGAAGCCACCGAGAAGAAGGTCGTTCGCGACGTCCTCGAGGAGGGCGACGCCTGGTTCAACACCGGCGACTTGATCCGCGAGGTGGACGTCGGCTTCTCGCTGGGCTATCCGCACTACCAGTTCGTCGACCGCACCGGCGATACGTTCCGTTGGAAGTCCGAGAACGTGTCCACCAACGAAGTCGGGGAGATCCTGAACGGCTTCGCCGGCATCGACTTCTGCAACGTCTACGGCGTCGAAGTGCCTGGCGCCGACGGTCGGGCGGGTATGGCCGCGATCCGCTTGAGCGACGGTGTGGCCGAGCTCGACCTGGCCGGACTCGCAGCCCATGTCCAGCGCGAACTGCCCGCCTTCGCCCGGCCCGTGTTCGTGCGCATCCAAACCGAACTGGACCTCACCGGCACGTTCAAGATGGTCAAGGGCGACCTCAAGCGCGAAGGCTACGACGTCAACGCGATCACCGATCCGGTGTACGTGATGAAGCCAGGCGGGCAATCCTACGAGCCGCTCGATGCCGAGTACCTCGAGACGATTCGCTCCGGGGACGCACGCCTGTAGTACCTTGATCGAAGTCTTCCAGGCCCACCCGGACTTCCTGGGCTTCCGGATCGACACCGGCGAATTGACCGCCGAGGTGATCGAACTCGGCGGCATCGTGACCAAGATCGAGGTGCCCGACCGGCGCGGCGACTTCGCCAACGTGCTGCTCGGCTGCCCGTCGATCGCCGACTACCTCGAGGCGCATCCGCACTTCAACTGCCTGGTCGGTCGCTATGCCAACCGCATGACCAACGCCCGGTTCGAACTCGACGGCGTTGCCTACCAGCTCGATGCCAATCTGCCGCCCCACCACCTGCACGGCGGCCAGGCCGGATTCGGGCTGCGCCGGTGGACGGGCACCGCCCTGGACGATGGCGTCCTGCTCAAGCTTGAGAGCCCGGACGGCGACGCAGGCTATCCGGGCAATCTCGCCGTCGAGGCCCGGTACCGATTCGCGGGTTCGGACATGCGCCTCGAGTTCCACGCCGCGACCGACGCGCCGACGCCGGTCAGCCTGAGTTCGCACCACTACTTCAACTTAAGTGGCGTAGCCGGAACCACGATCGACGACCACGAGGTCGTCATCGACGCCGATGCCTTTCTACCTGTGAGCGCAGCCCTAACGCAGCTCGGCGAGATCCGATCCGTGTCCGGCACGCCCTTCGACCTGCGCCGCCGCGTGGTGCTGCGCGACGCCTTCCGAGCCGCTGATGCGCAGATGCGGCTCGCCGATGGCGGCTTCGATCACACCTTCGTTCTGGAGCCCGGTTTCCACCGCGCCGCCGTTGTGCGGCATCCGGACTCCGGTCGCACACTCACCGTGACCACGGACCAGCCCGGCGTCCAGTTCTACACCTCCAACACCCTGCACACGGCGGGTCGTCACGGGCGGCGCTATCCGCAGCGCGGCGCCTTCTGCCTCGAAACCCAGCAGTTCCCGGACGCCCCCAACCACGCCGGCTATCCGAACGCGATCGTGCGTCCCGAGCGGCCGTTCACGGCGCGGACGGTGTTTTCCTTCGGGGTGAGTTGAACGCCGGCGGACGTGCTCCGGCGTTGCGTCAGCCGTTCAGCGGCTCGCGGTAGCGGTCGATCTTGTCGAGATAGCGGGTCGCGGCTGCTAGAAAGTAGACGTTGTTCCGATTCCCGAAGCCGACGTTGTAGGCGCGCAGGGCGCACTCCTCGGCCAAGGTCAGCGATTCGGCGTTGGTGAGGGCGCAGACATCCCGGTAGTAGCCGAGAATGTGCGCGCCGCAATACAGGTTCTGCTCCGGATCGTAGAGGTCGCCGCCGCAGAATTGCCACCAAAGGTCGGGCCGAACCTGGGCCGGACCGACCGCGCCGGTGATCGACCGCACATCCTTACGGAAGCTGCTCTCGACCATCACCACGCTCGCCAGGAGTTCCGGCTCGAGGTCCTGACGCACGGACGCTTCAAGAATCCAGCCAGCAAACTCGACTGCGTCGTCGTGGTCGATCCCGTAACCCCTCTGCAGACGGGCCGCGAACGCGCGCCGTTCGTCATCCCAAACGGGTTCGGCCGATCGCGCCGGAACGGCTAGGCTGACAACGTCCCGCGCGCCTTCGTTGGCGCGCACGAACGTGGTCGACGCGGTACCGACCACCAACGCCAAGACCGCCAGGCCGGTGAGGCTGGCGACCCCGCTGACCGAATAGCCGCAGTTCCTGCCGGGTGCAGTCGGCACGTACCCTCCTTGGCCGTTTCCCACGGAAAAGGGCCGCGGAGTCTACCCCCTTCGGCCACAAAGGTGAAGAAAAAATGGAGGAATACTTGAGCAGGCTCCGGCCCGCAGATCACGCCTTGCGCGTCACCAAGGCCAGCACGTTCCCCGCCGGATCTTCGAAGAACGCCATCCACTCGGTCTCGCCCGCCGGGCCGAACGTGCCGTCCTCGTCCCGATGGATAGGATGCGGCGCGCCGCTGAACCGAACGCCCTTGCCTTCTAGTTCGGCAACGCGCGCCTCGATGTCGTCCGTCCAAAAGTAGAGCACGGAGTTGCCACCGGCTTCGCCACGCTCGAAGAGGATCCGCACCCCGTCCAGGTCGAAGAACACGAGACCGGGCGGATCAAAGCGCGCCACGAAACGCCCGCCGAGTACATCACGGTAGAACGCCTCGGCCACGTCCAGGTCGGGCACGGACATGGCCAATTGGTAGAGCTTCATGCGGTCAGTTCCGCGACGATCCGGGCCCGGTCGTCCTTGGGAAGCTGCGCATACGCCGCCGACGTGCGGTCGATGATGTCGCCGAAACGCGTCTTGATCTCGCTCGCGATTCGCCCCGGCTCGCCGATGACGGCGAACTGGCGCATCATGGACTCGTCGATCAGCGTCCCCATCTCCGCCCACCGGCCCTGTTTCGACATGCTGTTCAGTTGCGGTTGCAGTTCGCCGGCACCGATGCTGTCGAGGACCGGCTTGTAGGCCGGCGTGGACCCGTAGAAGGCGATCTGGCGCGTCGTCGCCACTTTCGCCGCCGCCATCTCCTTCTCGTCGCGTCCGGTGACCACGAAACACGGGTAGGAGACCTCGAAGTTGTCGAAGGACTTGTCGACCCCGGCGGCACGCGCCTTCGCGAAGCCCCGCTCCAGGGCCGGCAGCGTCGTCTCGCGCAGGTACTTCTCGGTGGTGAACGTGTGGACGATGATGCCGTCCGCGACTTCCCCCGCCACTTCCGTCATCAACGGGCCCACCGCGGCCAGGAACACCCTGGGCGCGCCGTGTTCGTTGTTGGTCGGCGTGAAGAACGGGGTCATCAGCGTATGCGTGTAGAACTTCCCCGTGAACTGCAGCGGCTCGCCCTTGTGCCACGTCGCCCAGATCGCGCGCATCGCCAGGATGAACTCGCGCATGCGCGCCGCCGGCGACGACCACGGCATGCTGAAGCGCTTGGTGATGTGCGGCCGGATCTGGGAACCGAGGCCCAGGACGAAACGACCTTGCGCCGCGGCGTTCAGGTCATGGCCGAGTTGCGCGAGCAGCATGGGCGTGCGCGAGAACGCAACCGCGATGCCGGTGATCAAGTCGACCGTCTCGGTGTCCTGGGCGGCGAACGCCAGCGGCAGGAACGGATCGTGGGCCGTCTCGGCGGTCTGGATGCCGCTGTAGCCCATCTCCTCGAGTTCGCGCGCCTGGGCGCCCACCGTGTCCAGTTTCCAGCCAACGCCGCCGTCTACCTTCATCACCATCTCCTCATGCGAGCTCCGCGACACGCGGCGTCAAAGCGCGCGGGTACGCGGCGTCAAAGCGCGCGGGTACGCGCATCAAAGCGCGCGATTGTATCGCGTGGCGCCTTGGCTTTAGGCGAAGGTGAACTTGTCGGACGAGAAGGCCTCGAACGTCGGCATGGCATCCGCCATCGGGATCGGGCCGATCGGGGAGACGATGCTGGTGTCGATCCCGTCGTCCGCGTAGCCCTTGAGCCGGGCATGGACTTCGTCCGCCGTGCCGATGATAGCCACCGAATCGATCAACTCGTCGGTGATCGAGCCGGTCGACAGCTCCCGGTCCCGCGCCGCCCAGCCGGCGAGCACGCCTTCGGCCTCGTCCTTGTAGCCCGCCCACTTGAGGAACTCGTTGTACACGGGGTTCGCGTAGTACGGCGTGTAGTGCAGCCGGAAGAGCGCCCGGCCTTCCTCCACGTCATCGGTCACCATCACGAGGTAGCGGTTGACGATCTCCAGATCCTCGACACGCTTCCCGGCACGTCGCGCGCCGATCTCCACATGCTCCATCATCTTCGGCAGCGCGTTCTTCGGCCACAGGTTGAACACCACTCCGTCGCCGTACTCGGCCGCCATTTCAATCATCTTGGGGCGCAACGCCGCAAGGTAGATGGGCGGCGGGTCGCCCACGAGTTCCTGCCGATAGCCGCGGCTCGACAACGTGGTCAGGTCGAAGTCCGATCGCTCGCCGGCGAGCATCGAGCGGACCATGACGGCCGTCTCCTTCAAGCGCGTCAGCGGCTTTTCGAGCTTGATGCCGTTGAAGCGTTCCATGATCGTCTGGCTCGACGAACCCAAGCCGAGCACGAAGCGGCCCGGGAGCAACTGCGAGAGCACGGTGGCCGTTGCCGCCAGCACCGCGGGCGTGCGGGTGTAGACCGGGGTAACCGCAACGCCGATACGCATCCGCTGGGTATGCGGGGCGACCGCCGCCACCATGGTCAGGCTGTCCGGGGCCATGGCGTCGCTGAACCACATGTCGTCGACACCATGCTCCTCCGCCCACTTGACGAGCGTGATGGTGTCGTTGATGTCCGGTCCCATCGGCAGCGTCAGGGCGATGCGTTTTCGTTTCACGAGTGCTCCCATCGGTCTTCGGTCGCCGCAAGGGTAATCGCTGGGACGGCGGCGAGCCAATGCGCCGGCGCCAGATGGGCCGGTGCTATGCTCGCCCGCGACTGTCCCGTGTGAGTCCAACCCGCCCGAGCGCTATGCGTGTCGATTTCATTCTCGCCGCGGCACGGGCCGAACTGTTGCGGACCACGCGGCTCACGCGTACTTGGCTGTTCGCGCTGCTCGCGTCCATCGTTGGACTCGGCCTGTACCAGCTAGGCGCATCCCTCCACTTGTACCAACTGGTCTATAGCCAGCCTGTGCCGCGTTTCGCTTTCCAAGGCTACGGCACGTTGGCACTCGCCGTGCTTCTCTTCGGGACCGTCTTCCTCGCGTTCGACATGCGCCGGCGAGATGCACGGGACCGGATCGCAGACGCCCTCGACACCACGCCCGTCACGAACCTCGAGCTCTTAAGCGGACGATGCCTTGGCGTCGCGCTGATCGTCTGGCTACTGCTTGTCGGCATTTTCGGACTCATGCAGGTCATTGGGCTGGTCGCGATGGTGCTGGACGTGGCATCGCTTGGCGAGGCGGTCGCTCCACTACCCCTGTTCGCGTTCCTGACGATCGACGCCGTGCCATCGATCGTGCTGTGGTCCGCGCTGGTGGTGATGCTGAGTTCGCTACTCAGGTCACCGCTGCTGGCAGCCGCCGCGGCGTTCACGCTCGGTGGCGCCTATCTCTGGCTCATCTTCAATGCGCCCATCTACCTACTGCCCTCGATCTCGGGCATCGCCAACCTCGGCCTTCCAGGCTCGGACATCCTGCCGCGGCTGCCGGGTGCCGTCGAACTCGCCCAGCGGTCCGCGCTGTTCATGCTTGCAGCGGCCTTCCTCACATTCGCGGCGGCATGTGACGCGCGGCCGGACTCGTCGCGACGGGGTCCCCAAGCAGCGGCGGGGGCCGGCCTCCTCGCAGCGGGCTCACTGGTGATCGGGCTACTTGCGCTGGCGCTTGCGGCCGAGCGCGCCGAACCACTGCGCTGGGCGGATCGCCATGCCGCCATTGAATACGAGCCGTCGCCGGACGTCATGCGTGTGTCCGGCCGGGTGGACATCGAGCCGGGCCAGCGACTCACGGTCGACGTGGTCCTGACGCTACGCTCACCCTCCGCGGAGCCGCTGGCCACGCTCAACCTGAGCCTCAACCCCGGGATGCGCATCGTAGCGCTACAGGTGGACGGCGAGGAGGCGGCGTACGAGCACGAAGCGGGCACCCTCATCGTGTCGCCGCAGGTCCCGGTCACCGGGGACACCCCGGTGATGCTGTCGGTGCGCGCAGTCGGCGTGCCGGACCCCCGCTTCGGCTACCTCGACAGCGCGGTTCGCGCCACGGACGAAGCCGTGCTCGGGATCCCTCTCGTGCTGCTCGGGGACGAGGCCTCGATCTATGACGAGGACTCCGTGGCGCTCATGCCCGGCGTGCACTGGCTCCCTTCAGGTGGCGCCAACTATGGCGCAGACGAGAGAGCACCGGACTTCCGGACCATTGACCTCGAGGTGCATGCGCCGTCCCACTGGCATGTTGCCGGTCCGGGGCGGAGCGGCGGCAAAGGCATGTGGCGTTTCGCACCTGACGTGCCGGTCGCCAAGTTCGCGTTGATCGCGGGCGCCTTCGAACGCCGAACGCTCGGGTTCGAAGGCACCGATTACGAACTGTTGTTCCACCCGATGCACGCGGACAACGTGCGTCGGTTCGACGAACCCGACGGCGCGTTCGCGACATGGCTCAAGGCCGAATACCTAGAGCCGGTGGTCGCACGAGGTCTCGACTATCCCTACGGGACGTTCAGCCTGGTCGAAGTCCCCGCGCGACTGCGGCGTTACGGCGGCGGCTGGCGAATGGACACAGTGCAGGCCCTGCCCGGGCTGCAGCTACTTGCCGAGCACGGATTCCCGACGCGCCGGTTCAGCCGTGTCGGCGAGGACGGGTTGCGATGGCAGATGATGGACCTCGACCGCATGGGGCCCCACACGATCCATGCCACCGCCGGCACGCTTCGCAACCTGCTTGCCTTCGCCACCGCTCCGACCGGAGAAGGTGCCGCCGCCCTCGATGTCCTGGTCGAGATGCTGATGGTCCGCTGGGCCGGGCAGCCCCGTTGGAGGGGATACCACGCGGTCGTTCCTCCGGCCCATTGGGTCAGCCTCCCGGCGCAGACCGTGCCGCTGGCCCCCGTTGAACGCATCTGGGGTTTCGCCCAACTTCGGCCGCTGGGCGTCCGGGGCGTCCCAGAAGCGGACTGGCGCCAATTCGAACAGACCCCGCTCATCGAGGTCAATCCGAGTCGGCGCCGCGGATTCTTCGAGCTCCTGGCCCACCGATGCGACCAAGTGGCACGGGCAATGCACAGCCTTCTCGGGCAAGAGCGGACGCTCGCCCTGCTTGCGCGGCTCCGGCGCGAGCACGCCGGATCGACCTATACCGTCGCCGACTTCGTGGCCGCCGTCCGCGCCATCGACCCGTCGGTGGGCGGCCTCGTCGACCGATGGCTGCGAGAAGCGAGCGCACCTGGCTTCATGACGTCCTCTAGCGAGGTGTCGAGGCTTGCCGACGGCCCCGAAGGGGAGCCGCGCTACCAGATCCGCGTTCATGTCCATAACGCGCAAACCGTTCCAGGCATCGTGGCCCTCACCTGGCGCGACGAGGCTTCCGCGGGCTTCTTCGACACGCGTTCACCACCGTTCCATCGAGGCGCTCCCATCAGCGTGGAGGCCGGTGAAGCCGTCGAGGTGGGCGTCGTCATCAATGCGCCGCCCATCGAGGTTCGGCTCGACCCCTTCGTCTCGCTCAACCGCTTCGAAATGCGGCTTGCCCAGACTTCGCGTTCACCGCGCGACGCCGTCGACGAAGAGCCGTTGGTCGGTTCCCGCCCGAGTACCTGGCGGCAACCGGGCATCGTGGTCGACGACCTCGATCCCGGCTTTACCGTGGTTTCCGATGGCTCGACGTCGGATAGGGGAGCCAGCGCGGTAGCGACCGCCCTGCTGCCACCGTATGCCTGGAACCGCCAAGGCTGGCAGCGACAAGCCGACGGGGACTCGTCGGCGGCGGTCGTCGCATGGGGCCGCTATCGACGCACGATCGCCCGGACGCCGGCGGGCCATGGTTCGACTCGGGCCGTTTTCTCAGCCGACGTGCCCGACGCGGGCGCTTACCGGCTTGCGATCCACCTCCCTGGTGCCGCGGTGTCGGAGGGACGGTGGCGGCCTCGGTCACCGTTGGAGCGGGACGCCCTCGGCAGTCTCGAGTTCGAGCTGTCAAGCGTCGGTTCGAATGAGTCCGTCACCTTTGCGGGTGACGATGCGGTTCCCGGGTGGAATGACGTCGGCGTCTTCGACCTGCCGGCCGGACGTGTGCGCGTATCCCTGTCGGACCGCACGTCCGGCGACGTCGTCGTGGCCGACGCGATCCGCTGGCTACGCGAGACCGACTGAGAGGGTCAAAGCACGTCGAACAAGTGGCTGTACTTGAGCACGACCTCCCGTCGCGATCGCATGGGGGCGCCGCTTCGATCGTCGACCTCGTTGTAGACGAGGAACAGTCCCGCGTTGCCCGAGCGCAGCCACGAGAAACGCACGTTCGCGGCAACGACGTCGTCGGCATCGTTGTACTGGACGAGTGCCCGCAACCGAACCTTCGGCGTGAACGAGTAGTTGAAGCCGACGCGCGCCAGATTGACCTTGAACGGCTCGCCCGTGGGTAGGTCAATGGCGTTGTAGTTCCAGGAGGCGAAGGCGGACAGCGTCTCGTCCTGACGGTAGTTCAGGAACGGGAACACGGAGACGCGGTTGCCGTTGTAGAACCCGCCGACGGCGAATCCGCCGCCGCCTTGCCAGCGTCCGGTTCGCGGAATCGAGCCCCCGACGTTCAGCTCGGCGTAGTCGTAGTCGCCCGCCGGGACGCGGTTTCCGGCGATGGGGAACGCCTGCTTGACGCCCTCGTGCATGACGTTGACTGCGGTCCAGAGATCGGCGCCGTTCTTCCACACCATCCAACTGTCCATGTGCAGGAATCCACTCTCGTGATAGCCGTCGAAGTCCCAGAATCCGGTATAGGCCACGTGCGGCTTCCACTCGTTGAGGCCCATGAAATCATCCACGGCGTAGCTCCGCTGCAGGAACGCGCCGAATCGACGGTAGCCGCGTCGGTCCACGAAGCCGACTTCCGGGTTGAAGCCCGCACCCACCTCGGTGTAGGCGGCGTTGTACTGCCACTTCGGCGAGTTGTGGCCACCGAATAGGTTGACGGTGTACTCGTCGCCGTCGAACGCATCGGAGTCCGTGCGCGCAACGAACCCCGCGAGCGTGGTGCTGAAGCCGATTCCAAGCGTGCCGTCGATGCCATACGTGCGCCCCGCCGTCAGCCCGTCGTCGCGACTCGTCGCGATGGCACCGATCGACGAGCGATTCGGGAGGTCGCGCTTCACGCGAGCGACCGTGAAGTCGTTGTCAGGCGCTCCGGCGTCGGCACCGGCCGCGCGCATGCGCAGGAACCCTACGTTCATCGCGTTGCCCACCTTGCCGGAGAGCCGCACGCCGCCGTCGATGGGAAGTCGGCGTCCGTCCGGCGCGATGCCGATCCGGCGGCTGAAGAAGAGCTGCGTCGCCCCGGGAATGCCGACCTCGAACGCCGCCGCGTTCTCTAGGAAGAACGGCCGCGTTTCCGGGAAGAAGAGGCTGAAGCGACCGAAGTTCACTTGCTGCTGGTCCGCCTCCACCTGCGCGAAGTCGGTGTTGTAGGTGACGTCCAAAGTCAGGCTGGGGGTGATGGAGTACTTCATGTCGAGACCGGCATCCTCGTCGGCCGCGTGCGAAGCCCCTGGTGTGCGCGCCATGCTTCCGAGCGCATAGGGCATGAGTTTCAGGTTCCGCGGCCGTTTCGCTGGGACACGCAAGCCGCTCACCTCGCCCGCCAGGTCCATGCGAAACGTCGACATCTGGCGGGGGACGGATGCCCAGTTGGCGATTTCGTTGTTGCGGCGGATGACGCGTTCGAGGTTGACGCCCCAGGCCTGCTCGACACCGCGTCCGTAGCGCAGCGACGAAAATGGAATCTCGAACTCCGCGCTCCAACCGTCCTCGTTGATCGACGTACGCACCTCCCAGACGGTGCTCCAGTTCCAGTCCGAGAAGCCGTCCGAAATCTGGCCGTCGTATTCAACGCCCATGGGGTTCGTGCCGAACGCCACGCCGGTCTGCTCGGTCTTGAAGGTGTCGAACAGGACGATGATCGAATCGGATTGGAACGGGTTGTTGGAACTCGTGATCGCCCCCGGATCCCGCTCGTAGCAGATCGCGCCGATGTAGATGGCCTCACCGGTAAAGCCGATGAACACCTCGGTCCGCTCCGAGGCGGGATCTCCGTTGTCTGGTTGGAACTGCGTGAAACCCGTCATCGGGACCACGTTCCGCCAAGCCGGATCCGACGCCACGTGCCCATCAAGCTCCGGCGCTTGGATGAGGCGGACTGCCGTGCCTTGCGGCCGCTCGGACAGGTCGACATCCGCCGCGGCCTCCCAGCCAGCGAGAGAACAGATGGCCACGGCAATGCGAGCGACGTGTTTATTCGCCATCGCGGAGCCTGGGAAAGGAAGGCCGCGCAGTCTGCTCGCTCGGGCGTTTCCGGTCAAGACCAAGAGGCCTGCCCTGTCAAAGCACTTCAGAAGTGTCCCCTTCTCGGGCAATTCAGAGATGTCCCCCTGCGCGGGACAGGCTTCGAAGCGAACCACGGACTCGCGGGACAGTCACGTGGACACGTGACAGTCCCGTGGACAGACAGCGCGCGACGACTGTCCCGAACGCGTCTGTGTCTGTCCCGAACGTCCCGCTAACGTCTGTCCCGAACGTGTCTGTGTCTGTCCCGAACGTCCCCGCCAACGTCTGTCCCGAACGTCCTCTCCCGAATGCGTCTGTCCCGAACGCGTCCGTGTCCCGAACGCGTCTGTCCCGAACGTCCCCGAACGCGTCTGTCCCGAACGTCCCCGGCCGGTCGACATGTCTCGCTTCACGCGACTGTTCCGTACGTGGCAACGAGTGGCCCGGGGTGGCACTCGAGCACCCGGCCGATGTCGAACCCAGTGCCCACGCTATAAACTGACTCGGCATCTTCACGGTCGCAGCCACAGGAGCGCACTGATGGAACCGGCAACCGAAACGGGCTTCCTCGGTAGCGTCCGGCGGATGTTCGATAAGGCCGCTACGGCCCTGGGCGTTGCCCCGGACCTAGTCGAGACGATTCGCGAATGCAATTCGGTCATCCAACTGCGCTTTCCCGTGCGTCTGCGCGGTCGCTACCGGACGTTCTGCGGCTGGCGCGCCGTACACAGCGAACACCGTCTGCCGGTCAAGGGCGGCATCCGCTTCGCGCCCATGGTCGACCAACAGGAGGTCGAGGCGCTCGCCGCGCTGATGACCTTCAAGTGCGCATTGGTCGACGTGCCGTTCGGTGGCGCGAAAGGCGGCCTGGCGATCCGCCCGAAGGAGTACACCGAGGAGGAACTTGAGCTCATCACCAGGCGTTTTACGCAGGAACTCGCCAATCGTGGCTTCATCAGCCCAAGTCGTGACGTGCCCGCGCCGGACCTGGGCACCGGCGAACGCGAAATGGCGTGGATGGCCGACGAATACCGGGCCCTCTACCCGGCCGACATCGACGCCCTGGCATGCGTCACCGGCAAACCCGCCACGCAAGGTGGCATTCCCGGGCGGCAGCAAGCCACCGGACGCGGTGTCCAGTACGTGGTCGGGGAGTACTTCGCACACCGCCAGGACGTGGCCCGTTGCGGCCTCGACGGCGGTCTCGAAGGCAAGCGCGTGATCGTACAGGGCTTCGGCAACGTCGGTTTCAACGCCGCCCAGTACCTGGCGGACAACGAGGGCGTCCTCCTGGTTGGCGTCATCGAACGTGACGGTGCGGTGCTCTGCGACACGGGCTTGTCGCCCCACGCACTCGCCGAGCACCGCGCTGAAACCGGCGGCTTGGCGGGATTCCCCGGCGCGCAGTTCATCACCGATGGCCCTCGCGCGCTCACCTACGACTGCGACATCCTGATCCCGGCCGCCATGGAGAACCAGATCACTGTGGCCAACGCCGCCGACATCAAGGCACCGCTGATCGTCGAGGCCGCGAACGGCCCCGTGACCTTCGACGCGGAAAAAGTGCTTCTGGAGCGCAACAAGGTTGTACTGCCGGACCTCTTGGTCAATGCCGGCGGCGTCACCGTCAGCTACTTCGAGTGGGTGTCCAACGTCTCGCACATGCGGTTCGGCCGGCTGTCACGCCAGCTCGACGTGCAGCGCAGCCTGCGCATTGTCGAGATGATCGAGAAGTCGATCGGCAAGCCGGTACCAGACGAACTCAAGGCGCCGCTCCTGCGTGGCACCGAAGAACTCGACCTGGTCCGTTCCGGACTCGACGACACGATGCGCGGCGCCTACCGCGATGTCCGGCGGGTGATGCTGGAGAACGAGGCCATCGACGATCTGCGAACGGCCGCGTTCGCCGTGGCCCTCGAAAAGGTGGAGCGCTCCTACCGCGAGATGGGACTCGCCTGACCGCGCGTCTGGCCGGCGAGGTATTCCATGATGTCGTTCGACTCGTACAGCCACCGAAAACCGCCGGCATCATCCTCGATGCGCAGACAAGGCACGGTGGCCCGGCCGCCGCCCATCAGCAGTTCACGAAACGCGGCCGGGTCACGCATCGTGTCCTTCGTCGGGATTTCGATGCCCTCGGCTTCGAGGAAACGACGCACCCGGGCGCAGAACGGGCACGTGTCGTACTTGTAGAGGACGTACTGGTCCGCCATCGGTCTTGGCACGGTAAGAATCTCGCGAGAGGCAGTATAAACTCCTAGGACTGTTGAGCTGATCGATCTCAAGGCCGTGGCCAAACGCAAGGACCGGATCACTGAAATCCGAAGGGGCATCCTGATCGGTGTGGCGGTGCTCATCGCCGCGGTCGCCGTCTACGGCATCTACTACAGCCTCGGCTTCGGCAGCGACGAGCCCTATGTTGCTCTCGACCGCCCGGACGGCAGCGGCGACGTCGAGGTGACGGTGTTCTTTTCCTACACCTGCCCGATCTGCCAGCGTTTCGAGGAGTCGCTCGACGACTGGACCGACGACTTGCCGGACGGCGTGACCGTCCAGCGTATCCACATCGCCTCGTCCCCGACCAGCCGCATGTTCGCCAGGGCCTACGTGGCATTGGAACGCCACGGTGCGGCCGACGCGAACCAACAACGCATCTTCCGCGCCATCCACGACCGTAACCGGCGTTTCGATACCGTCGAAGCGATCGCGGACTTCGTCGACGGGTTCGGCATCGAACGCGCGACCTTCCTGCGAACGTACGCATCCCCGCGCATCGCCCAGGCGGTCACCGCCGATGAGCAGGAGTTCATATCGCTCGGGCTGCTTGGCGTTCCGGCGGTGGTCGTGGACGACAAGTACGTCATCAACATGAGTGGCGGGCGAAAGCAGGCGCTCGCTGCCACGGACGACTTGGTTCGCGAGTTGGTCGTGCAACGGGCCAGTTCAGCAACGACCACGTCCGGGGCGTAGTCGACCAAAGGCGCTGTTGCTTCGCTGCAGGCGCGATCTAGCAAGGCGACCGGGGCTGGGGGACGTTCCCACCTCGGGAACACTTTCCGCTGTCGGTACTCTCGCTGCTGTTCAGTTGGCTGTTGGGGACAGACGCGCCAGTTGGCTGTTGGGGACAGACGCGCCCGTCCTCGTTGGCTGTCGTCCTCACACTGGATGTTGGGGACACACAACGTCCTTCGCGCAACGTCCCTCGCCCGGCGTCCTTCGTTGGGGACAGACGCGCCTAGTTGGGGACAGACAATCCTCGTCCTGGTTGGGGACAGACGCGGCCGGCGTCCTAGTTGAGTTGGCGTCCTAGTTGGGGACAGACGTCCTAAGTTGGGGACAGACGCGGCCGGCGTCCTACGTCCTTCGCCCAAGTCCACACGTTGTCGTCCCAGTTGGGGACACACGTCCTAGTTGGGGACAGACGCGCCCGGCGTCCCGTCCTAAGTCGTCCTAGTTGG
>JAPOYV010000063.1 GCA_026706385.1 Gammaproteobacteria bacterium
TCGAAGCGATCGAGCAGCGGACAAATCGCTATGACTTAGGTCTGGTCCGGCCACTCGTCGTCCTAGGCGATGCGCTAGCCGGCGTCGGGGACACCGAAGGTGCCTTCGGTGCCTACGACCGCGCCCGGCACATCGCGCGCGTGAACCAGGGGCTGCATCACCCGAGCCAGGTGCCGATCGTCTACCGGGAGGCCCGCTTGATGGCCGGGCTGGACAACTGGAAGGCCGCCAACAGCCGTCACGAGTACGCCTACACGATCCTGCTACGCAGCTACGGCGGCGACAGTCCGCAGTTGCTGCCGGGGCTCTTCGCGTTGGCGGACTGGTACATGTCGAGCTACAACATCTTCTCGGCGCGCGCCCTCTACGAGCACGCGACCAGCGTGGCAACCAAGCACTTGCGCGGCGACCATCCAGCGAGGATCCGCGCCCTGCGCAGCGTCGCCGCAACGTATCGCAATGAACGTTTCCCACCGTTCTATACGCGGCGTCGCGACGAGGGGGGCTCGACGGTCGGATCCTATGCCGGGTTCCAGTACCGGCCGACCAACAACCCGTCCGTCAACAGCTTCGCCAAGGGCGAGCGTGCGTTGATCGAGGTGATCAACATCGTCCAGGAACGCGACGGTGGCGTCGGTGAGGACGTCGCCAAGGCGATGCTGGAGTTGGCCGACTGGTTCATCATGTTCGAGAAGCACACCCGCGCGACGTCCCTGTACCGGCGGGTTTGGGAACTGCTGCAATCCAAGCCGGACTTGCGCGACCGCACGTTCGCGCATCCGACGGCGCTCTACCTGGCGTTGCCCAGCGACCCCTCGAAACCGGACAGCGCCGACGAGGACGAGGCCCAGGAGGGCGTGATCGAGTTGTCTGTGGACATCGACCCGCGCGGCTTCGTCAGCCACATCGACACGTTGCGTTCGGAACCCAAGGACCTGATGGACTTCAAGGTCCGCCGCGCCCTCAAGCGTGCCAGGTATCGCCCGGCTTTCGACGGGCTCAATCCGCTGGCGACCGAGGACGTCCGCATCAAGCATTCGTTCGTTTACTATCGCTCGGCCCACGTCCGCCACGGCGGAATCGAAACCTCCGTAGCGCATCGCGGTCAAACAAGGCCTTAACGCCGATTTGGTAGGAGAACATCCAAGGTGGTGGGAGCCAAAGAGACGATGACGGCGGCACGAATGCCTGCGTACCCTCGTCGCGGAGCGCGCATGGCCACGGCGTGGATTGCGTGCAGCGTCGTGGCCGCGGCGCTGACGGTGACGGGATGTCAAACGCCGATCATGCCGCCTATGCCGACACCGTCGATGCCGACGCCTTCGGTACCATCCTCCTCGATGCCCTCGCCATCGACTCCCAGCCGCTTGCCGACCCCGCCGACCCAGTCGCCGCCGAGTCGCATGCCCTCCCCGCCAACGCCGTCGAGCTCCCGCCCTTCGCTGCCAACGCCTTCGCAGACACCGTCGCCCGCGCCTTCAACGCCGAGTACGCCGCCACAGTCGCTGCCGCGGCCAACCGATGCGTCGAGCCCGAGCAGCCCGTCCGCGGACCCGGCCATGAGCGATCCGCGCGCGCGCCCCAGCCGTTCCTCCGACGGCGAAAACGCACCCCAGCAGCAGACCGAACGTCAACCGGGCGACGAGAACCGGCAGGAGGGCGAGCAGCGCGCCACCGCCGGTCCGCAGCAAGCCGCAGGCGAGGCCGAACCGGCTGGCGACCAGGCCGACGCCGGATCGCCTGACCGAGGCGACGACCAGCAAGCCGGCGCCGAGCCGGGAAGCGAGCAGACCGACGGTGACGACGGCTGGGAGACGAGCAACGACCTGCCGGGCGTCATCGGCCCGCAAGGGCCCGACGCGCCTTCCGCCGCGACCGCGCAAGGAGAACAGACCGGTGCCGACGGCGAGGACGAAGAGCAAGCCCCCGGGGGCGACGAGGACAGTCCCGGCGGTGCCGGCGATGAGGATCGCGTTGCGAGCGGCGGCGATCTCGACGAGGGCGAGGGCGGGGCTGCGGAGGAGGACGGCGAAGGCGGCCGCGGCGACGAACTGGCACGTGCCCTGGAAGACCTCGACGGCGAGATTCTCGACGAACGCCTCGCCGTCGGCCGGCCCGACGACGTCGCCAGCGGTGCGATCGCCGCCACCACCGGCGGCGGCGTGAGCCAAGCGGCTGGCAAGCCGGGCCAAGGCACATCGCAGTCCGGCGGCGGCGACATGCCAGGACGACGCTCAGTGGCGTCGCGCCCACCGGCTACGCCGAATCCCCCCTTGCCCGCCAGACCCGACACCCCGGACGCCAAGGACGACGACGTCGTGGCCCGGCAACTGCGCGAGGCAGCCATGGCCGAAACGGACCCGGATTTGAGGGAACGACTGTGGGAAGAGTACGAGCGCTACAAAGCCGGGCTTTAGCGGGGCGACGCCGACCCCGGTGTGCGGTGCCGGACTGCGGACGCGACCGGCAAGGCGGTCGTGGGCTTCCGCGCAGCACGAGAGCGAAAGGCGCCACCCTGTCCAGATCGCTCGTCGCTGCGACCGCCATAGCGGTGCTTGGCGGATGCGCTTCGCATACGGTCCGCGTGGTGGACATGACGCCGCCGCAGCAATTCGACCGGGTCGTTGACGAGGCGCTTCTGCTCGACGTCGGCGTAACCGTGTTCGACGCCAACGTGCCCGAGGTCTTCGACGACCAAGTCGCGCAGAACATCACGCCCGAGGTGCGCCGCGCCGAAGCCAACTACATGGCCTACTTCGCCAAGAACCTGTTGCAGTCGACCGGCAACTGGGGCGCTGTCCGCGTGGTTCCGCGCGCCACGCATGCCGTCGACGTGACCTTGACCGGGACCATCGTCCACTCCGACGGTGAGCGCATGATCATGTACGCCGAGGCACGCGACGCCCGCGGCACCGTGTGGTTCGCCAAGACCTACGAGGCCTTGGCGAGCAAATACGCCTACGGCGACCTCGTGCCCGTCGGCATCGATCCGTTCCAGGCGATCTACCGCAACATTGCCGACGACATGCTCACCTATCGCAAGGCACTGCCGGACGCGACGGTCCAAGCGATCCGCACCACGGCGGAGATGAAGTTCGCACGCGAGTTCTCGCCCGACGCCTTCGAGGACTATGTCGTCCAGGAGGGAGACACCGGCGTTTTCGCGGTCCAGCGGCTTCCGGCCGAAGACGATCCCATGCTCGACCGCGTGCGCCAGGTGCGCGAACGCGAGTACCTCTTCATCGACACGCTCGACGAGTACTTCGAGGACTTCAGCGCGCGGATGTACCCCACGTACCAGGATTGGCGCCAAGCAACGTACGGAGAAGCCATCGCCTACCGCGAGCAGCGGGAGAAGGCCAAGCGGCGAGCCATTGCGGGCGCCGTCGGGATCGCGGCCGGCGCCGCGGCGCAAATGAGCGATACGACGCTGACGCGGTACGGCGGGGCCGTGTCGATCATCGGCGGCGCGGCTGCTGTGGGCCGAGGCATCCAGGCTTTCGCCGACGCCAAGGTCCACAGCGACGTCCTCCAGGAACTCGGCGCATCCGCCGAGGCGGAGATCTCGCCCCATACCATCGAACTCGAGAACCGCACGCTTACCTTGCAAGGAACCGTCGAGGATCAGTACGAGCAGTTGCGTCGCGTCCTCAAACGCATCTACTACGAGGAACTCGGCTTGGTGCTGCCCCCCGAGGACGCCGCCGATGCCGATGACGAGCGCCCCAGCGCCGAGATCCTCGTCGACGGCTCGCCCTATGCCGACTGAGCCTTCAGCCGGGGAGCGCGAGGGGCCTGCCCCTCGCAAGAAAGAGCCTTCAGCCGGGGAGCGCGAGGGGCTCTCGCCTCGCGAAGAAGAACCCACCTATATCGAGCCCGTCGCCGCACCACTGACGCGCAGCGGCGGTCGCGGGCGCGCCATCATGGGCGGCGATGCAGGCAAGCCCTTGAGCCGTCTCTCGGCGCGCGCGCTGTGGTTTACGGTCGTCATGATCCTGCTCGGCGGGGCGCTCGCATACGTGGTCATCAGCCTTCCCGACCGGGTCGCCACGCCGACGGCCCAAGCACCGGCCAACGCAGCCAATGGGAGCGCGCCGCGCGCCGAAGCCCGGCCAGCCTCCGACGACATCGTCCCACCGTTTCGCGCCGAGCAGATCGCATTGGCGCGGGAGCAGGCGCGCGAGAAGCTCCGCGACTTCGTGGACCTGCAGTTGACGCTCGAGAACGACTTCAACATCGCCGCTTGGGGCGCCGACGAACTCGCCCGCGTCAAGGATCGCGCCAACACCGCCGACGCCCTGTTCATCGACGAACGGTTCGACGACGCGATCGACGAGTACGCAGGGGCTCTGGCCGACTTGCAGGCCTTGGCCGCCAAGGGCGAGACGCTGTTCGAAGGGGCGGTCTCCGCCGGCTTGGAGGCACTAGCGGCCCGTGACGCGGAAGCCGCCCGCCAGGCGTTCGACCGGGCATTGGCCATGCGCCCTGAAGACGGCCGCGCCGCCGCCGGCGCACGACGCGCAGCCAGGCTGCCGGACGTCATCGCCGCGTTGCGCGAAGCCGAACGCGCGATCCTCCGCGACGACTACGACGAAGCCTCCAGCCACGTCGCCGAAGCGCGCCGCCTCGACCCGGCAACCACCGGCCTCAAGGAGCTGTCGGCGCAGATCGCATCGGCACGGATCGCCAAGCTTCGCGACGCACAGTTGTCCGATGCGTTCGCGGCCTTGGCGGCGGGCCGACACGGCGCGGCGTTGGACGCGTTCGATCAGGTTCTGAAGGGAAATCCGGCGCATCCGACGGCACTGGCCGGCCGCCAGCAGACCGTCCAAGCCCAGACCCTTGCGGCGATCGACGACCTGCGCGCCAAGGCTCTCGCCGAGGCCCAGGCCGAGGACTGGGAAGCGGCGCTCTCAAGCTACGACGCTGTTCTCGCCATCGATCCATCACTGCAGTTCGCGCGCGACGGCAAGGCGCGGATCCGCGAGCGCGTCATGCTGATCCGCGCCATGGACGCTGTGCTCGCCGATCCGGGCCGGCTTTCCTCGGACCAGGAGTTCGCCGCGGCCAAGGAGACGCTCAGATCGGCCACCGAACAAGCGGACGCCGGAGCGGCGTTCGAAAAGCGCCTCGCCGACTTCCGCGACCTCGTGACGCGCAGCGCGGAACCCATTCCCCTGATCCTGGTGTCCGACAATGCCACCGAGGTGACCATCCATAAGGTCGGTGTACTCGGTGCTTTCGAACGTCACGAGTTGGCACTAAGGCCGGGCCGCTACGTGATCGTGGGCAGCCAGGTCGGGTGCCGCGACGTGCGCAAGGAGATCGTCCTGTCCTCGGGCATGGCCCCGGTCGATATCCGCTGCGCGGAACGGATCTGACGCAAGCGACCGCACCTCAAGGTCGATGAGAACGAACCGCCGTGGCTGAGCACGACACCGGCCGGGACGACCGGATTCAAGCGGTCGAGTTCAAACCGACAGCCGCCACCGGCCGCGACCGCACAAGGCAGGTCACCCCCGGGCGCCTGGTCGTCGTTGCCGTCGTCGCTGTCGTCGCGTGGGTCCTGTGGTTCATCTTCACCGCCAAGTCAGTGCGCTTCGACGTCCAACCGCCACCCGACTCGCTGACGGTAGACGACGGGTTCGCCTTCCAGCTCGGCGAGACGCATCTCCTGCGCCGCGGCACTTACCACGTGCGCGCGACGCTACCGGGCTACCACCCGATCAACACCCAGGTCGACATCGGCGCGGAGCGCAACCAGACGTTCACATTGGCCATGACGAAGCTGCCCGGACGAGTCCGCTTCGACATCGACCCCGTCGGCGCAACGGTGGACGTCGAAGGCTTCGAGACGCCGCGGAGTGCCCCGTTCGAAGCATCGATGGCGGCCGGCCCGCAGGTCGCGATCATTCGCCACGAACGCTACCAGGAAGCCACGGTCGAGTTCGAAGTCGAAGGCATGGATGGACAACAGACGGTGACGGCGGCGCTCGCGCCGAACTGGGCCGACGTGGTGATTCCCACGCGGCCACCGGGTGCCGAAGTTCTCATCGACCGCGCGCCGAGCGGATTCACCACCCCTGGCCCCGTACCGATTCTCGCGGGCGAACATCGCGTCTCGGTGAAGCTGCCCGGCTACCAGACGTGGACCGACATCCTGTACGTCGAAGCGGGCAAGGATCGCGTCCTGCCCCCGGTCGAACTGGTCGTGGCCGACGGCCTGGTCGAGGTCGACTCCAGCCCCCGCGGCGCGAGCATCACCGTGAACGGCACGTATCGCGGCGTGACGCCGCTCGAGGTCGATGTCGCCCCCGACCGCAGCCACGAGTTCCGCGCCTTCAAGGTCGGCTTCGACTCCAAGACGCGGGTCCTCACGGTCCCCTCGGGCGAGCAAAGGTCCATCCGCTTCGCGTTGAGCGCCCTGCGCGGCGACATCGCGGTCGAGACCGATCCCGACGACGCCGCACTTTGGATCGACGGCAAGCACCACGGCACGGCGAGCGGAACCATCACCCTCACAGCCGTCCCGCACGAAATCGAGATCCGCAAGGAAGGCTACGCCGGCTACCGCAAGACCGTGACGCCGCAGCCGGGATTCACCCAAGCGCTGCGCGTCAGGTTGCTGACCCTGGAAGAAGCGCGCATGGCCGCGCTCAAGCAGGTGCGATCGACCAGCCAGGGCCATGAACTGGTACTGCTGAGCCCCGGACGCATCCGCATGGGCGCCTCCCGTCGGGAGCCCGGCCGACGTGCCAACGAGGTGCTGCGCACGGCCGAGCTAACCCGCCTCTTCTATCTCGGCCGGCACGAGGTGACCAACGGCCAGTTCCGCGTGTTCGCGGCCGGCCACTCGTCAGGCGACTACCAGAACATCGACCTGAACGGCGACAGGCAGCCAGCCACCGGCATGTCCTGGCAGGAGGCTGCGCTGTACTGCAATTGGCTGTCGCGCCAAGACCGGCTGGAGCCGTTCTACACGGTGGAGTTCGGCAAGGTCGTCGGTTTCAACCCGGCGGCGTTGGGCTACCGCATGCCAACCGAGGCCGAGTGGGCTTGGACGGCGCGCTCGGTCGAGGGCGAGGACGAGCCCTTGCGATTCGCCTGGGGCGATCGCTTGCCGCCGCCCGAGCGGCACGGCAACTACGCCGATCAGGCCGCCTCGCACATCGTGGCGCGGATCGTGCTCGGCTTCAACGACAACTACAACGTCAGCGCGCCGATCGGGACGTTTCCGGCCAACGCCAAGGGCATCTACGACCTGGGCGGCAACGTGGCCGAGTGGGTCAACGACTACTACGAGATACCCGGCGGCGGCGACACGCTGAACCCGCTGGGCCCCGCCGAGGGGGACTACCACGTGATCCGCGGCGCAAGCTGGCAGAAGGGTACGGTGACCGATCTCAGGCTGTCGTTCCGGGACTACGGTGCCGAGGGCAGGCAGGACGTGGGCTTCCGAATCGCGAGGTTCGCCGAATGATCGCCCGGCTCTGCTGGGCAAGCCTCATGGCCACGGCGCTGGTCTTGTCCCCCACGTCGCGCGCGCAAGGCGAAGACCAACGACCGCTGTCCGAAGAGACGACTACGGAGAGCGGGTCGCAATCCGAATCCGAACCGGAGCCCGTTGCCGTGGTCGAATCAGCAGGCGAACCGCCGGCAGACCCGGATGCCGCACGAGTGGACGAGGAGATCGAGTCGAGGGCCGCCGATGACACTGACCGCGCAGACGAGTCCGAGCCGCCTCAAGCCGAGCCGGCCGCGGAGATCTTCGTGCCGAGCGAGGACATTTCCGAGGACTTCGCCGTACCCTTCCCGGTAGACATCTGACAGATCCGCTCAATGAAGAAGACGCTGCCGTTCGAGTTCATCTACCAGATCATCGCCCTCGTGGTGGCGGTGATCGTCGTGCACCTCGCCTATGTCACAGTCGTTCGGCCGAACGCCGACGCCATCTTGGAAACGCAGGCCGCGCAAGCCGCCATCGAGGCTGACTACGTCCCGGAACGCTCGCTCTACGTGGTGCTGCGCGACTACGAGCAGGAGACCTGCTTCATCCTGGCCCTGTGGGCCATGGCAATCATCGCCTTGAAGACGCGCAACTCGCTTCGCGAGCGGCGCATGCTCCAGCAAAGCTACATCGAGGTCACCGAGGGGATGAGCATCCTGCCCGAGGATACCCGCGAGTATTCGCGCCCCCTGCAGGCGCTGCCCGAGGACGTTCGCCAGAATCTACTGCCGCGGGCCCTGCTCGCCGCATTGCAGCGGTTCGCATCAACGCGCAACGTGCAAGACGTGTCCACGGCGGTACGCGCCGTTTGCGAGACCGAGTCCGACCGGCTCGACAGCGAACTCGCGATGGTGCGCTACATCGCCTGGGCCATACCGTCGATCGGCTTCATCGGCACGGTGCGCGGAATCGGCCAAGCCCTCGGCCAGGCCTACCGGGCCGTGGAGGGTGACATCGCCGGCGTCACCGAAAGCCTGGGCGTGGCGTTCAACTCCACTTTCGTCGCGCTGATCATCAGCATCTTCGTGATGCTCCTGATGCACCTGCTGCAACTCGTCCAGGAGCGCCTCGTGCTCGACACCCAGCACTACTGCGACGACTTCCTGATCCGCCACATGCAGGTGCGCTGACGTGTTGCTGCTCGACATCAACGACACCGAGATCAGCCTCAGCCGGGACGGCCACGTGCTCTATGCCGAACCCGGCATCGCCCTCGTCGAACGCGGCAGAACCTTGTTCGGCGACGAGGCCTCGGCCCAGTCACGGCTGCATCCGCGACAAAGCCACAACGAGTTCTGGCAACGCCTGAACGCCGATCCGGTGACCCCGGCAGGCCGCGGCGTGGCCAACCAGGCGGATCTCGTCTACCTGCATCTGCGCCGTGTACTCGACGAGGTGGGGATCAACCGTGCCGAACTGGTGGTCGCGGCGCCGTCAACGGTCGCCCCGGCACAGCTCGGCATGCTGCTCGGCATCGCCACGGAGGCGGGGCTCGACATCCGTGCGATCGTTGACGCCGCGGTCGCCGCGGCCAGCCTCCAACCGCTCACCGCCAGTTGCCGCTTCGTGGACATCACCCTGCACCGGGCATTCGTCACCGAACTGGAAGTCCAGGACGGGACGGTGGCACGCGGTGCGGTGGAGGAAGTTCCCGCCGCCGGCTTCGCGGCCTTGGTGGAGGGCTGGGTGGACACAGTGGCTGACGGCTTCGTGGAAGGTACGCGCTTCGATCCCCTGCGCATCGCGGCGACAGAGCAGCAGGTCTTCGACCAACTGCTCGCCCGGGTCGATGCAAACAACGCGGAAATCGCGGTCGCCGTCGAGCACGATGGCGTCTCCCGCGAGGTGAACGTCGGCCGCCGGGCGCTGCGTCAGAAATCCGAGCAGCGCTACGGGCTGCTCGCGACGGCCATCGGTCCACCGACCACGCTCCTGATCAGCCACCGGGTGCGCGCATTGCCGGGCCTGGCGGCCAGTCTCCAGGAAGCGGGACATCGCATCGTGGCCGTGCCGGCCGACGGCGTGGCCAGCGCGGTCGCGAGCCACGCGGCGCTGTTCGCTTCGGATGCAGGCGGGGCAAAAATGGTCTCCAGCCTGCCACTGGTCGCCGAGTCCGCGGATTCCTTGACCCGGCAACGCCCCGTCCCGACGCACCTGCTCTGCGGCGCCGTGGCGCTTCCCCTCGCCGAGGACGTCGACGCTGGCGACCACCCCGCGAGCACCAGCGCCGGGTTCCGAATCCAAGCCGACGGCGCCGGATTTCGGGTCGTCCCAAGCACGGATGCCATGGTTCGATTCAACGGCGAGCCCCTGGACTTCGACCGGCCGGCGCACGCCGGCGACCGCATCGAGAGCGGCAGCGACGAGTTTCACCTGATCGCCGTCGTGGACGGCTGACGGCGGCCAGGGACCAGCTATGCCCAGGACAGCCAAACGACGCTTCACGGTGTTCTCGTTGTCCTTCCTCGACGTGATGTCCTGCGGATTCGGAGCGGTCGTGCTGATCTTTTTGGTCATCAACCACCGCATAGACACCGAGACGCCAGACGTCGATCGCGAAGCGTTGGCCGAGTCTCGCAAGCTCGACTACCACATCGAGATCGGCCAGAAGGATCTCGTGGACCTCCAGGAACGCGTCGCGGACACCCGTCAGCGGGTCGCCGATGCGCGCCGACAACTGCTCGCCAAGCTCGTCGACCGCGACCGGCGCAAGGACGATGTCGAGGAACTCGAAGCACGGACCATCGCGGCGCAGGAGAGCATCGAGGAACTCAAGACCGACGTTGAGACCCGCGAGCGCGACGTTCGACGCCTGCAGGCGGAAGAGGAAGCCCAGGAGGGCTCGAAGGTTCGCGCGATCGAGGGCGAGGGGGATCGCCAGTACCTGACCGGCTTGTTCGTCGGCGGTCGGCACATTCTGATCGCCCTCGACGTGTCCGCCAGCATGCTCGACGAGACCATCGTGCAGGTGATTCGGCGTCGCAACATGGCGCCGGAACGGCAAAGCACCGCGCCGAAGTGGCGACGGGCAGTGCGCACCGTGGAGTGGCTGGCCGCCCAGGTGCCGCTCGACAGCAACTTCCAGATCCTGCTGTACGCGGAGGACGCGCGATTCGCATTGCCCGAACGGATGTGGCAGCCCGCGACGGATCCCGATGCGCTCGAAGACGCCCTCGACCTGCTCGACGACACCGTGCCGAGCGGCGGCACCAACTTCCACGCTCTCGTCGAGGCCATCAACACCATGCGCCCCTTCCCCGACAACGTGTTCCTCATCACGGATGGCTTGCCGACGCGCTCGGCGGACGCACCGCGACGCTCCACGGTCACCGGGCGTCAGCGCCTCCGGCTGTTCGAAGACGCCACGCGGCGCCTGCCCAGGGACACGCCCATCAACGTGATCCTGTTCCCGCTGCAAGGCGATCCGATGGCTTCCGCAGCCTATTGGCAGCTGAGCCGCGCTACCCGCGGGACCTACATGTCGCCATCGGCGGACTGGCCATGATCCGGCGCGAACTCGAGGAGATCGGACTGTCCTTCCTGGACGTCATCTGCTGCGGCTTCGGCGCCATCATCCTGCTGTTGATGATCGTCAAGGTCGTCGAGCCCATCGTCCTCGAGGACCCGGACATCAACCTCGAAGGCGTGGTCACGCAAAAGCGCGAGTCGTTGAACGAGATCCAAGGCCAGACGCGCGAACTGACCCGCCAATTGACCGACGAAGAGCGTCAACTCGCCCGCGAGTTGAGCGAGTTAGCGCGCGTGGAAAGCGAACTGTCCGACATCCTCAGCCGTTTCGAGGCGACGCGGGACGAGTCCGAACGCCAGATCGAGGCGCAGTCGCAATTCGCCCGCACCAAGCAGGAACTGTCCGAAGAGATGGAACGGCTGCTCGGCCTCGACTTCACGCGGACGACCAACACGATCGGCGGCATCACGGTCGACAGCGAATACATCATCTTCGTGATCGACACGTCGGGCAGCATGTTCAGCTACGCCTGGCCGCTGGTGCAACGCAAGGTCAGCGAGACGCTGCGCATATACCCCCGCGTGAAGGGCATCCAGGTCATGAACGACATGGGCGACTACATGTTCAGTCAATACGCCGGCCAGTGGATTCCCGACTCAGATGCGATCCGCCGCGGTATTGTCGAACGCATGCGCAACTGGAACGTGTTCTCGAACTCGAGCCCGGTCGAAGGCATCGAACGCGCCATCAACGCGTTCTACGCCGAAGACAAGAAGATCAGCATCTACGTCTTCGGCGACGACTTCCAGGGGACCTCGGTGGAGCGGGTCGTCGACCGCGTCGACCGGATGAACCGCGTCGACGAGACCGGCGCAAGACGGGTGCGCATCCATGCCGTCGGCTTCCCGGTTGTCATAGGCACAGCCGGTGGTACGCGGTTTGCCAGCCTGATGCGCGAACTGACGTACCGCAACAACGGCACCTTTGTCGCCCTGCCCTCTTTCGAGTAGGCTTCGGGCCATGTCGCCAACGTAGCCGCGCAAGCATGGGTAGCCAACGCCTACCGCGATGCCCACGGGCGTCTCGTTGTACTCTTTCTGGCGAGGGGCAGGCCCCTCGCGCTCCCCGGCTGAGGGCTCTTCCTTACGAGGGGCACGCCCCTCGCGCTCCCCGGCCGAGGGCTCTTCCTTACGAGGGGCACGCCCCTCGCGCTCCCCCGCTGAGGGCTCCTCCCTACGAGGGGCACGCCCCTCGCGATCCCCCGCTGAGGACGCCTGTCGGCGAGCACGCAGCAGACGTGGGAGTCGTCCGCGCAGGCGCGGTACGGGTCGACTTCCGGCGACTCGCCCGGCTCGTGGCGCCGGGTCTTGTCGCGGTCGCCGCCTTCGGTTGCCAAAGCGGTGCCTCCGTCACCGTCGACATCAGCGTGCCTCGCCCACTGGTCCAGCCGCTCGATGTGGATATGGGCGTCTACTTCGACGAGACGTTGAAGAACTACGTGCATGAAGAGGAACTCGAGGACTACGGCGACTACCGGATCGACATCGGCGCATCGCAAGTGCCGGTATTCGCCCAGGTTTTCGACGCGATGTTCGACCGCGTCATCCCCGTGATCCAAGAGCCCGCCGTCGAAGACCCCACGACGCCGGTCGCCTCGGCAGCGGTCAGCTTCCGCCCCGTGGACGGCCCCCGAGTCCCCGTCGACGGGATTCTCGCGCCGAGCATCGACGAGGTGCAGTTCGCGATCCCCGACCAGACCGGGGGTGAGTTCTACGAAGTATGGATCCGCTACAACCTCAAGCTCCTCGGCGCAGACGGCGCCTTGCTCGGCGAGTGGCCGGTGATCGGCTACGGCAAGGCCAACCAGCGCAACTACGGCGCCATTGACCAAAAGGAAATCGCCCTGAACGAAGCGACCATCTGGGCGTTGCGCGACGCCGCGGCGTGGTTATCCTTCCAGTTCCCGGACCAGGCCGAGGTGCAGACATGGCTCACCACGTTGGACGACATGCCGTGATCCGTTTTCGCGAGCGCACCGCCGGTTCCACCATCGCCCTGATCGCGGTGGCGCTCTGTGCAGCCGGTTGCGGTGTGCAAACGACCGTGCAGGAGGTGCGGCAGGCACAAACGGACCTCGGCGACGACGCCATCGTCATCCTCTCCCGCAAGCACAAGACCCAGGGCGAAACGGAGGATGACTTCGTCGCCTGTGTCAGTGCGGGCGTCAACGGCGGCAACGACGGGCTCCCGGTGCTTCCGGCCCGGGACTTCGTCGACGCGACCTTCCCGTGGTTCGAGCCCCGCACCGCGCCGCGGACCATGGACGACCTGGCCGGCGTCATCGGCCGACCGCTGATCTCCGAGCGCATCCAGGAGATCGGCGTGCGCTATCTCGTCTGGATCGAGGGCACGACCCAGCGGTCGGACGAGAGCGGCACGCTGCAGTGCACGGTCGTCAGCGGCGGCATACCGGCATGCTTCGGCTTCCTGTCCTGGGAGAACGGCTCCAACTACGAAGCCTCCGTCTGGGATGTCTACCAAGGCATGAACGTCGGCACCTTGAGTTCGGAAGCCTCGGGGACCAGTTTCGTACCCGCCGTGGTCGTCCCGCTGCCGTTCATCGCGCGCGTCCGCCAGGCCGCGTGCACCAAGCTGTCCGACCAGATCAAGGGCTTCCTCGGCCCGACCGCGTAACGGCCCGCATCGCCGAGTAAGCTCAAGATCGCGAGGGCCGGATTTCCAGCACCTCGCCGGTGGTCCGGGTCGGCTCGACGGCGTACCACTCCCTGAGCGTCGTCCGCCAATCCTCCTTGGCGCAAAGGTCCGCCAACTCGTAGAACGTCGGCCGGCCAGGGTCGGAGAGCACAATGCGCTTGACACCGCTGCCGATGCCGCGTCGAACCAGTTCGAAAAGCGGTTGCACCATGCTGTCCCAGAAGCAGATGTCGGAGCCGATCAACAACTGTTCCCGAGCCAGCGCATCCTCGGATAGGTTGTTGAAGTTCGCTTCCAGCGGCGCTACCTCGACACCGTTGAGGGCCGCCATCACCTCCATGTACGGGAACACGTTCTTGTCCATGTCGAGGCCCGTCACCCGCGCCTTGAAGCGGCGTGCGCAGAATACGGCCCCGGGGCCCCAGCCACAGCCGAGTTCCATGACGCGCATCCCGCGGCGCACGGGGTTGTGCAGCAGGTAGTCCATCAACAGAAAGCTCGCCCGCCACGTCTTGTTGCCGTGGATCGACGGTTCGTAGACCCGCTTCAGGCGCCGGATCAACCGGTGCTGGGAGCTCAGCAGGTACATGCCGTAGGCTTGATAGATGTGCTCCTCCGGCAAGTGCTCAAGCTCGGGCATGGGCGATTCCATGACGCTGACGAGGGCACATCTTACTAGGGGCCTCGCTCGCGAGGCGGGCTGCCCGGGTCGTCGGCCAACGCGGCGTTGAGCACACGCTGCGCGAAGACGGCATTGACCCCGATTCCGTTGCTCGACGTTGTCAACGCCCGGCGGTTCGGGTGGAGGCGTTGTCGCGTCTGTGCGATCAACGACCGGTAGGCCGGGACGCCTTCCGCTCCGTCGCCGTGCACGAGCCAGATCTCGCGCCAGTCGTAGGCGAAGCCCCTAAGCAGCCGTGCGTACGTATCCACCAACCGGGCATCGTTCGCGGCATTGGCCGAGAAGTCGGCGATCAGGTCTTCGACGAGAGCCGTGCACTCGCCCGGCGCCATGACGGTCGCGTTGGCAAAGCGTTCCACCCTCAAAGGCGCCGGCTTGGCCGGCTCGAACGGCACGAGGGTCGCGTTGGCGCCGATCTCTCCCGGATCCGCATCCGCCACGGTCGCCACCAGGTCCCAGAACCGCGACGAGCCGGACGTGTCGATCACCAGGTGGATGCGGGTCTCACTGCTCCCGTTGACCACCCGGTGTCTGCGCCAGGAGTCGAAGATCCAGCACTCGCCGGCCGCCATGTGGATGCGCTCCCGGCCGCACTGGAACGTCACCGTCCGGTTCGTTACCACCGGGATGTGAATCCGCACACGGCTGTACCAGTGATAGTTGAAGTCCACGTGCAGGCTGACCTCGCAGTGGCCTTCGAGCTTCATGAATCGCGACCGGGACAGAACCTCGCCGAAACCCGCCATCACCTGCCTTGTGTACGGGCATCGGTCGAGGTGCGGCGTCGGCGCCTTCGCGCCTTCAAAGGAGTCGTTGTCACCCCCGCCGCTCGAGATCAGCGCGACCGCTGAGTTCCCGGGCAGCCCGGTGGGATGGGGCATCCAGGCCGAGGGGTCCAGTGCATCGGCTTCGGCAGCAAGCCTCCCCGCGTCGAACCGATACGGCAGTCGAATGAACGGTTTCGCTAGACGCATGCCGGCACCTCGTAGTCCAGCCGAGCGAAATCCTCCCGGTAGAAGGCTGCGACGGAGTTGCCGAGTTCCGCATCGAAGATGTCCCGGTACGCCCCGTGCTGGGCGGCGTTGCGGACATCGAGGCGCCGCCGCCCTAGGCCGATCCGGTCGCACACCTCGTCGAACGAGTGCTGCAACGTCTCGAAGCGGCCGAGGTAGTCCATGCCTAAGTCGCCGTCGGCCGCGGTCAGCATCGCCACCTGTGGCCTAACCAGCACGCGAGCGCGGAACCGGGGCCGGGCAATCGCGCGTTTCATGAACGCCCGTTCGCGACCGGCATATTCGGGGTCGCGGCGATTCAGCATCGCGCAAACCGAAACGAAGCGATCGAATGGATGGCGCACGAAGGCAAACTTGAAATAGTCCCTACAGATGGAGCCCGGAAGGTGCGCGTGGGCCTGCGACAAGGAGATGTGGCCGTGGCCGAGTCGCGCCAGTGCCGGCACGGGCAGTGCGACACGTTCCGTCAACGCCTCCTGCCGCCAATCCCGCGGGTCGAGCGCGTCAGCCAAGGCCGCTCGTACAGCATGCGTGGCTGTCCTGGGGACCGCGAAGAACACGAACCTGTGCCGATGCGACACGATCATGGGCCGCTGTACTCCGATACCGCATCGGCCGTCCAGCGCTCGAAGTAGTCGGCGTAGCTGCGCCGAATCGCGAGGTCGAACGACTCGTCCTCGCCACCAGCGACCAGAGCCGTCGTTTTCGCGAACGCCGTTTGCACGCACCGCCCCGGACCGAATGTCCGCCGGTCGAAATCGTAGGGACAAGCTTTCATCAAAAGCTCCGCCGCCGCCGGCCCGCGCAGCTTGTAGCGCACATAGCCCGCACTCACGTCGACCACGGCACCCGCGCCGTCGAGCGCCCTGCGCAGGCGGGCTTCGAGTTCGTCTTCGGTGCCCGCGTTCACCGCCACCAGCCACTCGCCCGGCGCGAGCCAGTAGACCACCACGCCGGCACCAGCCGCGTAGGTACACGGCGTTTCCGGCAACGCAAGGCCAATCACCTGCCCCACGCCCGTCGTTTCTGTCGCCCCTGTCGGCAGGCGCAGGTTGAGCAGACCGCAAGCAGGCAGCTTCATGAGAACCACGCCGTCAGGCATTCTGCCGCTCGCCGTCGGGATCGTAGAACACCGGGTCGACCACCTCGGCTGCGAGCACGGCGCCGTTGTCGAGGGGGCAATGCACCGTTTCGCCGAGACGACCGCGACCGCCTTTCAGCATCGCGAGCGCTATGGACCGTTTGAGCGTAGCACTGAAGTAGCTCGACGTGACGAAACCACGCATGGGCACGCGGCCGGACCGCATGCGGTCGACGTCGGCGACAATCTGCGCGCCTTCCGGGATCACCGTGGCAGGTTCGACAGTGCGCAGGCCGACCAGCTGCAAACGGTCGGCGCGCTGGTAGTCGGCGAGCGCCAACGACCGTTCGCCGACGAATCCGTGCCGCTTGCCGTGGCGCACCGCCCAGTCAAGGCCCATGTCGTGTGGCGTCATCGAGCCGTCCGTGTCCTGGCCGACGATGATGAAACCTTTTTCGGCTCGCAGCACGTGCATGGTCTCGGTCCCATAGGGCGTGATTCCATCTGCCGAACCGGCCGCCATCAGCGCCTCCCACACGGCAACCGCCTGCCCGGCGGCGACGTTGACTTCGAAGGACAGCTCGCCGCTGAAGCTTATGCGCAAGACGCGCGCACGCACACCGGCCACGTGCCCTTCGCGATAGGCCATGAACGGGAACGCGACCGGCCCGAGGTCGATGTCCGAGCACACGCGCCCCAAGACCTCGCGGGCCTTCGGGCCGACCACGGCCGCGGTCGCCCAATGGTCCGTTACGGAGGTGAGGTGGACGTCGAGGTCCGGCCACTCGGTCTGGCGCCACAGCTCGAGCCACGCGAGAACGGCCTCGGCGTTGCCGGTCGTCGTGTGCATTAGGTAGCGCTCGTCGTCGAGCCGGACGGTGACGCCGTCGTCGAAGATCATGCCGTCGTCCTTCAGCATCACCCCGTAGCGACACCGGCCGACGCCGAGCCTGAGGAACCCGCCGGCGTAGATTCTGTCGAGGAACCGCGCGGCATCCCGGCCCTGCACGTCGATCTTGCCGAGCGTCGACGCGTCCATCATGGCCACGCTGGTTCGGGCCGCGATGCACTCCCGTACCACCGCGGCGTCCATGTCCTCGCCGGGTTGCGGGTAGTAGCGTGGTCGCTTCCACCGTCCGACATCCTCCCAGACGGCGCCCCGTGCCTCGTGCCACGCGTGCATGGGTGTATGACGTTCCGGGTCGAAGAGGCCGCCGACATCGCGGCCGGCGATGGCGCCGAACGTGGCGGGCGTATAGGCGGGACGGAACATCGTCGTGCCCACCTCGCCGATCTCGCGGCCCAAGGTGCGGGCCAGGATGGCGATGCCGTTGACGTTGCCGAGCTTGCCCTGGTCCGTGCCGAACCCCAGGGCGGTGTAGCGCTTGGCATGCTCGACGGACTCGTAGCCTTCGCGGGCGGCCAGCTCGATGTCGGCGGCGGTGACATCGAGCTGCAGATCCACGAACTGCGGTGGCGCACGGCTCGTACGGCGCAGGTGCGGAATCACGAACAGGGCTTGCTGGGCGTCCTGCGTCGCTTCGTCCGTCCTCGGCCACTCGTACTCGTCGGTCGCGAAACCCGCCGCCTCGGCCGCGGACGCGGCGGCAGTCGCGCCCTGCGCCAGGCACGCCTCCACGGTCGCAGCGCCGGTAACGGCCCCCGCGCAGTGCAAGCCACGCCGCTGCCCGGCAACGAAGCCAACGGCCTCGTCGCTCCACACCGGACGCGTGCCCAACTGGGAACTCAAGTGCACCGCCGGATTCCAGCCGCCCGCGCAGGCAATCAGATCGCAGTCGATCCTTCGCGCCACGCCCGTCACCGCAACACCCGCCGGGTCCAGGGGCGCCACGCGCGCGGCCCGCACACGCGCATGCCCCACCGCTTCGATCACCCCATGGCCTGCGAGTACGGGGATGCCGGCCTCACGCACGGCCCGCGGCAGTTCTCCGCTAGGATCGACCCGCGTGTCCGCCACGGCGACCACCTCGCGGCCGGCCCGCTGCCAATCCAACGCCGTTTGGTAACCCCCGTCGTTGTTTGTCGCCAGAAGGAGCCGTTCGCCGGGCGCGACGCCAAAGCGGTTCACGTAGCACGACACGGCCGACGCCAGCATGACCCCCGGGAGGTCGTTGTTCGCGAAAACGAGCGGACGCTCGATCGCCCCGGCCGCGAGCACGACCTCCCTGGCACGCACGCGATGCAGGCGCTGTCGTACCCGGGAACCGGTCGTCGACGGCCTATGGTCGGCGCAACGCTCCAACACCGTCAGGAAGCTGTGGTCGTAGAGACCAACGACGGTGCTTCGGGGCAGCATGACGACGTCCTCGAACGTTCGCAATTCGCGCACGGCGTCGACCACCCATTCAGCAGCCGGTCGATTGTCGATGTGCATTGCCGAGGACAGCAAACTGCCGCCGAACGCATCCTGCTCGTCGGCGATGACGACCCGGGCACCGGACCGCGCCGCCACCAAAGCCGCGGCCAATCCGGCTGGCCCGGCGCCGACCACCATCACGTCGGAATGCCGGTTCAGCTTGTCGTAGCGGTCCGGGTCCGCGCCTTGCGGCACCGTCCCCAGACCGGCGCCGCGACGCAGGACCTGCTCCCAGAACCGCCACAGAATGGGCGGGGCCATGAGCATCTTGTAGTAGAACCCCGCGGGCAGCACACGTCGTACGGCATCGATCAGGCCGCGCAAGCCGTGCGCTGCTGAACTGGCGCCGACCAGACCGTCGTAGAGTTCAACCTGCGTCGCGCGCTGATTGGGCAAGGCGTGGGTTCCGGTGCCGACTTGCACGATGGCATTGGGCTCCTCGGCACCGCTGCCGACGACGCCGCGCGGACGACCGAACTTGAAGCTGCGGGCAACCACATCGACGCCATTGGCGAGCAGAGCGGATGCGAGCGTGTCGCCGCGCAGACCCTGGTAGGTCCGACCGTCGAACGTGAAGGAAATAGGCGACGTGCGGTCGACCCGGCCACCGCCGGGCAACCGGCGCGGTTGACCTGTCATGGTGGGGGTTTGCCTACGAGGGGTTCCCGCTCCCCGATCGGGTAGACGGCCAGAACGTCGTAGCTCACGGTATCGCGGACGACGTTGAAGTAGCGACGGCAGCCCGCCGTGTGCACCCACATCTCACGGTGCCGGCCTTGGGGGTTCGACCGGAAGTACAGGTAGTCGGCCCACTCGGCATCGGTAACACCGGGCGCGGGACGTTGAATGTGGGCCTCGCCGGCGTAGTCGAATTCCTCTTCGCTACGCCCTTCGAGGCAGTGTGGGCACTGCAACAGCAGCATGTCGGCGCACCGCACCGTGTCGTCGAACGAGTGTGGGCGAGATGCCGCGACCGGTGCAAGACCCGCGGGCCACGTCGACAGCAGTTCCGTTACGGCACCGCGACCCGTCAGTGCGCGACGCCAGCGGCACCGTGTTCGTCAATCAGGGCGCCTCGCTCGAACCGCGACAGGGCGAACGGCGCGGCCAACGGATGCGGCCGGTCATGGGCAATGGTGTCCGCGAACACGTAGCCCGACCCCGGCGTGGACTTGAAACCGCCGGTCCCCCAGCCGCAGTTGAAATAGAGCCCACCCACCGGCGTCTTCCCGATGATGGGGCAGGCATCCGGGCAGATGTCGACTATGCCACCCCACTGCCGGTTCATCCGTACGCGGCTGAACGCGGGGAACAACTCGCAAACGGCTGCCAACGAGTGCTCGATGATGTGGAAGGAACCGCGCTGGCCATAGCCTGTGTAGGCGTCGGCGCCGGCCCCGATCACGAGGTCGCCCTTGTCCGCTTGGCTGATGTAGCAGTGCACGGCATTGGACATCACCACCGTGTCCAGGCATGGCTTCAAGGGTTCCGAGACGAGCGCCTGCAGCGGCCGAGACTCGATGGGCAGGCGCAACCCGGCCATTGCCGCGAGCACTCCCGAGTGGCCGGCCACCACGCAGGCCACCTTGCGCGCCGCAATGAATCCGCGCGCGGTTTCCACGCCCGCGACGTGCTTCCCCTCGACGCGGATGCCGGTTACCGGCGTCTGCTGGATCAGATCCACGCCGAGAGCGTCCGCCGCGCGGGCGTAACCCCACGCCACCGCATCGTGCCGTGCCACGCCACCGCGCGGCTGCCACGATGCGCCGAGGACCGGATAGCGGGCGTCGGGCGAACAGTTCAACAGGGGCACCCGCGCCTCGAGTTCAGCCGGACCCAGCACTTCGCCATCGATGCCGTTCAGCCGGTTGGCGTTGACGCGCCGCTCGATGTCGCGCATTTCCTGCAGGGTGTGGCCGAGATTGAGCACGCCGCGCGGGCTGAACATGACGTTGAAGTTGAGCTCGCGGGACAGGTCCGGCCACAGCTCGAGAGCGAAGTCATAGAGCCGTGCCGCCTCGTCGCGCAGGTAGTTCGAGCGCACGATGGTGGTGTTGCGGCCCGTGTTGCCTCCGCCCAGCCAGCCCTTCTCGACGACCGCGACGTCGGTGATGCCGTGTACCTTGGCGAGATAGTAGGCGGTCGCAAGACCGTGGCCGCCGCCACCGACGACCACCACGTCGTAGGACGACCTCGGCTCGGCGTCGCGCCATGCCCGAGGCCAATCCTCGTGGTGGTGCAACGCGTGTTTCAGGAGACCGAATAGGGAGTATCTCTCCACTTGACGAACCTGTTTTGCGCCGAGTGTGTCTGAAGCCGTGCCTCGCCGGCAAGGCCGTGGACGCGGCCCGCACGGGTGCGGGACGCGTACGCCCGGCACCCAATCTGTTACGCTCGATCCATGCTGGAGCCGCACGGGAGGAGGCTTGGCAACCGGAGAGCAGTCGCTCGGTCCAGCCGCCATACGCGCCGTTCGCGAGACCCGCGAGGTGACCCTGGACCGACCCGTCTTCCTGATCAGTCTCGCCTGCGTCGTCGGTGCCGCCGTGCCGATGATCCTCTACCCCGCAGCCGCCGGCGCGTTGGTCGACGCGGTCTATGCATGGATCGCGAGCACGCTGGGCCTCCTGTACCACTGGGCAACCATCTTCGCGACGGTCTTCCTCGCCTGGCTGGCTTTCAGCCGGCACGGCAAGCGCGTGCTCGGCGATGGATCCAAGCCGGAATACGGCACCGTGAGTTGGGTGGGGATGCTGTTCTGCGCCGGCATCGGCTCTGGACTCCTCTACTGGTCAACGGCGGAGTGGGCCTCGTACATGGACCAACCGCCGTTCGGGGTCGCGCCGGGCAGCCCCGAGGCGCAGGAGTGGGCCGCCACCTACGGCATCTTCCACTGGGGACTGTCGGCGTGGTGCCTCTACTGCTTGCCCACCGTCGCGATCGCCTGGCCCTACTACCGCTACCGGCTGCCCTATCTGCGCCTGTCGGGGGCGCTCACCGGACTGTTCGGTCGAGACTTCTCCAGCCGGCCGTGGGGACGTCTGGTCGACCTGCTGTTCATCATCGCCTTGATCGGCGGCACCGGCACCTCGCTCGGCCTCGCGACACCGATGCTCGGGGCGGTCGCCGGGAGGCTCTTCGGCATCGAGGCGTCGTTCGCGCTCACCCTCGTCATTGCCGGCGTGTGCGTGGCGCTCTTCGCGGTCAGCGTCTATCTCGGCCTGGAACGCGGCATTCGCCGCCTGTCCAACCTGAACCTCGCGCTTGCCGGCGTATTCCTCGTCTGGGTCTTGGTGACCGGCCCGGCGATCTTCGCGCTGGAACTGGGCACATCCGCTATCGGGTTGATGCTGCAGGAGTTCCTGCGCATGAACACCTGGACCGACCCGATCCTGGAGACAGGCTTTACTGAGGACTGGACGGTCTTCTACTGGGCGTGGTGGATTGCCTACGGGCCGTTCATGGGCCTGTTCGTGACCAAGATCTCCCGCGGGCGGACGCTGCGCGCCGTGATCTTCGGGATGATCGGCTTCGGGTCCCTCGGCTGTGCCGTGTTCTATGTGATCTGGGGCAACAGCGTCATGTGGATGGACCTCAACCAGGGCATCGGTTTCCTGGAACTCGTCCGCAACGGCGAGACCGCACAGGCGATCGCCATGGCGGTCGGCAGCCTCGCCGGCCAGCCCGTGCCACTCGCGATCTTCCTGGTGCTCGGCCTCGTTTTCGTGGCGACCACGTACGATTCAGCGTCGTACGCCATCGCCGCGTCGGCGACCCGCAACCTCACGCCCGGCACGCACCCATCGCGGTCCCATCGCGTGTTCTGGGCGTTCGCGCTCGCGCTGCTGCCGATCGCGCTCGTGGTGATCGGCACCTTGAACGCCGCCCGGTCCGCGACACTCGTGGTTTCCCTGCCACTCCTGGCCGTTGGCGTGCTCATGGTCGTGTCGCTGCTACGCGCCCTGCGCACCGCCTGATAATCTGCCCCGGTGGGTCGTCGTGGGAGGCGACGCCATGCCAGAGACTGACCGGGACTGCGCTAGCCAACCGTCGCGTCGCCATGGGATGACCGCGATCAGCCTTTTCGCGGGCGCTGGCGGAATGGACGTCGGCATCGGCCAAGCCGGTTTCCGCACGCTGTGTGCCATCGAAGCCGACGCGTACTGCGGCGCCACGCTGCGGCGGAACCAACCACGAAAGGTGGTCTGGCAGGCCCACCCCAGCGTCATCGAGCCGGCGCGCGCCATGGCCGCCTTGGGCCTAAACAGCGGCGAACTGGCCTTGCTCGCCTGTGGACCGCCGACACGAGCGCTGCGAAGCAACGACCCCGCGCCCGAGCACGCTATTTTGGAAGTCGTGCGCTTCGCGCGCGTCTTCCAGCCGCGCGCGGTCTTCATCGAACAGCCGCCGGCGTTTCTGCCGATGCGCACATCGTCCGGCAATCACCTGCTGGAAGCGTTGCGCGCGCGGCTGGCCGAACTCGGCTACGACACGCACGCCGACATGCTCGACGCGAGCGCGCACGGCATCGCCCAACACCGGCGGCGAGCCGTTGTCGTCGCCGTGCCTACGGGCAGGCCCTTCGGGCTCGCGACCCTCGCCACAGGCCAGCCACCACGCACCGTCGGCGAGGCCTTCCAAGGCCTTCCCGCGCCGGCGCGGCCCGGCGACGCCGTCGCCCTGGCAAACCATGTCGACACCACGCCGGCTCGTGCCCGGGAGCGGATCGGCTACGTCCCCGAAGGTCTTTGGCTCGCCAAGTCCCCGAGGGTGCCCGCCGAGATCCTCGGACGATTGACGCGCAAGGACTCGACCAAGTTCCGTCGGCTGAGCCGATCCGTGGCCGCCCCGACCCTGCACGCCGACGAGGCACTCTTCCACCCGGTCGCCGATCGCTACATCACCCCACGCGAGGCCGCTCGCCTGCAGGGCTTCCCCGATCAGTACGTGTTCGAGGGGCCGATACTCGGCCGCACCGGGCGCGTGAAGCCGGTCGACCAGTACCGGCAGGTGGCGACCGCGGTACCGCCACCATTGGCGCGCTCCGTGGCGCGGGACTTGCGGCGCATCGTCACAGCCCGATAGGGATGTCGGCGTTCGCCGGTGTACGGCGGACGAACTTTTCGGGCTCTCGCGTCACTATGTAGTCAATGCCAAGAGGAGCTTGCGCCATGGCCGAACCCACCACCCAGACGCCGCCGGGATGGCACGTCGCGGGCAGCGCTCGCACGGCCTATGTGGCCGGCGTCGACCCCAACGTCAGGATGCGCGGTAAGCCGAGCGGCTACCTGAAGTCGACCAGGCGGAAGGTCGATGGCTTTGGCACGCTTATGCAGGACATCGCTCCCGGCAATTACGCCGGTGGCCGCATCCGCGTCTCCTGCCACCTCAAGACGTTGAACGTGAGTGCCTGGGCCGGGCTGTGGGTGCGCGTCGACCGCGGGCAGGGCGAGTCGCCGATCGCCTTCGACAACATGGAGGACCGCGGGATCAAGGGGACGACCGACTGGACCGAGTGCGTAGTGGTGCTCGACGTCGGCGAACGCGCAAGCAACATCGCTTTCGGCGTGCTCTTGAGCGGTACGGGGACGGTCTGGATCGACCAGATGCGGTTCGAGTCGGTGGACTTAAGCGTGCCGGTGACCAGTCCGCCCGCCTATCGGGAGACGCCGCGAAACCTCGACTTCGCGGAAGTGCCGATGGCCGCCAAGCCCGACGAGGCAGCCGAGACGTCGGCCAAAGAACGCAGGGCGGTCAGCGAGATGCTCAAGGCCGTTGTAGGGAAACGCCGGCAAGACGACCTCCGCTGCTCGTTTTGCCACAAGTCGGCCAGCGACGTGAAGAAGCTCATCGCCGGCAATCACGTGCATATCTGCGACGAATGCGTCGACTTGTGTGTGCAAATCATCGCCGAGAGCTCTTGAGTCCAGGTGCCCGGGACGGCACAGGCCCACTTCGATGGGACGGTTGCGCGATCGATGCGGCGCCGCAGATGAACTGCTCGTGGACCGATTCCTCGGCGGCGACCGCGCGGCCTTCGATACGCTGGTGCGTCGCTACCAAGATCCCGTGTACCGGTTCGTCACCTGGTCGACCGACGACGACGACGCGGACGATGTGGCCCAGGACGTCTTCGTCGAGGTGTATCGGTCCCTGGCCACCTGGCGTCGCCGATCGACCTTCCGCACCTGGCTCTACGGCGTTGCGCGAAACGTCTGCCGACGCCACGTGCGACGCTGCGCCGCGCGCGGCCACGTTCACGGTGAATTCGACGTGGACGACCTCCCAGGCGCGAGCAACCCGGCCGTCCGCGTTGCCGAAAGCGATGCGAACGCCTTGCTGCTGGCGGCGATCGCCCGTCTTCCCGCGGACCAGCGCGTGACCCTCATGCTGCGCGCATGGGAAGGCTTGCCGAGCGAACGCGAGGTACCGGACACGGCTATGGGGCGCTTTCAAGACGTAGAGTCGTGGATCCGACAGGTTCAAGAGCCGGCTTAGGAACTGGAGGTGGAACGCCTCCCGCAGCTCGCGATGGGTGTATGGCGTAGGGGCATTATGAATACGAAATGTTCTATCTGTCTATTCAGATGCATATTCTTCCGCGCGGCATCTCAAGCGCGAAGGCGCGCGTTGCCGGGATCCCACGGACTCTCGCCGACGACTTCCGCCGGGTAGCGTCCGTCGAGAATCTCGATCTCTAGGCGCGTGCCCGCAGTCGCGTACTCGGGTCGCACCATCGCGAGTGCGAGCGACTGTTCGAGCCGGAATCCGTAATTGCCGCTGGTCGATCGGCCAACCATCTCGCCGCCGGCGTACAGGGGGTTGTTGCCAAGCGGGTCCGCATCGTCCGGGCCGTCCACGACCAGGGTCGCGAATGCGTTGGCGAAGCCGCGCTGCTGCCACGCCAGGAGCCCCGCGCGCCCGGTGAAGTCGCCCTTGTCGAGGCGCACGAACCGGTCGATACCGGACTCCAGGGCGGCGTACTCGATTGACAGCTCGGCACCCACCATGCGGTAGGACTTCTCGACGCGCAGGGAATCCATGGCGCGGATGCCGAAGGGTCTCAGGCCGAGGTCCTCGCCCGCCGCCGTCAACGCATCGAAGATGGTGTTCTGGTAGTCGATGCGATGGTGAATCTCCCAACCGAGTTCGCCGACGAAGTTCAGGCGCAGCAATTTGACCGGCGCCAAGCCGATGTTGGCGTCGACACCGGTCAACCAGCGGAAGCGGCCGTTGTCGAGGTCTACGTCGCAGACCCGGCCAAGCAGTTCCCGCGACTTCGGGCCCGCCACGACCAATACGCCCATGCTCGCCGTCAGATCGTCGAAGCGCACGCTGCCGTCGGTCGGCATCTGCCGCGCCAGGTAGTCGTGGTCCAGGCGCTGGAACGCGCCCGCCGAGACCAGGTAGAAGCTGTCCTCGGTCTCCCGATGGATGGTGAATTCGGAGTGCACGCCGCCACGGCTGTCGAGCGCGTGGCACAGCGCGATACCGCCCGGGCGACGCGGCAGCCGGTTGGCGACGAAGCGGTTGAGGAACGCAGCCGCTCCCGGTCCGCTGACGCGCGCCTTCGCGAACGCCGTCATGTCCAGGAGACCGACGTTGTCGCGGACGTTGCGGCATTCGGCGCCGACGTGTTCGAACCACCTCGAGCGGCGAAACGACCAGTGGTCTTCTCGGTCGACACCGGGCGGTGCGAACCAGTTCGGTCGCTCCCAGCCGAACTTCTGGCCGAATACGGCGCCCTGCGCGCGCATGCGCCCGTAGCACGGCGCTGTGCGGTGCGGGCGCGCTGCGGGCCGCTCTTCGTCCGGGTAGTGGACGGTGAAGACGTTGGCGTAGGCCTCTTCGTTCTTGGCCTTGAGGTACGCGGGCGTCGCATAGTCGCCGAAACGGCGCGGCTCGACGCCGAGCATGTCGATGGTCGGCTCGCCCTCGACGATCCACTCCGCGAGTTGCCAGCCGGCGCCACCGGCCGCCGTGATGCCGAAGCTGTGGCCCTCGTTGAGCCAGAAGTTCCGCTTGCCCCAGGCGGGACCGACGATCGGGCTGCCGTCCGGCGTGTACGCGATCGCGCCGTTGTAGACGTTCTTGACCCCGAGCTCGCCGAACGCGGGGACTCGGCGGATCGCGGATTCGATGTGCGGCGCCAAGCGGTCGAGGTCGGCATTGAATAGCTCGTACTCGCTGTCCGGCGAAGGGCCATCCAGGTAACAGGCCGGCGCACCCCGCTCGTAGGGTCCGAGCAGCAGGCCCGCCGCTTCCTCGCGCATGTACCACGAGCCGTCGGACTCGCGCAGCACGCCCATCTCCGGCAAGCCCTTGGCGTGACGCGCCTGGATCGCGGGATGCGCTTCGGTGACGATGTACTGGTGCTGCACGGGCAGGACCGGGATGTCGAGACCGACCATGGCGCCCGTTCGGCGCGCAAAGCTGCCCGTCGCCGACACCACGTGTTCGCAGACGACGTCGCCTCGGTCCGTGCGCACGAGCCACTCGCCGCCGGGCCGTTCCTCGATCGCCGTGACGGTGGTCTGGCGGTGGATCGCCGCTCCCAGGGCACGCGCGCCTCGGGCCAGCGCCTGCGTAAGGTCGGCCGGTTGGACATAGCCGTCGCCGGGGTGGCGGATCGCGCCGATCAAGCCGTCGGTGACGGCCAACGGCCAGATCTCGCGCACCTGCTCGGGGTCGAGGAACTCGACCTCGACGCCGATCGTGCGGGCGACGCTCGCGTACTGGCGGTACTCGTCCATGCGGTCGGCGGTCATCGCCAGGCGGATGTTGCCGACCACCCGCAAGCCGACATCCTGGCCGGTCTCGGCTTCGAGCGTGCGATAGAGCGCGACCGAGTACTTGTGCAGTTGTCCAACCGAGTAGCTCATGTTGAACAGCGGCAACAGTCCGGCGGCGTGCCAGGTCGCGCCGGACGTCAATTCCTTGCGCTCGACGAGCACGACATCCGACCATCCCTTGCGGGCCAGGTGGTAGAGGGTGGATACGCCGACGACGCCGCCGCCAATGACGACTACGCGCGCATGCGTCTGCATCCTTAGAACACGCCGACGACTTGACCGTTGGCGTCGACGCCGATGTCCAAGGCTGCGGGCCGTCGCGGCAAGCCCGGCATGGTCATGACGGCGCCGGTGATGGCGACCACGAAGCCGGCACCCGCCGACAAGCGCGCCTCTCTGACGGGCAGCACGTGGCCCTCCGGCGCGCCCAGCGCCTTCGGGTCGGCGGAAAAACTGTATTGCGTCTTGGCGACGCACACGGGTAGCCGGCCGTAGCCCCAGTCCTCGAACATCGCGAGATCCCGGGCCGCGTCCGGCTCGACGTCAATGCCCGACGCACCGTAGATGCGCCGCGCAACCGTGTCGATCTTGTCATGGAGGGGCGCTTCGTCAGCGTAGAGCAACTCCACCGTACCGCCTTCCTGGCTGAGCCGGTCCATGACCGCTTCGGCCAAGGCGGTCGCACCCGCGCCGCCGTCGGCCCAATGGGTGGCCGGCACCGCTCGCACACCGCACTCGGCTGCGATGTCCTGAATCGCGGCGATCTCGGCCTCGGTGTCGGTGTTGAAGTGGTTGATCGCGACCACGGGCGGCAAGCCGTACGCCTTGAGGTTCTCGATGTGGCGCACCAGGTTGGCCGCGCCGCCGCGCACGCTGGCGACATCCGGTTCTGCGAGGTCTCTCTGCGCGACGCCGCCGTGCATCTTCAACGCCCGGACGGTGCACACGAGGACCACGGCGTCCGGGCGCAGGCCGGACTGGCGACACTTGATGTCGAGGAACTTCTCCGCACCGAGGTCGGCACCGAAGCCGGCCTCGGTCACCACGACGTCGGACAGCGCGAGGGCCGCGCGGGTGGCGACGACCGAGTTGCAGCCGTGGGCGATGTTGGCGAACGGGCCACCGTGGATGAACGCCGGATTGCCTTCAAGCGTCTGCACCAGGTTCGGATTCAAGGCATCGTTCAGGAGCGCGGCCAGGGCGCCCTCCACGCCCAGGTCACGGACCTGCACGGGACCGCCGTCCTTGCGGCGACCGAGCACAATGTCGCCCAAGCGTTTCAAGAGGTCATCGCGGTCCTGCGCCAGGCACAGCACAGCCATGATTTCCGATGCCGCCGTGATGTCGAACCCGCTGACCCGATGCGCGCCACGACCGAGCGCAAACTCGGCCCGGCGCAGCGCCCGGTCATTGACGTCGAGCGCCCGCCGCCACGAGATGGCGTCGACGTCGAGGTCGAGCTTGTTGCCCCAGTAGAGATGGCTGTCGAGTACGGCGGCCAGCAGGTTGTTGGCCGCGGTGATCGCGTGCAGATCGCCGTTGAAGTGCAGGTTGATGTCGGCCATAGGGGCCACTTGCGACCAGCCGCCGCCGGCCGCGCCGCCCTTCATACCGAAACAGGGGCCGAGCGACGGCTCGCGCAGACACACGGTCGCGTTGGCGCCGATCCGGTTCAGCGCATCGTTCAAACCGATGCTCGTGGTGGTCTTGCCCTCCCCGGCCGGGGTGGGCGACACGGCGGTCACCAGAACCAGCTTGCCGGACTTGGCGTCGCCGAGCCCGGTCAGATGATCCAGCGACACCTTGGCCTTGTGGTGGCCGTACGGGGTCACCGCCTCCGCAGGCAGGCCAAACCGTGCTTCGGCAATCGGCAGGATGGGTCGTAGCGGCACCGATGCGGCGATCTCGCCGTCGGAAGGTGCCGGGGGGCTAGCTGCCATGTCGTTCTCCGAGAGGCTGATGCGTCGGCACGTCGCCCACCGCGACGCGATGAGGAGCGCGGTCCACATGCTCCGCGATCCGTTCGCGCTCGCCCGAGACAGCGCGCAGCCAGCGGCTGGTGTCCCGGATTCCGCCAAATCCGAACAGGTGAACACCCGAGAGCGGGGAGTCGGGCGTCTCGACGACGTGACGCGCCATGCCTTCCACGAACTCGTCGGGGGCATAGCGGCCGAACAGACGTACCGTGCCAGGCCGGCGAGAAACGAGCCGTGCCGTCGTGCGCACGCCGCACTTGGCGGCAAAGCCGAGGAGAGCGGACAACCGGGCCGGGCCAGCCATGCCGACGCGGACACGGAGCGGGAAGCCCGCCGCACCTAGCTTCAGGAGCCAAGCCGCGGTAGCAGCCGGCGCAAAGCCAAACTGGGTCACGATCCACATTGAGGCCCCCTGTGCAGCCGCGTATTCCACTTTGCGCGCCAAGGCGCGCTCCAAGTCCGCCGGCTCGACAAGCGGGTGTCCTTCGGGATGGGCCGCAACGCCCAGTCGATCAAAGCCGTATTCGGCGAGCAGGCCGGATTCTAAGACATCCGGCGTGTCGCGGTAACGACCAGCCCGGTCGCCGTCGCCCGCCACCAGCAGGAGGCGATCAACACCGGCCTCGGCAAGCTGCGCCAGGCGAGCGCGCAGGTCGGCGGGATCCCGCACGCTACGCGCCGTGAGATGGGGTACGGGACACATGCCCGCTGCGCGAAGATGGCGACACGCGGCAACGGTGTCCTGCCAAGGCGCGCCGGGTGGGTACGGGACATAGACAGCCGTCCCGGACGGCAGGTACGCGCTCGCATCGACCGTCGCGAGTTGCCCCGGCAGCACCTCGACCGATGCCGTGCGCCCGAGCTCACGGACGGTCGCGACGACCGCGGCGTCGAAACAGGTCGGGACAACGCCGTCGCCGGGGGTCGGCGTACCGACTGGGTCAGTCGGCGTACCGACTGGGTCAGTCGGCGTACCGACTGGGTCAGTCGGCATGGTCCCGCCCTCGGGCGTGCACGACCTCGCGAATGTTCGGATTGACGGAAGGGCGGAACGGGACGTCGACGACCTCGGCGGGCACCATGCCGTCCGTGGCACCGTCGGCATACTCGTCCGGCAACTGTACGTGCAGCGCGGTACCCACGCCGCGCATCTCCCACGGCACGTACCCCAAGGCGATGTTCGTCTCGAGTTCCGGCGAATACCAGGGCGACGTCACGTAGCCCACCGGATCGGCGCCCTCGGCACCTGAGATGAGCCAGAAGTCGTTGGCGTAGTCGGTTACCGGGGCGCCGCCGAAGACGATGCCCACGAGCACGTTCCGGAATGGCGGCGAACCCGCCTCGATCGCGGCGCGCGCCGCCTCCAGGGCTTCACGCCCGATGTAGTCGGCACGCTTCCGACGCGGTACCTGGTAGCCGAGATTGCATTGAAAGGGCAGTGTCTCCTGGTCCAGGTCCTGCCCCCAGGACAGGATCCCGGCCGCGATCCGACGATGGTGGGCCGGGGCCGTCACCATCAGGTTGTGGCGCTCACCCGCCTCGAGCACGGCGTACCACATGTCTTCCGCGTAGCGGGTGGCGTCCTTGAGATAGATCTCGTAGCCCTTCTCCCCGGTGAAGCCGGTTTGCGAAACGACAACGTCGCGGCCGGCCACCTGTCCCGCCATCAGTCCGTAGTAGGGGATCTCGCGAACCCGTTCGCCGAACAGGTCGACCATCAGCGCCTCCGACTTCGGTCCCTGGATCTGCACCGGCGAGGCATCGATCTCGGCAATCGCGACGTTGAAGCCGAGCCCCACGTTGACGCCGCGCAACCAAAGCTCGAGGTCGCTATCGGCGAGCGAGAACCAGAACTCGTCGTCTGCCGGCCGGAGCAATACCGGGTCGTTGAGCACGCCGCCGGCCTCGTTGCAGAGGATCACGTACTTGGCGTGCATCGGCGCGATGCGCGTCGCATCCCGGGTGACGACGTGGTTCACGAACGCTTCCGCGTCCGGCCCCTTGACCTGGATCTGCCGTTCCACGGCGACGTTCCAAAGGGTGACGTGGTTGACCAAGGCGTCGTACTCGACCATAGCCCCACCGTCCTCGGGCCGCACGTAGCCACGCGGATGGTAGACGCGGTTGTAGACCGTCGCCCGCCAGCAACCCGCCTCCATGGAAAGGTGCCAATACGGCGACTTGCGAACCCGCGTGGAGATCAGCATGCCTACGGGCGTGGCACCCGACTGACGCAGGTTGATCGGCACCTTGCGGTCGGACTGGTCGACGCTCTCGACTTGCCGCAACCCGGCATAGTCGACCGGTTGGTATTCGTCGTTGGCCATGGCCGCTCATCCCGTCGAGACCAGACCCGCGCAGCCTACCCAACGGCGGCGGGAATGGCCGCGCCGGGCGCGACATGGACGGGTCGAAAGGCGACATGGCCCGCGCCGGCCGGGGCAGCACGAGCTATGCAGCAGCCCTGGCCTCCACCATGGCACGCCAGAAGCGATGGTGGACCGGATCCCAGCGATACGTCTCGAGATAGTCGATGGCCGCCATCAGGGCCGAAGGCGTTGCGAGGCGTTTCAGGCCCTCGCAGGCCACGGCGGGCGTGTACCCCGTGTCGTCGCCCAAGGCCGCGATCAGCGCCTTTTCGACTCCGGTCGGCGGCTGCGGCCGAGTGGCGTAGCCTGTTAGCGCCCAAGCTGCCACGTAGCGGACCTGGTCGCGAATACACCATTGCGCACCCATCGCGGGAGCGTGCCAACCCGCGACATCGTCGGTCAACAGCCGGTGCAGTCGCCGGACCACGTCGGGGCCACAGGCGTCCTGGCAGCAGAGTGCGTCGATGGCGACCCGGACGACGGCGTCGAGTGGTTCGTCGAGCAGCGCACCGACGCGCTCGGCGTGGCCGCCGACGGGGTCGGCTTCGCCAATCGCGTAGGCCGCGTTCATGCGAATCCACGGGTCGTCGTGGGCGAGCAACGCCAGCAAGTCCGCCAGTGCGGGTTCGCCGATGGCGCCCAAGGCAACCGCGCTGTCCTCCGGTGTGAACTGGCGGTGGCTGAAACCGCGCTGCCGGTGATCGCGCGATGCGCCGTGGAATGCGGGATCGGATTGCGGTGGCGATACGTGCCGGTCGCAGCCCGCGGATGCCAGCAGGGCTTCGACGAGCGCCGGCACCGCAGCATCGCCCATTGCGACGAGATCGTACAACGCGGCAAGGCGTTCGCCTTGGTCAGTCGAGTCAAAGCCCTTGACCAACGTAGCCGCCTCGGTATCGACACGCGCCTGAACGCCGTGCGTTCTGGGCACGCCGCGAAGCCAGTTCCAAAGCGAGGTCCACGCCTGCGGCAAATCATGCGGCGTATGCAATCCAGAAGGCGTTCGCCACGCCGGGTCGCGGTGGTCCCAGGCGGCCTCGGCCGGGTTTCCCTGGCGCAAACCCACGAATTTCAGCATGTAGCGGGTCATGGCCGTACGGTTCGGCGCCCCGGCATGCCCTAAGTCGAAGTCGGCGATCACCACGCTGCCAGCGGGCATGTGGCGCATGAAGACCTGCTCGCGGACAACGCCAGCCAGGTTTGCATAGAGGTGGCTCCCGGCGAGAAGCCGCGTCGGCCCCATCTCAAGAGGGGTCTCCTGGGGGAAGTAGAAAAGGTTGGCGGCGCGGAACGTGTGCCATCGACTGCGCCCGGCGCGGGAGTGCCCGTCCTGGTGCCAGCCCGAACCGGAGATCGAGCCGCGTCCCATGGCAGGCTGGTTCGCGAAGGGATCGAACGCCTCGGCATCCGCCAGGGCCTTGGCATTCGCCAAGGGTTCGCTGTTGTGCGGAAAGCGATGCGGCGCCCACGCGAACTCGGGGCCGAGCAGGCTCTCCATACCGCCGCGCACGGCTGGTGCCGACAGCAGGCGCTCCATGGCGGGAATGCGCGGCAGCAGGTTGTCGCCCGGCAACGGGGTTTCGTGCCGCATAGCGAAATGCAACTCGTCAACCACCTGGGCGTGGAAGTCCGCGGGCAGTCCCGCGTCGAGCACGACAAACCCGTCCGCGATGTACCGCTGAACCTGCTCGTCGCCGAGCCGTACCGAGTCGCGGTCATTCATCACTCATGCCATAGTCGGAGCAGTCGATGAGAACCATAGCGCAGATCGATTTCATCCTTCTGCGCTTTCGACGAACCGCCGGTAGGCGCCGTGGGTCTTCGCCAGCAACTCGTCGTGCGTACCGCTCTCGACGATGCGCCCGTCCTCCATCACGAGTATTCGGTCCGCCTTCGCAACCGTCGACAGGCGATGCGCGATGACGAATACGATGCGGTTCCGACTCGACGTCTCCAGGGCGACCATCAGCGCACGCTCGGTCTCGGGATCCAGCGCCGCCGTCGGTTCGTCGAGAATGAGCACTGCCGCATCGCGGACCAGTCCCCTGGCCAGGCACAGGCGCTGCTTCTGCCCCACGGACAACGTGCCGCCGTCGCGACCGAGTACGGTCTGGTAACCATCCGGCAATTGGACGATGAAATCATGGGCCCCGCTCGCACGTGCCGCCGCGGTCACTTCCGCCTCCGTCGCCGTTGGCCGCCCGAGGCGGAGGTTGGCCGCGATCGTGTCGGAGAACAGGAGATGCTCTTGGAAGACGTACGCGACCTGGTCCCGAACGCTGTCGATGTCGAGTGTCTTGATGTCGACCCCGTCGAGCAGTACGCGCCCGGCGGTCGGCTGCAAAAAGCGGGGGATCAGGTAGGCAAGGCTCGTCTTCCCTGCGCCCGTTGGCCCGACGATCGCGATGGTCTCGCCCGTGCGCGCCTCGAACGAGATGTCCTGCAAGGCGCGACGTCCGTCCGGATACGTCAGGCTCACGTTCTCGAAGACGACCCCATCCCGAATGCGCAACCGCGAGCCGTCCTCTGCGCCACGGGCGTCATCGTTCGGCAAGTCGACGTAGAACAGGACGCGGCGCACACCGGCCGCGTTGTTCTGGAAATCCACCCACAGCCGGCCGAACGTGATCGCGGATCCCGCAACGGTGCCGAACAACCCCAGCACGACGAGGAAGTCGCCAGGTAGCAGGCGGCCAGCGATGATCTGTTCGGATACCAGCACGAAAGCCCACACGCCGAGCGACAGCAGGGCCAGGGCGGACATCACCTCGATGGCGATGTTCACCGCAACCACGTACCGGTACCGACGGAAGGACTCCTCGCTGGCCTGCCCGAAGGCCGCGCGCTCCCGGTCCTCGACACCGTAACTTTGCACGGCCGCGACGTTGGCGGTGCTCTCCTCCATGCGGTTGGTTGTCGCGCTCCCGGCGCCACGGCTGGCCTGGCTGGCGCGCCGCGCCGCCGCGGCAAGCGGCGCCGTGAAGAGCAGCGCTAGCGGCATCGTGGCCGCGCCCAGCCAGATCAACTCCGGAATGACGTGACCGAAGCTGTAGTGCATGAGGTAGACGGAAACAACCGCGCCGAGCAGGGACACCACCGGCATCAACGTGATGTCGAAGCAGATGCCCTGGATGGCCGGGGCGTCGTACATTGTTCGATAGATGCCGTCGCCGATGCGCTGGTCGTCGAGCACCGGCATCGGGAGCCGCAATAGGCGACCGAACAGGTGCGTGCGAAAGCCGTCGGTGACGCGCTGCACGAGCCGCACATTGCACAATAGGTCGGCGAGTCCCCATACCCCGCCAGCCATGGACCAGCCCGCGCTGATCATGTTCTCGCTCTGCGTCGCAGTGTCCTGCCCCTGGGCCAGAAATGCCGTGTTGCCGCGAGGCTCGCCCGCCCCGGCGCCGAACAACACGACGAGGATTCCAAGCAGGGCCAGGGTCGCGAGCAGCAGTCCAGCGGGCTCGAGGCCCGCAACGGCATCCACGAACGGCTGAAAGAACGGCGGGAAGCGCACGTCGGAGTCCGCCAGCGGGGCTTGGAGGACGACGTGGTCCATGAGGATCTTCACGGGCCAAGGCACGATCAGGAGCGGTGCGAAGCTGCCGAGCATCAAGCCGAACTTGAGCAGGAACAGTCGCCAGTTCGGCAGGATGTAGCCAAGCGACCGGCCCAATATCCGCACGACGCCACGTGCATCGAGCGCCGGATCCACGTCGATCCGGTCGTCGTAGGCGCCGTTGCCGACCCGGGCGTTCACGCCGTTTCTCCCGCGGTCGCGAACGCGCGGTAGCGGCCCCCGTCGCGCGCCATCAACGTGCCGTGGTCACCCTGTTCAACGACGGTGCCGTCTTCGAGCAACAGAATCTGGTCGGCGTAGCGGATGGTGGCCAGGCGATGCGTGATGAGGAAGATGATCTTCCCGTCTTGCGCCCAAGCGCCCAGGTTGTCGAGTACGCGCCGTTCGGTATGAACATCGAGCGCCGCCGTGGGTTCGTCGAGGATCAGGATCGGGGCGTCCTTCAGCACGGCACGGGCGATGGACAGGCGCTGACGCTGGCCCGTCGACAGCTTGGCTCCGCGCTCACCGAGCAGCGTGGCGTAACCCTCCGGCAACGCCGCGATGAAGTCGTCGGCGCAGGCCACCGCCGCGGCCCGTTCGACGGCGGCCATGGGTGCGTCCTCGACAGCGTAGCGGATGTTCTCCAAGACGCTGGTCGGAAACAGCGCGTTCTCCTGGAGCACGATGGCGACGGCGCCGCGCAGAGCCGCAAGGCGAATGTCGCGGATGTCCTTGCCGCCGACTTCGATGCGCCCCGCATCCACCTCGTAGAGGCGCAGGAGCAGGCTCATCAGCGTCGACTTGCCGGCACCCGATGCACCGACGATGGCCGTGACCGTCCCGGGCCGCGCGGTGAACGTAACGCCCTTGATGACCGGGACGTCGGCCCGATAGCGGAACTCGACATCCCGGAAACGCACGCCCTCCCGGACCGCGGGCATCGCCACCGCATCCGGCCGGTCGCGGACGCCGGGCTCCAAGTCGAGCAGGAAGAACGCCCGCCGCAGGCCGACTCCCATGTCCTGGAGGATGCCCCAGAGCATCGCCAGCGCGACGCAGATCCCCGACAACGCGACATGCCGGTCACGGGCCGCTTGGAACGCACCGAGGTTCCAGGCCGCGAAGCCGACCAACGCCACCAGGCCATACCCGAAGGTCGGTGCCTCGGTCCAGACCCAGGCGGCCATGAGATAGTCGGCGGCGATGACCGTCGTGGCCGTCAACAGAAACACGATCAGGTTCAGGATCGCGATACTCCGTCGCAGTTCGTACGCCCGATCCAGAGCGCGGAGCGAGCGCTGCCGGAACGTGCCGAACGCTGCACCCTCCGCGCGGTTCGCCTTGAGGACACGTGCCCCGTTGACGCTTTCCTGGATGTGCGCGGTCAATGCGCTGTTGGCGCGCCGCGCGCGGTCGCTGCGTCGGCGCAGGCCGGTCGTGAAGGCCCGCACGGCGAAGAGCGACGGCACGAGGGCGAGCGCGAACAGCAAGCCGAGGTACGGGTCGAAGAAGGTCAGGGCCGCGAGCGCGACGAGCAGGTTCGCGAACGCCGTCAGCGGCTGTATCAGGGCGTTCTGAACCACGTTGGTGACCATGGCGCTGTCCTGGTAGACGCGGTAGATGGCATCGCCAACGGGCGCCTCGTCGTGGTAGCTGAGCGACAGGTGGACGGCCCGTTCCAGCATCGCCAGGCGCAACGCCTGGTTGACGCGCTGCAGGATCCACGTGAGGTAATAGCGCAGTCCCGTGCCGAGCAGAAAGCCAGCCGCCATCAACGATCCCATGAGCACGAGGAACACCGTGCGCAAGGTCCGGCGGGCATCGTCGTCGAGCGCGTCCACGGCGACGAAACGGTCGCTATCGAGCCCGACCAGGGCTGCCTGGGTGGCGTTGAGCGGTTCCCCTCGGAACACCTTGTTCGTCAACAGATCGAAACCCGCCAGGTAGACGGCCAGTTCGAGCAGCATGCCGACGCCAGACAAAGCGCCGAACAGCAGGAAGTGCCGGAGTTGCGGCAACAGGTAGCCGCGCGTGCGCCACAGCGCCGCGCCGAGACCTAAACGAGCGTCGCTGCCGTGGCCGGTCTCAGCGCCCCACGGCTGGCCCTGCGCTTCGCTCCGCTGTGCGCAGGTCCGTCTTCGGGCGGCTATGGCGTGCTCGTGTTCGCGTCCGCGACATACCGCGTCGCTGCCCGGCGCTCTTCCCGCGGGTACTTTCCGTAGCGCCGCGTATAGGCCTTGGTGAACCGCGCCGGCGTCGCGAAGCCGCACCGGGAGGCGACCTCCGCGACCGTCGCGCCGGTTTGCAGCAACAGCAGCCGCCCGCGATGCAGGCGCAGGTCGAGGTAGTAGTGCGACGGCGTGCAGTGCAGGTGTTCGTGGAACAGGCGTTCCAACTGGCGCCGAGAGATGCCGACGTAGCCGGCGAGTTCGGTGAGGCTGAGCGGCTCTTCGACGTTGGCCTCCATCAGTGCCACGGCGTCGATCAGTCGACCACCCTGCCCCGCCCCGACCAGGTAGTGCAGCGGCGTGCGTTGGGCGTCCTCTTCCGTGCGCACGCGTTCCAGGACGAACTGCGCCGAGATGCCTTGCATGAGCTCGCGGCCGTGCACCGACGCAACCATGTTGAGCATCAGGTCGATCGACGCGACGCCACCGGAGCACGTGTAACGGTCCCGGTCGATGACGAAGAGGCTCGACGAGACGCTTAAGCTCGGGAACTGCTCGCGCAGCGCCGGCGCATTTTCCCAATGGATCGCGCAGCGGTAGCCGTCGAGGACGCCCGCGGCCGCGAGCAGATGCGAGCCCGTGCACAGAGCCCCGAGCGGCGTGCCGGCCGCGGCAAAGCTCTCGATCGTGCTGCACAGCGTCGCCGTGGCCTGACGCTCCGGTTCGTAGCCTGCGCATACGAAGAGCATGTCGGCCGCTCGCGCCGCATCCACGTCGCCGTCCGGCACCAGCCGCAGATGCGCGCTCGAGTCCACGGGGTCGCCGGTCAGCGTATGACACGTCCAGCGGTACAAGGACTGTCCGGAGAGCCGGTTCGCCATGCGCAGCACAGCCACCGCATTGGTCAACGTGACGATCGTGTAGTCCGGGACCATCAGGAAGCCGATGTGCATCGGCCGGGACGGGCCCGAGGATCGCGGTGGTTCCAACGATGCCATGTGCTTATCGCAGCGCTTTTGCTGACCTTGCCCAGTGTCGCCAATCCGCCGCGGCACGACAACGCCCAATTCGCTCGAACCGAGCGGGGACGGGTCCCAAGCCACCGGCATTGCATCGCGCGTCGCCGAGTGTTACAAGGCTCCTCAGAGTTGGGAGGGGGTTTCCATGGGCTCGAACACCGTCTTACGGCGTAAGCCGTTGTGCATTGCGATCTCCGCAGCCATGGCCGGCGCATCGTCCGGCGCAGTCGCGGGCGAACTCGAAACCATCATCGTCACCGCGACCAAACGCGCCGAGAGCGCGCAGGACGTATCCATCGCCCTGCAGGCGGTCACGGGTGACACACTGCGTGAACTCGGCGTGGAGACGTTCGACGAATACGTCGAATACCTGCCGAACGTCGTCGGCACCGGCAACGGACCCGGCAAGAAGGAGCTGTACATCCGCGGCAGCGCCACGGAGCAGAGCGGCGTCACCATCACGGCGGCGCAAGGTTCGGCACCCGGCGTCGCCCTCTATGTGGACGAACAGCCGGTCTCATTCCAAGGCCGCAACCTGGACGTCTACGCGGTCGACCTCGCACGCGTCGAGGTACTGTCCGGCCCCCAGGGGACGCTGTTCGGTGCCAGTTCGCAATCCGGCAACCTCCGCCTGATCACCAACAAGCCCGACCCGTCCGGCTTCGATGCCGGTGTGAACCTCCGCTACAGCGGCACGCAAAGCGGTGCCGACAGCGGGGCC
>JAPOYV010000051.1 GCA_026706385.1 Gammaproteobacteria bacterium
TCAGCGGAGGACCTGCGCAGCAGGTTGACACGGTGGCGGCGGTGGCGTTCCCGGCGTGTCCCCGGTGGTGTAGAATCCCGCGATTCGCGGGTCGCGTAAAATCGCATTTCGGATCGGGGCGGCGCTTTCGGTCCATTTGGCAAAGTGCCGCGAAAAGTAGTACCGCCTCTCGACGCCCGCTTAAAAGTCCATTAAAATCAATAGGTTGATTGGGGTGTGCCGTTGACGCGCAGGTCGTGCCCGTCGAGTTCGACGTGGCCGTGCGTGGGGTCGTAGAGGCGAGCAAGCAACTTGACGATCGTCGTCTTGCCGGCGCCGTTTTCGCCGACAAGGGCGAATTTCGACCCGTGGGGAATCGTGAGACTCAAACCCTCAAGCACAGGCTTGGACGACTCCGGGTACGAGAACCCGACGTCGCGCAGCTCCAGGCCACGGACTAGCGGCTTCGGAATCCTTCGCACATGGTCTCGGCGGGGCGCCAGCGTCCCCGCAACAGATCCGGTGTCGAGATCCACGAACCGAAAGTACCTCCCAGCCCCAAGAGCGCCTTCGAAGATCTCGCCGATGGCACCCACCAGGCCGTCCAGTTGCGCCCGGCATTGCAGGGTGGCCGTAAAGACGAGGGTGAGGTCGCCCACCGAGATTCGTCCGCCGACGGCCTCGACCACGGCGAACACCCAGATTGCCGCAGTCCCGGCGAGCGAAAGAACGTCGAGCCAGATGTCCGCCGTCAGGATTCTCCGTTCCCGGTTCCAGAAGACGGCCACTTGAGCGTGCGCATATTCGAGGAACCTGCCCACCAGATGGTCGGTCAGTGAGAAGACGCGCACTTCGCTGGCCGAATGGCGGCTCGTCAGCAGCTCGTGCAGGTACTGCTGGATGCGGGCTCCACGGACGATCTCGTCGAGATAGGCGTTTCGTTGCCGGGCGAACCGCCCCTGCATCGCGAGGCTTGGCAGTGCCGAGGCCAGCAGAACGAGTATCGCGGCCGGGTGCAGCACCGCAAGCAGACTCACCATCGCCAGGAGCGAAACGGCCTGGCGCAGGATGGTCAAGGACCGGTTGCCGACGTCGTGCACACGCCAGCGATGCTCCGCAGCCTGATGGAGCAGGTCGTAGAAGCGCGGCGTCTCGAAGAAGGCGATGTCGAGCGTGCCGGCCTTGCGCAGCAGTTTCTGGGACTCGAGAACCTCCGTTTTCTCCTGCAACAGCCGCCGGACAATGCCGTCGAACGAAGTCAGGGCAGCGCTTGCGACCCACACCGCGAACAATGCGATGAGCGGAACCGCGAGGGGAGTCCACCCGGTTTCGTTCGTTGCTGCATCCACCACACCGTTGACGATGACCTTCATCGACAGCCAAGCCATGGCGGCCGGAGCAAGGGCGTTGAATGCGAGTATCAGGGCCAGACCAACCAGAAGGGCCGGCGAGACTTCCCAGAGAAAGGCGAATACGCGAGGCACCACGGTGATGGTGGTGCGGATAGCGCTCGCCGGGTCGTCAGTTTGCGTCGACACGGTTCATCTACTGATCGAAGAGCCCGGGCCGAACATCCCCGTAGGTCTGCGCGGCCCTCTTAAACGCCTTGCTACCCAGCGACCGGGCGAGGTCCGCGCAGGCGAAGGCGAGCTTCGCGTCATGTTCGTCGTCGATGGACGCAGGTCTTGGTTCGGCCGCGGGGTCGTACCGCGGCGCGCCGACAGTGACGTACGCGGCCAGCAATCCGGCGCTCAGCAGTCCGTCCGTGTCCATACCGATCACGTCGGCGCACACCGCGAGCGCATGGGTACCGGTCACCATGTGCAGCGCAAAGAAGCCCTGCGTGTCGTTGAAGACTGCCAGGCTCAACTCCGCGAGACGGCGCCGGTTGTCCGGGACGACCACGACGCGTTCCGCCAAGACGCCCGACGCAACGGTTGCGTTGTAGCGTCGCTCGAACGGTTCGTCCAAAGGTAGGGACGCAGGCGCCGACAGCGGCTCGTCGCCGTAACTCGCCCCGTCGGCAAAGGCCTGCAAGGCCGGGTCCGGACCTGCGCTCGCAAGGTAGGCGAGTCCGGCGACGATTTCTGACTCGACATCGAATCGAATGCCGTATGCGAGTCGAATGACCGGGTGGAAGGCGAAGCGGACCCAGCCACTGACGAGCCGGGGCAGCCAGTTCTCTAAGGTCGCCTGGGCCCCCACGCGTGCGACTTCCCGGTCGAAGTACGCCAACAGCGAGCCGTAGGCCCCGAGGTCCCCCACCGCGTGCGATCTCCGTCGGCGCGTGCCGGACATGATGGACCGGCGGGTCGAGACGCTGCCGGTATCGCATCGCGTACGTCTCCAGCGCGTCCTTCCCTGCACCGTTCGCCCACATCGCCAAGAGAGCCATCGGCAGATGGTCCGACAGATGTCCACCGTAGTGTGGCCCGTGGGCGTTGCGATGGGCGAGGAGCCTCTCCGCAAGCCAATACGGCACGCGACGTCCCGGCACCGTCATGCCCGGCACGCCAACCGAACCGCGGTGACCCAGCCGCGGCCAACGGCGGCTTCATCGACGATTTCCCCTCCGTCGAAGATCGGTGAACCTAGCCGCTCCCGGGACTGCAGCAAGACCGACCCACCAGGCTTGAGCAAGTGGCGAACGAGGTTCCAAGCCTTCAAAGGTGGCGCGACCGCACGGATCGTGATGATGTCGAACGCCCCGGGTGCCGTGTAATGGCGGACGTCCCGCGCCACGACGTCCACGTTCGCCAAGTCCAGTTCGATGACCGCATGCCGGAGGAAGGCGCACTTGCGCGTGCTGCGTTCGATCAGCACGACAGGCACGTTCGGGCGCGCGATGGCGAGCGGTATGCCGGGCAGCCCGGCTCCGGCGCCGACATCCGCCAAACGGCCGGTGACCCACGGCGATAGCGCGAGGCTGTCGGCGGTGTGCCGCTCGCGCAAATGCGGGATGTCGCCGCGAGCGACCAGATTGCTGCGGGCATTCCAGCGCTGGACCAGGGCTTCGAACGCCGCCAGCTTCGCGGTCGCGCCGTCGGGCAGGGCGGCTGGTGCCGGCTCTTTGCGCACGGCCTCAAGCGCGGCGGCGTTCGCCTTCGGCACGCTTGGCGTGCACGAGCAGCAGGGACAGCGCGGCGGGGGTGACGCCGGGAACACGCGCGGCCTGGGCGAGCGTTGCCGGCGCGCGCGTGCGCAGCTTGTCCTTCAATTCGTTCGACAGGCCGGAGATTCGTGCATAGTCGAAGTCCGCCGCGAGCGCCACGTTCTCGTTGTCCTTCACGCGCGCGATCTCGTCGTCCTGGCGCTGCATGTAGCCGGCGTACTTCGCCTCGATCTCAAGTTGTGCCAAGACGGCCTCATCCGGCGAATCGCCAAGCGCCGCAGCGATGGCCTGCGCGTCGATGCCCGGACGCTTCAAGAGTTCAAAGAGCGATGTCGACTTGGCGATGGTCTCGCCGGTCGCCGTTTCCAGAGCCCGCGCCAAGTCGGTCCCCGGGGCAGCGACGGTTCCCGCCAAACGCTCGGCGCCCGCCTCCAAGGCGCGCCGTCTCGTGCTGAACACCCGCCAGCGCTCGTCGTCGACAACCCCCAGAGAACGCCCCATTGGGGTCAGACGCAGATCGGCGTTGTCCTGGCGCAAGCGCAGCCGGTATTCCGCGCGACTGGTGAACATGCGGTACGGCTCGGTGACGCCCAGGGTGACCAGGTCGTCCACCAGCACGCCGAGGTAGCCCTCGTAACGCGCGGGGCACCAGGCGTCCTTGCCATCGACCGTGCGGGCCGCGTTGATGCCAGCGAGGAGTCCTTGCGCAGCCGCCTCCTCGTACCCGGTCGTACCGTTGATCTGGCCAGCGAAGTACAGCCCCTCGATCACCCGGGTCTCCAGGCTCGGACGCAGGTCCCGGGGATCGAAGAAGTCGTACTCGATGGCGTAGCCCGGCCGCGTGATGTGCGCGTTCTCGAAACCCCGGATGCTGTTGACGGCCGCCAACTGCACATCGAAGGGCAAGCTGGTCGAGATGCCGTTCGGATACACCTCGTGGGTGTCCAGACCTTCGGGCTCGACGAAGACCTGGTGCTGCGTGCGATCGGCGAAGCGCACGACCTTGTCCTCGATGGACGGGCAATACCGTGGACCCTCGGCCTCGATCACGCCGGCGTACATCGGCGAGCGGTCGAGACCAGAGCGGATGATGTCGTGGGTGGTCGCGTTGGTGTGCGTGATGTGGCAGACGGTCTGCGCGGGATGTGCATCCGGCGTGGACAGGAAGGACATCACGGGCCGCGGCTCGTCGCCCGGCTGCGTCTCCATCACGGCGAAGTCCACGCTGCGCCCGTCCAAGCGTGGCGGCGTCCCGGTCTTCAGGCGGTCGACGCGCAGCGGCAACGCGCGCAGGCGTTCCGCCAGCGCGTTGGCCGGCGGGTCGCCGGCGCGCCCGCCCGGTCCGTCCTCCAAGCCGATGTGGATGCGCCCGCCCAGGAACGTGCCGGTGGTGAGTACGACGCGGTTGGCCTCGATGCGCAGCCCCATCTGCGTGTCGACACCGCGGATCCGGTCATCGTCCACGACAAGATCCACCACCGATTGCTGAAAGACGGTGAGGTTCTCCTGGGACTCCACGATCGCACGCATCGCGTTTCTGTAGAGGACGCGGTCGGCCTGGGCGCGCGTGGCGCGCACCGCCGGACCCTTGCTGGAATTCAGCGTACGGAAGTGGATGCCCGCGCGGTCAGCGGCGAGCGCCATGGCGCCGCCCAAGGCATCGATCTCGCGGACCAGGTGGGACTTCCCGATGCCACCGATGGCCGGGTTGCATGACATCTGGCCGATGGTTTCGATGCTCATCGTCAGCAGCAACGTCTTCGCGCCCACGCGGGCGGATGCCAGCGCGGCCTCGGCGCCGGCATGGCCGCCGCCGATGACGATGACGTCGAAACGTTGGGGGTGGTTCATGGCACGTCCCCTCATGGGGCCGATGGCCAACGGGGCGCGGATTATACGCTCGCTGCCTGCGCCCTCGGCGGCCAGGCCTCGAGGCCCGCGAGCCGGCGACCCAGGGGCGTCAACTCGGCAACCGGTCCAGGTTCGGGATCGCGCTGTCCTTGCACTTTCTGGCGCAACGCCCAGGCCGGTGCGCGCTTCTCGCGGAAGGCCGCGCCGAGCTTGAGCCGCGCCGCTTCATCCGCCGCGGGACTCATCGTGACGTATTGGACCCAGCGGGGCCGGGCACTATCGTTGCGAGCCGACGAGTGCGGCATGAGCCGCGACCAGATCAGGAGCGACCCCGCCTTGCCGCCGACGCGCTTGGCATGCGGCGTTGCCTCGGCCAGCGCGTCGGTGATGCTGTCGCGGTGCGCTTCGAGCCAATCCGGCAGGTCGCGGTAGATCTCTGGGGCGCAGCAGAACGCGCCCTGGTCGGCGTGGGTGTCAGTCAGGTAGACCAAGCCTTGATAGCCAGCGGCATCCTTCGGCTGGCGCGGGTCGGCATCCCAATGCAGCTTGCTGACCCGCACGGTTTCATCGCCCGCGGGCGGCTTGAAGGAGGCGCGGTCGACGCTCGACCACAGGGCGCGGCTACCATAGAGTTCGGTGAAGATCGCGTGCACCGCAGGATGTTGGCGGACCTCCCAGAGCGCCGGGTGATGGTGCAACGGGACGATTCCGTGGCCCTGGGCGACACCCCAGGTCGAAGCGTCGCCCGGGTCGACACGCAGGAACGACGCCACGGCCTCGATGACCGCCTCGCAGAGCGGCTTCGGGACCACGGCGTCCACCACCGCGTAGCCGCGCTCAGCCAGCGCGGTCTTTATCGCTTCCGTCAACATCAATCCACGGTCGTGCTGTAGCGCACCCCATTCGGTACCGGCACCGCCTGGTAGACAGTAACACCGTGGTCGCCAGCCGTTCTCGCCCGCGAATCCACCGCGACGAACGACGTATAGCCCGACATCAACTGATGCGCGAGCGCCGTGGTCGTGATCGTGTCCTTGAGTTCGCCGCCCGGGTCACCAGCCCAAGAAGCCCGATCCGCCAATTCTGCGATCCGTTCCCGCGCCCAGACCTTGGCCAACGATGGCCTGTCAGCGTGGTCCGAACCGACCGCCACGATCAACGGTTCCCCCCCGGCTCTTGCGGAGACCGTCACACTCCCCGGTTCTCCCGTGAACGTCCCAGTCACCACCAGCGGGCGACCGACGAACAGGTCCGGCGTGGCGTGCGGATACGCGTCAGCGACGCGCATGTCGCCCCAGTCGAATTCGATTTCGGTCAGCACGGGATGGCTGATCCGATCCAGGAAGTCGCCCATGACCACACGCGCCGAATCGTTCAGTCCCAGGTAGGCCACCACGCCGCGACCGGTCTTGGCCATGCGTTCGAGCAGGTAGCGATTGACCGACGTGCCGACGCCGAAACTGAAGATCCGCGACGCGCCCAGCCGACCGTGAATTGCCCCGAGGATGTCCGACTCGTTGCCGATGTAGCCGTCCGTCATGAACGACACGAAGCGCAGCCGCGCCGGATCATGGGGGAAGTCAAGGGCCGCCTTGACGCCTTCGACCATGTAGGTCCCGCCGCCGCTCCGGAGATCCGCCAGGTAGGCTCGGGCGCGGGCGATGTTCGCAGGCGTTGCCCGCACCGGTGTCGCGCCAAACCGGCTCGCCCCTTCGGAAAAACGGATGATCTGGAACGTGTCGTCGCCACCGAGCCGGTCCAGCGCCGTGGCCACGGCCTCCTTCGCCTGCTCAAGCGGCCGGCCGCGCATGGAGCCGGAGGCGTCGATGACGAACACCAACTCCAAGGGGTGCCGCGCAACGTCGCTCGGCCCACGGGGCGGGATCAGCATCAGCGAGAAGAAGCCTCGGCCGGTGTCGGCATCCCGGTGGGTGAGCAGCGTGGACTTCACCGTCTCCCCGGCGACGCGGAAGTCCAGCACGAAATCCCGGTTCGGCAGCGTCTTTTCGTTCTCGAGCGCGATGCTCGCGACGGTCGAGGACGGCCGTTCGATGGCCACGCGATGGGTGGACTTCAGATCCTCGATCTCGACGCCGGCGTCGATGTCCACGCGGATGCTGATGTCGTGGCCCGAGCGTTCCGACGGCGCCAAGTATTCGACCGCAGCCGTGGTGTCGCGGTGGCTTCCGCGGCGGACAGCGCCTAGCCGATCCGTAGGGTCCGGGGGATTGAAGCGGGGGCCGACGACGGTGGGGAACACGAAGGAGTACCAGCCGTCCTTGTAGGCCAGGGTGTGGAAATAGGTGATGTCGACCTCGATGGTCTTGCCGGGCTCGATGTTCGCCACCTTCTGCTCGAAGACGTTGGGCCGTTGCTGGACGAGCAGGCTGGCGCGGTAGCCCTGCGCCCGGGCTTGACGGTAAATCTCCTCGGCCTCCGCCTTCTCGCGCACGATGCCGCGGATGGTGCGTTCGCCGATCACCATGAGGAACTCGCCGACGGCCGCTTTTTCCGGCAAGGGGAACAGGTAGACGGCCTCGATCTTGGTGTCGAACGGGTTTTCGAATCGCTGGTTCACGGCCACCGTGCTGATGTGGCCCTCGATGGCCGCATTCACCGCCGTGTGCTCCAGCGGTAAGGGGACGTATTGTCGGGCACCGATGTGCGCCCTGGCCGGGAAACTCGCCAGCATGGCCCCGGTGCCGATCGACTGATCGTCCCATGCCACCGGCGCGGCGCTACGCGCCTCGCCAGCGGTTTGACGGAGCTTCAGCGAGTTTGGGCTGGGCGCGGACTCGGTTAGGGCCCGCCGATTGAAGTTGGACGACACGACCATCTCTTCGACCGCATCGACCGCAGTCGTCGCGGTCGGCTTGGCGATAACCCAGACCTCGTGCTGGCGGGGCGCCGGGGTTGCGGGGGTGCTTGAACGCACCGCGCCCGTCGGGTTGGGCCTTTCGTCGGCGTCTGGGTTCCACGGCGGTGGCGACGTCGCCGGCACCGGCGCCATGGCCTGGCAGGCACCACCGGCGACCAGCATGGCCAACAAGGCCGTGCCGGCCAAGGCAGCCGCGACTACGCGGCCGGTTCTTCTGTCCATCGGTTCCTCCGTTTTGCATCAGTGGCGAGCACAAGGCTGATCGATGCATCGATCGGGCGGCCATCCGCGGTCGCCGCGGCGACGAGCGTCACCACGAAGTTCGCCTCGTCCGCGACGAGAACATGCACTGTGGCAATGCGCGTTCGCCCCTGGGGCAACTCCGCCTCGTCGGCCAGCGTGTAGTCGGCGACCACGACGCGTTCCACGGCACCGCCCTGGGTTGCGTCCCGGTCGTAGTACGGCGCGCGATCGAACGCCGGGCTTTCGCCGTTCTCTATGCCCACGATCTTGATCGCGCCGTTGCGGTCGGTGAGTTCGAACTGCCACGCCGCCACTGGTTCCGGGCTGTCGAGGACGATGTCCACGGGGACGAACCGGGGAGCGTGCGGGGCGTCAGCTTGCTCGGCGGCGTCTGCCAGCGCGGCCAACGCGATCGCAAGGATGCAGCCCAAGCGCTTCATCGGCTCGCGTCACCGTTCAGGGCGACGACGCGCTGCGCGAACGCCTCGAGTTCGCGCGGACTTGCCGTGCCGGTACGCGCAAGGGCCAGCACGTCGGCGATGTCGATGTGGCCAGATGCGTCAACGTCCGTGTAGACGGACTCATTCCCGCCATCCCAGCGCACAGCGACGACGGTGACCAGCGCGAGCGACGCCGCCAGCGCGGCCCAACCTCCCGGACGCCGCCACGCTGGACGCGCTAGCCGCTCGGCGAATTGCGCTTCAGCCGCATCGCCGAGTCCGCGATCAACTGTGCGTGTCACGACCGCTGGCGGACGATCGACGCGGTTCAGCGCGTCAATCCAATCCGCGGGCAGGTCCGGCAGGCTCTCGTCTCGATCAACCATGTTCTCTCCTACTTCATAGAGCGCGGCACGGACCAAAAAGGTTCATTTCAATCGCGCAAATCGTCCCCGGCACCCGACGACTTCAACCGGCCGATGCCGACGTGCAGGCGCGACTTGACCGTTCCTAAGGGAATATCAAGAACTTGTGAAATCTCAGCCAAGCTCATGCCATCGACGAAGCGCAGCAGGAGTACCTCGCGTTGCCGCGCCGGCAGGGCGGCGATGACCGCCCCCACGTCGCCCGCTGCGACCGGCTCCGTCGCTTCAGCCAGTTCGTCGGGCTCGACATCCGCGGCGGGGAACCGGTTGCCGCGCCGCAAGGCGGTCAGGGCGGTGTTCTTGGCCACAGGGTAGAGCAGGGTGGTGAGCTTGGCGGTGAGTTCGATGCCCGGTCCGGCGGGCGGAAACTGCCGCAACAGGTAGAGGAACGTCTCCTGCAGGACATCGAGCGCCGTGTCGGTGTCCGGCACGAAGCGCAGCGCGACGCGCAGCGCGTAGTCCTTGTGGCGCCGGTAGAGGACTTCGAACGCCCGGGCCGCCTCTCGCGCGCTGCCGTCGTTGCAGGCCGCGATCAGCGCATGGTCGCTGCGCGGATCATCGACTCGGCGGCGCGCCATGGAGTTCGGCGTCGAAGGATATGCGCTCGCCGTATTCGCGGACCCCGGCCGTCGCCCGGTCGCCGGTGAGGAAGACGTGCTGCCAAACCCGCTGCCGTCGCATGTCCTCGTTGGCGTAGTCGAAGTTGACGAAGTGCAGCCCGACGCCCGCCCGGCCCGCACCGGTCGGGTTCGGGCCCGTCGCGTGGGGAGTCCCGAAGCAGAAGAAGACCACGCCGCCGGCTTCAAGCTCGCAGTGCACGGCGCGCTCGCCGCCCTCGGCGATGTAGGTGCGAATGTGGTGATCGCTGTCCGGATCCCGCTCGTGGGGGAACTCGCGGTCGAAAACGCCGGGGACGACCATGAGCGTGCCGTTTTCCCGCGTGGCGTCGTCGATGGCGATCCACATCGCGCAGCCGCGCAACGGCTCGTCAAGGTGGAAGTAGGCGTTGTCGGTGTGCCAATTCGTGCCCATGCCGGTACGCGGCGGCTTGTAGAACATCTGGTCCAGGATCTTCACCACGGGATCGCCCAAGAGGGCCGACACCGCCGAGTGCACCTTGGGATGGAACGGCAGCGCGCGGAATAGGCGGCTGTGGGGCCAAAGCGGGATGAGTTGTAGGTTGCGCTTGGCATCCGGAATCGACACGTCACGGGGCAGCCCCTGATCCACCCAGCCGTCCACTTCGCTCTTCAACGCCGCGACTTCGTGCGGTGCGAAGAAGCCGGGAACGGTGGTATAACCCGTCTCCTTGTACTGACTGACCTGTTCCGGGGTCATGGCAGGTACGGAAATCCGCGCGTCGTCGCGGCAAAGCATACCGGGACGCCGCATGGGCGTCCCCTACGACCACGCGCGTCGCCTGGCGACGCGGACATCTAGAGGGGCATGATGAGCGATTTCTCAGACAGCGAATTCCAGGGCAAGGTAGCGGCAGTCACCGGCGCCGGAGGCGGCATCGGCCGCTGCCACGCCATCGAGTTCGCCAAGCGTGGCGCCAAGGTCGTCGTCAACGACCTCGGCGGCTCCGTCGACGGCACCGGCTCCGGCGACGCCGCAGACGCGGTGGTGGCGGAAATCGAGGCACTCGGCGGCACCGCCGTCGCCAACAAGGGCTCCGTGTCGGACCGCGAAGGCGCCAAGAGCATCGTCGACGACGCGATCGCCGCGTTCGGGCGAATCGACATCCTGGTCAACAACGCCGGCATCCTGCGCGACCGGACCTTCAAGAACATGACCCTCGACGAGTTCGACCTGGTCATGGACGTGCACCTCACGGGCACGGCCTACGTCACCCACGCCGCTTGGCCGCACATGTACGAGCAACGCTACGGGCGCGTGGTGTTCACCAGTTCCGGCTCCGGCATTTTCGGCAACTTCGGCCAGTCCAACTACGGTGCGGCCAAGATGGGCATGCTCGGGCTCGCCAACGTGCTCGCCCTCGAAGGCGCGAACCGCAACGTGCGCGTGAACGTCCTCGGCCCCGGCGCGGCGACGCGCATGACCAACACGGTCCCAGGCCGCGACGAAAACCTCGCCGAGCCGGATCCCAACCGACACCCGGCCCTCGTCAGCCCGGCCGTGCTGTTCATGTGCAGCGAGGACGCGCCGAACGGTGCTGTCATCCATGCATCCGGGGGCAACTACCACCGCAGCGAAGTCTGGGTGAACGACGCCGTTCAGCTAGGAGCGGGTGCGACCTACGAGGATCTGCTCGAGCACGTCGACAAGCTGATGGACATGTCGAACGCACACCCCCGTGCGCCGAGGGCACCGCGACCGCGCCGCTGACTGTCGACCCGGCGCTTAGCGCCGCCGGTAGTCCCGAACGATCTCGCGCGCCGCGTTGCGGCCCGGCAAGCCGGTGACCCCGCCGCCGGGATGCGCGCCGGCGCCACAGTGGTAGAGGCCGCTGATCGGCCCTCGGTAGTCCGCGTGGCCCAGCACCGGCCGGTTGATCCACAACTGGTCGGGCGACATCGCGGCGTGGAAGATGTCCCCGCCCGGGAGACCGAAGCGCTGCTCGAGGTCGGCCGGCGTCAACACCTGCCGGGCGATCACCGCATCGGAGAAGTTCGGCGCGAAGCGATCGATAGCCGCGAACACCGTGTCGGCCGCAGGCTCGCGCAAGGCATCCCAGTCGCGGTCGCGCGGGAAGTGCTGGCAAAAGAGACTCGCGACGTGCTTACTCTGCGGCGCCAGCGAGTCGTCCACGGTCGATGGGATCAGCATCTCGATGACCGGTGAACCCGAAAAGTCACCGCCCCGCGCATCCAAGTAGGACTGCTCCAGGTAGGCCATTGTGGGTCCGATGACGATCCCCGAGCGGTGATGGTCCTGGCACTCGAGCCCCGGTCTGCAGGTGAAGTCGGGGAGTTCCCGAAGCGCGACGTTGATCCGCAACGTCGCGGACTCCGCGCGCACGCTGCGAATCCGGCGCAGGAAGTCGCCAGGCAGGTGCTCACTGGCCACCAGTTCGAGGTAGAGGACCTTGGGCGCGACATTCGCGGCCACTCGCGGGGCCGATCGCGTCGTCCCATCCGCGAGGACGACACCGGCGACACCGTCACCCTCAACCAACACTTCGGCGACCGCCGCCTCGGTCTCAATGACGACGTCGAGCGCTTCGGCTTCCTCGCGCATGGCCGTCGTGATCGCACCCATGCCGCCGATGGCGTGTCCCCAGGCGCCCGGCACGCCGTCGAGTTCGCCGAGCGCATGGTGCAGCAGTCCATACGCCGTGCCAGGAGCAAAGGGCGAGGCGTAGTTGCCGACGACGGCATCGAAGGCGAGTGCGGCCTTGACGTGGTCGTTCTCGAACCAGCCCCCGAGTAAATCGGCGACGGGCTTCAGGAGCACCTCGGCGAGATCCCGGCGGCGGGGCAAAGCAAGGCCCGCCGCATCCAACGCGACAGCCCCGGCCTTGAGGGCCGCGCCTATGCCACCGCCGGCATTGGGGGGCGTCCGGTCCATCTGTCGGCGAACCACGCCGCCGACGGTCCTGACCATGGCACGGAAGCCGGCCAACGCCCGCGCATCAGCCGCCGAGAACCGGGCGAACTCCCCCGCCGTCCGCGCGTCGTCGGTGAAGATCGAAAGGGACTCGCTGGCTGACAGCGGCAGGAAGTTCTGCTGCGGGCGCGCAACGAAACGCAGGCCATGGGCCTTCAGATGCAGATCGTCGACGATCCGCGGTGCCAACAGGCCGACCGTGTAGCTCGCCGTGGAGTTGCGAAAGCCCGGATGGAACTCCTCCGTGACCGCCGCGCCGCCGACGATGGCCCGGCGCTCCAGTACTCGAACGCGCAACCCCGCCCGGGCTAAGTAGCAGGCACAGACCAGGCCGTTGTGGCCAGCGCCGATAACGATGACATCGGAGGCGCCGTCCCCGCGACGGGTCACTTTGGCGTCTTGGTGGCGCGGGCCGCGTCGATCTCCATCTTCATCCGGTAGATTCCAAGGCCTTCCTTGACCTCCTCGGGTACGGGCGAGCGCATCTGGCCAATGCGCTGGTACTCGCCCGCCTCCATGGCGAGGCGCAGTGCGCGCGTGGTCTTCGGCCCGGAGTAGGTGGCGATCTCGATCAGCCCGGACGAGTAGAAGCCCATCCGCTGCAGCAACTTCTCGGAGGCGTTGCGCAGGACTTCTGGGGCGACCGAGAGCTGCCAATTCTCCTGTTGGCGCAGCCACGGTTTGACGTTGGAGTTGGTCATGATGTAGCGCCACTCGTCGGTGTGGTTGACGCCCGTGCCGTGCAGGACGCGGCCGTCCATCAGCATGACGGTGCCGCCCCGGGCTTCGACGTTCACGGCGGGCGGCAGCGGACCGACTTCCTCGCCAGGCTTGACCCCGGAGACCAGTCGGTGGCTGGTCGGAATCACAAGCGTGCCCCCGTTGACCTCGTTGACGTCCTGCATGATGTAGACGGTGTTGACCAGGATCGGCGCGCCGGGCGTCTGGATCGGATGGATCGCGCCCGAGTCCTGATGCAGGTTCTGCGGATAGCTGCCCGGACGGGCGATGTTGGAGGCGAACGAGTAGGCGTAGTGGCCGCGACCGAGAAGCTCGTTGTTGAGCTGCTCGATCATGGGTCCCCCCTGGACCCATTCCGGATCGAACTCGATGCACTTGGCGAAGCACTCGCCCTTGTTGACCAAGGTCCACATGATGTGGAAGTGCGGCGTCATGTCGGCAAGCCCGCACTCCCGCTCGGCGATCGCCTGTTCTTCGAGCCGGTCGCGCATGTAGCCGCATTGGCGCTCGCTCATGGCATCTTCGATGAGGCAGAAGCCGTACTTCTTAAGGTGATGCCGTGCCAGGTTGATGTCCTTCGTCTCATGCGGCAGATCGTTGAACTGCTTCCAGTAGTCGTGCTTCCGGGCGACGGTGGTGTCGTAGTACGGCGTACCGTTCAATCCGCCGCCTTCCGCGCTCTTACCCGACTCGAAGAGCGGGCAGCGGAAGCGCTCGGTGAGCGAGCCGTCCGGTCGCGTCGCCCGAACCCCGTTCCCGCCGACCGGCGGATTGAGCCAAGGGTTGTTCTTGTGCATCGACTTGAACGGCTCGCCGGAGGCGAACCACTCGGCGTCCGTCAAGCGGTCGCCATCGCCGGACAGAGCCGTGACACTCTCCGGGAGGAACTCGTTGGGGATCATGTCACTGGTCGGGTCGTCGGCCATCGTCTTCACGCGAGCGCTTTCAACGGATGCGAGTTTAGCGCCTAATTCGAGAGCAAGAATCGGGCTGCGCGCCCGCGACCGCCGGCCTAGCATTGTTCATCGAGGGACGCCCAGCGCCGGGATGGCCAGGGGAGAAAGACATCGTGACGAAACTGGCTGCAATGCATGAGTCTGGGGCGGGTAGCGACGACCAACGCTGGGACGCCGTCGTGCGTCGCGACCACGCCGCGGCCGGCGAGTTCGTCTACGGCGTGACCACGACCGGTGTCTATTGCCGCCCGGGTTGTGCAGCCCGGCGTCCGCGCCGCGAAAACGTGCGCTTCTACGCTTCCTGCGCCGACGCCCAGAATGCGGGTTTCCGGCCATGCCGTCGCTGCTGCCCGCAGCAGCCGCCACTCGCCGTAAGGCACGCTCGGTCGGTAGCCGCCGCCTGCCGCCTGGCGGAGACGGCGGAGGAAATGCCGACTCTAGACGCGCTCGCACAGGCCGCCGGCATGAGCCGATTCCACTTCCACCGGGTCTTCAAGGCCGTTACAGGCCTCACCCCGCGGGCCTATGCCACCGCCTGTCGAACGGATCGGACGCGCGAGGCGCTGCGCAAGTCGCGAACGGTCACGGATGCCATCTTTGAGGCCGGCTTCAACTCCAGTACGCCGTTCTACACCGCGTCGCCGGGCGTACTCGGGATGGCCCCCGCCACATTCCGCGACGGTGGGGCAGGCGAGACCATTCGATTCGCCGTCGGCGAATGTTCCCTGGGCTCGATCCTGGTGGCCGCGACCGCCAGAGGAGTCTGCGCGATCCGTCTTGGCGACGATCCAGCCGCCTTGACTCGCGAACTGGAAGAGGGTTTGCCGCGAGCGGAGCTGATCGCCGGAGACAAGGCGTTCGAAGGCCTAGTGGCCCGTGTCGTCGGTCTCGTCGAAGACCCAGCCCTAGGCCTCGATTTGCCGCTCGACATCCGTGGGACGGCGTTTCAGCGACGCGTCTGGCAGGCGCTTCGGGACATTCCCGCAGGGACGACCGCCAGCTACGCCGCGATCGCCGAACGCATCGGCTCGCCCACGGCTGCACGGGCGGTCGCAAACGCGTGCGCTGACAACCCGCTCGCTGTAGCGATTCCCTGCCACCGCGTGGTGCGTCGTGACGGCGCTCTCGGCGGCTACCGATGGGGGATAGAACGCAAGCGCATTCTGCTGGCCCGCGAAGCGTAGGCTCCGTATGCGATCTGCGTCCACTCATCGCGCGTCGCAAGCGCCGGCGTCGCCAATCGGTCGTCGCGTTCACGTCATCGGCAACAGTGCATCCGGCAAGACTTCGCTGGCCAAGCGTCTGGCGTCGGCGCTCCAAGCGGATTTCGTGGATCTCGATGCGCTCAACTGGCTACCGGACTGGGTCGGCCTCAACGAGCACGACCCCGATGAACTGGCCCGGCGGTTCGAGCACGCGACGCGCGGGGACGCCTGGGTGGCGGCCGGCTCCTATCGGCAATTCGCACAGCGGACCTTCTGGACTCGCCTCGACTCGGTGATTTGGCTCGACCTGCCGATGCCGCTGCTTCTGTGGCGGGTGTTGCGACGCTCATGGCGCCGTTGGCGGACAAAGGAGCTTCTATGGGGCACCAACGTCGAACGGTTCTGGCCGCAACTGGCGTTGTGGCGCAAGTCCGACTCGCTCGTGTACTGGATCATCAGCGCCCATCATCGCAAGCGGGAGACGATGCTCGCCGACATGGTTGACCCGCGTTGGGGCCACATTCGCTTCGTCCGACTGACGTCCGTCCGCGAAGTTGACGACTTCGCGTCAGCCGTCGAGGACGCATCCGTCCGGTGAGCCGACCGCAACGTCTGGGCTGGCGCTTTGCTGTGCCAGCACTTACGCTTGACCGCTTTTTTGAAGGGGTACCTTCCAATGCATCGCACCAAGGACAAGCTGAAGGCCGGCGAGACGGTTGTCGGGACCACCGCGGGGGCCAGCAGCGACGCGCGTTTCCTGGCGGGCGCGGGTTTCGACTTCGTGCTCTTCGACACGCAGCACTCGACCGATGACATCAAAGGCCTCGCGCGCGCCGTGGGCGGTACGCGGGGCACCGACGCAAGCCCGATCGTCCGGGTCGGCGACCTGCGCCCGGATCAGATCTGCTACGCACTCGACATCGGGGCCAAGGGCATCGTGGTCCCCATGGTGAACAACAAGGCCGAAGCCGAGGCCATGGTGAACTGGTGCAAGTACCCGTTCGCCGGGGCGCGGAGTTCCGCGGGCATGCGCGGCGAGTGGGGCGAGTTCTCGAGCTACCGCGAGTACATGGACGCCGTCAACGAACAGCTCCTGATCATCCCGATGATCGAGACACAGGAAGCCCTGGACGGTATCGAGGACATCCTGAGCGTCGACGGCATCGACGTGCTGCTGGTCGGGCCGTCGGACCTGTCGATCAACATCGATGTACCCCTCGACTACACGAATCCGAAATACCACGCCGCACTCGACAAGATCGCGGCGGCGTGCAAGGACGTCGGCGTAGCACCCGGGATGTTCTTCGTGCCGCCCGGCATCCCGCCGGCGGAATTGATGGCGAAGGGCTTCCGCTTCTTCACGCTGCCGTGGGCCGGCTGGGCGACCGACGGCATCAAGAGCGGCCTGGCATCGGTGCGGGGCTAGGCGACCCACCTATTCGCGCAGCGAAATCGGTTGCGCGGGCGGTCCGTTGGCGACGAGGCGCGCGACCAGGCGTGGCAACGCCCGCGGCGCGAACTGATCGCCCGTGGCGGCTCGCAGGGCCGGCAACGTCCACCAGCGGAACTCGTGGAAGATGCCGACTTCGCTCTGTTCCGGGTTGTGTCGCGCCGTCGGCTCGAATCGCCGAGCGCGCACGAGGTAGATGTCCTCGTGCTGCTCGGTGACGTCGACATGCTCTTCCAAGCCGCGACCGAAGCGGTGGACACGCCGCCACAGTAGACGGGGCTCCCCGGGTACGGTCAAACCCGTTTCCTCCCACACCTCGCGGCGGAGCGCATCGAGTCGCTCCTCCTCGGGCTTGATTCCGCCACCGGGTAGCAGCCAGAAATCGCCCGAGCGATCCGGACGCTGCATACGCAGGAGTAGCACGCAGGCCTCGTCTTCCGACAGGATCAATGCGCGTACGGCTTGTCGACGTCGCATGCGTCTCGTGACGGCGGGCGCGACCCGGGACGCGCAGTATCGCGCAACGGGTATCGCAGCGGCCTGGTCGCCTTGGTGTAATCTCCTAGGACAATCGCTCCGCCATGGAAGCGAAAAAGCCGGCACCCCGGAGCCCGAGAGCCACCGGGGTGCCGGAGGCCGCTCCCTAGTCCTCCAGTTGGAAGTGGATGCGCAGCAACATGCCCGGCGTGGCCGTAGGGACGCCGGCGACGATCTGCGGGCGATACCGGTAGCGCATGACCGCGCGCAACGCCGCGGCGTCGAAGACCCCCGGCGGATCCGCGTCGACCACCGTGGGATCGGCCACGGCCCCCGACGCCGCGATCGTGAACGACACCAAGACCCAACCTTCGAGTCCGCGCGCCAACGCGCGCTGCGGGTACTCCGGGGCCGGGGTGAGGAATGGGATCGGCATCCGGGCATCGCTCACGGCTCGGCCGACTCTTTCGACGACCGGTACGACGCGATCGAATGTCGTCGGGTCGCCATCTTCCCCGAACTCGATGTGGTCGGGGATTGGCCGCCGCGGTTCGATCAGCACACGCGGCCGCTCCACTCTCTTGTTGCGAGGCGGTGGCTCTGGATCGTCCACGGTCCGCGAGAACACCAGCTTCTGCGCTAGCGGGCCTTCCTGGTAAACGGCGTCCGTAGTCGCGACGAAATAGCGCATCAGGAGCAGCAGCCCCGCCGTGATCACGGCCGAGAACATGCAAGACAGCAAGGCAGCCCGCGTGCGGCGGAGCGCCTCTGGTCGAACCAGCCCTGCGACCGTGTCAATCTTCTTTCGGACATTCATCAGTGTTTCTCCCCGTCAGAGAGTGCCGAGTCCGGCAACACGAAATCGAAACGGCGCACAAGGTGCCGCGCAGGCGTTGCGCCGTTCGACACCGCGATCGCTCGAGCCGCGGCATGCGCGTACTCCCGCCGCGCGACCGCTCGGAGCACGACGTCCTCGAAGACCCCCGCCGGTTCGCTGGCAATGACGGACGGCCGCACCACGCGACCGTCCCCGGTCAGCCGGTATTCGACGACCACGAACCCCTCGATGGCGTCGGCGAGGGCAGGGCCGGGGTAGATCGGCTGACGCGCCTCCCTGGGTCGCAGGTCTCCACCCGCCAGCGCCCGTTCCCGCACCTCCGGAAGCTTGAGCTCCGGTGGCCCGAGCACCACGCGTCGTGCGTTCGCCGGCATGGACGACCAAGGCGATACCGGTTCGCTCGCCTCGAACTCCACGCTCGTCAACAGCAGGGCCGCCCCCAGAACCGTGACGAGCCCCCAATACACGCGACTGACATCGAGCTGATGCTCGCGGATGCCAAGGAAACGCTGGAAGCGCGTCACCACGGCCGAGCCGCTCAAGCGGGCGACCACGGCCGGAGGCTCGGGTTCGTCGCGCACCGCGCACAGAACGCCGTCGAGGTAGTGTGCGCAACTCGGCAGACACTCCGCGGCCCGGTCGTCGCAGCTTTGCTCGATGGCCTCGATGAACTGCCGGCGCAATAGACCGAGCCAAGGGGCGAACCAATACCAGTGCAGCACGAGGCTCAAGGCCAAGACGGCCAGGTCGTCGCGACGGCTCAAATGCACGAACTCGTGCGCGAGCACCGCGCGCAGAGTGCCGATGCGCCAGGTCTCCGCCTCTGTCGGCAGGACGACGCGGTCGCCGGCGAGGCTAGACGAGCAGGCTTCGTCGCCGACATGCAGACGATACGGCCGCGAAAACCCCAGTTCCCGGGCCACTGTCGCCGCCTCGCGTGCGATGTTCTGATCGTCGATCAACGGCAGCGCTTTCAAACGTTCGCGCGAGCCTCGCGCCCGCGCAATCGCCCGCACGTTGAGCGCCACCGCAACGCCGAACCAAGCGACGAGCAGCCAGAGCGGCACGGGCACGGCACCCGCCAGGCTCAACGCGGCGAGGCTGTCGAACGGCGCCGTCCAGTACCAGCCGCTGCTGACGGCAAGGACGACAGGCAGGGCGATCAGCAGTCCACCGGCCAACAAGGCGTAGGCGCGGCGCGTCACCGCGTTGCGTCGAAACGCGGTAAGCGCGATGCACGTCAACAGCGCCGAGCACAGCGCAAGCTGCACCAGGAAGCGCGCCTCGATGTGCAGGACGTCCGTCACGGCGCGTCGGTCGCCTTGAACTTGGCGAGAACGGCCTCGATGGACGCCAGCTCGTCGTCGGACAACTCGCGCTTCGAACCGAGAAGGCCGACGACCGCCGCAGCAGCCGACCCGCCGTAGAACGTCTCCACGACCCGGTTGAGCGCGCTTCGCCGCGCCTTCGCCCGGGCCAGAACCGGGCGGTACACGTACCGGCCGCGGTCGTCGCGGTAGGCGACGTGGCCTTTGTCGAGTAGCTTGCGGAGCAAGGCTCGCACCGCGGAGTAGCTCGGCGCGTCCGGAAGTGCATCCTGCACCTCGCCGACCGCCGCCTCGCCGTTTTCGTAGAGTACATCCATGATCTGACGCTCCCGGCGCGTCAGGTGCACATGATCGTCCCGAGTCATCGCAATTGCTGTTTTCGTAGCATGAAGATGCTATGTATTTAGCACCTAAGACAGCCCGGGTGGAAGTGCGTTCTTAGACCGTTTGGTCATAAGCAAGCGGTTTCTTATGCAATTGCGTCGCTTCAATCAATAGCTGCGGGCTGACCTACGGTCTCCTGCCAGAGGTCCTTGAGCAACGCGCGGAGCGTCACGTACTGGGTGTCCAACGCACCCTTCAACGTGATCGTCCGGTTCTCCAGGCGGAGCGTATGCGGCACGATTTCCGCCTCCGCCGACTCGCCCAGCTCACGCAGGACGTCGGCGTAGGCTTGTGCCGCCGCATCGTCGTGCATCGCCCCGATCAAGAGGGACGCGCCGACGGCCAGCCTCTGTTGCTGCGGCTCCGGATCCTCGCCCTGCAAGCCCACGGTGATGCTGTCAATCAGAGCCGCCGAACCGGCCAGCGTCCGGGCACGGGCTTCCTGCGCCAGGCGGCGGTGGGTGAGCTTGGTCTGGTACGTGGCGCGTCGCCAATGCCGATACGGCAGGAACATAGCCCTGTTGAAGTCGGCGAAATACTCGTCAAGCGTGTCCAGGAAGAGGTGCTCGCGGCTACGTATCTGGCGCACCCGCTCAAGCAGCGGATCATTCACCGCCGGAAGTCGTTGCAGGTCGAACGCGCCATCGTGTTTCTCGACCACGTAGTCAGCGAACGCATCCGGGGCTAGGCCCTGCGCGAAGCGCATCTCGGCGATCGTGCGGATCCGTGCCAGTTCCCAGTCCGGCAGTCGGTGCAGCCGGTCGCGCATGTCGCTGGCGACCTGACGGTAGACCTCCTCGAACGGGTCCCCTTCGGGCCTTAAGTTCGCGTAGGTTTCGGCACTGGCCAACACCTCGTAGCGCGTCTCGAACCAAAACACGCCGCGCGCATCGGTCACTCGCACCGCTAGCGCCAACACCTCGCCGTCCGAGTCCTCGATCGCCACCTCGACCACCACGTCGCTCGGGACGCCGTGCGGGGTCACGCGCACGGCCGCCCAGTCGCCGCGAGAGTTCAACTCCTCCTTCAACAGGTAGGCCTGGTAGTTGCCCTCGGCCCGGCGCACTTCGGGACGCGCGATCGGGTCGTCCTCGGTGTCGAAGTCCTGTCCGATGTTGGCAGCGAATACGCCGACCCCGACGTCCAAGAGGAGGTGCTCCGGAATCGGCGCCGCAGACGACCGCGTGAACGGCTCGGGTTCTTGTTTGCGAGGGGCAAGCCCCTCGCGCTCCCCGGCTGAGGGCTCCGGCTCCACGACCGGTGCGGTGATCGCGCAGCCTCCCACCAGCAAGGCCGCGAAAACACGTCTCACGGCGAGACTCCGTTGGTCGGCACTGCTTCCTCGCTCGCGGCTTGGCGCAGTGTGTCGGCCAGATCAGGCTTCACCAGATCCTTCAACAACCCAATCGCCCGCTCCCGGTCGTCGCGCGCGAAATACACCGGTGCCCACCACTGTTTTTCGATGACAAGGCCGTGTTTCGCCGCTTCCTCTGCCGCCGCCGCCAAGCGTGACAGGGCCGCATCGAAATCGTACTCCAGGTCCGCGATCGGATCCTCGAGCGTCGCCATCTCCTCGATGATGCGGTTCATCGCCACGTATGGGCCTACGCCGACGTCGTCGAGGACCGCGATGCCGATGCGGACGTACATGAGCGCGGCCTCGTAGTCGCCCATCTCGAAGTGCGTGCTGATGAGGTGGTTGAGGGCGACCGAGGTATAGCCCACCGGCAGGTAGCGGCCAAGCTGGAGCATCTCCCGGTACACGGCCGCCGCCGCCGTGAAGTCCCCGGCGGCGATATGCTTGTCCGCCAGTTGGCCGAGCAGACGGTAGATCATCGTCGTCTGCTGATGACTGTGCGTGCGTACCAACCGGACCGCGCTCCGGAACGACTCGAGCGCCGCCTCGTCATTCCCGTCCGCCATGCTGCGCATGGCTTGTGCGACCCGCTGGAAAACCGTGATGCTCGGGGGCTGCTGAAGCCGCGCCTTGCGCAAGCCCCGATCATCCCAAAGACGCTTAGACAGGGCGTCGATCTTACTGCCCTCCATCATTGGCTCGGGCGACCAGTTGGAGTCGTCCTTCACCGTGGGCGCCGCTGCGGCCACGTGCGCGATGCAAAGTGCCAGTCCGATCAATACCACCGACTGCCAACAAGCGCGAAACCAATCCGACCCGGTCATCGAGCAAGACGCAACACCCGAGGAGAGTGCTAGGTTTTTAGCATTGCGGCGGGCGCGAGGCAAGGCTCGCATCCATAGGTCGGTCTGTTCTGACCAGCGCGCCCGCATAGCCTCAGCATTGACCCGGTGGCCGGACTCGCATCTCCTGATGACACTCTCTGCCGATTTGGCATCAAGCTGGAGCCAATGATGTAATCGGGCGTGTACGGGCACACCTTTGGATTTCGAATGACGATCACGCCAATCCAAGCCGCACTGTTGTCCATGCTGGTGTCGTTGGCTGGCGACGTTGCGACGGCTGCCACGCGAGAGTCCCCGGCGGACTCGGCGGTCGGCACCGACTACGTCGAGGAAGTGATCGTCACTGCGGAGCGCCTCGAAAAAGGCGAGTGGCCGACCGGGACGATCATCACGCAGACGTACAACGTTCGTCAGCGCGGCATGCTGCTGTACGAACTCGGGAGGTACGCGGAGGCGCTGCCGCTGCTCCTCGTGGCCGCCGAGCGCGGCTTCAAGTGGCCACAGGCGATGGCCGGCGACATCTACATGCATGGCCGAGGCGGTGTTCGGCGCGACCTCCGGTCCGGATTCGGCTGGCTGGGCGTAGCTGCGTCGCCGCGGACGTCGTGGCAGATCGACAGCTACTTCCGCCAGGCGATGGCGGAGCTCCCGGACCAGATGCGAAAGGCCGCCGAGGACGCCGTGGACGAGTACCGCAAACGGTGGGACAGTCGTGGATGGCGCGTTTCATGCCGACGCGTGGTATCCGAATCGCCGAACTCGGTGGTGACGAGCTTGCGACTGAACAAACGTCTACGTTGCATTTTTTGGGACGAGATACCTGTCTGTCGCCAGCCTTACCGCTACGCGATGTTCGGGCTGCCTACCGGGGAGCAGCTTGCGTGGGAATGCGACCCGGTGAGCAAGGCGCGCGTGGACGTCGCGAGGATCCAGGTGCCGGCCGGGCCACACCGGCCCGAATAGCCTTTCCGCGCGACGCTCACGGCGAAAGCGATTGCCCCGGGACTGGGGACTCCACGGCCGCCTCGCGGAGGATATCGCCGAGCCCCGGACGCAGCAGGTCCTTCAGCAGCGTGATCGCACGCTCACGATCATGCCGAGCGAAGTACACGGGGGCCCACCACTGGTCCTCGATGACCAGGCCGTGCCTTTCCGCTTCCGCCGCCGCCGCTTCCAGCCGTGCCATGGCCGCGTCGAAGTCGTACTCGAGGTCGGCGATGGGATCCTCCAAGGCCGACATCTCCTGGATGATGCGGTTCATCGCCAAGTAGGGGCCGACGCCGACATTGTCGAGGACGGCGATGCCGATGCGGACGTACATGAGCGCCGCCTCGTAGTCCTCTAGGTCGAAGTGCGTATTGATCAAGTGGTTGAGCGCCGTCGACGTATACCCCGTCGGTAGGTAGCGACCGAGTTGGAGCATCTCGCGGTAGACCAACGCCGCATTGGCGAAATCTCCCCTCGCGATGTGCCTGTCCGCCAGTTGGCCCAATACCTGGTGCGTCATCAACGTTTGCTGGTGATTGTGAGTCCGCGCCAGACGCACCGCACCACGTAGCCAATCGAGAGCCTCGCCGTCGTCACCTTCCGCCATGGCCCGCATGGCGCGTTCGACACGCTGGAAAACGGCCGTGCTTCCTGCCCGCTGCACGCGCGCGTTGCGGAGTCCGCGGTCCTCCCAAAGGCGCCTGGACAGGTCTTCGATGATGCTGTCCTCCGATACGCCCGGCGCCGGCGGCATGTCCGGCTCTTCCTCGGGAGCCTCGCCAGAGCGTTCGATCGGCATCCAGGGTGGCAGTTGGGGTGCCGCCGCAGGGCCCGCCAACGCAACAGCCGGCAGCGACTGGCCGCGGTCGACACCCACGTTCCCGACGACGAACGCTGATACCGTCACCGGCAGAGCCGTGCGCCTGAGCCAAGTGCCAAACCTCGTCCTCACGGCGCAGACTCGCCGTGTTCCGAAGTTTCACGCAGGATGTCCCCGGGGTCGTCGCGCAGGGGCGCGAGCATGGTCCGGAGAATCCGAATGGCCTCCTCCCGATCATGGCGGGCGCGATAAACGGGTGCCCACCACTGGTCGTCGACAATCAGTCCCTGAGCCTCGGCCGACGCAACGGCCGACTCCAATCTAGCGAGCGCCGTCTCGAAGTCCTCCTCCAACGCGTCGACCGCCGTCTCGGGATCCGCCATCTCGCGGATGATGCGATCCATCGCGCGGTACGGGCCGATGCCGACATCGTCGAGCACGGCGATGCCGACGCGGACGTACATCAGCGCCGTCTCGTAGTCGCCGAGGTCGAAGTGCGTGGCGACCAGATTGTTGAGCGACGCACCGGTGAATCGAGGCGGAAGGTAGCGCCCCAGCAGGAGCATCTCCTCGTATATGCGAACGGCACGATCGAGGTCGCCGGCAATGACGTACCTCGCCGCCAAGTCGCTCATAAGCGCATGGATGTGGCGCGTCTGCCGTTGATACGTGCGCGCCAACCTCGGGACGTGTCCCAGGCTCCGATAGGCGGCACCGTAGTCGCCTTGCTCGATGTACCGGCTCGTGCGTTTGAGCCAGATGTATACACGCTGGCCGAGGCCGCGGCCGCCCATGCGCCGCTTCCCGGGCTTGCTCGTCAGGCGATGGATCAACTCCGCCTCGGAGATGCTCCCCCGGCGCGCGGAGTCCGTCTCCCACAGCCAGCGACGCTCGGCCCGCGTTCTTACGCCAAACTGCCCTTCCGACTCGAGAAGCGAGTGTCCCCGTGGATCCCGGTCTCCGCTCTGTGCCTGCGCGGCGAGGGGCGGAACGAGCAAGAGCAGAGCCACTCGGAGCCTCAGACGAGCGCCAAAGCACTTCGTCATGGCACCGACTCTTCGTGCTCGGCGTCATCGCGCAGGATGTCCCGCGGGTCGTCGCGCATGGGCGCAAGCATCGTCCGGAGAATGCGGATCGCCTCTTCCCGATCATGCCGCGCACGATAAACGGGAGCCCACCACTGGTCTTCGACGACCAGCCCCTGTTCCTCACCCCGGGCAACCGCTGACTCCAGTCGCACGAGCGCCGCGTCGAAGTCCTGCTCCAACGCGCCGACCGCCGTCTCGGGATTCGACATCTCGGCGATGATGCGATTCATGACGCGGTACGGCCCGATGCCGACATCGTCGAGGACGGCGATCCCCACGCGGACGTACATCAAGGCGGTCTCAAACTCGCCGCGTTCGAAGTGGCTGGCGATGAGCCGGTTCAACGCCGCTCCGGCGTACTCGGGCGCCAAGCGGCGACCGACCAGGAGCATCTCCTCGTAGAGCCTGGCCGCGCGCTCAAGGTCGCCCTTCTCCACGTAGGCCGCGGCCAACTGCCCCATCAGGTCGTGCATCTGGCGGATCTGTCTGTAGCTGGCGTAGTTCAACCACTTCGCGAGGTACACCAACCGGCGGTAGGCGGCGTCGTAGTGGCCCGCCTTCATCTCGTGGTAGGCACGCCGCAGGGGTGGAGACAAGGTCGTCCTTCCGAGCCGCGTTCCGTACCCCTTGGACAACCCGCGGTCCGCCCACAGGCTCGGAGACAGTGCGTCGATCAGCCCTCTCTCACGCGTCGAGTCAACGTTGTGCCCTGTCGGATTCTCACTGTCCCACCGCCGACTGCGCCGGGGCACTATCCCGAACTGCGCATTCGACTCCGCCATCGAGTCCCGCCCCCACAGGGCATCGCGTTCCAACTCCGAACGAGAGCGGTTCTCGGCTGCCAGCGCCGAGACGGCCAGCAGCGCTGCCGCGGTAAGGATCGAGAGTCGTGCGCGCATGGCAACGAGTGGGACTACGACGGTGCGGCCTTGTCTAGATCCAGGCCCGCGCTCGACGCGTAATCCAACGCGTCGGCGACCGTGGCCTTGTTCGCTTGCGCCAGGGTCGATAGCGCCGCGAACACCACCCAGTCACGCGACACCTCGAAGTAGCCGCGCAGCGAGTCCCGGGATTCCGACAGGCCGTAGCCATCCGTGCCCAGGACGGTGTAGGCACCGGGGAACCACCGGGCGATGGATAGCGGCAGCGCCTTCATGTAGTCCGACGCCGCAACGAAGACTCCCTCCTCGCCCTCCAGCAGCGTCTCGACGTAGGGGCGTTCGTCGGAACCGCCCGCGGTGAGCATCTGCGCCCGTTCCGCGGCCGTGCCTTGGCGGGCCAGTTCGGTGTAGCTGGTTACGCTCCAGACGTTGACGCGCCTGCCGAGCCCCTCGAGTGCCGACGCCGCCGCCAGAACCTCGGTCACGACGGCACCGCTGGCGAGCAGGTTGACGTCCGCATCCGGCACCCGCTGTAAGGCGTACATACCGCGCACGATGCCGTCTTCCGCGCCGTCGGGCATCGGCGGCATTGCGTAGTTCTGGTTGGTCAGCGTCAGGTAGTAGAAGACGTCCTCGCGCTCGGCATACATGCGGCGGATGCCGTCGCGGACGATCACGGCCACCTCGAAGGCGAACGCTGGGTCGTAGCTCACGAGATTGGGGACGGTGGCGGCGATCAGGTGCGAATGGCCGTCCTGGTGCTGCACGCCCTCGCCGTTCAGCGTCGTGCGGCCCGACGTGCCGCCGAGCAGGAACCCCTTGCACATCATGTCGCCGCAGGCCCAGATCATGTCGCCGACGCGCTGGAAGCCGAACATCGAATAGAAGATGTAGAAGGGCACCATGGGCAGGCCGTAGTTCGCATACGCCGTGCCGGCTGCCAAGAAGGACGCCATGGCCCCGGTCTCGCAGATGCCCTCCTGCAGGATCTGGCCGTCTTCGGCCTCCCGGTACGGCGCGATCGTGCCCGCATCCACGGGCTTGTAGTGCTGGCCGGCCGGCGAGTAGATGCCGGCCAAGGGGAACAGGCCGTCCATACCGAAGGTGCGTGCCTCGTCGGGCACGATGGGCACGATGTAGCGGCCGAGGTTCGGATCGTGCAGCAGCTTCTGCAGTAGTCGCACCATGGCCATGGTGGTGGAGATCTGGCGTTCTCCTGTACCCGCGAGCATGTCGGCGAAGAAGTCGAGCGGCGGCGGTTCTAGTGGCGGGCAGCGGACTTCGCGGCTCGGCATCGGACCGCCCAGGGCGTTGCGATGCGCCTTGAGATAACGCACCTCTTCGCTGTCGTCCGTTGGTCGGTAGAACTCCGCGCGCTCGATCTCGTCGGGCGCCAACGGAATGCCGAGCCGTGCGGCCAGTTCCAGCCGTTCCTCGGGCTTTAGGTACTTCTTCTGATGCACGGTATTGCTGCCGGCCGCGCCTGGGCCCAGGCCGTCGCCCTTCACGGTCTTCAAGAGCAGCACGCACGGCTTGCCCGCGACCTCCTCGGCCTCCTTGAAGGCGGCGTAGATCTTCTTGTGGTCGTGGCCGCCGCGCTTGATCGCCCGCACTTCCTCGTCGGTGAGCGCGCTCATGAGGTCGCGCAGCGCAGGATTGTTCTCCACCCAGTGTTCGCGCTGCACGTCGCCCGGGGACACGGTGTACATCTGGTAGTCGCCGTCGACGGCCTGCTCCATGCGATCCTGCAGCACGCCGTCCGTGTCGCGCTCGAACAGGATGTCCCAGCCGCCGCCCCAGATCACCTTGATCACGTGCCAGTCCGCGCCGCGAAAGGCACGTTCGAGCTCCTGGATGATCTTGCCGTTGCCGCGCACTGGTCCGTCCAAGCGCTGCAAGTTGCAGTTCACCGCCAGCACGATGTTGTCGAGTTGCTCGCGGGCCGCGATGGCGATCGTTCCGAGCACCTCGGGCTCGTCCGACTCGCCGTCGCCTATGAAGGCCCAGATCTTGCCGCCGTTGCCCTTCTTGAGCCCGCGGTGCTCGAGGTACTTCGCGAACCGTGCCTGGTAGATCGCCGACGGCGTCGACAACCCCATGCTGGCGCAAGGCATTTGCCAGAACCACGGCATCCGGCGCGGATGCGGATAGGACGGCAGGCCGCCGCCATCGGCCAGTTCGCGGCGGAAGTTGTTCAGTTCCGCTTCCGAGATGCGTCCCTCCAGGAAGGCGCGCGCGTAGATGCCGGGGGACGTGTGCGCCTGAAAGTGGACCTGGTCGCCGCCGTAGGTCTCGCTCTGGCTGCGGAACACGTGATTGAGGCCGACTTCCATCATCGTCGATGCCGACAGGTAGGTGGCGATGTGCCCGCCCACGCCGGATCCGGCGTCATAGGCCTTGAGCACCATGGCGGCCGCGTTCCAGCGCAGGATGTTCTCGATGCGGCTTTCGAGTTCGATGTCGCCCGGGTAGGGCGGCTGGTCGCCTAGTGAGATCGAATTGCGGTAGGGCGTATTGAGCGCCGCATCGGTGAGCACGATGCCCTTGTGGGAAAGCTCGTGCTGAAGGCGGGTGAGCAACGACTTGGCCATCTCGCCGCCGTGCTCGTCAAGCACACTCGAGAGCGCATCGATCCACTCCTCCTGCTCGAGCTCCCACTCGCCGGCCGTGACCTGATGACTGGTTACGGTCATGCGTCCGAGCATACCGGGTTGTCCGGCGACGTTGTATTCTCGCCACCTTGCCCTCGGTAAACGAGGGACGTTGCCCTCGGTGACGAGGGACGTTGTCCTCGGCGACGAGGACGTCGATAACACGAGAGGGAACATGCAAGACGTCACGGGGAAGGTCGCGTTCATCACCGGAGGCGCCAGCGGCATGGGGCTCGCGATGGCGCGCTCGTTCGCCAACGCCGGCATGAAGGTGGTCATCGCCGACATCGAGGAGGCGGCACTTGCCGCGGCGCGACGGGAGTTCGAGGCCAGCAACGTGGAGTTCCTGACGCTGAAGGTGGACGTCACCGACCGCGAATCGATGGCCGAGGCCGCCGACGCCGCCGAGGAGCGGTTCGGCAAGGTGCACGTGGTGTGCAACAACGCCGGGGTCGCTGTCGGCGGGACGGTGGACGAGAACACCTGGGAGGACTGGGACTGGGTGACCGGCGTGAACATCGACGGCGTGGTGAACGGCATCCAGATCTTCGTCGAGCGCATGAAGCGGCACGGCGAGGGCGGGCATTTCGTCAACACCGCGTCGATGGCCGGACACATCCCGGTGCCGGGGCTCGGCATCTACGCCATGACGAAGTACGCCGTCGTCGGCATCTCCGAGACCATGCGCGTCGACTTGGCACCGCTCGACATCGGCGTCTCCGTGCTCTGTCCCGGCGTCGTCAACACCAACATCTTCAACTCGGAGCGCAATCGCCCCGAGTCGCTGCCGGGTGACTCAAAGATCGGGCTTGTTGGCAGGGACCTTCCCGAGAACGCCACCGATGCCCAGCGCGAGGAACGGATGCGGCTGATCCGCGAAGGCGCCCTCGACCCCGCGATCGTGGGCGACATGGTGCTGCACGCCATCCGCGAGAACGAGTTCTACATCTTCACGCACCCGGAACTCAAAGCCATGAGCGATGCCCGCTTCGAGGACATGGCCAGCGCTTACGAGCGCTGGGGAAGCTGGCGCGAGGAACGCGGGGTGAAGCCGACGCCAAGGCCGACCCAAGGATGATGTCGTCCCGTCGGGTCTGAATCACCGATAGCCGCCACCGCCTTGAAAACGCTCCGTACCGCGTCTTTCGGCCTCCTGGTTCTTGCCGCTTGCGGGCAGGAACGTGAATCCGTCGTCACGGACCGCGCCGCCGAGATCCGCGCCGCCACCGCCACCGTCGACGGCGAGCGCATCGGCGTCGCGAACGGCGAACCCCGCAACTGGCTCTCCCACGGCCGGACCTACGACGAGCAGCGGCACAGCCCGCTGGCCACGGTCAACGCCGAGAACGTAGGCGAACTCGGACTCGCCTGGTACTGGGACACCGGCGACGTGCGCGGCCTCGAGGCCACGCCCATCGTCGTCAACGGCGTACTCTTCACGACTGGCACTTGGAGCCGCGTCTACGCAAACGACGGGCGCACCGGCGAACTCATCTGGCAATACGACCCGCAGGTGCCGCGCCAATGGGGCAAGTACGCGTGCTGCGACGTGGTCAACCGCGGTGTTGCGGTGTGGAAGGGGCGGGTATTCGTCGGCACGCTGGACGGCCGCCTCGTAGCGCTCGATGCGGGCAGCGGCGAGGTGATCTGGGAGGTCCCCACGATCGATCCGGAGCGCCCGTACACGATCACCGGCGCACCCCGGGTGGTGAAAGACATGGTGGTGATCGGCAACGGCGGTGCCGAGTACGGCGTGCGCGGCTACGTCACCGCCTACGACTGGGAAACGGGTGTCGAGCGGTGGCGGTTCTACACCGTGCCCGGCGACCCCTCCGCCCCGTTCGAAAGTCCCGCGATGGAGATGGCCGCCAAGACATGGAGCGGCGGCAACTGGTGGGAAGTCGGCGGCGGGGGCACGGTATGGGATTCCATGGCCTTCGATCCCCAACTCGACCTCCTCTACGTCGGCGTCGGCAACGGCTCGCCGTGGAACCGCGAAATCCGCAGCCCCGGCGGCGGCGACAACCTCTTCCTCGCCTCCATTGTCGCGCTCGACCCAGACGACGGATCGCTGGCCTGGCACTACCAGACCACGCCCGGCGAGACATGGGACTACACGGCAACGCAGCACATGATCCTCGCCGACATCGAGATCGACGGCCGCGCGCGCAAGGTGATCATGCAGGCGCCGAAGAACGGATTCTTCTACGTGCTCGACCGGACCGATGGCACGCTCATCTCGGCCGAGCCCTACGTCGCCGTGACCTGGGCCAGCGGCATCGATCAGCAAACCGGGCGGCCGATCGAGGAACCGGGCGCACGCTACATCGACGACACAGCCTTCGTATTCCCCTCCGCACACGGCGGACACAACTGGCATCCGATGGCCTACAACCCGGACACCGGGTTCGTCTACGTCCCGGTTCTGGACATGGGATTCCCCTACGGGCAGGACAAGGACTTCGTCTACCAGCAGGGCGAGTTCAACGCCGGGATCGACATCGGCGCATTGCTCCCGCCGAAGGCAGCCGACGACCGCGTCGCGATGCTTGAGTCCATGAAAGGCCACTTGGCCGCCTGGGATCCGGTGAACCAACGGGAAGCGTGGCGCGTGCAGCATGCGACGACATGGAACGGCGGCGTTCTGTCCACCGCCGGCAATCTCGTTTTCCAGGGGCGTTCCGACGGCGTCTTTGCGGCCTACGCTGCGGATACGGGCGAAACCAAGTGGGAGATGCCCGTGCACACCGGGATCGTCGCGGCGCCGGTGAGCTACGCCATCGACGGCGAGCAGTACATCGCGGTGGCGGCGAGTTGGGGCGGGTCGTTCACGCTCTTCTCCGGCGTGCCGCGACACCGCGGCAACGTCCTCAGCCAGGGCCGAATACTCGCCTTCAAGCTGGGCGGCGAAGCCGAACTCCCGGACCCGGAGATCACCTACGTCAACATCCCCGAGCCGCCGGCCATCGAGACCACCGCCGAGGAGGTCGACCGCGGCGAACTGCTCTACCACACCTGGTGCACGCCCTGTCACGGCGCCGGCGTCACCTCGGGCAGTTCGGTGCCGGATCTCAAGTACCTGCCGGCGGCGTCCCATTCGCGATGGGACCTCATCGTGCGTCAAGGCGTCTACGCCACGGTGGGCATGCCGGGTTTCGAGCACGTGCTGAGCGAATCGGATTCCGACGCGGTCCACGCCTATGTCGTCAGCGCGGCGAAGGCGGCGATCGCGTTCTGCGAGTCGGAATACCCGCAACGCTATCCCGAGCTATTCGCCACGGCGTGTACGAAGGCCATCGTCGTCAGCTACTGACAGCGACGGGAATTCGCGCTAGTGTGCCCGCTCGGAATCAGATGAAGTCGTCTGAAACAACGACGACCGCGCGAGGGTGATGCGCGCGTTCATATCCTCCATTCATGTGGCCCGCCGAAGCGGCGCCGCCATCAGCTTGGCTGTACTCGCGTTCCTCGTCGGGACGACGAGCGCAGCTCAAGACGAGCCTGACCTCTCCGCTTTCCTGTCGCCGAGCTTCGACAACCCCAAGCTGTCGCCGGACGGCAAGCACGTGGCCGTCCGACGCGTGGCGCAGGACCGGCCTTTCGTCGAGATCTACGACGTGGCCACAAGCGAGTCCCGCGGCACCTTCATCATGGAAGAGGGCATCGGGATCGGCGACCACCTGTGGGGAGACAACCGCAGGCTGCTGATCCAGGTCCGTCGTGGCGACGAGTTCTGGACGAGCGGCCCCGCGCGCGGCAACTGGCTGCGCTACGACATCGAGACGGGGAAGAACCACCGGCTCTTCCAGAACACCCCGCGGCGACCGCTGTCCGCTCCTGGCCTGCTCTGGAGGACGCGGTTCTATGCGTTTTCCGACCACTTCGTCGGCCACGCGTTCGACGGCGACCCCAACGACGTGCTGGTGATCTTTCCGGACACCAGGGATTCTTGGGTCAGTCGGTACGACACCCGGCGGGACCGCTACGACAGACTCGCCGACGTCCCCTCCGAGATCTTCGACGTCTACGCCGACCGCCAAGGACGCGTGCTCGCCACCTGGGGTCAGCCGGCGTCGGCGTCCCGGACCTACAAGGACCAAGTGCAGTTGCTGTACCGCCGCAGCGCCAACGACGAATTCAAGACGGCCTTGTCTGGTCACATCGACGAATTGGACGTGGATCTCGTCGCCACTGGTCCGCGCAAGGACAGCGTCTACATCCTTGAAAACACCACCGGTCCCTACCTGGGCTTGAGCGTCCTCGATCTTACCGACGGTTCCATCGAGGCGGTCTTCCGACCAGGACGAACCGATGTCATTCGGACCTACCTTGACGGGAAGCGGCAACTCTACGCGGTGCGTTACGACGACCACTTCCCGCAGTTCCACTACCCCGACCCGAACCATCCCGCCGCCGCCCTGCACCGTTTCGCGATGGCCGGCTTCCGGAACGTGGATGTGGAGATCGCGAGCCTCGCCCGCGATGCTCCGCAGGCCATCCTCGCCGTGCGGGGCGACAGCGAGCCCGGGATGTACTACCTGGCCGAACTCGGCGGCAACGAGGTCAAGGGGCTGTTCCGCCGCGCGCCCGGTGCCGCGAATCTCGGCGCCCGCCACCCGATCGAGTTCCCTGCCGCCGACGGCACCCGGCTCACCGGCTACGTCACGCTGCCGAGCGGCCATACCGAGGGCAACCCGATTCCGTTTGTCGTGCTACCGGCCAATGACATGTTCCCGCTGCCCGCGACCTGGGGCTACCACGACCAATCGCAACTGTTCGCCAGCCGCGGGTTCGGCGTGCTGGAAGTCAATACGCGCGGCGCCCTAGGCTTCGGCCGCGAACGCCATGCCGCGGGCGTCGGCCATGTCGCCACTCGTGGCCCCGCCGACCTAGGCGCAGGTGTCAACACCGTGGTCGCCAAAGGCACGGCCGACCCCGACCGAATCTGCATCGTCGGCCGCCACTTCGGCGCATACACCGCGCTGCTCGCTTCGATGCGGCGCCCCGCGCAGTACCGCTGCGTGGTGACCATCAGCGGCACCTACGATGTCGCGGCGATCCGCAAGTTCCTGCCCGCAGGCGGTGCCCGCGAACGTTTCACCGGCCAAGTCGCCAGCGCTGGCGCGGACGATGCCGCGTTCCGGGAAATCTCGCCGCGCTACCTCGCCGCGCGCATCGATACGCCGCTGCTCATCGTCGAAGCGGTCCAGCTTGGGAGGACCATGCCCACCCAGGCCCGCGAGATGATCCGTGCCCTGAAGAACGCCAACATTCCCCACGAGGTCCACGAGGTGTCCACCACGCGCACCAACCGGCTGCTGACGCACGCCTCTCGGCGGGAAGCGTATGCGCGGATCTTGGGCTTCCTCGAGGAACACCTGGGCCCGCTACCCTAACGGGGCTGCAACTCAGTTCTCGTCGACCTGCCTGTGCTCGCAGACGTGCTCGAATGTCGCCTCCGCAATGTGCGCGCAGGCCGACTTCACCGCACCCCAGTCGTGCCAGCGCGGTGCGAGGTGTCGATATTCCGAAAGTTCGGTGCTGTCGAGATCGTAGGGCAGCGGAGTCGCCAACTGTGCCTGTAGCTGTTGCAGAGCCGATTCGCCGCTCTCCTGCGGGTAGAACTCGTCAAAGGGCACCAGCGCCTGCCCGGTTGCCTCTTCGCCAAGGAGGTCGGCCAGCGCGACGAAATCCAAGTAGTCGCGCGTGGCGTTGCGCCGGAGAATCAACACGGCCTTGATGCGCAGGATCTCGGCCTTCGTCGGAATCGTCAACCGCACGCCGCGATGGTCCAGCGTCGTCGTCTCGAGTGGTCGGTCGCGGATCAACTGCCGGACCCCCGTTTCGATGCCGTCCAAGCTGCCCAGGATGAGCACCGGTTTGAGCACCCGGGCCGTTCGCCAGCCTGCCACGCTCTCGAGTTGCTGAAGCACCACTGCGAACCGGCCTCGGAGATCCGTCAGGACGTGATCCGCGTCGCGCGACAGGCGATGCTCGGCGTGGATTGCCGTGGCCGAGAGGACCTCCTCCCAGTCAGGCAGCGGCTCGGCGGAAGCGGACATGGTTCATCCAGAAGTGGTGCCGCTGGGCATGCGGGTCGCGGACGTGTCGCGCGCAGACGCGCTCGATCCGATCCAGGAGGCTCGGATCGCCGATCGCCGCACGGCGCATGTCGGCCCAATCCTGCCACCGCCCGCGTGAGATGACGTCGTCGACCGCTGCGGCGGTGTAGTCCTGGTGGTTCAAGTGGCGGTGTTCCACGGCAATCCGTCCGTGCGGTTGGCGAACCGTGTCGATTGTACGCCCCCGGCCGGTTCTCAACCCATGCGCAACGCCGTGGAGGACACGTCGTTGCGGAATTCGGCCACGCCGACGCCCTCGCACAGGGCGGCCAGTGCGGGCGGCAAGCTCAAGTCGGCGAGCGTCCTGAAGGCGCCATCGTCGTCCAAGCGGCCGTAGACCAGGAATGCGCAGCCAACGTCCTTGAGCTCGGCCAAAGCCGCATCCCGACGGGCGCGGCCGCCGTAGTAGCGCGGTTCCGCGATCCGGGTGATCGTGTCCGCACCGACCACGAACGTGACGGCGCCGCCGAGCGCTCGCGCCTTCTCGACGAAGGTCGGCGCGTTCGTGACGACAACCTCGTCGGGCTGGAACTGTGCGAGCCTTGGGTTGATGTCCAGGTAGTCCAACGGCGGCTTGTCGACGTTGGCGACGCACAACTCGTAGGCTACCGGGCGTCCCAGTCGTCCAGCCGCGTGTACACGCATCGCGCGGTGGCCCTCGTGAAGCGGATTGAAGGCGCCGGGCAGCACGGCATCGAAACGGCGTCCCGCGACGACCCGTCGCTCGCCCCGCATGAGTTCGGCGAGCCCGCTATCGCCGAGCGCTTCCTCGCAGGGCAGGTCCGGTGCCGGCGAGATGCCGAGCGAAAAGGCCAAGGCTGCCAAGGCATGGCCTGCCACCAGGTCCTCCTCCTCGGCGCGAGCACGCGTGCCCTTTTCGAGCGCCAGCGTCCACACGCGTGTCGCCGTTGCATCCTGATACGCAAGATACGCCCGGTGATCGCCACGTTTCGGCCGATTCGTCGCCAGCGACGCGGTGACCGCGAAGCCGAACTCGCCGCCCAACGCCCGCGCCCGCGAGAACGCCTGCATCGCGAGCCGCCGGGCGGTGACGGCGCTGCACCACTGCTCGGGCGCGGCCCCAAGGTAGTCGGTCAGCGCCTGGCTCGCGTACGGCACGCTGGCTTCGAGCACGGTGGCCGACGCGCCGGGGACGGACAGCAGGCGCGACAGAAGCCCGGAGCCGCCGCCGGTGATCACGAAAACGCCTTGGGGCGGAGCTTCGTGGATCGCGGCGACGGTTGAGTCGGTCATTCGCGGAGGAAGTCGCTCAGGAGGTCGAGGAAACGATCAAGCTGGTCGTGGTGCACCCAGTGGCCGGCGTCCTCGACGCCGATCGAACGGGCGTCCTGGAAGATGTCCACCCGGCCGTCCTGCTCCGGATCAGAGGCCCAGGACTCGGCGCCGTGGACCAGCAGCGTCGGGCAGGTGATGCGCCGGTAGAGGCCGTAGGTCTGGCGGGCCGACAGGCCGATCGGCGACCAGGCGCGCATGTAGTTGTCGAACTTCCAACTGAACGTCCCGTCCTCGTTCTGGTTGCTGCCGTGGATCGTCAGATGGCGCGCCTGTGCTTCGGTGAGGTGCGGATTGGCCTGCTGCATGCGCTGGAATGCGTCTTCCAACGTGGGGTAGCGCTTGGGGATGCGACCGGAGAGCTGGCGCAGGTTGCGGACCCAGTCCACCAGCCGCTCGTGGCCCGGCGTCGAGTCGTCGGATCCGGTGGCTGACATGCCCATGCCCTCGATGGACACGAGCTTCACCACCGTGTCGGGATACAGCCCTGCATAGGCCAGGGAGACCGAACCGCCCATCGAGTGGCCGACCAACACGATGTCACGAAGGCCGGTCTGGCGGACCAGTTGGGCGATGTCGTAGACGTAGTCGATCGTCGTGTAGGCGCCCCCCACCAGCCACTGCGAGTCACCGTGGCCACGCAGGTCCGGGGCGATTACGTGGTAGTCGGACTTGAGCGCCTGGGCCACCCAGTCCCAGTTACGGCAATGGTCGCGACCGCCGTGGACGAGCAGCATGGCCGGGGCGCCCTCGTTGCCCCAGTCCACGTAGTGCAGGCGCAGCCGCTGCGAGAAGTAGATGTGCGACGTCGGGCCGCCCTTGAGCATCGAATCCGTCATCGGCGCACTCAGGTCAAACGCTCGGTGCCAGTGACCGCAAGGCGCACGAGTTCTTCGTACTCGGCGTCGCCGATGCCGAGCTCCTCGGCGAACACCTCGCGGCTGTGCTCGCCGAACCGCGGCGAGTAGGCGACGTCGATGTCCGGCGTGTGAGCCATCAGCCACGGCAGCACCGGCAGCAAGTGGGTGCCCGACTCCGGATGCGACACCGGCACGAGGAAGCCGCGGGCGTCGAACTGAGCATTGGACTCGGCGTAGATCGGCTTGAAGGGCTCGCACCTCGCAGCGCAGATGCCGAGGGCGCCCAGCGTCTCTGCCTCGGCCGCCGTGTCGCGTCGGGCGAACCACGCACCGAGGATATCGTCGAGGGCGTCTTCGTTGCGCTTGCGCGCGGCATTCGTGGCGAAACGCGCGTCACCAGCGAGGTCAGGACGACCGATGTGTCGCGCCAGGCTCGCGAACGCGGCGTCCGATTCCGCCGCCATGGCGATCCACTCGTCGTCGCCAGCGCAGGCGTAGACGCCGTGCGGTGCGAAACGCGGGTGGCGATTGCCGCCGGGGCCGCGCACCATCCCGTTGGCGTCGTATTCCAGCACGGCATCGCCCACCTGCACCGCGACGGCTTCGATCATGCCCGCGTCGATGCGCTGGCCAACGCCGGTGTGCTTGCGGTGATTGAGCGCCGCGACAATCGATGCGGCCAGGTAGTAGCCGGAGATCGGATCCGGGATCAGCCCGCCGGTGTTCATCGGCTCGCCGCCCGCGTAGCCGTGGATCGACGCCAATCCGGCCATGGGCTCCGTGGTCGCGCCGTTGGCCGGGTACTCGGCCAGCGGCCCTTGCCGCCCGTAGCCCGAAACCGAGGCGAAGATCATGCCCGGATTGTGCTCGTGCAGCGTCTCAAGGGTGACGCCCCAGTTGGTCATCACGTGGGGGCTGAAATTGTCCACCAGCACGTCGAAACGCGGAACCAGCCGCCAGAAGATGTCCTTGCCGCGCGGGTGGGTGACGTCGAGATTGATCGCCCGCTTGTTCAGGTTCACCGTGTTGTACATGCCGTTGGTATTGATGCCGGCCTGTTGGATGTCCGGATTGCGCACCGCCGGCGGCACCGGCGCACCCGCACCGCGCCAGACGTCGGGCCGTTTCACCGTCTCGATCTGGACGACGTCCGCGCCGAGGAGGGCCAGCAGTTCCGTACAGAACGTGCCGGCCCACGCCTGCGTGAAGCAGAGCACGCGGATACCGGACAGCGGCTGGCCACTACCCGGGGAACCACCGCGAGGTTCGACCGCCCGAAGGTCGTCCGAGTCCCGCTCCCCGAGGACGGGGGCTGGCTTGGCGAGGCACCAAGGTGTCGCGGACAGCTTCGCGGGGGCACCCGTCGCGTTCGCCGCGCGCCCGTTGATGCGCGTCTCGACTAGGAAATCCCGCGCCGCGAATTGCTCGCTCTCGCGCAACTCCTTGGCGTCCTGGACGACGCCGGAGATGCAGCGCAGCTTGGCGAGGCCGTGGAACAGGTCCCACTTGCCGCGGACAGCCGATGACTCGGCAAGGCCGTTGCGGACGGGGCGCGTATCCTGTTGGTGGCGACCCCAGGCGTTCACGAACCGCTCGTCGACGGCGAGGTCGTCCAAGCCGAGGAAGCGCATGGCATTCGCCCACTGCTGCCAGTCGCCGTAGCCGTAGTTGATCAGTCCGTCGGCCGCGCGCCACAGCGGCCCTGGGCGACCACGAGCACGCTTGCCGTTGGGACCGAAGGCCGCTGCCCCGCCGCCGATGAAGATGCCCATGACCGCCCACGGCGCACAAGTCAGCGCCGCGGCTTCCGTTTCGCTCACATCCAATCGCTCGCCGCCACCGCGGTACAGTGCGGCCGCTGCCGCGATGAAGCCCGCGACGCCGGCGATGTAGCCCGTCTGGCGAACCGGAAGCTGGAGCGGTGGCTCGCCGTCGAGCCGGTTGATCGACGCCCAACCGACCCGGGCGCAGTTCGTCAGGTTGTTGCCGGGGACTTCGGCCAGTGGGCCCGTCACGCCGTGCGGCGTGATCGAGAGATGGACAGCGCCCGGGGGCATGTCCGACGCGACGTGGTCCGTCGTGACCACGACGTCGGCGCCGGCGAGGGCGGTGGCGACGTCGCCATCGAGGATCGCAGAACGCTTGTTCCAGTTCGCATAGGCATGCAGCAACGAGCGTTCGGCGCCCGGCGTGTCGCCGAGAAACGGTGGCTCGTGCCGTAGCGGGTGGCCTTCCGGTGGCTCCAGCATCGTGACGTCGGCCCCGAAATCCGCGAACAGGCGAGCGGCCCACGCACCGGCCAACCGTGTGGACAAGTCAATGACGCGTAGTCCGGCGAAGGCGTGGACGCCCGTCATTCGCAACTCATTCGGCGGCGAACCGCGTGCTAGTCCGCCTCCGCCGTGACCGGGTCGATCATGCGCTTGACCAGAGTGACCTCGCTTGCCGGAAAGCCGCTGCGCTCGGCATGTTCGTCGATGAGTCCGGGATCGTCGGCAATGTAGATGCAAAAGGTCTTGTCGCCCGCGACGTAGGAGTGCTCCCACTGGATGTTCTTGTTCTCGG
>JAPOYV010000113.1 GCA_026706385.1 Gammaproteobacteria bacterium
CCTTCCACATCAGGTTCACCCCGATGTCGATCTCCGGGTACTGCATGAAGCAGTCTTCGGCGCCGATGCGAAGGTCCATAGCTGTCGCGAGGACGGCACCGCCACCCATCGCGGCGCCGTTCCACGCGGCGATCGTGATCTGGTCCATGTTGTACACCGCGAGCGTCGCGCGCTCACCCATGCGCGCGAGGCGTCGGCGCTCGAGCAGGCTGTCGGCGGCGGGGCCGCCGCCATCGAGGTCGGCACCTGACGAGAAGTGCTTGCCCGTACCCGTGAAGATCACGACGCGGGTCTCGGTATCGTCGCGGAACGCAAGCGCCGCGCTCTCGATGTCGAGGAGGTGCGCGTGGTTGAGCGCATTGGCCTTGGTCGGACGGTTGAAGTGGACGACGGCGACGTGGCCGTCCTTGTGAATCCGCAAGTTCTCGTAAGACACGGCCGCATGGACTCCTAAAGGCTGCTGCCCCTAAGAGTGTGGCGGACTCGCGCTGGGGTGAAAAGGTGTAGGCTGGCGAGGCCGTTGGGAATGGCCTCGGCGCAGCCTACTAGGGGGAGGGGTCCCTTAAGGCAGGTTGCGCGCCAAGCGTGCTCCAATGTGGTGCGCAACCGCGATGTCTGGGTGCTGATGTTACCTGAGGTAACACTGGTGTCAACAGGTAACGCCAAATTTTTTTCTTGGGGCTCGGGATCGGCATAGAATCCTCATCACGCTCAGTTAGGCATGCCCTTCTCGATAAGGTTCCGTCGGTGTTTGAACGCGACAATCCCACTTCGCACAGCTATTTTTCGCAGCGTCTGCGACTGCACTACCTCGACTGGGGCAACGATAGCGCGCCGGACATGCTGCTCATCCACGGCGTGCACGACCACTGCCGTTCCTGGGACTGGCTGGCGCAATCGATGCGCGACCGCTACCACGTCGTCGCGCCCGATCTGCGCGGCCACGGGGACTCCGAGTGGTCGCTCGGCAGCCCGTACGCCTACCTGGAATACGTCCAGGACATTGCCCAACTGGTGCGCCAGCGGCACCTACCTCCGGTCACCATCGTCTCCCACTCGCTCGGCGGCACGATTGCATCGGTCTTTGCCGGTGCCTATCCGGACCTGGTCACCCGACTGGTGATCATCGAGGGCGTCGGTCTCTACCCGCGCGACGCGGATCCGCCGGACGAGCGCTTGCGGCATTGGATCGACAACAACTACGCGTTGTCGGCCCGGGTGCCGCGCCGCTACGGCACGCTGGAGGATGCCTATCAGCGCATGCAGGACACCAACCCGCATCTGTCACCGGACCAGGCGCGTCACCTGACCATCCACGGCAGCAACCTCAACGAGGACGGCACGTACACCTGGAAGTTCGACAACTACACGCGCACGCCGCGTCCGTACGACATCCCCAACGAGGACCTCGTGGCGCTCTGGCAGCGCATCACCTGCCCGGTGTTGATCGTCAATTCGCACCAGGGCTATCCGCACCGCATCGGGCAGGACGACACGCTGCGGCACTTCCAGGATGTCCGGCTCTACGAGATCGAGGACGCAGGACACTGGACGCATCACGACCAGCTTGGGATCTGCGTCGATGTGATCGACGAGTTTCTGGGCAATACGGCGTGACCGATGCGACCTTGGGCGGACTGCGTGTCGTCGACCTAGGCGGACGCGCGTCCACGGCGTGGTGCTCTCGACTGTTGGCCGACTACGGTGCCGACGTGGTGATGGTCGAACCGGGTCGTGGACATCCGTTGCGCCAACATCCGCCCTTCGATCCGGACGGCCGCAGCACGACGGCACGGTACTTCCTGGCCAATAAGCGCTCGGCGCCTCCTGATGAGCGCGCGACGCTGATCGCCGAGGCGGACGTGATCGTGGCCGATCGCGACGCGCTTGAACTGGCCCAAACGAATCCCAGCGCGGTCGTTTGCGCCATCACGCCCTGCGGTCTCGAGGCGGCCCCATCGCGGCGCAGCGGCAACGACCTCACCGCTTACGCCCGGTCGGGCTGGGCGAGCGTCAACGGCCTCAAGGATCGCCCGCCGCTCAAGGGCAGCGGTTACCAAGCGGCCTACCAGGCGGGGACGATGGCCTACGGCTCGATCGTCGCGGCTCTCATCGAGCGCGCGGCGAGCGACGGTCGAGGCCAGGTCATCGACGTGTCCGAAGAGGAGGTGCTGGTGTCGACCTTCGCCCCGGCTGCGCTCAGGTGGCAGTACGCGGGCGTGGTTGCGCCACGCCGCGAGTCCGTCACGATGAACGACGGACCGGTGCCGGTGCGCGACGGCTACTTCGCGCTGACGCTGTCGCGGGGCTTGTTCTGGCGCAAGGCGATGACCGTGCTCGGCTTGCTCGACCTGGCGGAGGACAAGGAGCTGCAGCAGCCGGGAATCCGGCAGAAGCACCGCAGCCGCTACACGGCGCGGGTCGAAGCCGCCATGGCGGAGTGGACGCGCGCGGAACTCTTCGATGCGCTCGGCGCCGAGCGCGTCGTTGCCGGACCGGCGTACCGAATCGACGAGATGGGCGAGAACGCGCAGCTCGTCGCGAGGGGCTTCTTCCGCGAGATGCCGGGCTCAGGGACGCGCTTTCCGGGTCCGTTCGCGCGCATGACAGTCTCGCCCTGGCACCTCAAACACGAGATGCCCGACGTCGCGGCAAACGACGCCACGTACCGGTCCGGCGGGTTCGCCACCAAGACGCCGGTCCGAGCGGGAGCGGACGGGCAAGGGCCGCTGGCTGGATTCCGGGGTCTCGTGCTCACCCAGGCCTGGGCAGGGACGTATGCCACTGAGCTGCTCGCCCTGCTTGGCGCGGATGTCATCCAGCTTGAAACGCGTGGCCGCTTGGACAGTTGGCGAGGCACGTACCAGAACCCGATCCCTGAGGCGCTGAAGGACCTGGCGACCGCGAAGCACGCCTGGAACTGCAATCCGCTGTACAACTCGGTCAACCTCAATAAGCGCTGCATCACGGTGGACCTCGCGACCCCGGAAGGCGTCGGCCTCTTCAAGGATCTGTTGGCGCACGTCGATTTCGTCGGCGAGAACTTCTCGCCGCGCGTGATGGGCAAACTGGGCATCGACTACGAGACGCTCTGCACGATCAAGCCGGACCTGGTGATGGCAAGCCTCTCGGCCTATGGCGGGATCGGGCCGTGGACCCACGTGCCCGGCATCGGCGGCACCATCGAACCGTCGTCCGGCATGTCCGCCCTTCTCGGCTACGAAGGCGAACGGCCGCAGAACTCGGGTCAGATGTACCCGGATCCGGTCGCCGGGATCTGCGGTTTCGCGGCCATCGTGACGGCGCTCCTGCATCGCGACCGCACGGGCGAAGGCCAGTTCATCGACCTCTCCATGCAGGAGGCCAACTTCACGTTCATCGGAGATGCCTGGCTCGAGTACGAGGCCACCGGGACCGTCCGCGGTGCCCAAGGCAATCGACATCCCCTCTACGCGCCGCACGGGATCTACCCGTGCGACGGCGAGGATCAGTGGGTCGCTGTCGCAGCGGAAACGGACGCCCAGTTCGCCGCGCTCGCCAAGATCCTCGGCCTCGACGCGGCCGTGTGGCTGACCAACGAGGAGCGCAAGGCGCGGGAAGCGGAACTTGACGCGGCGATTGCACGGAGCACCGGATCGCGCGACAAGGGAGAGCTTGCGGCTGCGCTTGCCGAAGGCGGCGTCCCTGCCGCCGCCGTCAAGGATGCGCGCGAGGTCGTGGCCGACGCCCACCTGCGCTCTCGCGGTCACCTGGTATGCGTCGATCACCCGGAGGCGGGCGCCACATGGCAGTCGGGCTGCCCGGTGCAGTTCAGCCACAGCCCGGTCGCGGTCAGTCGCCACGCGCCACTGCAGGGGCAGCACTCGTTCGAGGTGTTCCACGACCTGCTGGGCATGACGGAGCGGCGCTATCGCGAACTGGTCGAGCAAGGCGTCACCGGCAAAGGCCCCTTGCCGCCCAAGGAAACACGCTGAAGGAGGAGGCCATGGCATACGAGACCGTGCGCTACGAAGTCGCCAACCACGTCGCACGCATCACCACCGACCGGCCACGTTATCGAAACGCCCAGAGCCGTCGGCTGCTCGAAGATCTCGACGATGCCTTCCGCACCGCGGCGGAAGACACGAACGTGCGTGTCGTGGCCTTATTCGGCGCCGGCGAGCATTTCTCCGGCGGCCACGACCTCGGCACGCCGGACGAACTCGCCGACCGTGAGCAGCGACCCCAGCAGGACGGGGTGCGCGGTCGTTTCGATCACTCCCGTGAGCAGTTCGTCGACAAGACGATGCGTTGGCGCAACGTCCCCAAGCCCACGATCGCGGGCGTGCAGGGCTACTGCATCTTCGGCGGCTGGATCATCGCGAGCGCGATGGACATCATCTATGCCGCCGACACCGCGATGTTCCTGGGTTCGAACTTCCAGTACTTCTCCGTGCCCTGGGACATGCATCCGCGCAAGGCCAAGGAGTTGCTCTACGAAAGCCGCTTCGTAGACGCCGCGGAGGCCGCCGAACTCGGCCTCGTCAACCGCGTCGTTCCGGCGGATACGCTCGAGGACGAGGTCATCGCCTACGCGGAACGCATCGCGCGTAACGACCCGTTCCAACTGCGCATGATCAAGGCTGCGGTCAACCAGATGCAGGATACGCAGGGCTTCCAGGCCCACATCACCGCCGCGCACCTGATGCACATCACCTCCGCCCAGGGGGAACGCGACCCGGACTTCGCTCTCAAGGTGCCCGAAGGTCGCCGGAGACCGATGGTGGAACGCGCTTTCGAGCACTATCGGCTGAACAAGGCACGGCGGGGCAACCCGGACTGATCCGTCGCACGGTGCAGTGGTACGCGGGCCTCCCCGCCCGCAAGGACAAGGTGCTTCGCCCTCACCGTTGTCCAATGAGATTGTGAGGGTGAAACGGGTCGATCCGTGAAGCGACCGGCGTTGGATGTCCATCTGGCGATGGCGAGGATGTTCG
>JAPOYV010000083.1 GCA_026706385.1 Gammaproteobacteria bacterium
ACCGTGTCGGCGAGCGCTACCATTCGTCGGTCTCGCTGCTGGACGGCTTGCGGGCGGTGCGCCTGGTGCGCCAACGCGCCACCGAATTCGGCGTCGCCAAGGACCGCATCGGCCTTCTCGGGTTCTCGGCAGGAGGCCACCTCGCCGTGGCCGTCGGGACGCAATGGGACGGAGGCGATTCGCACGCGGCTGATCCGGTGGAGCGCGAATCGAGCCGCCCGGACTTCCTGGTGCCCGTGTACGCCGTGACCAACGGCATCCTGCGCGGTCGCAAGGCGGACGAGTACACGCCCGCGGACGTCAACGTGAATGCCGAGACGCCGCCCACGTTCCTGGTCCACACGCACGAGGACGCGATCGTGCCCGCGCACCAGTCGACGCTCTTCTACGACGCGCTCAGAACGGCCGGCGTGCAGGCCGAACTGCACATCTACGGCTACGGCGAGCACGGCACGGGAATCGCGCCGGGCGATCCCGATTTCAGCGATTGGCCGATGCTGCTCGTCAACTGGTTGCGCCGCTCGGGCTTCCTGACCGGCCGCGAGCGCCAGGGCGTCAGCGGCCGGGTCACCCTGGACGGCGCGGCGATGGGCATGGCCTGGGTCACCCTCGAGCCGCTCGACTGCAACGCGCCGTCTGCCCGGACGCGGACGTCGAAGGGCGAGGACGGGAAGTTCACGATTCCGGCATCCCACGGGATCGTCCCGGGGCCGCACCGGATCACGGTGCATCACGTCAGCGAGCAGTATCCACACGTCAACACGGGCGCCTACACGCTCGACGATGCCGTTCGCTACGAGGTCGGCATCCGCGACGTTGGCGACGACGCACTGGTCGTCGAGCTCTCTCGCGACAAGGTCTGATCGCGACAAGAACGCGCCTTGGGATTGCGCTACCTGATCGCTCTGCTCCTCGCGGGCCCGGCCTCGGCGCAATCCGTGGCCGACGCCCCCGTGCTCGAGGTCGTGGTGACCACGGCCACCAAGAAGGGTGAAGCCCAGGCCGCCCAGGACGTCGCTACCGCCGTCAGCGTACTCACCACCGAGTACCTTGTGGCGCGACAGGCGACCGACATCGAGGACCTGAGCTACGCGTTGCCCAACGTGGCTCTCGACGGCATCGGCACGGGCAAGGGCATCGCGAACTTCTCGATCCGGGGCCTCGGCGTCGCCGGCTCGATCCCGTCCATCGATCCGACCGTGGGCGTCTTCGTCGACGGCGTCTACCTGGGCATGAACTACGGCGTCATTGTGGACATGCTGGATCTCGAAGCCGTGGAGGTGCTGCGCGGGCCGCAAGGGCTCCTGTTCGGCCGCAACGTGACCGGCGGTGCCGTGCTGCTGCGCTCGCGGCGTCCGAGCGGGTCCCTCTCCGGCGCGGCCGCGTTGCGCGTCGAGACCGGCTTGGACAGGCGCTTGACTGGGAGCATCGAGAACGCGTCCGCCGATGGCAGGATCAAAGCGCGGTTGTCGGCCTCCGCCCGCGACGATGCCGGCTGGTTCCGCAATGCCGCGCCGCAGGGCGGCCATGTGGGCGCGGAGCGGGCGCGGGTGCTGCGGCCGGTTCTGACCTGGACCCCGTCCGATGCACTCGACGTGACCGTCACCTACGAGCGCGGCACGTCGGACGGCGACGGTCCCGCGACCCAGAACCGCCGGCGATTCGGAGGCTTCGGCCTCGCCATCGACGAGCCGGGCTTCTCGGCTGTCGACTGGCAGCACGCCATCGTCGAGGCGAATCGGCGGGCGCTGCCAGGCTCTGGCCAGGTGACCAACGTGTTCGGCTGGCGTTCGGTCGGCCACGAGTCGCTGGCCGACATCGACTCCACGGCCGAGCCGATCTTCCACCTGCTCGCGTTCACCGAGCAGGAGCAGGTCAGCAACGAACTGCGCTACACGGGGTGGTTTCGCGGTCGGTGGCAGACCACGCTCGGCGGCTACGTCTTCGCGCAGGACATCCGCTACCGGGAGCGGCGCGCGCTCGGAAGCACGTGGGGAGCGCCGTTCGGCGGCGATCAGGAGCACTGGACCGCGGGCGTGTTCTGGAGCAACGAGTTCGAGCTGGCGGATGGATGGATCCTCAACGTGGGCGGGCGCTACACCGTGGAACGCAAGGATGTCGAAGTCGCGACAGCCGGCAACGCGACCTGTGTTGCCGACGCGGGTATCGCCGACACGCGGTGCCGCTTCGATTTCCGCGATGGCGACCGGTGGCGCAACTTGACGCCCAAGGTCGGCTTGCAGCGCTGGCTGGGGTCGGGCAGGCAGTTCTACGGCCACTACACCCGGGGCTTCCGCAGTGGCGGCTACAACCTGCGCAACACGTCGCCCGTCGCCGCACCGGGCCCGTTCGACGAAGAGGAGCAGGATGCCTTCGAGGTGGGCTTCAAGGCGGAAGTCGCCGACGGCCGCGGCCGGTTGAACGTCGCGGCCTTTCACAGCATCGTCACCGACCTGCAGCGTCAAGTCACCCGCGCGGACGCCACGGCCGGCGCTTTTCAGGTCACCGCGAACACCGCCGATGCGACGATCCGAGGCATCGAAGCGGAAATCGTCCTGAACTTAAGCGAGTCCGTGCGAATCGAGGCGTTTCTTGGGCTTGCCGACGGCCGCTACGACCGCGTCCGGCACGATCTCGACGGCGATGGATCGACATTCGGCGACGAACGACTCGCGTTGCCGCGCCTTGCACCGCTTAGCTACGGACTCGGCGTTCGCTATGGACGCGACCTCGGCGGGTTCGGCCGACTGACGGCGCGACTCGACGCCGCGCATCGCGACGACAGCGAGATCACGGACGACAACCGCGGCACGCTCGACGGCGGGGAGTTGGTGGCGGCGAGCCTCGAGCTGGCACCGTCGTCGGCATTGTCGTTGACGTTGTACGCACGCAACCTGCTCGACACCGTGTTCCGGCGCAGCGACTTCGACCTCTCGGGCCTGGTCGATTCCACCTACTCGCCGCTGAAGGAAGGCCGCGTTGTCGGCCTCGCGATCAACGGTCGCTTTGACGGCGCCTCGCCCGCACCCAGTCGGCGACCTTGAACGGCGCGAGCAGCGCGCAGAAGAACACGAACCCGACCGCCGCCAGAACGGGTATGTAATACGGCCACGGTGCGAAGAAGAACGGCGATGCGGACTGCGGCGGCTCCTTAAGGAACATGTAGTTGCTGCCTAGCAACGGATTGACGACGAGCAGCACCGCGAACAGCGCCGCCAGCCATCCATAGGCCCGCAGCAGCGACGCGAACGTTGGTCGCATGCGCAGCCCCCAGGTCGCGAACAGGACTCCCGCGACAATGCCGCCGTGGCCGATGAAGAAGTGGAAGAACAGGTACTCGGGGAAGCCGACCTCCAGTTGCGGCGTGAGCAGCGCGTTGGCGGTCCCCGCGAGGCCCCAGAAGAAGGCGACCTCGTAGGCCCGTTCATTCCGGAACACGAGCGCCGCGGCAAGCACGAACACCGTGATCCCGCAGATGTGCAAGGGCAGGTGCCGCGTAAGAAACTCTTCGACGCCGACCGTGGCGAGGCGGCAGATCCAATGCCCTGCCACGTTGCCGACGAGCAAGATCGCGAAGACTAGGCAAATGGCCCTGGTGACGGAGGCCGAGCATCGTCGCGCGAATACGCTGAGCAAGACGGGTGTGGCGACCACCAGACCGAGTACGACAAGGTGGGCTATGCCCCACTGAACGAAGGCGTTGCCGGCGGCGGGCACGGTCATCACGTTGTCGGAGCCGCGAACGGCCCGAAACGTCGCGCGTCCCCGAGCCCTTTCCCGGCGCGCAGGCCCAACCCGATCGCCACCGGGAGCCAGAACAGCAGCCACGTCCAGCCGATCTTGTCGACCAGTTCGTGGCCGTCGATGAGATAGCCGGGCAGTCCGATGGCCCAGATCGCGAGGCCGAGCTTGGCTTCCGCGGCGGCGAAGTGACGCAGCAAGGTCTTAAGCGTTGTGCCGATGACGACAACCATGAGCGCCAGGCCCACCAGGCCGCCCTGCCACGCGACAGCCAGGAACAGGCTGTGCGGATGCAGAACCTGCAACCCGTCGACTTCGGTGAGGTCGTCGGTCAGGATGCCCAGCCCGAACCATGGACTTCCGCCGATGCGCTCCGCGTAGTAGGACCAGATTCCCAATCGGAGACTGTCCCCGCGCGGCAGGATGAGGGTGTCGGCCCCGGGTACGAAGGCGTAGGCGGCAATCAGGGCAGCGCCGAGCGCCGCAGCGAGGCCAGCCACCCAGGCGACGCACTGCGAGGCGCTCGGTGCGCGCCGGGCGATGAAGACCACCCCGACGCCGAGCAATCCGCACGCCATCGCGTTGCGGGAACCGGTCAGGGCGACGCCCACGACCAGTACGGCGACACCTACGATCACAGCGACCCTGGCCTTGACCGATGGCGACGACCCGGCGTCCAAAAGCCAGCTCAGCCCGCAGATGGCGGCCGCGGCGAACACCATGCCGGCCGCAACGTGGGTATCGAGTTGCCCGAGTCCGTTCAGGCGACCGTCCTCGGGCGGCGTCGCGAAGAAGACCCACATCGCGGCGGCGGCCGCCACTGCGCCGACGACGCTGACGACCCAGGTCATGCGCTGGCGGAACCAGTCCACTTGCATGCATTCGGCGATCGACACCACGAAGGCGAGCACCAGCACCGCCCGGGTCGCTTGGCTGAGTGCGCCGCGGGGGTCCCACGGTGTCGACCAGAGGCTGGTCAGGGGGAGGTAGACGAGCAGGCCGACGAGCGCCAGGAAGCCCCAATCCAGGAACAGGGATCGCCATTGTGGAGCCGCCGCCAGCACGTACAGGGCGAGCAGGTAGGTGGCGAAACTCGACGCACTCTGCGAGCCGAGTACGAACATCGACGCCAGCGCGGCCACCATGATCGTCGCCGAG